>NZ_LDIG01000001.1 GCF_015845845.1 Paenibacillus dendritiformis
GCTGCTTGAACCAGACCATTAATGCCTTCCAACAAGCCGTTCGTCATCTTACTATGGAACCACCGAAGGATCCCTTCTTCGTGCTGCCTAATCGTTCTCGCCAAACTTACCATGGGTGGAAGTTGGGAACGAATAGCCCACCCAATCCACTCCCGGAGAAACAGATCTGCGTAAATGTGAGGCGTTGTCCAAAGCTCCTGTAAAGCCAGT
>NZ_LDIG01000002.1 GCF_015845845.1 Paenibacillus dendritiformis
TCATGCTGTCGGCGACGCTCGAGAACCGCGCGATCGAGTACGTGGACCACCTGCACGAGCATTTCGAGGACCCCTGCGTGATCCGCAATGGCTGTTACGTAGTGCCGTTGATGCCCGGTTTCAGTATCCGGATGCGTGACGCGTCGCTGGACCGGTACGAATACCCGAATGGCGCGGCCTGGCGCGCGGAGGATGCGCAATGACGCGCGCCTCCTGCGGCGGC
>NZ_LDIG01000003.1 GCF_015845845.1 Paenibacillus dendritiformis
ATCTCATTAAATTAGCAAACATCACCACAATATTCGACGCGTTCTTGGCATCAAATACCATCTCATACCTTAGCATTTCCAACACATTAAACACAAAAAAGGATTGCAGATTGCGCTTCATGAGCTTCGGCGCGACTAAATGAATCAATGTTAGTAGGAGCAGGCCTGAACCCAATAAACATTCATGAGCTCTCACTCGCAAACCTAGCATGAAAATAGCGAGCGTTTACTTGATGTGCCAACTTCCCATACTGCTAATA
>NZ_LDIG01000004.1 GCF_015845845.1 Paenibacillus dendritiformis
ATCGGTATTTGCCTGCGGGATGACAACGGTACGTTGATGGCGTGGTTTCCTGGCGACGACCCAAACAGCCCGCGGCCGTTCCATCCCGCCGCGCTGCCTGCGCACGACAGCGCGTTCGCCATGACCGTGCACAAGGCGCAGGGGAGTGAGTTCGATGAGGTGTGGCTGGTGCTGCCGGAGCGCTTCAACCGCGTGCTGTCGCGGGAGCTGGTCTATACCGGGATGACCCGGGCGCGGGGCGTGCTGCAGGTGGCGGGGAGTGCGGACGTCTTCACGGAAGCGCTGGCGCGGCATGCAGGGCGGTGGTCCGGGCTCGGGTGGCGGCTCGGTGCGCCCGCCGCCCCAACGGCCCCGGCCGGCCCCGCACCTGTCGAAGGCGGACAGCGCAGCTTGTTCTGAAGCACACAGCCCGCTTACCGAATCCCGCCCCTTTCACCCGGACCAGAGGCTACATGCCCCACTAGCCCGCCGCGCTCCTGCTTCTCATCGCATGCAGCCTCGCCCCGGCGTTCGCGCAAACCTTCGAGTTCCCCGACGTCGCCTACCCCGGCCTCACCGAACGTGCAGCGACGCCGCAGGCGTTCGTACCGCCGGGTTGGCGCCTGGAACACCACGCGCGCGGCCTGCTGGATGCCGACGAACTGGAGGACGCGATCCTGGTGCTGCGCATGGATCCACCCGGCAACGTGGTCGACAACGCCGGCTTCGGCCCCGACGCCTCGACACCAACTGTCAGCGCCGACGTAAAACTGACCCGCCCGGGCAAGAATGGCGGTCTTTTGGAGACCGCTTGAATGTTGACTCAGGAGGAAGCCGGCGGCTCCAAGGCTAGTAGATCCACATGTGCGCGCGGCGCCCGAGCTGACTGGCCCGAAGAGCCGAATGAGCCCTGCTTCGTTTGAAGATTGCTGACGACTCCGACTGGAGCTTCGATAGGCGCTAACCATCACTTCCGGTCGAGGTCCATCTGCGCAGTTAAAGCCCAGTGGGATAAAGGGGGGTGGAGAGCGGCGCTGAAGCCTCAGAGACGTACTCCAAGAGCCGTGAGCGTCTCTGTCGTCATAGAGCCCGTCACAGCCAGCCCGTGATCCCGCTGAAATGATCTCAATGCTGCTTGCGTGCCGGGTCCCATGACGCCATCTATGGATCCGGGGTTGTAGCTGCGGGAAAAGAGGGCGGCCTGCACCCGCATGATGAGCATTTGCAGGTCTGCGTCGGCGCGGCTTGGGGAGAGGGTCTGTTGACCGGGCTGGCCATTCGTACCTGATGCAGGTGGTGATGAGTGCGAAGGCCGCGGAACCTCAGCCGGAGGAGGTGACTGTGGAGGCGGCGGCGGGACATATGGGGCCGGAGGTGGGCTGTAAGAACGGTAGGAGCTGCCCGATCCGGACGAGTGCGAGCGATGTGAACTATGAGAGCGGTGGGAGCTGTGGCTGCGGTGCGAACGGTGGCCTGCGTAGAGGTTGTGCAAGCCTTCATTGAGAGAAGAGCTCAGTACGGTGGAATACTTGCTGTCGGCAGCTGCCAGCTCGAGCAGGTTCGTAGGTGTCTGAGGCGGCTCGATACTGAGGGCCGCGACCGCTCCGCTGGCGATGATCAGTGGATTGGACATCTTGCAGCCTCCACGTCGAGATGTATGGGGTGGGTGGCGCGGCTCGTCCATTTGGGTGTGACCCAGGAGAAGAAGCCACCGCACTGAGTTCGGGCCGTGCAGCCTTCGCAAACATCCAGGTAGTCGTTTTTCCAGTTGGAGATGCTCCGTTGTGCGTATGGCCAGAGCGATCTCGGAATGGTGCAGAGCGGCAGGTTGTAGAGTGAAACAGCCAAGCCGTGTCGGCAGAAGGACTGCACAGACGCGGTGAGTACTTCCGCGTAATCGGCGGGGTCTGCCCAAAGAACACGGTGGTGGGCTTTGGCAAATCCGATCGGTTCGATCCCCATCAGCGCCACATGCTCGACGAACGGCAAGTTGCGAAGAATGAAGCGGGTGAGCTGCTCGAGCCGCTCGAAAGAGGGCTTCACCAGAACAACGCGTATTTCCACGCGTTGCTTTGCGGCTTCGAGGGCGTAAAGCCCGCGAAGGGTCTGGGCAAACGCGCCTTCGCTTTGGACTACGTAATCGTGAAGGGCATAGTGGTCGCCGTAGAGCGGAATTCCCCATGTCAGGTTCGGATGGATGTCTTCGAACAGGTTTGTCAAAGCGGGATCGCGGAGTAAACGGCCATTGGAAAGCACGTGAAGGTGAGTCCGGGATAGCACATCGGCGCATTTGGCGACTACATTCGCCAGGCCGCTGCCCAGGAGCGTGGGTTCGCCGCCGCTTATTGCCAAAGATGGCTCAGACTTGTCGATGAGCTCAACCAGGTCACAGAGATGCTGGATCCGCCAGTTGTCCTCGATCTCCCGCGGTGGCTGTGAGCACATAAGGCAAAAGCTGTTGCATCGTTCCGTAGCGAAAAGGACGTTTCCGTTGTCCCCTCGGCGATAACGGATTGCCACCCGTTGTCGAAATGGATCCAGCTCAATGACATCCCCTGGGCTGGCTATGGAAGGATCGCCAAGCAACTGGACGACAGCGCGTCCAGGCGGGACCCATCTGGTCCCGGGCATCTCGGCAGATTGTTCGAGAAATGCGCCCCACGGGCGGGCCATCAGTTCCGGTGTCCTTGCCTCATGGGGCAAGGACCGCAAGTCGAGCGCCATTCGCTCTAACGGATAACCACCTGTGGAAAATTCCTCCAAGCCCGCCACCTTCATCAACAAGGGGTTCGGCAAGCCTGAGATGGTGGCTTTCGTCTCAAGCGGCAGCATTGAGTGACTCTCCGATGGGAGATGCGTCCGCTCCCAGTGCCCACCTGTCGAGCACCTGACGATCCTCTCGCGTGCCCATTTCGTAGCGCCGAAGCAGCATGTCGAACATCCCCATCTGGCGCCGGCAGAAGTCGCTAGTGGGGCGATGCCCAATTTCGTCGCCTTGGCGGGAATAGTGTTCGATAGGGTCAGCGCCGCACATCGGCACGTACGCGCAGTCACTACAGGTTGGGAGGGCCTCGGCTACGCCTGCAGACATCAGGCGCCGCATGGTCGGAGATGCGAGCCACTCGCTGACGGGCTGGTCAATGGTGCCCAGCGAGAAGGAACTGTCACCCATGGCCGCCAGCATGCGTGCCTCGTCAGATGGGTAGACCTGACCATCATAGTCGTAGATCACTGCACCGAATCCGGCCCCCGTCGGCGAACGTAGATCCACGTAACCGTGCCCGAATGGGCCATGCAGCTGTGACAGCAACAGGCTGGCGAAGGTCTCATCCATGCTGTATCCATCACGATTCACAGCGATCAGGTGATCCAGGGCTTTGGCGTAGAACGCCAGATAATCTTCGGTGGAATACCCGTTCCGACTCTTCGTTCGGGCTGCAAAGCCGTAAGGACTCAAAGGACGCAGGGAAATCGAATGAAGGCCGAGCTTTCGATACTCGTCAATGATGGCCTCTGGAACCTCAAGGCTCCGTCTGGTCAAGGTGGTTAACGCCGAGACGGCATCCTCTCCAAGCGCAGCCCAGCCTCGTTCCATGCCCTCCAAGGTCCGTCGGTAGCTGTCGCGCTCTGGACGTGGGCGATTGGCGTTGTGAAGCCACTCCGGTCCATCCAGCGAAGTTGACAGCTTGAATCTGTGTTCCTGGAAAAACTCCAGATGCTCATCTGTCAGATCGTGGAGGGTGGAAGCCAAAACAAACCTCAGGGCACGCTTCTCGGCCGCGTTGCGTGTGACTATCCGTTCTGTAATGGCCCGGACCTCATCAAAGTTGAGGAGAGGTTCCCCGCCTTGGAACTCGATTGTAAGTTCCGGCGACGGCCACTCAAATAGTCGCTCAACCGCCTGCTCCGTCACAACGGCCGACATGTCGAAGTTGCTAGCCGACGTTTGCTGCCTCGACACCTGGCAGTAGTTGCAGGTGTGGTGACACCTGAGGGAAACGACGAAGATGTGGAGGGCGGGACCTCCTAACAGGTAGGATTTGCGTGTGCGGTACTGGCTAAGGAGCGATGCCAGCGAGCTGCGTTGAAGGTCTACAATGGCAAGGTGACGTGCCTGAAGGTCGGCGAGTAACGGGTCGTTCGCTTCGAGCTCGTGGCGCACGAATCGTTCGAACGCCTCGCGCTGCATCAGCAGCCAGTCCCCAGCTAGGGAAGACACGAAGACGCGCTGGCGGTCCCATGGCAAGCGCCGAAAGCGAAGTGGGAGGAGGCGATAGCCTTCGCTGCTCCCCACAAACGCGGCGGGCGGCCGAAACCTCACCGGTCGAGATCCGCTGTCCGAGGCTGCGCTTCGCGGAGCGCTGCGCGGATCAATTCTGCGTGGAGATCCTGCGTTTCCTTTCTGATGGAAGCGCGCAACCGCTCGTCCAGCGCATCTTCATGGAAGCGGGCTTCAAGATCGTCCGGCAACTTCCCTCCAGTCCGAGAGCTCAGCTGCACGCCGATCCTTCCGTTTTTCGTGTAAAGGACGGTCTCATACCGTCCGGAGTATCGATGCGCCGCCCGCGCAATGACGTCGTTGGTGAAAAAGCTGCAATCCAGCCAAATCGTAAGGCTCCCCATCCGCCTCCCCCTGAACTACATCGCCCCCCGCGATTGGAGTACTCTGCGCTGCCGTTGCGCCAAACGCAAGAATAGGATTGGCCTACTTGCAAATGACTGCCACCGAGCTGCCTGGGCGGAAGTCGCTCCAGGATCTATGCGCCGCTGCATTTGGAGGATAGATGGGGAAGAGCACCGAGCAGGATAATTTGTATGCCGGGAACGACTTCTTTAAGAGCCTCGAGAGATTTGAGCGCAAGTTGTCTCCACGAACCAATCAGGGCCTGAAACGAGATTCCTGGTTACTTCTGGTAATAGCGACGGGCTTCGTCATCTCGCTGCTGCCCTTCGGGGCCACTTTCTCCCCAGAATTCCGATTAGCGTCAGCGCTGACAGGTCTATGTCTCCAAGCTGGCGCCCTTGGCGTTTTTTCTTACCGGCAGTTGCGTGACACGGTCCCCGACTTCATTGACGCACGACGAAAGTTTGCAGTCGAACTTGATCAATACTTTGCGGACCGAGAAGAGGTGCTCGTATGGCTTGGGTCAGTCCCCGGGGCTGTGCGGGAGGCTCGCTTGTCATATGTAGAGGCTCGTCTGGATTCACTTCGTTCTCGCTACGCCCTGGTCTTTGGTGCGGTGGATAAGCTTGGGTTGCTACCTGTTCTAGTCGGCGTGTTCGTGCAAATCCGTGCAACGGGTTCTTTGTCCCTTCCATCAATGATTTTCGGAATCCTTATCGTCGTGCTGTACGCCATGTCGCTTTGGATAACGCAATACCGCCTTCAGCTCGAAGCATACGGTCGCTTGATCCGTGCTGCTGGAGAGCGCTAACCGGGTCTGCTCCCGCTGCTACTCGGT
>NZ_LDIG01000005.1 GCF_015845845.1 Paenibacillus dendritiformis
CGCCGCCGCTTGTGCATTGGAGTCCCCATGTCCATTCCATCGCGCGCGACGATGCGTTCGTCGTGCCTGTCGGCGGCCGCGCTGGCCGCCCTGTCCTTCCCCCTGTCCGCGGTTGCGGACGCAGCCCTGGGCGGCGATGCCGCCCTGCAGGCCACCACCCTTGACGCCATCGAAGTGCATGGCGAGCGCCAGCCGATGGAGGCCGAGCGCTCGCTGACGCCCGGCGGCGTCACCGTCGTCGACGGCGACACCTTCCGCCAGCGCTCCGTGACCAACATGGCCGACGCGCTGCGCTACGTGCCGGGCGTCTGGATCGAGAGCAGCACCGGCGGAGACGCCGTCTTCATCTCCAGCCGCGGCTCCAACCTCGATGCCACGGGCTACGACAGCAACGGCATCAAGCTGTTCCA
>NZ_LDIG01000006.1 GCF_015845845.1 Paenibacillus dendritiformis
ACTGGGTGGAAGGCCAGGGAGACCGGTGACCAGCAAGGGCCACCGGATCCCGGCTCAGGAAAGACTAGCCGCGCGGCACGCGGCGCGGCGCCGTTTCCAGCTGCTGGACGCGGCTTTCCATCTGATCCAGCCGCTGGTTGGCCTGCTGCGCGGACTGACTGGCGGATTCGGCGCTCTGGGCCGCGCTCTGCACCCGCGTATCGAGCTGATCGAGGCGCGAATTGATCCCTGCAAACTCGGCGTCATAGGTGGCGCATGCGGAAAGGCCGAGGGTGGCGACGATCGCCACGCCGAGCGCACACCCCTTCGCCAGCTGCTTCTTGGTCTCGAACATGGCAATCCTCCTTCGTGTGGGGTCTACGAATATAGCGGCCTTTATGCCAGCGCCATGAGCCGCCTTCAGCTGGCGTTGGAGTACGTGGATGGGCTGTGAAGACATGCAGCGGCAGCGGTTAAGCCATCCCCCCCTGCCGGTGCGGCCGCACCATCTGTTGCACGCAATGAAGTTAGGCTGATGCCGCCATGGCGATGAAAGAATGGCTGTTGACAGACCGCAGCAGGAACAAAAAAGGTTCTTCTCCCGTCTGAGGAACTCTGTCGCGTTGGAGT
>NZ_LDIG01000007.1 GCF_015845845.1 Paenibacillus dendritiformis
CGTCGTCCGACTTCACGGTCAGCATCTCCTGCAGGGTGTACGCCGCGCCATAGGCTTCCAGCGCCCAGACCTCCATCTCGCCGAAGCGCTGGCCGCCGAACTGCGCCTTGCCGCCCAGCGGCTGCTGGGTGACGAGCGAGTACGGGCCGGTCGAGCGCGCATGCATCTTGTCGTCGACGAGGTGGTTGAGCTTGAGCATGT
>NZ_LDIG01000008.1 GCF_015845845.1 Paenibacillus dendritiformis
TCAACGACATCCGCACCACCCTGCAGGCCCTCTACGCCCTGTTCGACAACGCCAACTCCCTGCACACCAACGCCTACGACGAAGCCATCACCACGCCCACCGAAGAGAGCGTGCGCCGCGCCGTCGCCATCCAGATGATCATCAACAAGGAAATGGGCCTCAACTTCATCGAGAACCCCTGGCAGGGCAGCTTCGCCGTCGACTACCTCACCGACATCGTCGAAGAAGCCGTCTACAAGGAGTTCGAAGCCATCAGCGAGCGCGGCGGCGTGCTCGGTGCCATGGACACCATGTACCAGCGCGGCAAGATCCAGGAAGAGAGCCTGTACTACGAACACAAGAAGCACGACGGCAGCCTGCCCCTGGTGGGCGTGAACACCTTCCTGGGCAAGGACGGCGAAAGCGAAGTCGCCACCGAGATCGAACTGATCCGCTCAACCGAAAGCGAGAAGGGCCAGCAGATCGAGAACGTCGGCCTGTGGCAGCAGAACCGGAACGCGCTGGCGCCGGAAGGGGAGACCGAGCACGGGCACGTGGTGGAGGATGACGCCGCCGCCGCCACCGAGCGTGGCAACGGGCATGGGTTGGGGTATCTTCAGAAGACTGCGCGGGAGAGGCGCAACGTGTTCGAGGCGCTGGTGGAGGCGGTGAAGACGCACAGTCTGGGGCAGATCAGCCATGCGCTTTATGATGTGGGTGGTGAGTATCGGAGGAATATGTGATCTAAGAAGAGGCAAGCCAAAAAAGGGGGCGGTCATTGAAGAACGCGGAAATACTCGAGAGTTTGAATCTGGGGAGCTCGGTTGCAGAGAACGATCAGCACTTAGCTGACTATTTCGTTTCGACTGGGGCTGTAGTCGACTTCGTCGGTGATCGGTACGACATCATCCGCGGGGTGAAGGGGAGCGGAAAGTCGGCGATTTTGAAAATGGTTGCGGAGCATCAGCAAACTTATCCGAGCCTGCGTGATGTTAATTTCGTGGTAGCGACAGAGCATAGCGGAGAGCCCGCGTTTAAGAGGGCTTTTGATACCTTGCGTGAAGGTGGGTATACGGAGCCGGCGTTAGTCAATGCTTGGAAAGTCTACCTTATTAACTTTTTTATCGATGCTCTTGAGGGGCTGGGGGCGACAGAATTAACTGTGAGTGCAATTAAGTACTCCGAAGAGCAAGGGGTCAGGTTCCGGTCGACTAGTCTCTTTAAAAAAGCATTGTGGTCGCTTCTCAGATTCATTCACCCTAAAAGCTTTACTCTCAGCGAGTCTGGAATAGCGGCTGAATTTCCAGATCAGCCGCCGGAGTTTTGGCTTCGTGATGAGCGCGTTGTAGATTTTCCCGGCATGCTCGAAAAGATCGAAGCTGCTTTCAACGAGAAGGGAGTTAGGTGCTGGGTTCTAGTCGACAGGCTTGATGCGGCGTTCCAGGAAGACTATGAGTTAGAGAAGTCCGCGCTCCGCGCGCTACTGCTGGCTTACAAGGATTTCATGGGACGGGCTCCGATTCGTGTCAAACTATTCTTTAGAACCGATCTTTTTGATCTTGTCAGTACTGACGGAGGTTTCCGGGAGCTGACGCATGTTAATGACAGGACATCTCCTCCTATAATTTGGGATTCCGAGAAGCTACTTCTCATGTTGATGGAGCGGTTTGCTTTTAACGAGCCCGTACGCGATAAATATGGTTTCTCTCGGGATGATACGAAAGACGAAGAGCTGAGGCAGGCGGCATTTTTCTCTATTTTTCCTCAGCAAATTGATCCAGGTTCTCGCAAGCCGGACACTTGGAGCTGGGTGGTCAGTCGAATTCAGGACGGAAATTATGTTAGAACTCCAAGGGATCTCCAGGCGCTAGCTGAGAACGCAGCTAGGAAGCAGCGAGAACAGTTGGCGCTAGGCGGCGATCAGGATGCCGAAACGTTAATCGATAGTGCCGCGGTTAAGGCGGGTTTGGTCCAGCTATCGGAGGACAAAGTTAGGACATCTCTGATTGCGGAAAATCCGCACCTCGAAGCAGCGATTCGTGCGTTTGAAAAAGGGAAGGCCGAGCATAATGAGAAAAGCTTAAAAAAAACTCCTTGGGTCGGGCTGGGAAGATG
>NZ_LDIG01000009.1 GCF_015845845.1 Paenibacillus dendritiformis
GGTCAATTGGCGGACACTGATCGAAGGTGCCGCCCTGCGGGGCTTAAAGTCCGCCGTCGGCGTCAGCTCAAGCGCCACGCCGGTGAAGTGGTCGGATACCTGCGCAAAGGTCATCGTGCGCTTGCCGATGGCCGGGTCGAGAATCGTGACCTTGCCTTTCCCGACCTTCGCCAGCACGACGAAGTGGTTCAGGTCCCAATGCAGGACACACGGCAGCCTGAGCTTGTCCAGATCCTCCATATCCAGCCGCAGCGGCCGCGTGCCGAATCCAAGCTGCTGCGCGACGTGGATCAACTGGTTGAGCTTTGCACCCTTGAGAGAAAGTGGGAAACGCTGGCGCAACTCGGGCAAGCCGATGCGCAAGCCGTGCGCGTCGGCAACCATCGCGATGGAGGCGAGGCCGCACTCGGCGGCCTCTGATTGGATCACAGACCGGTGTTTCATCTCTTCATATCCGCACAATATCGAGCCACGCGCGGAAGCTTGACTGGAGCCTGAACGAGTCCCACAGCGAGTACCTCCGACTACCAGAACTTTCTGATGCGGATAGTTTTCTCCTCAGTATCCCTGTCGACCTTGCCACCAAGCACAAACGCGACGACTCCGCTAACGGACGTAATAACCAAAGAAAATAAAATAAGCCTACTATCTTAGCCCGCCATCAGCGCAGCAAAGGAAAGCATGCTGCTGACACCACAGAAAACGACGAAACCTTTAATCTTTATACGATCAAGTAAAAAAAGGAGAGCGATGGATACCAGGGCCGTGACCACGGAAACCAGTCCGGCCCGCCAATCGAATGCTTGATCGATAAGACCCCTGAATACCAAGCCCCACGATGCGAATGCGATAAGGCAGAGCCCTATTTTGCGAACCCACGCATTTCTCTTATCCAGACTGCCAAAGTCTTGCACGCCCACCCCTTCGTTCAGCTTTATTAATACAAAACGGTCTCTGGCATCTCTGGCACCGCTCTTGGCGAGCAATTTTCACGGCGGAGGTTCGGAGTTAATTAGGTTGATTTATCAGCGCGCGCAGTTCCTACACTAAAATCAAGCTTTATACCGATATTCAACAGTCCGATTGCCAAACCGATGACCAATCCGAGTGAATGAACGAACCAGCTCGCTCGAGGATCAAGAAGGGAGGATATAAGTGTCATCGCCACAGCAAAATAGCCAAGAACAAGCGAAAACCCACAAGGAAACCTGCGCCTATTTTTGTATGCCACACCTACAATCCAGCCATACATCGCGAATACACCACCGGATACGCCGAGAAACGCGTCTGATCGGACCCAATGAGGCAGGAAAGCCAGGGAAAAGGCAGGCGCAAATACACCTGCAAGGAAGACCATCCACAGCCCCAGCGGACGACCGATAGGAAAAGACAGCCCAGCCACGATCAGAAGCAACAGAAAATTTCCCATCCAATGTGCAGGCCCAGCGTGCATTAATGGTCCAATCAAATACCGCCACGGCTCTGCCCTAGCGAGCTCAAAGACCAGGCCGACACTCTCAACCAGATCAAACAGACTTCCTGCCTGCAATTGCGCGTAGTACTGCACTCCGCCCGCTATCAGAATTAATGAGGCGATTGCGATGGTTGGTGTTTGTGATTGCAGATAGCACCAGGAGCAGAATCGCGCGTATTTTACAAGATTATTCTTGACTCGGAAAATTAATATGTACTGTAATCCGACAAGTCCGACCAATAGAAAAATTGCAGCACACGCTTTAAAAAAGAAGTAATCCTTGGTCAAGCTGCCCGTGACAGCAAAACCGACCGCCATGGAGGTGGCCAGAAGCAACAGTATTCGATATTGCCTGAGCATTCGGCCGTGAAGTGCTGGCGCGATCTCTGAAAAACAAATTGGAGGCAGCAGTCTATCTGCGCCAGGGATCGATATTAACAGCGGATCCATCGGATGCCACTGCCAAGTCGCGCGGCGCACGGCCGATTCACCCTCGATCTTGCGGCCGAACGGAGGGCGCCACGCACACCAGCGATTTCCTGCGGCAGGAAAGCTCTTATCGGAATCCCAGTACATAGCCTCTCTCTATTTTTCTCTAAGAAAGCGTAGCCTGCCCACATGGGCAGACTACGCCAATCAGCAAATTGACTACTGCTGGTAGTGCCCGACGATCAGCATTGAGCCGCCGACCAGCAGGCCGAAAGCACCCGTGAGCGGACCGCCCATGAAGCCGAGGCCAATCACAGCAATGCCGCCAGTGGTGAAGTCGCTCATACCGCCGTCGACCTGATCCATCTCTACACCATTAAGCTCACGCATCTCTTGTCTCCTTGAATGTTGCGCAGAACCCCTGCGCGCTGGGTCCGGAACAGCCTCCGGCAGCTTTCTGCTTTCGTCCAATGCTGCAGTCATCGGTCGAACACAGTTCCTTTGATCGAGTACAGCGGTTCGAGCACCCATTCGATCAGGGTGCGGCGCTCGCCCAGCACGGCCGCGTCCAGCACCATCCCTGGCTTCAGCGGTTCCGAGCGGCCGTACGCGGTGACGGATTGCCGGTCCAACTCCACGCTGACCCGATAGAAGGACTCCGTCGCGCCACTATCGGACGTGGTCGCCTGGGGCGTAGCATTCAGCGTGCTGCGACTGATACGCGCGACGCGTCCCTTGTGGTGGCCGAACTTCTGGTACGGATACGCCTGGTAGCGCAGCAGCACCCTGTCGCCGGGGTCAATGAATCCGATGGCGTGACTGGGCACCAGCAGCTCCGCCTCCAGCGT
The DNA here is from genome assembly GCF_015845845.1 of Paenibacillus dendritiformis. Classification (GTDB taxonomy): domain Bacteria; phylum Bacillota; class Bacilli; order Paenibacillales; family Paenibacillaceae; genus Paenibacillus_B; species Paenibacillus_B dendritiformis_C. The sequence continues at coordinate 2,752 of NZ_LDIG01000009.1, forward strand.
GCCGTCGCCCGGCAGCAGACTCATCAGCGGCTGGCCGGCCTGCACGGCCTGGCCGGGTTTGAGAAGCTGGGTGGCAATGATGCCGGCCACCGGTGCGGTGATCACCAGCTCGCCCCGGGCTTCCAGTTCAACCTGTTCCTGCTCCAGCAGCGCGAGGTCGCGCTGGAACCCGGCCTGGCTCGCCTGGCGCTGGCCCGGCAGCTCCCGGCTCGCCTGCTGCAACTGGGCGATCAGGCGGCGGGTGGTGATGGCCTGCCGCTGCAGGATCTGCACTTCGCTGACCTGTGCCAGTGCGAAGGATTCCTGCTCGCGCAGCTGCAGCTCACTGACGTATTGGCTACCGCGCAGCTCCTGCAGGCGCCCGAGCGTTTCCCGGGCCAGCCTGACCTGCTCCTGGCGCGTCTCGACTTCGGCCTCGATCTGCGCCAGTTCGCGACGCGCCGTCGCCAACTGCGAGTCCAGGCCCGTCGACTGCACGTCCAGCAGCTGCTGCTGCGCGGACTGCGACGAAGTCAGGCCGTCCGCCCGGCGCTCAAGCCTTTCACGCAGCGCGCTGACCGTGTCGCCTCCGGAAACGGTCGCACGCGGAACGGTCAAGATGGCGATCGTCTGGCCGGCTTCGACCCGTCCGCCCTCCGGCACGTCCACGCGGGTAACCACGCCGGTCGCGGGCGCAAGCACGGTGGCCATGCCCTGCACGGGCACAAGCTGCCCGGTCACGTGCGAGCGGCGCGTATAGGCGCCGGAAACCAGGAACACGATGACCGCCAGCGCGACGAACGCGGCAAAGACAGTCAGCAACCAGAGGTGGATGGGCTGCACCAGCGAAATGCCGCCCAGCCAACTGGCGCGCTTTGCGTCCAGTACTTCCCTGCGAAACAACTCCTGCGACATGGCCCCCTGCTCCGCCGCATTCCAACCGGCTGTTGGAACATGGTCACGATCGTGCCGACACATCGATATACCGGCAAGAGCGGCCAATGCCTGGATTTGCTGACGCTTTGGACCCGTCCGCTCCGCTCCCTCTCATATTTCCATGGGTGTGTCAGGGATATTGTCCAGTGAATGCCAGTGTTGCTGTCTCCGCTAGAATGGTTGGCACAACGGAATGCCAACACAGGAGCGAACAGCATGAAGCTGTCCGAAAGAATCCGGCTCGCGCGTCG
>NZ_LDIG01000010.1 GCF_015845845.1 Paenibacillus dendritiformis
CGATCGACGGCTGGACTGGCGCGGCTACAACCAACGCGCGAACCGTATCGCACACGCCCTGGTGGCGCTGGGCGTGCGTCCGGGCGATCAGGTCGCGACCGTGCTCGGCAATGGCCTCTGGGCCCACGAGTTGCTGCTGGGGATCTGGCGCGCCGGGGCGGCGATGGTGCCGCTGTCGCCACTGCTGTCGGATGCCAACCTC
>NZ_LDIG01000011.1 GCF_015845845.1 Paenibacillus dendritiformis
AAGCCGGCTTTCGCCGCCTGGTGGCCTGGGTGTCGACCCGGCAGCCGCGGCAGGTGGTGTTGGAAGCGACGGGGGGGTTCGAGCAGGCAGCGCTGGACGCACTGCATGCGGCCGGCTTGCCGGTGGTGCGCATCAACCCGCGGCAGGGCCGGGACTTCGCCCGGGCGACCGGGCAGCTGGCAAAGACCGATCGTCTGGATGCGCGAGTGCTGGCCCACATGGCGCATGCCATGACCCTGACGCCTTACCAGCCCCGCGCCGAGTGGCAGCGCCGGTTGCGCCAGTGGGTCCAGCGGCGCCAGCACGTGATGCAGATGCTGGCCAAGGAACGCCAGCGGCTGGGCTGGATGGACGACCCGGTGTTGCGCAGGTCAATGCAGGCCCATCTGCGCAGTTTGACTGCGATGCTGGTCACCCTGGATCGTGGCATCAAAGCGCAACTGGCGGCTCAACGGACCCTGGTGCCGCTGGAGACGGTCAAGGGAGTGGGGCCCGGGCTACAGGCCATGCTGGCGGCACAGCTGCCCGAACTGGGGCATATCAGCGGCAAAGAGATCGCCAAGCTAGTCGGCGTGGCGCCAATGGCCCGCGACAGCGGCTCGATGCGGGGCAAGCGGCGGATATGGGGCGGGCGGGCCCCGATCCGCCAGGTCCTGTACATGGCCGCCTTGTCCGCGCTGCGCCATGAGCCACGCCTGCGCGACTTCTATCAGGGTCTGCGCGCCCGTGGTAAACCCGCCAAAGTCGCCATCGTGGCCGTCATGCGCAAGCTGCTGGTGATCCTGAACGCCCGCATGCGCGACAGCATGATTCCAGCTTGATTCAACACAGTTGCTC
>NZ_LDIG01000012.1 GCF_015845845.1 Paenibacillus dendritiformis
TTCCCGGTGTACATCAACCCACGGTCACTCACCCGGATGTGGTCTACGCGTACCTGGGGCTACTTTGTCAAGGGAAAAGTGACTTTGATCAGATTGAGCCCTTTCGGAAGGATCGCTTTTTCACCAAATCCTTAGGCCTCAAACACGTCCCCTCCTCTCCCACACTCCGGCAGCGTCTGGATTTGGCAGCGGCCAGCAGCTACGATTGGCAAACCATTCTGCTGGAAGAGTCGGCAGACTTGCTGCGT
>NZ_LDIG01000013.1 GCF_015845845.1 Paenibacillus dendritiformis
CGCAATATTTTCGTCCGGCGCATGGCTTCCTGCCACGGGCGTTCCGCACGTCACCACGGGTTTCCAAGCAGCCACAACGACGAGAGGCAGGCCCATATGAGCCTGCCTCTCGCAGCGTCATCGGCGTTGCACGATCACTCCGCGGACGCCGTTTCCACATAATTGGCCGGGTAGAATGCCAAGGACTCGCGCAAACCCTTGTAATACGCATCGTTGCGATACCTGGCGAAGGCCGGATCGTTGGCAAGCAGGTTCTCGCGGATCGCCACCTTGATCGGACCGGTGCGCTCGTAGGCCTCCGCGTCCCGATACTGCGCGGCCCAGATTGAATCACCGACGTTGCCGTTCGCGTCGCGCTCGATGAAAAGGCGGTAGCCACGCAGGACCCCTGCCTTGTGCTGCCCATCCAGCAGGGGTGCCATGTAACCGTCCAGGAAGTCCTCATACGCGTTCGCGTTGGCTGGCGCGCTGGGGATTCCGTGGATGTGGACCAGATAATGCGAACCCGCGCGGTCCTGGGTATGCGTCCCCCCG
>NZ_LDIG01000014.1 GCF_015845845.1 Paenibacillus dendritiformis
AAATCGAACTCCCGGCCTAGCTCAGGTAGCCAGATGCCGTGCCACATCTCTTCCGTGAGCGTGGGTGGGCCACCGGGGGATGCCGGGACTACTTTCCCGTGGTGCTCGAGCACGGCCAAGGGCGTGCGCAGCTGGAGCGTGGCGCAGTAGCGCCAGCCTTCAATGATGTCCTCGTTGCCCGAAGGGATCTGGGGCATGTCATGACGGCGCGGGGCGGGCACCGGCGGCGTGGAGGCGCTTGCGCCCAGCAACCGCTTCAAGAACGTCAGCAAGGCTCTTCTCCCCAGCGAAGCGCTGGGGCCATGGTGCCACGAGCCCTAGGGAGGGGTGCCGGTAGCCGCCGGGTAGCCAAAGAACTGAACGCCGCTTCTTGTTTAGAAAAAGACAAGGTAAAACAATGCGATAGACGTGAAAAACGAACGCACCGAACTACTGCTTCATGAGCGGCGTGTGTTCGGGGGCGGGCTTGGGGGCGTTCAATCAGGGGCTCGGCGCGGGCATATGCT
>NZ_LDIG01000015.1 GCF_015845845.1 Paenibacillus dendritiformis
CCGCCACAAGGAAGTCCTATGGGTGTTCACGGTGCTCTTGGGCCACTACAACCATGGGTCCACCTTGATCGCCAACGGCAACAAGGAGGCCTGGCTGAAGAAGCGCGATCGGTATCGGCAAGCGTGGCTCGACGAAGATCCCGAGTTCGAGCCGGACGGCAGCTACGATGACTTGCTCGCGTTCCTGTTCCCTGAAGCCGCCGAGATGTTGAGGGCGTCTCCCGCCAGCGAGGAAGTTCAGAGGCGGGCGCGGCAGGGCTCAATGGGATCGAAGCGGCACGACACGACCCGCTCAGCCAGCGCGGGCAGCGGCGATGATGCTCCCGGGAAGGTCTAGCTCAGGCCCCATCGCCAGCAGCTGTTTGTAAAGCGGGTTGACAGCATCCTTGTCGTAAGGGCCGCACACCCAGCACATGCCCATCACCGCCAGCGCCGCCATGCGAATCGCGTTGGAGAGCAGGGCGGGAATCAGGTCAGGATCGTAGTCCGGGGCCAGGTGGGGACGGTTGCCATAAACGGCCAAGGCGGCACGGCCGCCATGCGTGAAGGAATGATAGAGGCTCCACTCGTCCTGGCTTAGCGTCGAGAAGAAGCGGGAATCGCGAAAAGGCGAATGCTTATCGATGGCTTCAGCTACGACTTTGGCCTTGAAAAAGGGGAATTTGTCTTCCTCCAGGAACGTCTGCGTCTGCGCGTCGTCGGCGCATAGGGTGAACCACCAACCGCGCTGGAGCGTCTCGAGCATGGGCCGGGCCAACGCAAAGGCGCTGGCGGCGTAGGCAGATCCATGCCGCTGTACATGCGAGGTGATCGACACCGAGTGCTCGAAGGACACACCGAAGAGCTGATAACCGACCTGGTGGCGATCGGGTGCCGCATCGGGCGGCATCGGTATCCGCATGGCCAACTCGGCAAGGCGCGATTGAATAGCCAAAGCATGCGTGGACTGGGTGCTCAACGGGTCAGCGTTCATGCGCCCGATCATACAAGGCGGCCATCCTTGGCAACTTCGCTTCGCTGCGCGCCCGTCCGTGGGCTTGCAAGCCTGGCGGCGGATGAAGCCCGCCGCCGGGCCAGCAAGAGCAGAAAGCAGCTAGAGCCAGGTGGGGATTTCATCCCCGAAAGAAGCAAGAACAAAGCCGCCATCTCGGTGAGAAGAGCAAGCCTACAAGCACGAGGGCCGTCAGGGTTTGCTCAGCCCAGATCCCTTCTTCGGAATGGCCTGTCCGGCCGGGGCCTTACGCTCTGCAATGGCCTTTGCACTTAGTCCTCCCACCTGCCCAACAAAGGCTTCGGTGTCGATCTTTGTGCCTGATTGGATAGGTTGATCTTTCTGATCCACAACGGGTTGATTGAGCTTTTCATTGAGAGTGGCTTTGGCGGCCTCAGCTATCCTAGTAAGGACGCTATGGACACGCTCCAGAGCCACAGCCGTGAGCTCGTTCATTTCCTCGGGTGTCGGTATACGGTTGCGGATAATGCCCTCAACCGCTTCCAATCCGGACGCCTCGTTCAATTCCTTTATCAGCTTTTCGTCAACCATATTCGCTTCGTCCCCAGGTGGAACCCCGAGCGTAGCGCACGGGCGTGTCCGTGAGCACTGCGGTCGCCTATTGCACTCAGAATATCCGTCAACCATGCGGGGCGCCTAAGTAGGGCTAATGACATTGGAGCCCCGCTGTGCGTCGGGCCATCGGCAAAGCTCCAGCCCGTCCCGGTCTGTACCCTTCGGGCTTCTGTCCCTGGCCCAACCGCCCAAGCATTCGGTGTGCCAAGGCACGCCATCAAAGCCTTCATGCGCTGCGCGCCGCCCCAGCGCCCGGCTTCTCCGGTCAAGGGTCGCTCCAGGGCCCGTGTCCGTCGCTGCGCTCCATCCCGCGCCAGCCCTTCCACTTGCTCCCTTGACCGCGCCGTCCCCTGGGGCCGTGGGGTTTCCATTCCAGGTCATCGGGAACCGATGCCCAGGTTCGGGCCAGTCAAGATGGAGCGAAGCATGAGCCGTTGTCAGTGGGTCATCACCGTCGATCACATCACCCAGGGGAAGCGGGTCGGGACCGTGGGGCCGTGGGATGCCGAGCTTTCGGCCGAAGCAATCCAGCACCACCCAGAGGGCCAGCCTTTCCGACTGAAGGACGATGACGGGCAGCTGTATTTCGAAGGCGTCTACGTGGGGCCCGATGACGGGGATCTGTTCGCGCCGCTCGACGACTTCGGCATGCCAGACGCCGGATGCACCCAGATTCTTTACCAGGACAGCCGGGGCCGGTGGGAGTTCTTGTGAGCACCCACCCGACTTTTTCCAATCCGTTTCAGGAGCACCCCATGTTCACCAACGCCAATGTCGTTTCCTCCTATACCCGCGCCCAGGCCATCAATGATGGCGTGCTCGTGGATTGCTCGAGCCTGGCGCGCGAAGCCGGCTTCCGTGTTCCGCTCGCCATGACGGCGGCGGTGTGGCACTCGTGCGTGGCGTGGACGGATGACAACGAGCAGGACAAGCCCATGGGGCAGTCCGAGGTAGGCCGGTTGTGGGATGTGTTGTGGATGGCCCTGCTGGCCGCCAAGCGCACGGAAGGCGATCGTGCGCCGTTCACCGTGCTTCGCGTCCCCAGGGAAGGCGCGGGAGTCTCGCCGCAGCCGGTGGAGCTGGTGCTTCACATCGGG
>NZ_LDIG01000016.1 GCF_015845845.1 Paenibacillus dendritiformis
TTTCGCCGCCCTGCGCGAGTCGCTGGGCGACGCGGTGATCTTCGACGGCCGCAACATCTACCCGCCCGAAGACGTGGAAGCGGCCGGCATCCGCTACTACGGCATCGGCCGCGGCCGCTCCGTCCAGCGGGGGTAGAGCGGGCCGGATCGCCCTGTGCGCCCTCGTCCAGGCTTGATAGGTCCCAAAATGGGACTATCATGGCGGCATGAGAGTGATCGCAGTAGGGACGCTGAAGGCTTTCTGGGAGAAACATGCTCAAGCGGAGCAGTCTCTGAGAGCCTGGTACGACGAGGCGAAGGCCGCGAACTGGATGACGCCACAGGACATCAAGGACGCCTACGCTTCGGCCAGTTTCATCAGGAACAACCGGGTCGTGTTCAACATCAAAGGCAACGACTACCGATTGGTCTTGGCGGTCGCTTACAGGGTCCGGGTCGTCTACATCAAATTCGTTGGCACCCATGCCGAGTACAACGATGTAGACGCAAGCAGCGTTGAGATGGTGTCGCCATGAATATCAGCCCAATCCATACCGATGCGGACTACCGCAAGGCCTTGCAGGCGATTTCCAGGCTCGTGGAAACCGATCCTGCCCCGGGGACTGCCGAGGGGGATTTTCTTGATGTCATGGGCACCCTGATCGAAGCTTACGAACAGAAGACGTTTTCGATCGAGGCTCCGGACCCGATCGAGGCCATCAAGTTCAGGATGGAGCAGGGAGGCCTGACCCCGCGCGACCTGGTGCCAAGCATCG
>NZ_LDIG01000017.1 GCF_015845845.1 Paenibacillus dendritiformis
GACATATATTTCTTTGGGGATTACGTCTGGGTCCACGACCTCCGAACCGCTCTGGCCGCCGCATTTGAGCCGCTTTTTGGGCAGAGAAGCTACGTTCGCCCAATACCGCTACTCATGTTGTATGCGGAGGTCATCGCTTCAAATCGCAACCCTGCGGTATCTCATTCGATTAATTTAGCTATCCACTGGATCTGCAGTGCGCTGGTGTTTTTTCTTGCACGCCGCGCGATCGCATTGACTCACGCACCGGACCGTCCCGCCTCTCCATGGACACCCCTCCTGCTTGCCTCGATCTTTTCGGTTCACCCAGCCCTTTCTGAAGCTCCAATTTGGATCTCCTCACGCTTCGACCTGATGGCCACGCTCTGGGTGCTGCTCGCACTGTGGGTGGCTGGCTTAGCCATTCGCGATCGAACGAGGGCACTTCTACTTGGCCTTCTATTTTTCATTGGCGCCCTATGCAAAGAGAGCGTCGCGATATTCCCTTTACTTCTGGGTGTCCATGCTCTACTTAAAGGAAGCCAAACGCGACCAAAGCAAGCAATCCAATTATGCGACGCTTTTACAGTCCGGGAGCTTAAAGCTTATGCGGCGCTCGTCGGGTTTGGCATAGTCTATCTATTTGTCCGTCATCATGTGATGTCCGAGGCCGATCTTCTCCAGGTCGCTCGGCCAACACCAGCTGAGTGGCTCTCCCTGGTAACGGTCTCGATAAGCAAGTATCTACAGCTAACAGCGATGCCTTTTGTCGGCTCCTCTCCACATCATACGTGGGCTTGGCCGCAGGACGGCTCTCTCGCCTCGTTCTGGCAGGCACACATGATCGCCCTCTCTTTTCTGGCGATGATCGCTATACTGGTTCTGCGCCGCCGTCCCTCTGGCTGGTGGCTACTAGCATGGCTAGCGGCGTATCTCCCGGTCTTGCATTTGATCCCATTACCAATCGGTCAGAACGCCATCCATCAGCGTTTCATGTACTTGCCGACGGCGATCCTCCTCGCGTTCGCACCTTACGTGCTTGCCCGTCTTCGAATCAGCGAGATGGCGCGACGGGCGTCGACTGGGCTACTAGCCCTGATGATCATCATTTCCATCCCCATCGACCGATCCATTGTACGCGTCTGGAGGAATGACCTAGCACTTTGGACATGGACAACACGTGCCCAACCAACGTCCGTCGAGGCGCGAGAAAACCTCGTCTGGGCATATCTAAGATATGACATGTATGAAGAGGCCGAAAAGGAATTCCTGCACATAGTCCGACAGGGAGTACGAACCAGCCCAAGCTTGGCTGTCAACATGGGCACCGCAATGTACCGCCAAGGTGAGTTCGAGGGCGCCTTACACTATTATCACAAGGCCGAACAGCACACGGCTACTTTCAATGCCACATTCCGTTCGCGCCTGCTTGCTAATCTAGGAATTACCAATGCGATTCTGGGCAATGAAGAAGAAGCCAAGAGCTATCTAATAAAATCCCTTCTAGAAAATCGGCGTAACCTGACGGCCATTGGTCACCTTATTGGATATTGCCAAGGCAACGAGATTGATACATCAATCTTCGATCCGGAGGATGTCCAACGTGCCAAAGAATCAGCGTTGACGACAGCTGACCTAGTACGATCCCATCAACCTTCGTTACAAGCGAAAGGGGCCTTTTGTCCCGACCTC
>NZ_LDIG01000018.1 GCF_015845845.1 Paenibacillus dendritiformis
TCAAGTGCGGTTTCCGCGCCGGCGACAATGCGCCGATGGCGTACGTGGAGCTGGTGGATCGGCCGCAGGCGTCGGTCGAGGACTGAGCGCCGGCGCCACCACGCAGCCGATATCCGGATCCCCCGCGAAAAGCGGGGGATTTTCGTGGTTCATCTCCAAGCCCCCATTTTCGTTGGCGCGTGGGCCTCGGCTAGAGCGGGGCCTGGTTGTAGGGCGCGCAGCG
>NZ_LDIG01000019.1 GCF_015845845.1 Paenibacillus dendritiformis
AACGCCGCAGGGCAGCCGGCCTTTCATGGACCGGTACGAGCTGGCGACCGGCGAGGCCACGCGGCTGTTCCGCAGCGCGCCGGACGCCTACGAGAGCTTCGTCGGCTTCATCGATGACGACAGCGGGCGCCTGCTGACCTGGCACCAGTCGCCGGCGGATCCGCCCAACCTGTTCCTGCGCGAGATGGGGGAGGCGGTGCC
>NZ_LDIG01000020.1 GCF_015845845.1 Paenibacillus dendritiformis
CAGCGCCTCACCGACCTGGGCTACGACAGCGACCGCCTCGACGACATGCGCCGCCTGATCGACGCCCCCAACAGCGACATCTTCGACGTGCTGGCCTACGTGCGCTTCGAATTGGCACCGCTGGCCCGCTCCGAGCGCGTGCGGACTGCCCGCGACACCGGCATGGACGGCTACGAGCGCGAGATGCGCAGCTTCCTCGACTACGTCCTGGGTGCGTACGAGCTCAACGGCATCGGCGAGCTGGCGTCAGGCAAGGTCGGAGACTTCCTGCGGATCCGCTACGGCGGCATCAACGACGCGAAGCGGATGCTGGGGTCGGTGGATGAGATCCGGGAGGCGTTTGTGGGGATACAGGGACACTTGTTCCGTTGATCGTCTGCTTTCGACCCGAAGCGGACGAATGGTGCCCAGGGCGGAAATGGGTAACAGATAGCTTCGCTTCCTTCGAGCGACCGGTAGGCGCGGAGAACAGATCGTCGTCCTCCGGCCGCCATGCCCAACGCATGTTCGCTGAGAAGGAATAAATGTTGACTTGTAGCGAACAAGGCTGTAGGGTCCTCCCTGTGGTTGGTTAGGCGAACAATCTCGACAGTTGTAGAACGAGGGTGCAGCGGAATCGTACCCGTGGAGGTCGGAAGACTTCTAACCCCGCTAAGTCCAATGTTCATCATCTTGATGATTCGTGTGGGTGACGCGACATATACCGTGTTCGAGAGAAACACGGGGGTTGGCAGTAGGAGGGAAAAACTCGGGGTTACGCCACAGTCATCGGTAGTTAGTAAGGGGTCGAGAGACGCGCAATCGAGCGGGATGGTCCCGCAGACGAGGCACGTCCTTTACTAACAAGGAAACAGAGATGACTGAACCTGAAAGCTGTAGTAACCACAATCCCGAGCTGTCTAAGGCCAAGAGTAATCGCTACAAGGTCACCTTGAAGTGGATTCTCACGGCAGTGTCTGTGACGTGGCGCTTGTATGGGCTGATTAGCAAGGCACTTGAGTTCCTGAAGGAGCGCTTGGACTAACCTTCTGCTTCCATTTACTTCTCACGGAGAAACTTTATGTTTGGCGAAGCACTGCGCTTAGTGCGGTCCTTCCACGATATGAACCAGTCCGAGCTTGCAAAAGCTCTAGGCATCTCACGTTCATACTTGTCTGAGATCGAGTCGGGAAAGAAGGTGCCAAGCTTGGATCTTTTACAAAAATACGCGTCGCAATTCGATATACCATTGTCGGCGCTCGTGTTTTTTTCCGAGCAAATTGATGAGCCGGAACGTGATAGGAAGGTTCGTAATCTCCTCGGCGGTAAAGCCATGTCGCTGCTTCAATGGATTGAACAGAGAAGAGATCTAGGCCGAGCGGCTTAACGTACTATGGTCGAACCGCGCACTTATCCGCTTCAGCAGTCGCCCCTTTATCGGCTAACGTCGAAGAAGCGGTTGGCGCTGTTGCTTGGAATCAGTGCGTCGGAACTGAAGCTACTGTGCGATTTGCAGGACTACAACTTCAAGCGGTGGGAGTTAGGCCAGCGAGAGCGCGACAAGCTCATTGGTCTGCCAGCCAAGGCAAAGAAGCGCTCCATTCAACAACCGAAAACCGCGCTTCACGCTGTGCATAAGCGCATTGCGCTTCTGTTGGGGCGGATCGAAAAGCCTGCGTTCGTTTACTCGGCGACGAAGCGACGTTCCTACGTGGACAACGCAATCCAGCATCAACGCGATGAGCCATGCGTAAAGGTGGACGTGAAAGAGTTCTACCGTCACGTTAAATTCGGCAGGGTTCGTCGCTTCTTCCTGGAAAACTTGCAGTGCGCCGATGACGTGGCGCACGTACTCGCCATTCTATGTTGTGTGGATGGGGCGCTTGCGACCGGAAGTGCTGTGTCCCCGGTTCTGTCCTACTTCGCCTGCGCCTCAATGTTTGCCGAAATTGAGGATTTCGCTCAGCGCCGTCGATTGGTTTTTACTCTTTACGTCGATGACATGGTGTTCTCCGGAGCTGCGGCTAATCGGGCTTTTGCAGACGGCGTTCGCTACTTGCTGAAAGGCAAGGGATTTGTCGGACACAAGGTCACCTGCTATCGCGCTCACGACGTGAAAGTCGTCACTGGTGTAGCAGTGCGCGCGGGATTCGTGGATCTTCCCTTCAGCAGGCAGGGGCGTATTCGCAGAACGGAAGTAGCATTTGCCAAGAGTACGGACCCCAACGAATTGCGCATTTTAGGCCGCGCTTTGCTGGGCCAGTACCGCGAAGCAGAGCGGATCAGGCCCGGCATAAAAGCGAAGGCGGCACCTGTTGAAGCTCGGCTTCGC
>NZ_LDIG01000021.1 GCF_015845845.1 Paenibacillus dendritiformis
AGAACACCTCAACGCTGCGAACGCACCCTCACCTCCCTAACGAAGGCTTCGGCATCGCCATCCGCAACTACGATATCGAAGTCCAACCTGGTCGGAACATAGACGGACTCCCCCGAACGCATCAGGGCGAAAACCCTCTGCCCGGCAGCATTGCGGAACCAGCCAAGCCCGAAACCAGGCCAACCGATACCGTTGGTCCGTATCGACAGACTCGTCTGCGGCGCGGGCCCGACGACGATGCCTTCGGCCGTGATCGCCTCATATGGCACCTCCACGCGATACCAGCCTCCCCCGACCAGCAGAACCTGTTCATTAAATTCGACCCGAGCAGTTCGAGATTGCCAGTAGGTAAAAAATGGCGCCGCAATTCCTATAATAACGACAATGACAACTATGGTGCGCATAATCATAACTCTGTCTTCAGCCAGAGATCATGACGGGCTGGCCAGATGCATTGAGCGCATAGCGAGTGATAATATCTTTTAATATATCCCCGCGACGTGAATCCTGATCAAGCAAGCCGGCAATAATGAGTGCGTCTACAATAGCATCCACCTCATACTCAACAAGTTCGCGTACCGACGCCGCCAGCAACTCTCGATCACCTGCAAGACTACTCAACTTGAGCATTCGTTCGAAGTTGCTCTGGGCCACTACATCCAGTCGCATCAATTGGCTCGACCGAGGCCGCGTACCGCCAACTGTAACTTGAGTCATTGCTACTGCCGCAGTAACGATTGCTGCACCAGTGGCAACAGTGAATGAAATTCCAACTGAGACCAGGATGGCTGCTATCGCAATAGCAACCACTGGCACAACCGCGGAGGGCGTCACATCAGCACCCCCATACAACCTGCGGACGATTTCGGTAGTGGCAATCAATGCGTCATTAGACGATGACGGCCCACCTTCAGACACTAGACATTCAAGCAATTCGTCGGACGATACATCATCTGGAAGACGCTCGAGTGCTTCGATAAGATCTGCACGTCGCTCCTCAAACGCGCCAGCTAAACGCCGTGACAGCGCTACCGGATCCAGTCTCTGCAACACGCCAGATGCGGTCAATAGCGAAAAAACCCGAGTATAGTCTCCAGCCTGAAGTGGAACACGGATTTCCGGACTACCCACAGCCATCAGCAATTTTACATTTTCGTCTTGCAGGACACCTTCAGCGTCAGGCAGGCCCGCACGTTGCAGATAACCATGCGGATCAAGCACGAATGCCTCCATCTCAGCGTCGTCACTGAGCGCTCTGCGCCAAATTTCGGATACTTGAGATAGATAATTTAGCGCTGGAACAGGAACCCCCGCATCAATAAGAGGCAGAACAAGCTTTGGGTCAGGCATGCCAGCCGGATTTACGCTGGCTGGTGTGCCATAAAGTCGACCCGTACCATCGGCAGAGGCTACCACCGGGCTGGCCGCGGCAACCAAAGAAACCTCGATGAAATTGCGTCGCTTCATGACTTCCTTACCTCCTCTTGCCGGGAAGGGGCGTAGGGTGGCCGCGAAGGATCTAGCAACACCTGCTGAAGTGAGAGTCGAGCCAACACCTCAGCCACGAATTCATGATACCTCGCTTCAAGCGCCACCCGAACTTCGTCTGATTGATGCAAAATCACACAAGCTTGGCATTTATGCACAACACCATCCAGAAGCTTATCGGCCACCGCTTTCGTCGCCACCCGCCGGATAATGGTGTATGGTCCATCAACTTTTATCCAATGCTTAAGGAAGTCCGAATACTGCTTCTCATACAAAGACTTCATACATGCCCCGGGTGCTGACAACGCACCCAAGCGCATCTCCGGAATATGCTCGAGAGTCAAACCACAACATGCAGAAAGATTATCGTGCGGTGTCACCACAGCAGTCTCGAAGATCTGCCCGCAACCACTCTCCATCTCCGGGAGCATGGCACCAATATCCTGCGCTCGATCCTGCGCATCCTTATGAAACGGCATCCAGGAATTCACCTGCAGCGACAAGACACCTTTTTTAATCGCACCGCAAAGCGTCGGAGCAGCCGATAGTCGCGCATGAATTTCATTCCGGCGCCCATCAGCTTCAACGGTAATTAAGG
>NZ_LDIG01000022.1 GCF_015845845.1 Paenibacillus dendritiformis
CAGGCGGCGGGGCCGTCTTCGGAAGCCATCGACGCCGTGCTCGACGCGCACCGACGCGAGCATGGGGAACCCGAGCAGGTGGCTTACGCCGCGAAGCTGGATCCGTGCGACGAGCGGTTCGGCCCGCCTCCCCCGCAAGAGCTCGAGAAGCTGTTGGAAAGGTTCGGCCAGGACGCGGGACAGCGATTGTCCGACTACCTCCAGGAACACCATGCCTGGAAGCAGGCGACATCCTCTTCAATGCGGCAGAAGTAGCCCCACTACTCGCCGTCGAGAATCCACCCCACGTTCGGGTAGTCCAGCAGCCGGGCAATCTCGGCCGACTTGGTGAGCATCGCTGGCACGACGCCATCCTCGTTCTTCAGGTGGGCATTGGCCCCCAGCACCAGGTAGGCGAACACCAGGTCTTCGCTGTTAGTTCGGGCGGCGTGGTGGAGCGCTGAATCGCCTTGCTCGTCTTGCGCATCCACGTCCGCCCCGCATCGAACCAACGCCGACAGGGCCGCGGCATCCGTGGCGAGCATGAATGGCGTGCGTTCCTCATGGTCGCGCGCCTCCAGGTCAGCGCCAAGCGCAGACAACTGCTCGATGAGCCGCACGTCGTTGGCGTCGGCGGCCAGATGGAGCGGTGAGTAGCCTTCCCGGGAAGTGGGGAAGTGGGTATCCGCGCCATGGACGAGGAGCAGGTCGACCAGGGCGTATTGCTGAGAACGAATCGCCCAATGGAAGG
>NZ_LDIG01000023.1 GCF_015845845.1 Paenibacillus dendritiformis
CAATCCGCTCCTATTAACGTAATACTGAGCAGTATTGACTATTTTTCTATGATTCAGACTTTAAGCCATTCAGTATAGCGAGGAGGCCTAAAAAAATGGTTAATACTGTTTTTTTATATATTGCATAGAATCACCTCGTCTATTACGCGCAACAACCAATTTATTCCAACGTTGTTATTACCTGAATCCGTGAAATGAAATCATAGAAAAGTTAGAAAATGAGCCGCCGGTAAAGTAAAATAAGGAAAAAGGGAAGAATTCCCG
>NZ_LDIG01000024.1 GCF_015845845.1 Paenibacillus dendritiformis
CCGCCTAACAATTATTCGGCCCCCGAAACGGGGCGTTGCGTCGAGTATGGCCGCTGCGGGCCTGCGGGGCCAGCGCGGAAAAATCCTACATCCAGCCAGTGATCTGGACGACTGGTTCGGCGGCCGTGACAGCATAGGTTGAGCTTGTTATCCGGCGCACGGAGGCGCTATGGGATTGGACGACCGAAACGAGGGTTTAACGGGGGATGGGCGCTTCGATGGCGGCGGCGGGCAGGAGCCGAGGCTGCTGGATCAGGTGCGGGGCCGGCTGCGGCTGAAGCACTACAGCCTGCGCACCGAGCAGGCGTACGTGGCCTGGATCCGGCGGTTCATCCTTGCCAACGGAAAGCGCCACCCGCGTGAGCTGGAAGGGCGGCACGTCGAGGCGTTCCTGACCGGGCTGGCCACGCGCGGGCGGGTCGCCGCTGGCACCCAGAACC
>NZ_LDIG01000025.1 GCF_015845845.1 Paenibacillus dendritiformis
TCGTCCCCTAGATGTTCGGGTCGGCTTGCGGTTGAGTGCAGCGATCAAATTTTCCCATGGTTTTTCCGCATAGATGCGAATCAACTGGAGGAGGTCCCATTGCGACTTGTTACAGTCCAATGTTAGTTTAATTAGCAAACAGAGAGCATAGGCGATTAAAGCAATGTACATCTGGTTCCAGATCGCTTCGGCTGTGTAACCGTGTGGTTTTACCAATCGAATA
>NZ_LDIG01000026.1 GCF_015845845.1 Paenibacillus dendritiformis
TTACTTTACCGGCGGCTCATTTTCTAACTTTTCTATGATTTCATTTCACGGATTCAGGAAGAAGTTCGAATAAAAGGAAGCCGAAAACCTTTGTAAGAGGGGTTCAACAAAATAAGATTATAAGATTATGAATATTTGATCTTGTTATATTTCACTATATATGGTAGATTATTACTAGGAAAGATGCTCTTCATTCCATCAATAGAAATAGAAAGTGCTCATTACATACAATGTTTTTCCTCCGCATAAAACAT
>NZ_LDIG01000027.1 GCF_015845845.1 Paenibacillus dendritiformis
ACGGTGACCGCTTTTCACCAGCGCCGCCAGGAAATCGTCCCCCGGATCGTGGACCTGCTCCGGGAGCGCAACGGCCACCTGCACTGAACCGCCAAACGGCGGTGACGGCCATCACACTCCAGAATAATATTTGAAAAATACAACAAATATTATTTGAAAACACAACGCTTCTGCTCCCAGGTACAGGTGTCATGGAATGGTCCATGACGCCGATGAAGGAGATCGTCATGAATAGAAGTGAAGACGGCCGTATCACCGAGCCGGAAGATGTGATCGAGCTGGGTGTGGCCAGTGTGGAAACCAAGGGCCGCGGCGAACCGCTCAATGAGGGCTTGGGCCAAACAGTCGGAGTTGGAATCTCCGAGTAGCAAGCAACGAGGCGCACCGCAAGGTGCGCCTCGCACGTCTCCGGGAGACCGACATGAGCACGTACAGATTGAAAGACGACTTGACATTCTGCATCGCAGACGAGCGCCCGATATTCCTTGACACTCGCAAAAACCGGTACTTCAAGCTACCTGCCTCCGCGGAGCGCGCATTCGTCGGGTACATCAACGGCACTGTTCGCCATCCCGCGGAAATCCGTCGCTTGATCGAGCTCAATATCCTGACAGACTCTGCACCCTCCTTAATCACCCCCGAAAAACGGATCCCAAACCCCGACCACAGCTCCGTCGAGCTTCGTTCCCTGACAAACCGGCATGGAGCCAAAGACGCCATTGAAACATTTGCAATTGTCTGTTGGGTTCAACTTTATCTGAAGACGCGCAGATTAAAGAAAGGCCTGGATGCCCTGATCAATTTTCGACGGAGCGCAGAAGATCCTGGCGCCTCAAGCACCAAGACCCTCCTCATTCACGCACATGCGTTTACAAAGTCGAGAGCGCTGGTTCCGATCGCAACCCGCTGCCTCCTCGATTCACTGGCGATGAGCTGGTTCCTCGCAAGGCGAGGCCACTACGCAAACATCGTGTTCGGCGTCACCAGCGACCCCTTTTCTGCACACTGTTGGGTGCAAGCAGGCAATCTCGTCCTGAATGACACGATTGGAAACGTGAGATCCTACACCATCATCCGGGTGATCTGATGGCACACTCCTATATTGTCCTTACCGGAGATGCCCATAGGTCGCCACGGCCCGGCGCCCCCGGGTGGAGTAATGCCAATGCTGCATCACTCGCAG
The DNA here is from genome assembly GCF_015845845.1 of Paenibacillus dendritiformis. Lineage (GTDB taxonomy): Bacteria > Bacillota > Bacilli > Paenibacillales > Paenibacillaceae > Paenibacillus_B > Paenibacillus_B dendritiformis_C. The sequence continues at coordinate 1,184 of NZ_LDIG01000027.1, forward strand.
GATTCAAATTACGGTGGAGTTCTGGCACAACCGCAGTCTATGCGCCCCAGGAAACCCCGACCTTGGTGCTTCCCCATGGCGGCGCCATCATTGGCGAAATTTATACCTATTGCGGTGAGCCCATCAACCATCGCCACGAAATTCATGATGAATTATCCCCTGCGGAAATAAGGAAGCAGATAGTAGATAACTATTGGGGAGACTACGTACTGGTTCTTCCAGAAATCGACGACCCAGAAGCAATAAGCGTGATGCGAAGCCCGTCCCCTGCCTCCACCCTTCCGTGTTTCTATTCTACGCAAACCGGGGTGGCTTTTTTTACATCCAGCATCCTCCTCGCTGAAAAAAATGGACTCTACCGCAAGCGAGTCAATTACGACCATCTGACCCATCGCTTGATTTATCCAGGTATAAAAACGTCCGCAACCGGCCTCGCCGACGTGAAGGAGCTGCTGCCAGGCTGCACCGTCCACCTTCGCGGTGGGGAATTCAAAGTCGGACAGAGCTGGGATCCCTGGAAATTTGTCTGCCCGCAAATGCGCTATTCCGACCCGGGCGAGGCTGTGCGCGCAATCCGAGAAGCAGTTGCCATGGTAGTCACCACATGGGCAACGCGCGACGGCTCCGCTCTTCTGGAGCTGTCTGGCGGACTCGATTCTTCGATCGTAGGAGTTTGCTTGAAAAACACATCGGCGAAGATATCATGCGCTACGCTGACGTCGCCGGTTCCAGGCGCTGACGAAAGAGATTATGCAGAGTTGATCGCAAAGATGCTTGGGACGGATCTGACGGCGAAGGAGCTACGATACGGCGACGCACCAATCGATTTTCACCTTCCACCAGATCTCACCACGCCTTTGGTTGGACCTCTGCAGTTCGCAATCGACAAGATCATGGAGGCAATTGCGGAACAACACGATGCAAACAGCTACTACTCCGGCGCCGGCGGCGACACCGTTTTCTGCTATCTCACAAATGCTTCACCCGCGGCGGACGCGTTCCGATCTGCCGGGCTGGCAGCTGGGATCAGGGCCATCCATGACATATCAACATTTCATCAATGCACCTATTGGACGGCCGGGCGCCTCACCTTGCGGAAGCTACTGCAAAACCGAAACAAACATCACGCAAGCGATCATTCATTTTTGCGCAGGGAAGCGCCCACACCGGAGAGAGAGGATCATCCGTGGTTGTCTACGCCACCCAACGCTTTTCCGGGAGACAGGGACCGTATCGCTGAGCTTGCCGCTACGCAGCTTTATCCCGATAGCTGCCCACGCGGCCTGACCAGGAAGTTCAGAATGCCGCTGCTGTCCCAACCAGTCATCGAAGCGTGCCTCCGGGCGCCGAGCTGGATGTGGTTTTCTGGAGGTCAGAACCGCGCGCTTGCAAGGGAAGCGTTTTCGGATTTGCTTCCGCAGCCAATCCTGATGCGCAAGAGCAAGGGGACGTTCACGGCATATCTAGGAGCGCTTTATCGCAGAAAAATAGATCATATGGTCGCCTTTCTTCTGGACGGCGAGCTGCACGCACGTGGCCTTGTGGATGGCGGAAAGATCCGGAAACTTGCGCAGGAAGAAGTTCCGAGAGGCGACAACTCATTCGCACGAATATTTCAGCTGTGCGCGATGGAAAACTGGATCCGCCAACAATCGTCTGCCCGGAGGTGATTACTGCGTCTCTGGGCCGGATCGGCCATCCCGCATTTGGCGCCACCGCTTGAACTGGTCGACCTTTCTCGGGTCGTCGTCCTCGACGCCCATCAGCCAGAATTGAAACCAGTCCAGGTTGCGCTCATAGACATGGAATTTGTGACGCGGCTGGAATTTCTGATGCAGTTCGTTGGGAAATACATAAACATCCGCCTGGTCAGAAAGAATCATTGGCAGGGAATAGTCGAATGAGAACATGTACTCCTGCTCTGCCATCTGCATCAGGACTGGGGATTTC
>NZ_LDIG01000028.1 GCF_015845845.1 Paenibacillus dendritiformis
AAGGCCGGATGTATTGGATGCGAGCAGCGCGTGCGGGGCGATGCAGGGAGCGACCTTGCGGTACAGCTCCTGTTTCCAGTCCATGCGCTCGGCGATCGCCTCGATCACCAGGTCACACTCGCGCAGCAGCTCCAGGTCGCTGTCGTAGTTGGCCGGGACGATGCGCGCCCCCAGCGCCCGGTCTGCGAGCGGGGCCGGACTGAGCTTGCCCAGGTGGGCGATTGC
>NZ_LDIG01000029.1 GCF_015845845.1 Paenibacillus dendritiformis
TCGAGTCATCACCTCTGCTTTCTGCGCCTATCGTTACAGCTGATAGTGATGGTTCTCTTATTCGTAACCCTTTCACGGATTCAGGAAGAAGTTCGAATAAAAGGAAGCCGAAAACCTTTGTAAGAGGGTTCAACAAAATAAGATTATGAATATTTGATCTTGTTATATTTCACTAGATATGGTATATTATTACTAGGAAAGATGCTCTTCATTCCATCAATAGAAATAGAAAGTGCTCATTACATACAATGTTTTTCCTCCGCATAAAACAT
>NZ_LDIG01000030.1 GCF_015845845.1 Paenibacillus dendritiformis
CGACGCGAGCAGCGCGGCGCGCTCTTCCGCGATCGCTTGCTCCTGTCCGGCCAGCCGCATATCTTCCGCCAGCTCGGCGTTCAGCTCGCCGGCCTGCGCCCGCAGCGCCTCCGCTTCCCGCTCCAGCCGGGCCCGCTGCGCAGCGAGGTACGGCTCCGCCTGAGCCAGGACGGCGCGGCGTATCAGCGATCGCGCATCGTCGGCGAGCGCGCGGCAATAATTGAGCGTATACTCCGACGGGGCCCCTGCCCCGGGCTGAACCGCTTGCGCCAGCCACGGGCCATCCAGCGCCGGCAGCGCCGCTTCCATCTCCGCGGCCGCCTTCGCCTCGTCCATTCCGGCGGCCCGGGCCGCATCGCGGATCATGCGCAGGACATGGACCTCCACATTGGCGCGGACTCCTTCCCGCCAAGCGTCCGCGAAGGCGGCAAGGCGCCGCTCGCGCTCCTGCTCCGTCTTCGCGGCGGTGAAGAACAGCCCGACACGGAAGCCGGGCATTCGCGCCTCCAAATACGACTGAGCCAGGTCGCGTGTCGCCGCCGGCGTAATATTCGCATCGCGCAGCAGCTTCTGCAGCGCCTCCTGGAAGGCCGAGGACACGGATTGCGCTTCGGCCTCCGCGGCGCGCACGGCCGCCTGCTGCGTCTCCCAGCGGTGCCGCAGCGCCTGTGCCGCTTCCGTCCCGCCCAACGCTTCCATCCACGCCTGCCGCGCCTGCTCGATCGGCCTGGTGCGCATCGCGATATGGGAGACGGCCAGTTCCCTCGCGGCACGCTCCACGCCGAACCGGACCAACGCCTCCTTGTCTTCGACGATGCGGCGCATGTAACGCTCCAATGCGGTCCATTCATTAAGCGGATGGTCCGGCTCCTTCAAGCTGACATAGAAAATGGCAGCCGGCTTGAGCTGCCAGGCATCCAACGCCCGCTTCACGTCATCCCGGTAAGTGTCGAACGCGATCTCGCGCTCGCGGTGCTTGTCTATCTGGTTCACGATCCAGATAAGCGGCTTGCCGGCATCGGCCACTTCCTTCGCGAACGCAAAATTATATTCGGATTGAACATGATTGTAATCGGTCACATAGAACACGACATCAGCCAAGTGCATGGCCGCTTCCGTCGCTTCCCGATGGGCCGGATCGGCTGAATCGACTCCGGGCGTATCGAGCAGAGCGATCCCGTCCTTCAGCCAGTCGGCTTCATTGTACAGATAGACCCGTTCCACGGTCTCCCCGTCACGGCACACCTCCGCCAGCTGTTCAATCGGCACGGAGACGACGCTCGATTGCTCGCCGTCCCTGCGCACAATATCGGCGCGCCGCTTGCCGTAGCGAACGGTCACGACGTTCGCGCTCGTCGGGATGGGACTGGACGGCAGCAGCTCCGCTCCGCACAGCCGATTGATAACCGTCGATTTGCCGGCGGAAAAATGTCCGCAGAACGCCAATATGATCGTGCCGTCCCGCCATTTGCCGAGCAAGTCAAGCATTTGCCGGCTCCGGGCAAGATCGCCTGTCTCGTGGAATCGTTCCGCCGTATGTTCGAGCCACGCTTCCATGGAGCTAATTCCTGCTGTCGTTTCTGCGGCCGTTTGCTTTGCATTCAAGTCCAGCATCTGCATGTCCTCCGGTCTAGGAAAATAAGGCCTGACATAATGAAAACCGAGCCTCGGCTCAATCGCCTTAGACTCGGTTTCTAGTTTACCATATTTTATTGTTCCGGGAGGATAATTTCAAATTGCTCGCCGTGCTGCAAAATCGTGATGCCCAAATCCTTCACCTTCATCACGACGACCCCCCGCTTCTGGCGCATGCGATCCACATATTGCGCAGGCACCTCGCCGGCTCCGTATATCGTTACGCCCTCTACTTCTTTCTCTTCATCCTCCTGCAGCGGAGTCTGAATGATGGCCTCGTAGATATCGGAAAACTGCTCAAAATCATTCGTATAGACAGAAATGCATTTCATCGCGACCGCTCCTATTCACGTTCTTTTATTTTCCAGTCTTTCTTGGTTTGGTCGCTTTCATACGTGCTTTTCCCACGCGGCAGCAATCGATGAGAGGACAGATCTCGCATCGGGGCGACTGCGCTTTGCAATGATAACGTCCAAAAAATATAAGCCGATGATGCGTAAGCGTCCATTCGTCCCGCGGAACTTTGCGCATCAGCTTCTTCTCCACTTCCAGCACGCTGTCCTGTTCATCGGCCAGCTTCAAGCGCTTGGCTACCCGCTGCACATGCGTATCCACCGCGATCGCTGGCACGCCGAACGCATTGGAGACGACGACGTTCGCCGTCTTGCGCCCGACACCGGGAAGCTCGGTCAATTGGGCATGCTCCCGAGGCACCTCGCCGTCATACTTGTCGAGCAGCATGCGGCACAGCTTCTGGATGTTGCTTGCCTTGTTGCGGTACAGCCCGATGCGCCGGATATCCTGCTGCAGCTCCTCCAGAGGCACCGCCAAATAATCCTCGGGGCGCTTATACTTCCGGAACAAGTCCGCGGTTACCTTATTGACGGTCTCGTCCGTGCATTGGGCCGACAACAGAACGGCAATCGTCAATTCGAACGGATTGGAGTGGATCAACTCGCAATGCGCATCCGGATACATGCTGGCGATCGTGTCCAATATTCGGCGTACACGTGCACTGGTTGCCAATTCGCTCCCTCCATTCCTCAGGTAAAAACCGTCTCATCCCTGTGCGGGAATGAGACGGTCTATTACAACCCTACTGTATTCTAAGACAATCTTTCGATTTCAACAACCTTGTTTTTCACGATATAGACCATAATTTCAGTGTCTTCCTTAATCGTGGACAATGAAATTTTGTCGCCTTTGGAATGAACATACACATTTGGCTCCATGTTGAAGATATAGTTGCTCTCCGCAAGCGAACGCTTGACATACAGTTGATCTCCGCTTACTCTCCAGAAGCTCCGCTTCGTGCCGGTGATCAGATTGACGGTGGTCAGACCGTCAGCGTTCTTGCGCACAAAGACCCGATCGCCGGTTTTGAGCGCATTGATACTGCTTGTGGAAGAAGAATCGTCCACTTGAATCACCGGATTTTTGCCGAGCTGATGTACTGATGCGCTGCCCTTATTATCACGAACCTGCATCACCCCGGTAGAGGCGTCAATCGATTCGATGCGTCCATAGGTCACTTGCACCTTGCTGGCTTCGACGAAGTTGCGGCCGTCCATCACCACATTGAGATACTCGTTCGGCTTGATATCGGCCAGCTTGATTCTCTTGCGGTCCAGATCATAGAAGGACGTGCTGCCGACGCTGAACTCCTCTACTTTCGAGCCGGACGTGCGCAGACGGATGCGGTTCCGCGACGTATCGACGGATTCAACCTCGAATTGTTCGATGGTGCGCAGCGCGAGGGAGTTGACGGTTGTCTGATCGTCCGTCAAGTAGGCCACGATATAATCGCCGCTGCGGAGATCGGCCACCGTCGCGCTCGACTTATCGAATCTCTCCACGTACAATGTGCTGCTTTTATAAGGGAGCGTCACGGGTACGCCGTTATCCAGCTTCACGGTAACTGTCTTGGCGGTGCTGCTTGCTGAAATGAACGTGCCTTCGAACTTGTTGACGAATTGGACCAGCAGGGCTTGATTTGCGGTATGCTGGATATTCGCTTTCTTCTTCCCCTCCCGCAGCTCGCTTACGATATCATCGATGTACACACTATCGCCATTGCGCTCGAAGCGCGTCTCGTTAGTCAATTTTAAGGCGTAAGGCACTTTGTTCGCGTCCATCACGGTTAACAGATTATTGGTTCTGTCATAGTTGATAATCGTTACCCCGATTAGCGTCTCCAGCTTCCGATCAAGCACCTTGATCTTCGTAACCAGATCATCGCTGTTCAATGTCAGCTCCACCCGATCGCCGAATTCTCCGGCAACCAGATCATCGAACGTCGGAATCTTGATGCCTTCCATAATGATTTCCACGTTCGGCGCAAGCATCTTCGCTTCCAGCTTGTCATTCTCCTTGCGGATCGTCAAGCTCGTCTTGGCGGCACCCTTCTCGTACAGACGGCCCGTCACCGTCATCTCCGTCAATTGAGTCAGTTCAATCGACTGCACGATACTGTTCTTGACGACATAGGAGATGGTCGAATCCGGCTTCAAATCTTTGATGCCGTTCATCAGTTGATCCTTGTAGCGCACAACCGCGTCCTCGGCAACGGTAAAGGTCTCCTCGCTTCCGCTCTCCGGCTTAATCGTAATGGAGCGGTTGGTCGCGTCGACGGCGACCACGGTGCCTTTATCCGTTTTGTTGACCGGGCCGGACTTCACTTGAATCTCGATTACTTTGCGATCGGAGGTGAAGGTTTCCCGCTTAATCTCCAGCACGCTGTCCTCCGTCAGCTGCGAAGCCTGGATTGTATTGCCGCTTGCGTCTTTCAATACGGTCGACGAATCATAGAAAATTTCAGTCAAATCCGCGGTGCCGTCACGCTTGACGTACAGCTTGTTCTCCGAGCTGACCGCGTATTTCAGCGTCGCTTGAGAGGTTTCCACCTGCGGCGTGTTGTCCAGCAGCTCGACGAAGACGCCGTTTCCGGCGCTGCCAAGGACGCGCACCTTCGTGTATAGCGCGAGATCGGATGCCTTGATCGCTTTCTCCGAATCGGCCTGGTAATACAGCGTTTTGTCGTCGAGACGGAACGTCGAAGCCTGGCCATTTTCCCCGTACAGGCGGATTTCCTTATCCGTCAGCCCCATAATATACCCAACCGACTCATTGTCGCGCTTGACGTCCGCTATCTTCTCCCCGCGGCTGAAAAAGGTCGCAAGCTGCGCGCGCGTTACCTTGCCCTGCGGGTCGAATTTGTTGCCGTTCAGACCCGCTGCCAGCTTCAAATCGACGGCCGTATTGACATAGCCGAGAGCGGACGGGGAGATCTTGCTGTTATCGGCGAAAGAGGTCTGCTTGTTCTTCGCCTGCTTGGCCTCCTCTTCCTTGCCGACGGCACGCACGAGGATTTTCGTAATCCATTCGCGCGTCGCCTTCTTCTCGCCCCAGTTGCTCTTTGGATCCGGATTTGCCATTTCCTCGTTCTTATCGATAAGCCCTTTCTGGAAGGCAAGCACGACATAAGGCTTGAAAATGTTGCCCACCTTGAAATCGGCTGGAAGCGCGACCGAATCGGACGAGTTCAGTTCTCCTTGCAGACCCATAAAGCGGATGGCCATCGTGATCGCTTCTTGCTGGGTTACGTCGTCATTCGGGCGGAATTTGCCGTTGTTGCCCTTCAAAATATCCAAAGCTGCAAGCTTATGTATATGCTTCTCAGCCCAGAACCCCAAATTGACATCGCTGAACATCGGACTTACTCCCGCGGACGCAGACTGATTCTGCGCCGTCTGTCCGGACTCTGCCGCCAAGACGGCCATTGGCGCGGAAGTGAGCGTCAGCGAGACGGCAAGCAGCGCGCTGCCAAGCGTTCGGAACTTGCGCTTTGGTTGTGTATGATTCGATTGCATATGTAATCCCCTTCCCATAATAGTCCATGAAAAATTGCTATAAGTAGTTCTATTTCGACAAGAACAGGGGCAATTCCTGCCCCTGTTCCCAAAAAGTTCGGTATTATTCTCGGTGGATCGGATGCTCCAGCGTGACATGCCCCATCATGCTCTCGGCCGCTTGCCCGTCTACGAGCACATCAATCGCTTTGATCTCGTCGAACTGGAACAGTGTCTTCGTCAACGCTTCGATGGCGAACGATTCGCCGCCGGCGCCGAGTCGGGCATCGTCCGGAATATGAATATCAACGGTTAATGTGCCGTCGCTCAGCTTCGCCGACTTGAATTCTATTTTTTTCCATAACGGTGTGTCTTCCGGGTTGTCAGACGTCTGGAGCGCCTTCAGCGCTTCTCTATATTTTTCTTCATCATCCGTGAATTGAATCTTGGCGGTGTACGGTTTCAACTCCATCAGATCGCTATCGGACACATAAGCCGTAATCGACTGCTCCTGCTTCTCCGGCTCTTGGTTCGCAGGCTCCTCCTTATTCGGTTCCTGCTGCTGATTCGAATCTGATGGGTCCGGCTCTTGAACCGCCCCGTTATCCGGCTGCGTCTCGGCCGGAGGCACTTCCGGCTGCCCGGCATTCGTCGTCGGCTTGGCGCCGCACGCAGTAACCAAAGAGATTGACAGGACGATCGCAGCCAATCCCCACCATTTTTGATTTTTCATCAGTAATGACCTCCTTTACACCGTTCCTAACGCAACACGAAGCAAAAAGTTGCGTTTTCATCCTCAGGACAAGCCCAAATAGTCAAGAATCCCCTTGACGATGTGGTCTGCGACGCGCTGTTGGAACTGTTCGTCAAAAAGCTGGGCTTCTTCGGCGTCATTGGTCAAAAACCCGACTTCAAGCAAAATGGCCGGCATTTTCGTCTCTCTCGTGACATGATGATTCGCCTTGCGGACACCGCGGTCTTTGAATTGGGTCCCTTCCATCAGATGCTTGTGCATCGTCTCGGCGAACGCCTTGCTCTCCGCGCGCCAGTAGTATGTCTCCGTCCCTGACACAGATGGTTTATTGTCAACGCTGTTCGCATGAATCGACACGAACAGATCGGCATTCAGACTGTTCGCCAGCTGCGCCCGTTCACTTAACTCCAGGAACGTGTCATCCTCGCGCGACAGCACCGTGTTGAACCGGTCGTCTTGACGCAAAATCTCGCCAACCTTCAGAGCGAGCGACAGATTGAAATCCTTCTCGTACCGCTTTTTCACGCTGACGGCCCCGGAATCGTGATCGCCGTGTCCGGCGTCGATAACGACGGTATACTTGCCGTCCGTCTTAATCGGAGGCTTCGGTTGAGAGGTGTCTTTGCCAGGAACAAGTTCGACCGTCGTCAGCCCCGATTCATTATAGGTGATCTTCCCGTGATACGGGCTGTCCAAGTCAATGACGAACCGGACCGTATTCGGATTGTCGCTGAACATCGCAAAGCGGATTCGCTGCACGTCAGGGTAGTCCGTAATTTCCATTTCCCCTTGACTGCCGGCGTCGAAACCGAATTTCTCAAAAAATTCATCGGAAAATAAGGCCTTCGGGAAGTCGATAACGACCCGATCCGGGGAGTCCATTGTCATGATGCTCGGGACGACGCTGCGGGAAGCAGAGATATGTAACTTGTTATCGATGAATGAAAAATCAGTGACTAGGGCATCCCCTTCTTGAGGGTTCACTACACCGTCAACGCTGCCATCGGAATTCCCGTCTTCCGAATTCGAGCCGCTTCCATTGGCGTCCTCGCCGCTCGGGGTACCCGGCGTTGGCGGGACGACTTCGGAGGACTCGTCAGCCGTGAACAGATAGACTGACTTGGTCTCCTTGTCCCAATCTACCGTCAATCCCATATTCTCGCCGATGAACCGCAGCGGCACAAGTGTGGTGCCCTTTTGAAGCATCGGCGCTACGTCCAGCTTGACTTCCTTGTCATCTACCGTTGCCGTCTTCTGATCGACGGCCATAGTCAATCGTTTGCTGTCATTATATATGGCTACCGTCTTCGCCTTCGGGTCCCAATCGACCTTATACCCTAACTGTTCCGACACGACGCGAACCGGAATCATAGTGACCGAATGAACTAACGTAATCTTTTCCGGCAATGAAATGGAATTGCCATCCAGGTACAAGGCTCCTGTCGGAGCGGCTTGTCCCAATTGAGGAAACAGCATGAACAACCACATGAGCATCAGAGCTACACCAATTTTTTTTCCTTTTTTCATCTTCACCTCTACATCCTTTCATATTGTTCCGGCCTATTTGTCTATGTGTTCAGACCGGACGATATATTAGACGGAAAACATGAACAAAAGTTGCGTGTTTTCAACATTTTTCGGTTATATTTTGCCTTTACTTATTAAGGTAATGGAACTGGAAGTCCGTGGCAAGAAAAACTTTTAAAAAAAGGTTGACGCCATCTAATCAGAGGAATATACTATGAATTGCTTTTTATTATTTTAGTTAGTAAACTAATTAACTTGTATACATTATATTTTGTATACAATATAGCAACTAAAGGAGGCTGGATAATGGCTGGAGATGAGGATCTCATTCAGTTCGAGCGGTTGTTCTGGCGAGTGTCCCGCAAGATTCAGTGCTTGCGCAAAAAGAAGTTCAACGATCGCTTGTCCGATTCACAGACTTATATCCTCGTGAAGCTGGCGACTGAAGGGCCGCAGAAGGTGTCCGGCCTGGCGGAATCGATTGGCATTACGCCCGGCGGCGTCACGAGCATTTCCGACAAGCTGATCGCGGGCGGGTATGCGCAGCGCAAGCGCGACGAGGAGGATCGCAGGGTTGTCTACCTGGAGATTACCGACAAAGGCATGGATATGATGAGGGAGCTTCATCAGGAGCGGCTGGAGATCATCCGCTATCTGTTCAATAACTTGCCGGCAGATGACCTGCAGCATCTCAATCGCACCTATGAGAAGCTGCTGGAGAACCTGGACAAATATGAAGAAGAAATGCTGGACGAGTAAGGGAGTAAGACAAGGAGTGGATTTATGGAACATTTATCGGAAAAACGAAAATTAACAATCATGATCGCGATTATGGCGGCGATGTTCTTCTCGGCCATCAATCAGACGATCATCGGGGTCGCCATGCCGCGCATTATCGCGAAGCTTGGCGGGATGGACTATTATACATGGGCCATTACGATCTATTTGCTGACCTCGACGGTCGCTACCGTGCTGGTCGGCAAATTATCCGACATATATGGCCGCAAGCCTTTTATTTTGGCGGGTATCGCTCTGTTCATGCTGGGCGCCTTCCTGAGCGGTTTTTCCGCCGATATTTTTCAATTGATCGCCTTCCGCGGCATCCAGGGGATGGGCGCCGGCATCATTATGTCTACCGCATTTACGGCGGTCGGCGACCTTTATGCGCCTCGGGAGCGGGCGAAATGGATGGGCGTCATGAGCGGCGTGTTCGGACTGTCCAGCGTGCTGGGGCCGCCGCTTGGAGGATATCTGGTCGACCATCTGGATTGGAGATGGGTATTCTGGATGTTCCTGCCGCTTGGCATTATCGCCTTCTTCATGATCATCGCCCTGTTCCCGAAAGTGGAACGTAAAGAAGGAGAATCGATCGACTATTGGGGCTCTATCTTCCTGACGACGACCATTGTGCCGCTGCTGCTCGCCTTCTCTTGGGCGGGAGACGGCGCGGGCAAATATCCTTGGGGTTCATGGCAAATCATCGGCTTGTTCTCGGCAACCCTCGTTTCTCTCATCATTTTCATTTTGGTGGAAATGAAGGTGAAATCTCCGGTGCTGCCGCTGTCGCTGTTCCGCAACGGCATCGTCACCGTGTCGAACCTGGCCGGATTCGTGTTGAATGCCGGCATGATGGGCGCCATCATTTATGTTCCGTTCTTTGTGCAAGGGGTCAAGGGCATCTCCCCAACCTATTCTGGTTATGTCACGATGCCGATGTCCGTTGTCATGATTCTGTGCACGGCATTTATCGGCCAGTTCATCTCGAAGACGGGAAAATATAAAAAGATGGCCATCGCCGGCCTGCTCATTATGACCTTCGGCATGGTGCTGCTGCACTTCATGACTCCGGAGACGGCGATTTATATTACCGTTATCTATATGTGCATCGTCGGACTCGGGCTGGGCATCAGCATGCCTGTCTTCTCTTTGACGATTCAGAATGCGGTAGAACCGAAGCAGCTCGGCGTCGCGACCGCATCGTCGCAGTTGTTCCGTTCTTTGGGCGGAACGATCGGCATCGCCGTGATGGGAACGGTCATGAGCTCGCACATGACCAGCAAAATGACCGAGCTTGGCGCGGCATCCGGCGCTTCCGGCGGCCAAATGCAGATCGACCCGAAATATGCGGAATCGATCAAGGAAGTGATGAATCCGCAGACGCTGCTCGATCAGCCGAAGCTGGAAGGCATCATGAGCCAGCTTCCGCCCGAACTTCAGACGATGGTCGACAATCTCGTTCATATGGTGCGCGAAGCGCTTAGCTACGGCGTGACCAGCACGTTCCTGACAGGCGCTATCGTCACGGCGGTTGCCGTCGTCCTGACCTTCTTCCTCAAGGAAATCCCGCTTCGCTCCGCGAAGGATGTCCAGGTGAAGCAAGATGGCCATGCAGGAGAAGTGAGACAGCAGGTCGTGGTCAATTCCAAATCTTAATATGCTCGGTACTTAGAAAGAACCGCCTTATCCCTTTCGGATTAGGCGGTTCTTTGCAATCCAAACGTTCCATTAATCGGCAATTCTATCTTACATACAACTCGGAGGAAGATGCGCGAAGGCAGACAAGCTTCCGGGCGACGCTGATCCTGCTCGGCCTGCCAAGCTTGCTGACTTCGCTCCTCCTCTACCTAATCGTATACCGGTAAACCGGTATCCCCGCTATGTTGCCGTTCAAATGTGCGCGTCTCCCGTGTGGGTCTCCGCATCGCTGACCGGAACCGCCAATCCCTGGGTCATCGTCTCCGCCATTAATGCTACCGCTTGCTGCAGCGTACAGGACGAACGCATCAGAAATTCGGGATCGAACAAGGCGGCCGAAGCTCCGATCATCATCTGCACGACGCTCGGCACATGAACAGGCCGTATTTCCCCGGCGGCAATGCCTTCTTCAATGATATTGGCTACGGTAGACCACCCGCATTCTTCCTGCAAATAATTGTTGATTTTATTCCATTCATTCGGAGCAAGCCGCTTCATCTCCGCCAGCAGCCGCTGATCGCTCAGCTTCAGCCCGCTCGGCACGATGGAGAGCACCCGCCTCAGCTTCTCCAGACTGCTCCAGTGCGGATTTTCGTAAATCCCTTTCTCAAGCTGGATCACTTCATCGATCGATTGGTCAACGATCGAGCCGATTAACTCCTCCTTTGAGGAGAAATGTTCATAAATAGTTCGCTTGCTTATCCCCATCTCCCTGGCCAGATCGCTCATCGTAAATTTGAGTCCCTGTATCGACATCAACTCCAGGGCCGCTTGCATCAGCCGCTCTCTCATGGAACTCCCCCCTCTTGAGCAACAAGGTAAGCGCTTCGATTCATGCCTATCATCATGCCGAGTATATGACCTTCCTCAAGTGCCGTCAAGGCAGACTCTATTGCGCGAGGGCTTCACATGCTTGTTCACGATAGAAAAACCGGGGCGATGCATCAATGATACGACAATGCCTGGGAACCTAGCGCATGCCATGAGTCGATGAATTGCTTCTTATTTACTTTGACTGCCTTGCGGGCCGATAGCGGATCATTGAGATATACATAGTCCGGATCGTAACCTGCCAACACGACCGCATGGAGATCGAGCGGAGTCGTAATTTGTTCATTTCCATGCTTCCACGACTCCCATCGATCAGGTAATTTATAATCGCCTGTAGTCCAGGTCACGACAGGCTTTCCAGTGCTTAGGTGCCGCAGCACATGCTCGAACGGTTGGCCGGTCAAATTGACGGTACGGCCCGGCAAATATTTTTTCATCAGATCTTCAAGCGGTTCGGCATAGATCGCGTAGCCTTTCTGTTTCCCCGTAATATCTCCGACAAAGCCTTCATTCGGGTCGCCCCAGTGCGTAATATCGCCGCCCTTGCCGGTCTGCAGGCGGTCCGGGTCCTTTTTTACTTTATCCGCGAGCTCCATTTTTCCGACCTGAATTCCGGCATATTTCAATATCATCGCTAAGCTTGTCACTTCGCAACCGTATTTTAATTCAGGATTTTGCGCGACCAGGGGAACGTCCAGCAGTATCTTCTCCTTCCGCTGAGGACGAGGCGGCTCTTGCGAGAGCGATTGGTCCCGATTGTTTCGATTGCTTTTCTTGCGTTGCGTATCATCGGGTGCTTCTATTTCTGAACTCGACGCATTGAGTCTCTCGCGGTCGAAATCACGCTGATCAGCCGCATCAGGCGCTGGCTGCTGTTGAGCTTGAGGAGCGCAGCCAGGCGCGATAGCCAACAGGACAACAACAAGGACATGGAGCCCCACACGCGTAATCATTGCCAATTCCCCCACCTTCCAAAATATTTACAGTCCTATTGTTCCGGCATGTCCCATAAATATTCTGTACAGCGCCTTTCCCTGTAGATGGCATATGTCCTCCTGCGGATGAACCGCATAAGCAAAAAATCCCTGCTCCGAAGGCTAAGCTTCGAGGCAGGGAGTCTCGTCTATTATTGGGATGCGGAAACGGCCAGACGCTCCGCATGCTTCGCTTCATAGGCGGCAATCGCATCTTCGTGCTGGAGGGTCAACCCGATATCATCCAGTCCCTGAAGCAAAAATTGGCGGCGGTGCTCATCGAGATCGAACGAGCAGTCCAAGCCGTAATCATCGGTTATCCGCTTGTTCTCCAGGTCGATATGGAGCTTGTAGCCTTCATGGCGCGCCGTCCGCTGGAACAGCTCCTCCACCTGCTCCTCCGACAGCTTGACAGGCAGAATGCCGTTCTTGAAGCAGTTGTTATAGAAAATATCCGCAAAGGAAGGTGCGATCACACAGCGGAATCCATAGTCGAGGATCGCCCACGGCGCGTGCTCGCGCGAGGAGCCGCAGCCGAAGTTGGCCCGCGAGAGCAGTACGGTCGCTCCGCTGTATAGCGGCTGATTGAGCGAGAAGGACGGAATTTCCTTCCCTTCCTCGTCAAACCGCCATTCATAAAACAGAAATTGTCCGAATCCGCTGCGCTCGATCCGCTTTAAAAATTGCTTCGGAATGATGGCGTCCGTATCTACGTTCACGCGATCCACCGGCGCCACCAATCCCGTCATCGTTGTAAATGGTTGCATCGTCCGTTCCCTCCTAGTTCAATACTTCCGACTTGAATTCCCAATTCCGCACATCGACGAAATGCCCCTTAATGGCAGCGGCCGCAGCCATCGCCGGAGAGACGAGGTGGGTGCGGCCTCCGCGGCCCTGGCGTCCTTCGAAATTCCGGTTCGAAGTCGATGCGCAGCGTTGCCCCGGCTGCAGCACGTCCGGATTCATCGCAAGGCACATGCTGCATCCGGCGTCGCGCCATTCGAAGCCCGCTTCCTTGAACACGACGTCCAGCCCTTCGCGCTCGGCCTGCAATTTGACGCGGCCCGATCCAGGCACGACGATCGCGGTGACCTTATCGCTCACTTTATGCCCTTTGGCCACTTCCGCGGCCGCGCGCAAATCTTCAATCCGTCCGTTCGTGCATGATCCGATAAACACATAATCGATGTTAATCTCCGTCATCGGCGTTCCCGGCGTAAGCCCCATATATTCAAGCGCCTTCTCAGCGGCCTTGCGCTCATTCTCGGTCTTGAAATCTGCCGGATTCGGCACCGCGGCCGTAATATCCGTTCCCATGCCCGGGCTCGTGCCCCAGGTTACCTGCGGAATGAGGCTGTCCATATCGACTTCCACGACCATGTCATAGGAGGCCCCTTCATCGGTGGCGAGCTGCCTCCAGCGCTCGATCGCCTTGTCGAAGGCTTCGCCCTGAGGAACATACTGGCGTCCCCGCAAATATTCGAAGGTCGTCTCGTCCGGCGCGATCAGTCCGGCGCGCGCCCCCGCTTCGATCGACATGTTGCATACCGTCATCCGCTCTTCCATCGTCAGTTCGCGAATCGCTTCGCCCGTATATTCGATGACATACCCGGTCGCGAAGTCCGTTCCATATTGGGCGATGAAGCCGAGTATCATGTCCTTGGCCGTTACTCCCGGCTTCCGCTTGCCGACGAACCGCACTTCCATCGTCTTCGATTTGGCTTGCTGCAGGCATTGGGTTGCCAGCACATGCTCGACCTCGCTCGTGCCGATACCGAAGGCAAGCGCTCCGAACGCCCCATGGGTGGACGTATGGCTGTCCCCGCATACAATCGTCTTGCCCGGATGGGTCAAGCCGAGCTCAGGGCCCATGACATGCACGACTCCTTGATCGATGCTGTTCAGATCGAACAGCGTTACGCCGAACTCCGCGCAGTTTTTGGACAGCGTGTCGATCTGCTGCTTCGAGATCGGATCGGTAATGTTGAAGCGATCCTTCGTCGGCACGTTGTGATCCATTGTAGCGAACGTCAATTCCGGTCTGCGCACCTTCCGGCCGCTCATGCGCAATCCTTCGAACGCCTGCGGCGATGTGACTTCATGCACCAGGTGCAGATCAATGTACAAAATCCCCGGCTTTCCTTCCTCTTGAACGATAACGTGATCATCCCAAATTTTTTCATACATCGTTTTCTTTGCAGCCATTCGTTCTTCACCTCTCCGCATAATGCGCTGTACTATTAGAATGAATATAGCATTTGATTCTTCATTGATCCAAGATATAATATCTATAACAATGATAGGTTCAACCTATAACGAAAGTTGATCATCAAGTTATCATTACTCATTCATTTGGAGGACGTACCTATGGAATTCCGGCAACTACAATATGCGGTGCAGATTGCGCAGGAACGCAATTTCTCGCGGGCAGCCGAGAAGCTGCATATCGCCCAGCCCTCGCTCAGCCAGCAGCTGTCCAAGCTGGAGAAGGAAATCGGCGTGCTGCTGTTCCGCCGCACCACGAACTCGGTCGAGCTGACGCATGCCGGCGAGATCTTCGTCGATCGCGCCCAGAAAATATGGGATGCTTTGGAGCAATTAAAAAGCGAAATGGCCGATATCAGCCAGACGAAAAAAGGCAAAGTCGTCATCGGGACGATGCCGATTACGGGCTCTCACCTGCTTCCGCACGTCCTTCCTTCGTTCCATTCCATCTACCCGGATATCGAGCTTGTGCTCGTGGAGGATACATCGACATCCAATCTGGAACGGATGACCGCTCAAGGCAAAAACGATCTGTGCTTGCTCTCGCTGCCGCTGACCGATCCGGCCCTCACCTGGGAGCCGCTTGTCGATGAGGAGATTCTGCTTGCCGTTCCAAACCATCACCCCCTCCTGCCCAAGAGCGGAGCTCCCGCCGAAGCCGTTCCGCTCGCTTCCCTGCAGGACGAGCCGTTCATCCTGCTGAAGCGGGGACAGGGCTTCCGGCAGCTGACGATGGATCTGTGCGAGCAGGCCGGCTTCCAGCCGAATGTCGTCTTCGAGAGCAGCAATATCGAGACCGTGCAATCGCTTGTGGCCGCCGGAATGGGCGTCGCGCTCGTCCCCGCTTTCATCGCCCGGGCGCCGCGCATCGAATTCGTCCCCGCCTACCTGCCGCTGGCCGGACGTCCCGCCCGCACGCTCGTCATCGCCTATCGTGAGGGCCGATATATGTCCCATGCGGCATCAGCCTTCATGGAGACCTTGAAAACGACGGTCGCCGAGCGGTTCGGCAGCCGATCCGAAGCCCCGTAAATGAAGAACAGCCCCGAGACCGCCTGTGACGGTTCGGGGCTGTATGTCTGTTTATGGCAGCGCGACCGGCAGCTTGCCTGCGGGCGGTTCGGCGGAGAACAGCGCCTCGGCGCCGGCGCGGAGATTGCTCGGCGTCGTCCCGTAGACGGCGATCCCGAGCGGGATATCCGGCAGTTCGGCCATATCGTACGGAGTTCCGACGGACAGCACGGCGGCCGCAATGCCCTGCTCCGCCGCGGCCTGGAACCAGCTTCTGGCCGTCTCCGCGCTGCCCCGATCATGATGCAGGTCCTGCGTGACCCAGACCGCGATCGCCCCGTCCGGCCATTTCCGCGGCGATGGAGCCTCCGCTGCCGTCCTTGCGTCAACCTGGATGCTGCCCCCCGCCATGGAGGAAGCGGCGGCTTCGATCTCACGCTGGACGCGCTCCATCACCGTCCCCTGATCTCCGATAAGGATGACGCGGCGACCGTCTCCGCGAAGCAGCGGCAAATTCTTCTTCACTGCGTTCCCCCACACGGTTGCCGCTTCGGAAGCGATGCGATCGGCCGTCTCCTCCGCCGAGCCTGATTGGAAAAACGCCTCGGCTCCCCGGATCGCGTCCTCCAGCGGGATTGGCGGGGAGGCGGTGTCGGGCAGGAGGCCGTATTTCCGCTTCATCCGCAATATTCGGCGGACGCTGTCGTCAATCCGGGCGGCCTCAAGCTCGCCGTCCTCCACCGCCCTGTGTATCGCGCTCACCGCCGCGGCCGGATCCGGCGGCATCAGGAGCATGTCCGCCCCCGCCTTCACGGCCATGACCGCCGCCTCCTCGCTCCCGAAGTGATCGGCGATGGCCTTCATATTGAGCGCATCCGTCACGATGACCCCCTGGAATCCAAGCTGTTCGCGCAGCACGCCGGTCAAGATACGCGGCGATAAGGTCGCCGGCAGCGCAATCGGCTTCCCGTCCAGCTTCGAGACGGCTGTCGCCGGCTCCAGCTGCGGCACTTGAATATGCGCGCTCATAATCGCATCGACGCCTTCCGCGATTGCGGCCCGGAACGGCACCCATTCGACGGATTCGAAGCGCGAGAGATCGTAATCGAGCTTCGGCAGCCCGATATGCGAATCGGTCGCCGTATCCCCATGGCCGGGGAAATGCTTGGCTACCGCAGGCAGCCCGGCGGCATGCATGCCGCCGATGAACGATGTGACGAAGTCCGCAACCTGCTCCGGATCCGATCCGAATGAGCGGAGGCCGATGACCGGATTGTCCGGATTGCTGTTGATGTCGGCGACCGGCGCGAAGTCGAGATTGATCTCCAGCTTGGCGAGCATCTCGCCAAGTGTGGCCGCCGTCTCGGCGGCCGCTTCCGCACGCCCCGTCGCGCCGATGGCCATATTGCCGTTCAGCGGAGAGGCGAAGGGCAGCCGCGTGACGATGCCGCCCTCCTGATCGGCGCTGATCCACAGCGGGATGGCGGCCGTCTGCTGCAAGCCGCGATTCAGCGTCAATACCGTGCGGATATCCGGAATATCGCCCCGGAAGAGTACGACCCCGCCGGGACGGAGCTGCCGCATCGCTTCCTCCAGTTGGACGCCGCCGCTTTCCCGCTCGACCGCCTCCAAATCCACCATAAGCATTTGACTAATCCGCTCATCGAGCGACATGCCAGACAGGGTCTGTTCAATGAACGCCTTCTCCTTCTCCTGCCGGGGGGCTGCTCCTTCGTCTCCAGCCGGCCTCCCGCCGGGAGACGAAGGGCCGCTGGCGCCTGTATCGGGCCCTCCCGCCGGCCCTCCCTGAGGCTGAAGGACGATCCAGGCTCCGATCCCGACGGCGGCGGCAAGCAGCGCCGAGGCCAGGATGATGAGCTTCCGCCGGGCAGCGCCTCTCCGCTTCCGCACGTGCCGGTTCGAGCGCGGGGGCGTGCTCATGCCCGCTCCTCGGCGGAAGCGGGCTGCCCGCTTCCGCGGTACAATGATTCGCTCCGATCGGCGAATACCGGAATGCGCCTGCGGACCTCCAAGACGGATGACAACGGGATATCCGCGTAAATATCCGTCTCTTCTTCTTCCGCCCCCGCAATGGTTTCTCCCCAAGGATCAAGCACGACCGAATGGCCGAAGAAGGCGGATGCCGTTCCGTTCGCTCCGAGGCTTGTGCCCACCCGATTGCAGGCGGCGACGAACATCTGATTCTCGATGGCCCGGGCCGTCAGGAGCGTGCGCCAGTGGTGAAGGCGCGGATGCGGCCACTGGGCCGGCACGAACAGCACCTCCGCGCCGTCGAGAGCCAGCGTGCGCGCAAGCTCCGGGAAGCGCAGATCATAGCAAATGATGGCGCCGCACGCCACGCCGTCCAGTTCAAAGCGGCCCAGTCTATCTCCCGCACTCAAATACGAATGCTCATCCATCAACCGGAACAGATGCGTCTTGTCGTATTGAGCCGCAATCCGTCCCTGGCGATCCGTTACATACAGGCGATTATAAAAGCGGCCTCCTTCACGAACCGACACCGATCCGCCGATAATATTCACTTCATGCCGTGCCGACAGCCCCGACAGCAGCTCCCGCGCCGTTTCTCCTCCCGGATCGGCCAATTGATCGAGCTTTTCCAGCGCATAGCCCGTATTCCACATTTCCGGGAGCACGATGACGTCAGGCCGGGTACCCGGACGGTCCATCACTTGCTCGATGCGGCGCTTGACTCGGTCCGCGTTGCGTTCCGGCTCTCCAATGATGACATCCATTTGAATCAGGCATATTCTCCATGCTTCCGGCTTCATTCGATTGACACGCTCCTTCGCTCTGTCTGTTTTTCCACACTTTCCTTCATGATACCTTTTCATGGAATGGAGTCAAGCCGGACACACTATAGAAGGTCTTTACGTTCGTGTTCAACGGCGGCTTTCTGAGCATCCTCTATTATGGCAACGAAAAGAAAGGAGTTTTCCTTATGATAAGACAAGCAATTCAAGCTGCGGCGGCCGCGCTTCTGATCGGGGGCTTCGCCTGGGCCGGCGCCGCCGGCGCATTTCCTGCGGAATTCCAGACCGGGAACACCGCCCCGTCAACGAAGGTTCCGCCCGTTCAACTGTTCGACATGCAGCAGGAACGCATTATTAAGACGATTCCGAACCAGGAAGAACATCAGGCAGCCGCGAGGGAATGGCTTCAATCCGTTACCGGAGTCGCCCCCCAATTGACAATCGACAGCAGCTGCGGCTATATCGTCCGCATTCCGCTCGAATCTCCCGTGGAGATCAAGCTCCCGTCTGCGGAATTGAAGACGAAGGATGTGTTCTTAATCTACTGTCCGGATAAAGACCCGCTGCTCCTCGTCTTCTCCGAGCAGCGCAAGCCGTTCCTGCTGCGCATTTCGGCGAATGTGAAGCCGTTCATGCAGAACCTGCTTGCTCCGGCATCCCCGCGGCAGGTGACGCCATCAAGCAATTGACCCTCGGGACGGCCGATTCCTTTTCATCGTATGAAAAAGAGGTATACACTTCCGGCAAAACATGCTAAATTATCGTTAATCTTTGCGCTTGGCGATATATGTGTCTGGAGTGAATTACGATGAAGCCTACTTTCCCTACAATCGTGCCGGCCGATCGGATGAACGGTCTGCCGAAGCAGTTCTTCGCCGCTCTGGTAGCGCGGGCCCAGGCGAGAGTCGCTGCCGGCCACGACGTGATTAATCTCGGGCAAGGCAACCCGGATCTGCCGACGGCTCCGCATATCGTCTCCGCCCTGCAGGAAGCGGCCGCGAATCCGTTATACCACCGCTATCCCCCGTTCCAGGGCTACCGCTTCCTCAAGGAGGCGGTCGCTGAGCGGTACTCGGCCGAGTACGGCGTCGAGCTGGATCCGGATACCGAGGTCTCCGTTCTCTTCGGCGGCAAGACCGGGCTCGTGGAAATCAGCCAAATCTTGCTGAACCCGGGCGACGTGTGTCTTGTTCCCGATCCCGGTACCCGGATTACTGGTCCGGCGTCGCATTGGCAGGCGCCGAGATGGTCATGATGCCGCTGCTTGAGGCGAGCGGGTATTTGCCGGATTATGAGCGGATTGACGCCGCATGTCTGGAACGGGCGAAGCTGATGTTCCTCAATTACCCGAACAATCCGACATCCGCCGTCGCGGCTCGCCCGTTCTACGAAGAGACGATTCGCTTCGCCGAACGGAACGGCATTATCGTGGCGAGCGATTTCGCCTACGGCGCGATCGGCTTCGATGGCCGCCGTCCGATCAGCTTCCTGGAACTCCCGGGAGCGAAGGAAGTCGGCGTTGAATTCTATACCATGTCCAAAACCTACAATATGGCCGGCTGGCGCGTCGCCTTCGCCGTGGGCAACGCCGAGATCATCCGGCTCATCAATCTGATGCAGGACCATATGTACGCCAGTCTGTTCGGCGCCGTGCAGGCCGCCGCGGCGGCCGCCCTCACGGGTCCGCAGGACTGCGTCCGGGAGCTGTGCGCAACCTATGAATCGCGGCGCAATGCGCTCTACGCGGAGCTGCACCGCATCGGCTGGAACGCTCAGCCGCCCGCCGGCTCCTTTTTCTGCTGGCTTCCGGTGCCTGCCGGATTCACGTCGGGTTCTTTCGCCGATCTGCTGCTGGAGCAGGCGAATGTAGTGACAGCGCCGGGCATTGGATTCGGGAGTCACGGCGAAGGCTATGTCCGGCTCGGTCTGCTTGCGCCGGAGGAACGGCTGATCGAGGCGGCCGAGCGCATCGGAGCGCTCGGATTGTTCGGCGGATGAGACGGCTTTCGATCTCCCGTGGTGGACATGATTCCGCCCGACGGTGACATTCCGTCGCAATCCGCCGCTTTACACGTCTCGGAATCGCATGTTATTCTTATGGTAACCGCGCCGCCGCATGGTAGGGCAGGCGCTGGATACATGGAACGCGATGACAGGACCAGTACGCAACCAAGTCATGCCCAGAGAGCGGATGCCCCGGCTGCAAGCACCGCCGTTGACCGTTGCGGAACCTATCCTTGAGCGGTCAGCGTAAGCGATGAGTCGCGAAGCTGAACGGCAGCCCCGTTATCGGCAGGAAGCAGGAAGCGGAGGAATCCCGCGGAAGGCCAATGATCATCGGCAGCGTAAGGCTGCGCTGGCCGCCAGCCGCAGGAGCCATATCCGTCTTCAACAAAGGTGGTACCGCGGAAGATCGACTTTCGTCCTTTATAGGACGGAAGTTTTTTTATTCCGCAAGAAGCATAAAAGCACGCAGTAAACGGCAGGAAGTGATTGAATTGCAACGCATCGTAATGAAAATCGGAAGCAGTTCCCTTACGTCGGACAATGGCGGTCTCGATCGCGATCGGGTCTCCTTCTATGTCCGCGAGATTATCGCTCTGCGCCAACGCGGCGCCCAGGTGGTGCTGGTCACCTCCGGAGCGGTCGCGGCCGGCTTCCGGCATATCGGCTACCGGGAGCGGCCCAAGCAGCTTCATGAGAAGCAGGCGGCCGCCGCGGTCGGGCAAGCCCTGCTCATGCAGGCGTACCAGGAGCAGCTGCAGATGCATGGAGTGCCTGCGGCCCAAATTTTGCTCACCCGTTCCGACTTCGCTAACCGGCGCCGGGGACATAATGCGTATATGACGCTCCAGGAATTGCTGGCCCGGGACGTTGTCCCGATTATTAATGAGAATGATACCGTGTCGGTCGAGGAACTGAAATTCGGCGATAACGACACGCTCTCCGCGCTCGTCGCCAATCTGGTTCACGCGGGCCGGCTCATCATCGTCACCGACACGGACGGCTTGTATACCGCCGATCCGCGGACGAATCCCGCAGCGACCCGGTTCGACCGCGTCGAGGAAATTAATGAGGATCTATACGCGTATGCGGGAGGGGCCGGCTCCTCCGTAGGCACGGGCGGCATGCGCTCCAAGCTGGACGCGGCGCGCATCGCCATGCGCGGGGGCGTCCCCGCCTTCGTCGGCAAGGTCAATGAACCGGGCGATCTTCTGCGCGCGGTGGAAGGCGACGGCAAAGGAACCTATTTCGACACCCATTTTCACGCGCTGCCGATGAAGAAGCAGTGGCTCGGCTTCCATTCGACGGCGCATGGCCGCATCGGCGTCGATGCCGGGGCGGAGGAGGCGCTCCTGGCCAAAGGCTCCAGCCTGTTGCCCGCCGGCGTCCGATCGATCGAGGGCGAATTCCATTCCGGCGACGTGGTCGAAGTCATCGGCCCCGATGAGCGGCTTATCGGCAGAGGCATCGTCAATTATGATTCGGATCAGCTTCGCACGGCGGCCGGCTGGTCCAGCGACGAAGTGATGAAGCGGATGGAAGTGCACCGGATCGAAGTCATTCACCGCGACGAATGGGTTACGTTGCGTTCCTGATATTTGGACAAAAACTGATTTTGATAAGGAGGAACTATAATGAGTGAAGTGCGTAACAAAGCCGGTCTGGCGAAGCAAGCGGCCCAGATTATGAACCGGCTGACCACGGAGGAGAAAAATGCCGCGCTGCTGCAAATGGCGGATAAGCTGCGGGAGCAAGAGCGCTCCATTATCGAAGCCAATGCGAAGGACTTGGAGAACGGCCGGCAGCAAGGCACCTCCCCTTCCCTGCTCGATCGGCTGGCGCTGAACAGCGACCGGATCGAAGCGATGGCGGAAGGTCTGCGCCAGATTGCCGCTCTGCCCGATCCTGTGGGCGACGTGCTCGAAACGTTTACCCGTCCGAATGGCCTGCGGGTCGAGAAAATCCGGGTCCCGCTCGGCGTCATCGGCATGATCTATGAAGCGCGGCCGAATGTCACGGTCGATGCGGCCGGTCTCTGTCTGAAGACCGGGAATGCGGTCGTCCTGCGGGGCGGCTCGGCCGCGATGGAATCGAACAAGCGCATCGTCGCCGTGCTGCACGAGGCGCTGGCCGCGACGGCGCTGCCGGCGGATGCGCTCCAATTGATCGAGAGTCCGGACCGCTCCTCGGTCGATGAGATGCTGAAGCTGAACGGACTGCTCGACGTCGTCATCCCGCGCGGGGGCGCTTCGCTGATTCAGAATGTCGTGCAAAATGCCACCGTGCCGGTGATTGAGACGGGTGCCGGCATCTGCCATACGTACATCGATGAATCGGCCCGTCCAGAGATGGCGGAAGCGATTGCCGTCAACGCGAAGGCTCAGCGCCCATCGGTCTGCAACGCCATGGAGACGCTGCTCGTGCATCAGGCGTATGCGGAACGCCACCTGCGCGCGCTCCTGGACCAGATGCGCGCACAGGATGTCGAGCTCCGCGGCTGCGAGCGGACGCAAGCCCTTGATCCGTCGGTGGCGCCGGCCGCCGAAGCGGATTATGCGACCGAATACAACGATTATATCCTCAATGTGCGCATCGTTGATTCGCTCGATGCCGCGCTGGAGCATATTGCCCGTTACGGCACGATGCATTCGGAATGCATTGTCACCGAGAATGGGCAGCATGCCGAGCGCTTCCTGCAGGAGGTTGACGCCGCGGCCGTCTATCACAACGCATCGACCCGCTTCACGGACGGATTCGAATTCGGCTTCGGCGCGGAGATCGGCATCAGCACCCAGAAGCTGCATGCCCGCGGCCCGATGGGATTGCCGGCTCTCACCTCGACCAAGTACCGAATCTACGGGACAGGACAAATTCGTTCTTAAAATAGAGAAACTTTACGAATCGATATGGATAGGAAGAGAGAGGAATGAAACTGATGGAAAATCGACATGCACCTGTAACCGACTCGTTCCGCTCGCTTCGCATCGGCATTTACGGAGCCGGTTCCATGGCGGAAGCGATTATTCGCGGGCTGACGGAGAAACGGCTGATCGCCCCGGACCGGATTGCGGTCGTGAACCGAAGCAATACCGAGCGGCTGGAGGAACTGCAGCGGCGCTACGGCGTCGCTGCCGATAATTCCCCGGAGGGCAAAATGCGGCTGCTGCAGGCGGCCGATATCGTCCTGCTCGCAGTCAAACCGAAAGATGCGGCGGGCGCCCTCGCCGAGCTGAAGAATTGCCTGCAGCCGGGCGCGCTCCTGCTCTCGGTCGTCGCCGGACTCTCGATCGCCGCGATGCAGCGCATCGCAGGCCCGGTTCCCGTCGTGCGCACAATGCCGAATAC
Organism: Paenibacillus dendritiformis; assembly: GCF_015845845.1. Lineage (GTDB taxonomy): Bacteria > Bacillota > Bacilli > Paenibacillales > Paenibacillaceae > Paenibacillus_B > Paenibacillus_B dendritiformis_C. Next base: position 23,444 of record NZ_LDIG01000030.1, read on the forward strand.
ATCCAGCTCGATCGGCCTCGGCGCCACCGGCGTCTGCTGGTCGGACGAGACGTCCGCAGACCAGCAGGAAGCCGCCCTCCATCTGCTACAGGCCGTAGGCTATGCAGCCGTGGTGGCCGAGCATGAAATGAATATAATTACCGGACTATCCGGAAGCGGGCCTGCATATGTATACTATTTGATGGAAGCGATGATCGCGGCGGGCGTCGACGGCGGGCTCTCCGCGGAACAAGCCCGCGAGTTGACCGTGCAGACCGTACGGGGCGCGGCCGAGATGGTCCGCCTGACCGGAGAAGAGCCGGCCGAGCTTCGGCGCAAGGTGACCTCTCCCGGGGGGACGACCGCAGCCGCGATCGAGACCCTGGATAAGCATCAATTCCAGCAGGCGCTTCGTTCCGCCATACACCGCGCGGAAGCCCGCGCGCAAGAGATGGGAGAACAAATTGGGAGGGAGACATATTGAAAGCACATTGCACCGCCACGTATCGCATTTATGACGATCGCGCCGACTTCGCCAGCAAGGCGGACAGCATCGCCGTCGGCATGACGGTCGGCAGTTGGACCGAGCTGCCGGAAGCGCAAAAAGCGGATATGGCCAAGCATCTGGGACAAGTCCTCTCCGTCGTGCCTGTCGAATCCGACATCCCGGGCGAGCGGTATGCGGATATCACGATCGCCTATCCGGACGTCAACTACAGCCGGGATTTGCCTGCGCTGCTCGTGACGATGTTCGGGAAGCTGTCCATGGATGGACGCATCAAGCTGATGGATATCGAATGGTCCGATGCGTTCAAGCAGGCGTTCCCTGGACCGAAGTTCGGCCTCGACGGGGTGCGGAAGCTGGTCGATGTGCATGATCGGCCGCTGCTGATGAGTATTTTCAAATCCGTCATCGGCTATGATCTGCCGGCTCTTGCCGAGCAATTCCGGCAGCAAGCTTTGGGCGGAGTCAATATCATTAAAGACGACGAAATCTTGTTCGAGAATCCTCTCACGCCAATCGAACGCAGGGTAAAGGCCTGCATCGAGACGGCCGATGCCGTCAGCCAGCAGACCGGCCGGAAGCTGCTGTATGCGGTCAATCTGACAGGCCCGACGTTCAAGCTTCGCGATCAGGCCCTGCGCGCGATCGAAGCCGGAGCCAACGCCTTCCTGTTCAACGTGCTCGCCTATGGCTTCGATGTGCTGCACGCGCTCAGCTCGGATCCGGATATATCCGTGCCGATCGCGGCGCATCCGGCGATGGCTGGCAGCATGTATCCGTCGCCGCATCACGGCATCGCGGCCCAGCTCCTGCTCGGCAAGCTGATGCGGCTCGCCGGAGCGGATTTGGTGCTGTTCCCGTCACCGTACGGCTCCGTTACGATGCCGGCCGAGGATACTTTCGCCATCCGCGATGCGCTCACCCGGCAGGATATGGCGCTGCAGCGCAGCTTCCCGGTGCCGTCGGCAGGCATCCATCCAGGCATCGTCCCGCTTATCATTCGCGACTTCGGCACCGATGTCGTTGTCAATGCGGGCGGAGGCATCCATGGGCATCCGCTTGGGACCGCCGCCGGAGGGCGCGCATTCGTGCAGGCTATTGACGCCGTCATGCAGGGCAAAACCCTGGAAAGCTGCGCGGCAGATCAGGAAGAGCTGCGGGCCGCGATTCAAGCTTGGGGGGTGAAGCAGTGAGCCAGAGACGCCGACGGGTCATCTTCTGCGATTTCGACGGTACGATTACCGTGAACGACAATATTATCGCCATTATCCGCCACTTCAACCCGCCGGGCTGGGAACCGATTGTCCAGGACGTGCTGGAGGAACGCATTTCCATCTCCGAAGGCGTCGGGAAAATGTTCGCCCTGCTGCCATCGTCGATGCGTGATGAAGTCATCCGCTTCGCGCTTGGACAAGCCGTGATCCGGCCGGGATTCGAGGAATTCGTCCGCTTCTGCCGCGACAGCGGTATCGATCTGTACGTGACGAGCGGCGGCATCGACTTCTTCGTCTATCCGCTGCTTGAGCCTTTCGGCATTCCTTCCGATCATATTTATTGCAACGGCAGCGACTTCAGCGGAGAGTCGATTCGGATCACATGGCCTCATCCTTGCCAGGAGCCGTGCCGGAACAAGTGCGGAATGTGCAAGGCGACCATTGTGCGCCGCTTTCCGCAGGAACAATATGAGCGGATCGTTATCGGGGACAGCGTGACGGACTTCGCGGCAGCGAAGCTGGTCGAATTCGTCTATGCGCGGTCCCAGCTTATCAGCAAATGCGAAGAGCTGCACCTTCTTTATGCGCCGTTCGAGACGTTTTATGATATTATCGAGCATCTGGGGGGTTCGGCTTCATGATAGATATCCGGTTAACTATGGAGGAAAAGCAGCACGCTCTTGCCGAGCTGCGCAGCATCAAGGAACAATTCGCAGCGCGTCATTGGTTCCCCGGAACGAGCGGCAATCTGTCTGTCCGCACACGGGGTATCGAGGAGGGGCGTTTTCAATACGCGATTACGGCCAGCGGCAAAGACAAGTCCGTACATACGCCAGAGGACTTCCTGTTCGTGGATGAAGCCGGACAGCCCTGTGAGGCGACCCGTCTCCGAGATCTATGGGGATGAAGGCTATATTCCCGTCCAAGGCGTGGAGCTTATCAAAGCTTTCAACATCTGGGAGGATAATGCGCGGATCGACATCCCGGTCGTTCCGAAACTACGCTCATATTCCGAGCATCGTTCCCTGCATTACGGCCAAGCTCAATCCGGCCGTCCCGGGCATCGTGCTGCGCAACCACGGCATTTACGCCTGGGGAGCCAACTGCTTCGAGGCGAAGCGCCATCTCGAGGCGTTCGAGTTTCTGTTCGAGCATGTCTATCGAATGAAAGCGTTGGAATTATAGCGCTTCACCTGCGATCGCTTTGCAAGACCGCTCTTCAAAGCGATCGTATCTTTAACAGGATGCCCCTGCGGAAGATCTCCGCAAGAGATGCCGATCACGCCGTGGCGACCGGTTACGAGCTCCTTTGCTCCATTCTCCCCTTCAGTCAGGTCCATGAACGGAATCTCGCCATTCATCTTTCCACTCTGCTATCCCCCTCTCATAAAAGCTCACTCTCCTCTGCCCATAGTGCCATAGACCAAAATGATAAATCCGGTAAGCGTATATTACAAGTGTCTATAGCGAGTGCGTATCTAGGACACATGACGCTCTCTTCCAAGCCGTACTCTTGCGTGACGTTCCCTTGCTTGACGTTCTCTCGCATGAAGTACTTGTGTGAATCGACCGTTTTGAGGAAAACCAAACCTTCTCCCTCCATCCCCGCATGCTTCCCGCTTGCAAATCGAGCCCTATGAGCGACTGGACTCTGAACCATGGGGAGAATATGGATAAACGCCATATACACTGCATCACCCGGGGCATAAACACAGGGCGTAACACGGGACATAAGCACAGGGAATAGCACAGGATGCAACACAGGACATAGCACACAGCAGAACACAGGGCGTCACACAGACTTACATGCTTTTGCGAAGAGGAGCATAAATCATGAACCACGAACGCACCCGAAGTTGAGTCGCTATCCATTTCGGACCTCGCTTTTCCTTGCCCTCGTTTACTTTTCTTATCTCATCATGTATCATATTAACATACTCATAAGTATGTTAATGTTATATTTCGTGGAAAGGACGCGATCCCCATGAGCTCTTACGATCATATCGTGCGAACAGCGCGAAAACTGGCTGCGGAGCGATCTGCCGAGCGGCTGACGTATGCGGATATTGCCGCGGCTGCCGGTGTCCATTGGATGACGGTGCGCCGACATTTGGGCGACAAACGGAATATGATGGAGCTGCTGACGGAGGATGCGGGAACGAGAGATGCGGAGCGGACGAAGCCGGAGACGCGGCAGCGGATTCTGGACAGTGCCCGGCACATCTTTGCCGAACACGGCTATGCGGCCGCGAACCTCGACATCATTGCGGCGGAGGCAGGCTTGACGAAGGGAGCTGTCTATTGGCATTTCAACAGCAAGCAGGATCTGTTCTTCGGCCTGCTCCAATCCGAGCTGGAACGGATGCAAGCGCTTCTTCCGCGCGAAGCCCGGCAATTGACGGACACATCCTGCGATCCGGCAGATGCGGCGGCCCGGTTGCTGCGGTACCGCTTTCCCGCCCAGGAAAGCGACACCGGTTCCGCGTACCTGTTCTTTGAATTCCTGGCCGCGTCGCGAGAACCTGAGGTGAAGCGGCGGCTGCAAGCTGCATATACGCGAATCTGGGATCTGGCGCAAGCCCACATTGAGCAGCTTCAGGAGGGAGGAATCATCGCCTCCGATGTCCCGGCAGACAAGCTCGCGATTCTTCTTCAGTCACTCATCCACGGCATGATGATATCCTGGATCATCGATCCGAAGCGAATTGATTTTGACCGAGTCGTACCGGATATGGCTCGGATATTGTGGCACGGCATCGGCGGACCAGGACCGTCGCAAGGAGGAGGAAAGGCATGACGATGGCAGTGTATCGCTCAGCCCCGATTTATGACATCATGAATGTAAATGGCATGCAGGTGCACTACCGGAGAGAAGGCAGCGGCCGCCCTGTCGTCCTGCTTCACGGCGGCATATTGTCGCTCCATGACTATGACGCTGTAGTTCCGCTCCTGCGCGGGCGTTATGATGTCATCGCGCTGGATCGCCCGGGCTACGGTTATAGCCAACGGGAGCCCGGCGTGGCGATGACGCCGGCACGGCAATCGGAATGGCTTCATCAGGTGCTGACGGCGCTGCGGGCGGAGAAGCCAATCATCGTAGGCCATTCCTGGAGCGGTCTGATGACGCTTGCCTATGCCTTGAACCATCCTGGCGAAGCGGCTGGCATCGTGCTTCTCGCCCCGGCAGCCTATGGCGGGAAGGCCTATCCGGCCGGCCGGCTTGACGCGCTTCTGTATAGGGGAATCCACTCCCCCGTCATAGGCCCTATCCTTATGCGCGGGCTGCTGATGCCTCTCTCCCGTCCCCTCGCGGCCATGTCCGTGAAGGGAGCCTTCGCGCCTGACCCTGTTCCCGTCTCCTATATGGAACGAGCGTACGATCTGTGGTGCCGTCCGTCACAGATTCGCGCCAATCGCGAGGATGTCTTTTATTTTTCGCAGACGGCCGAGCAGCTTCGTGCCCGGTATCCGGCCCTGTCCGTTCCGACCGTCATCGCTGTCGGAGACAAAGAGCCGTACCGGCCGGAACTGCAGTCGCTGCGTTTGCACCGCGACATCGAACACTCGTCGCTCCTGACCGTGCGCGGCGCGCATCATATGCTGCCGGCGACACATCCCGAAGCGGTCGCAGAAGCGCTCGCGCTCCTGGAGAAGCGGATCGACTTTCAATATCGTTAAGCCGGAACTGCGGCCCCCCAACATGAAAAGCCCCCGGCACAATGAGTCTTCCTCATTCGCGCCGGGGGTTCGGGTGAAGCTATTCTTGGCTGCGGCTCATGGTCAACTGTCGGAAGGGATGCGCACCTTCCCGCTGGAACGGAACCGCTGCGTGTACGCCTTGGCATCTTCGATGGTGCGGACACGGTTGCGGCTCCATTCGAGCAATATTCGATCGATGTAGCGGAAATACACTTTGCCGGCGAATACCGCTTCCTTCAGCGCCAGTAATATCAACTCTTCCGGATAGCGGTCTTCGTCAATCCACCCGGCGATCGTCTCGCACTCCATCGGCGAGAGCGGCCGTCCGAATTCCTTCTCGAATATATTGAACAGATTCGGCGGCTCCGCGTCCGACAGCGGGGCCGCCGCCCGCAGCCGCTGCCGTTCCGCCCGTATTTCTTCCGCGGCGGCCAAGGCGAGCTTATCCCATAATCCGCTCAAATTGTATTGCTCATACTGGACATCCGTCGCCGGATCGATGTTGTCGTCTATGCTCAAAAAACCTTCTTTCATCAGCTTCTGCAGCGATTTGATAACCGCATCAGGAGCTGCTCCCATTCGTTCCTGCAGTTCGTCGATTGTCGGGAACTCCTTCATCTCCTGCTGCTTGAAGCCGATGAGGTGAATGAGCAGCATCACATCCGAATCGCTCAACTTCCATTGCTTGTAATAACGCAGCAAATGATACGGCACGCTAATGCTGCCCGATTGCAGGCCTAGCGCCAACCCTTTGGCGAAGGTCCGGAATCCGTCTACACTCACCAAGGTACCTCCTCTTCCCAACATACTCTCCTTATTGTCGCACAAACGAACGCATTTGGTAAGGCTTACATTGATAATGTTTCCAAAAAATTCATGAACTTATCTAAGAGTAATCCCGTATCACCGAAGCGATACGGGATCATGTGCTAGCTATCAGGCCGCGCATCCCGGCGCACGGGGAGCTGCGCATGGTTCAGGCCTTTATGGATACAGACGGTACAACAGGCGCGGGAACGGAATCGTCTCCCGAACGTGCTCAAGCCCGCAAATCCACGCCACCGTGCGCTCCAGTCCCAGACCGAAGCCGGAGTGAGGCACGGAACCGTATTTTCTCAAGTCAAGATACCACTGATACGCTTCATCGGACAGCTCATGCTCGCGGAAGCGCTTCTTCATCAGCTCCGGATCGTCGATCCGCTGCGAGCCGCCGATAATCTCGCCATAGCCTTCCGGCGCGATCATGTCGGCGCAGAGCACGACTTCCGGACGGTTCGGATCCGGCTTCATATAGAACGCCTTGATCGATGTCGGGTAATGAGTAATGAATACCGGCGTCTCGTATTTCTCGGCGATCGCCGTCTCATGCGGCGCACCGAAGTCTTCGCCCCACGGAATGTCGTGGCCTTGCTCCTGCAAAAACTGAATCGCTTCGTCGTACGTGATGCGCGGGAACGGAGCTTTCACCTTTTCCAGCTTCGAGACATCCCGTCCGAGCGTATCGAGCTCGGCGCGGCAGTTCTTCAGCACGGACTGCACGATATGAGCTACGAATTGCTCCTGCACCCGCAGGTTCTCTTCATGATCGACGAAGGCCATCTCCGGCTCGATCATCCAGAACTCGATCAGGTGGCGCCGGGTCTTCGATTTCTCGGCGCGGAAGGTCGGGCCGAAGGAGTACACCTTGTTCAGCGCCATCGCGGCAGCTTCCATATAGAGCTGGCCGCTCTGAGTCAGGAACGCGTCTTCTTCGAAATATTTCGTATGGAACAACTCCGTCGTGCCTTCGCAAGAGGAAGGCGTCAAGATCGGAGGATCGACCAGCGTAAAGCCATGCTCGTCGAAAAATTGCTGCACCGCGCGAATAATCTCGGCGCGAATCGTCAGGATGGCGCGCTGTCTTGGCGCCCGCAGCCATAGGTGGCGGTGATCCATCAGGAAGTCGACCCCATGCTCCTTCGGCGTAATCGGATAGTCCTGCGTCAACTGGATGATCTCGACTCCGGTTACCGTCATTTCATAGCCGGATTTGGAGCGCGGCTCTTCCCGAACGATCCCTGTAAAATATAAAGAGCTCTCCTGCGTCAAGCTCTTGGCCGCTTCCCATACCTCTTCCGGCACTTCGCTCTTCACGACGACACCTTGGATGAACCCGGTGCCGTCCCGCAGCTGCAGAAATTGAATCTTGCCGCTGGAACGTTTGTTATGCAGCCAGCCGCCGATGCGGACTTCCTCGCCCACATGGCGGTTGACTTCACGGATGACACATGTGGTCGCCATCATTCGTCTCTCCCTTACGATTGTTTGGATTGTTGAACCAATCGATACGTATCGCGGGCAATCATGAGCTCTTCATTGGTCGGAATGACGAATACATCCACCTTCGAATTCGGCGTCGAGATGCGGCGCGGTTCCTTCGAACGCACCTTGTTCAGTTCCCGATCAATCTCTACGCCGAGGAACGTCAGCTTCTCGCAGACATGCTGGCGGATAACGACCGAGTTCTCGCCTACGCCGGCGGTAAACACAATCGCATTGACGCCGTCCATCGCTGCCGCATAGGCCCCGATATACTTGCGCATGCGGTACGTGTACATCTCGAACGCCAGCGTCGAATTCGGTTCGCCAGCTTCCATTCCGTCCGTAATCTCGCGCATATCGCTGGATACCCCGGAGATCGCGAGCAGCCCGCTATGCTTGTTCAGCATCGAATTGACTTCATTGACCGTCAGGTCTTCCTTCATCATCGTGAACGGAACGACCGCAGGGTCCAGGTCGCCGCTGCGCGTACCCATCATCAGACCTTCAAGCGGCGTCATCCCCATCGACGTGTCGACCGAGATGCCTCCGTCGACCGCCGTCAGGCTGGCCCCGTTCCCGATATGGCACGTGATGATTTTCAGCTCTTCGATCGGGCGCTCCATCAGTTCGGCCGCGCGCTTGCTGACATAATCATGCGATGTGCCGTGGAAGCCGTAGCGGCGGATTTTGTGCTTTTTGTACAGCACTTTTGGAATGGCGTACATATACGCTTTCTCTGGCATCGTCTGGTGGAAAGCCGTATCGAACACAACGGATTGCGGCACGTTCGGCATATTCGCTTCCACGGCCTTGATCCCCATCATGTGGGCCGGATTATGCAGCGGCGCCAGATCGAACAAGCGGCGAATCTCGGCTTTGACCTCGGAATCGACCAATACCGAGTTTTTGAACGATTCGCCCCCGTGCACGACGCGATGGCCGACCGCATCGATCTCGCCGGTCGACTTCAGGACGCCGACTTCGGCGTCGGTCAGCTTGTCCAAGACTTTGCGGATGGCCGTCGTATGGTCCAGAATCTCGCTCACTTCCGTGATCTCTTCCGTATGGTGCGGCTCATGCACGAGGATGGAAGAATCCATCCCGATGCGCTCTACCCGGCCTGCCGCCAACACCGACTCGTCCGTCATATCGTATAGTTGGTATTTAAGCGAGGAGCTTCCCGCGTTGATTACAAGTATTTTCATAGTCGATCCCCATCCTTATCATACTTGAAAAATCCGACGCCCGTCTTCACACCAAGGTGGCCGGCTCGCACCATCTTTTTCAACAATACGGACGGACGATATTTGATATCGCCGAACTCGCGGAACATGCGTTCCAAGGCCGCCAATACCGAATCCAGACCGAAGCGGTCCGCCATTTCCAAAGGCCCATACTGGAAATTGTAGCCGATACGCATCGCGTTGTCGATATCTTCTGCCGAAGCGACCCCTTCCTGCAGCACATGAAGAGCCTCGTTGATGAGAATGCAGCTAATGCGCGTCGTCACGAATCCCGGGGATTCATAGACCATGACGCCTTTCTTCTGCACAACCTCTTCGACGAAGCGCTTCGTTTCGTTAAATGTAGCGTCCGAAGTCTTCAGCCCGCGGATAATCTCCACAAGCTCGACCTTCGCGACGGGATAAATAAAGTGCATGCCAATGACCCGATCCGGATATTTCGTCGAGCTGGCCAGTTCGGTTAAAGACAACGTGGATGTATTGCTTGCCAAAATAATATTGCTTGGGCAAACCCGATCCAGTTCCGCAAATACTTGCTTTTTCGCTTCCAAATCCTCCGAGATCGTCTCGATGACCAATTCGCATGCTCCCAGTTCCGCCAAATGCGTCACCTTATGTATGCGGGAGAGGATCAGTTTTTTCTCCGCCTGGGTGATTGCCCATTTCTCCAATTGTTTGTCCAGACTCGCTTCAATCATCGAGTAGGCATGATCCAGCTTCTCTGTCGACTTTTCCACCAACAGCACGTCCAAGCCTTTGACAGCAAGCATTTCCGCAATGCCTTGGCCCATTGTACCGCCGCCGATGACGCCGATTTTCTTGAAAAACATGGTTACTTCCACCTTTCCTCCATCTATGCTCTGTATAGTGTACCCGATAACAGGCATTCGTTATCAGTGCACAGGGATCTTAATCTATCATAACATGAATCCTGAAAATAAAAAGAAAAACCCAGCGTGTTTTCACGCTGGGAATTCCTGACTGTCACATAATAGACACCGAAATTGTTCACCGCTCAAGTTTTCCTCGCGCAGAAGCTGGTGCAACACGCGATCGAAGGCAGGCTTGCGCTCGGCCAGCAGCGCGTGCGTACGCTTGAAGAGCTGCTCCATGATGACTTGCGTCTGCCGGGTCAGCGCTTCCGGCGGCAGCTGCTTCAAGCGGACGATGCCCAGCTCCGTCAGGCCGGCATTGATCATCGTGTCGACGATGTCCAGCGCCTGATCGAAGTCGCCCTGCGAGCCGGTGCTGCGGTTGCCGTAAAAGATCTCCTCGGCCGCCGCTCCGCCCAGCGCAATCATAATCTGTTCTTCCAGGAACGGCTTCGTGTACAGATAACGCTCCTCCAGCGGCTGATGGCGGACATACCCGAGCGCCTGCCCCCTTGGGCTTAGCGCCACCTGGGATACGCTCCCGGGACGGACCACTTCCGCCATAATCGCATGCCCCAGCTCGTGGATAGCGACGCGCCGGCGTTCTTCCTGATTCGTCTCCCGGTCGATTTTCTCGCCCATCATCACTTTATCGATCGCCTGGGACAGATGATTCGTCGTAATGACATCCGACTCGTTCCGCATCGCGTAGATCGCGCCTTCGTTCAGGACGCTCTCCAGCTGCGCGCCGGAGAAGCCGAACGTCTCGTCGGCAATGCGCTCGAGATCGACGTCATCCGCCAACGGCTTATTGTTGGCGTGCAGCTTCAAAATGTGAAGCCGGCCCTTTTTATCGGGAAGATCGACCTGTATTTGACGATCGAATCGTCCCGGACGCAGGAGAGCGCTATCCAGCATCTCCTTGCGGTTCGTCGCCGCCATGACGAGAATCCGGGGACTCATGTCGGCATACAGCCCGTCCATCTCCGTCAGGAGCTGGTTCAGCGTCTGATCGTATTCCCGCTGCTGTCCGCCTTCCCGCTTGCCGCCGATAACATCGATCTCGTCGATGAAGATGACGGCGTTCTGCTTTTTCTCCTTCGCCGCGCGCTGCCGCGCCTGCTTGAACAGTTCGCGTACGCGGCCGGCGCCGACGCCGACGAACATTTCGACGAACTCGCTGCCCGCGACGCCGATGAAGACGGCATCGGCATAGTGGGCCGCCGCTTTGGCCATCAGCGTTTTCCCTGTCCCCGGAGGCCCGGTGAGCAGGATGCCCTTGAGCGGCCGGATCCCGAACTTCCGAATCGCATCCGGGCGAACGAGGAAATCGAGCGCTTCAATCAATTCATTCTTCGCCCGTTCCTGCCCGCCAATCTGCTCGAAGCTTAACGGAGCGACGGACGCCTTGCGCGAATCGCTGCGCGCGCCTCCGCTCGTCACCCCGGCGCCCCCGCGCCGCTTGACGGCATAGGAGAGCGCGGCCAACACGACGGCAGCCAACACAATCGGAAGGATATTCACGCCGCGAAACGCGAGAAAGACCATAATCGCGATCGCGGCTCCGATAGCCGCCTCAGGCCAGCGGATGGACAGTCTGTTCTTCATGCGGCCACACCCCCATTGCGGTTCCGTCCAGCGGCAAGAGCATCGTCTTGCTGCCTTGCTTGTCCTTCAGTTGAATATAGACATACTGGTTATCCATCTCCGTCACGACTTCCAGACCGGGCTGGTTCGTCCGAAGCTCCTGCAGCTTCTTCGGAATATCGCTGTAATTCCGGTGAACCATCGCTTCGGCTACATCGAACATGGCCTGCGACCACCATTGATCAATCGTTGGCGTACTGTTCTCATTGATATATTCGATCAGCACTTTTTTGCCTTTGGCATACTGTGCAATCTCGGTATTCAGCTTCTGCACCACTTCACGAATATCGGCGCCCGGATCGGCCTGAATTTGAATTTTCAGCGTGTCCGAATGCCAATCGACCTGATACTTCGTAATCTCGGCATGCTGCCGCATAACGCTCTCTACGGGCTGTTCCACATACTTCGTCTGATATACGGCCCACCCCCCGAATAAAATACCGCCGGTCAGCAGCATAATAAGCAGGGTCGGCGCAATGCGAATCTTCTTCGTCATGCCACAAAAACCCCCTTCTATTCCTGTGTATCGCTTAATGCAAATGTGGACATGTTGCTGGCGTGCAGATATGTCATCCGCTTCGCTGACATACGGTGCTAAATTTGCGCAAGTCATACGTTGTTTATCTATCAGAACACGATATACAAAAGTATATCATATTTGATATACGATTACGGAATGTAAAGTGTTCCATGACTGCCAAGACAGCAAAAAGCACCGCTCCCCTCAGCGGCCATATGACGCTGAAGCGAAGCGGTGCGGTAATGACAGGGCAGGCCAAGCTGCCCCAGGCTATTCTATTGGTTGGGAAGACCGTAGATCTCGCCCACCGGAGAACCGTCGTAGAAGGAATAAAACTGATAAAAATAGCGGCGCGTTCCTTTCTCGTCCTTACGCTGGACGAAGGCTTCCCACACATATTGATTATCCTTATATCCAGGCAGCAGGCGGACAATGCGGGCATCGGGGTGCGCCTGCTGAATCGCGGCCTTCACTACGGCCTTATCCACGCTATCGGCTGCCGGGATCGAGGCGACCCGATCGGGGAATACCCATACCCAGACGGCCTTTCCCTCCTGGTTAACCCCATTAATGACATAGACGACTTCATCCCATACGCTCTTCTCGATGCCGTTCACTTCGGTCAACGGCACCTCTTGCTGGGCACGCTGCAAAATGTCTGCTTCCTTCATCCGCTCATCGGAATAAATGTAGTTGACGTACATAACCAAGGCGACAATGAACAGGATAAGCACGACAAACGCCAGCATGGCGATGAACCACCGGTTGCGGCGGCGGCGACTGCGTCTTCTGGCCATGCGCTCCTCCCGTCAGCGCTCAAGCAGGCGCGCGAAGCACCGCCCGGCTTCATAGAGAATGCGCTCTTCGTCCAAGGTGAGGCACTGGCCGTCCTTCACCACTTCGCGGCCGTCGACCCATACATGGGCGACGTCTTTGGCGGAAGCGGAATAGATCATATGCGAGACGAAGTCGGTATGCGGAACGAAATGCGGCTGGTTCACGTTCACCGCCACGATATCCGCCTTCATGCCGGCTTCCAGCAGCCCCAGCTTCTCGGCCCGGATCGTCTGCGCTCCGTACAGCGTGCCCATGCGCATCGCTTCCGCCGCCGGCACTGCCGTCGGATCGCCGGATACGCCCTTATGAATCAGCGCCGCCAGGCGCATCTCTTCGAACATATCCAGATTGTTGTTGCTTGCCGGCCCATCCGTTCCGAGCGATACGGTTACGCCCGCGCGCAGCAGCTCAGGAACCCGCGCCACCCCGGAAGCCAGCTTCAGATTGCTGCCCGGATTATGAGAGACAGCGACGTCATGGCGAGCCAATACTTCGATCTCCTCATCGGTCAGATGAACGCCGTGCGCCACGAAGGATGGACGCGAGAAGAAGCCGAGCTTCTCCAAATGAGCGACAGGACGAAGCCCGTAGTCCGCGACATTCTGGGCGACTTCCGCCGCGGTCTCCGACATATGCGTATGCAGCGGGAGATCGAGATCATGCGCCGCCTCCACGAACTTCTCGATGAAGCCCGGAGGACATGTATACGGTGCGTGCGGAGCCAGCATCGCCGTAATGCGCCCGTCCGCCTTGCCGTGCCAGTCGCGGGCGAATTGAACGGCTTCCCGGAGCTTCGCTTCCTGCACGTCTTCCGGGCATAAGCCGATGGCGCCGCGCATCAGGCAGGCGCGGATGCCGGACTCCTCGACGACCTTGGCCACCTCATCCATATGGTCGTACATATCGACGAACGTCGTCGTCCCGCCTTTCAGCATTTCCAGAACCGAGAGTGCGGTTCCACAACGGACATCCTCCGCGGTGAACTTCGCTTCCATCGGCCACATCTTCTCCTGCAGCCACGTCTGGAGCACCATGTCATCGCCGTACCCGCGCAGCAGCGACATCGCCGCATGGCCGTGCGTGTTGATGAGCCCCGGCATGAAGAACAGCCCTTTGCCGTCGATTCGCGCCGCCTCGGGCGTATCATGCTCCTGCGGAAGCTGTTCCCCCACATATACAATCATGTCATCTTCAATGACCATCGTGCCTGTAACGGCCGTGCGCTCCGCGCCTGGGCGCAGCGACGCAAACGTCCCGTTCTCAATAATAAGTTTCGTCGTCATTCTACCGGAGCTTCCTTTCTATCATCGGATAAATAATAGGCCAGACTGAACATATCCGTCGTAAAATCGGCCGTATGCACCCGCACATGAGCCGGAACGCGGAGGATAACCGGCGCGAAGTTCAAGATCGCCTCGACACCCGCCTCGACGAACTGTTCCGCGACATGCTGCGCCTCCGAAGCGGGCACGGTAATGATGCCGATGCGAATTTTCTGTTCGCGCACGGTGTCCGCCAGTTCGCTCATCGGCTGCACGCGCAAATTGTTGATCTCGGTGCCGACCTTCGACTCCAGCGCGTCGAATACGGCCACAATCCGCATATTGTCCTTCATATATGCCGTATAGTTGCACAAGGCATGGCCCAGCTTCCCCGCGCCGACAAGACCGACATGAATAATCTGATCCAGCTTCAGTATATGGCGGATTTGTTGAATCAGGTAAGAGACGTCATACCCGATTCCTTTTCGTCCAAAATCGCCGAAATATGCCAAGTCTTTGCGAATCTGGGCGGGATTGAGGTCCAGCTTCTGCCCCAAATCCTGTGAAGAAACCGTCAGAACCTCTCGCTGCTTCAGTTCCATCAGATGACGTAAATAAACCGGCAGTCTGCGAACGACAGCTTCTGATATTTTCAACGTTTTCATATTTATTTCGTTGCCCCCTCATCGCTCTTACACGCCTATTTTTCGTGCTCGTTTAACCACGCTTCGATTCTGGGCACCAGCTGCACATTGGCCATGTGCTCCATCTTCGGCCCAGGAAGCGAATATAAGAAATGTTTGCCGTAGCTCGTCTCAATCACCCGCGTATCGTACACGATGACGATGCCTTTGTCCTGAGCGGTCCTCACAAGGCGTCCGAAGCCTTGCTTGAAGCGGATAACCGCCTGCGGAACCGAATATTTGCGGAACGGGTTCTGCTTCTGGCGCTTCAGCCGATCGCATTTGGCTTCGACGAGCGGATGGTTCGGCGGCTGGAATGGCAGCCGGACAATGGCGAGACAGGTGAGCGCGTCGCCGGGAATGTCGACGCCTTCCCAGAAGCTGCTCGTACCGAGAAGCACGGAAGCCGGCTGCTCCCGGAAGCGGCGCGTCAGCTTGCTGCGGTTCCCGCTGTCGATGCCTTGGCCCAGCACCTGAATGCCGCTTGCGCTCAGCGCTTCCTTCAGCGGCTCGTACACGTCCCGGAGCATGCGGTACGAGGTGAACAGGACGAGCATCCTGCCGCGCGTGACGAGCGCCACATCCCCGATCGATTTCGCGAGCGTCTGATTGAAGACCGCGTCGGACGAGCCTTTGACGCTGGGAAAATCACGCGGGATAACGACCAGCGCCTGCTCCCGGTAATTGAACGGGGAAGGCAGAATAACCGTATGCAGCCTGCCGTCATTGGCGGCTTCCGCAAGGCCGATCTGTTCCTGCACGAACTGGAAGGACTTGTCGACGGACAGCGTCGCTGAAGTGAGGATGACGCTCTTTTTCGGTTCGAAGAAATATCGGTTCAGCGCGTCGCTCACATCGACCGGCACGGCATACATTTGCAGCGACTTGAACTTGAACTGCGTATTCCCCTCCATCCAATACACCGTCTCCGGATCCGAGCCTTGCATGAACAGGCGGAAATCGTCGCGCACTTGGCCTACATCCTTCAGCAGCCCGCTAATATCGACGATAACGCCCTCAAGTTCTTCGTCATCGGCCTCTTTCCACTCATTGACCAGCTTTTCGCCCGAGCGCACGATGTCGCTGAGACGGGTGTGGATCGATTTCTCCAGCTCCACCGCTTCGGGCCACTCTTCCGGGCGCTCGCCGGCCGGAAGACGAAGCACCGTCTGTCCGCCCTCGAATTGACCGGCTTCCCCGGAAGGAAGCAGCTGATACAGCATATCATGCAGCCGATCCCATTGCTCCTTGACGTCGACGATCTGCTGCAGCAGCTTATCGATCCCTTCGGCCCAGATAAGCGCTTTCTCGTGGCCTGATAACCGGAGACGCTGTTGAAGCACGACAAGAGCGCCGCTCTTGCTGTCTTTGAACAGCCGGGTCAGCGGGTGAATGAGTGAAAAATATTGCAAATTCGTCCCCAAGTGCTTGCCGGCCGTCTCCTCGAAATGATGCGCCTCGTCAACGACGAGATGCTCATAGCCCGGCAGCAGACGATGGTCGGCCATCACGTCGGTAAACAATAACGAGTGGTTCGTAATGACGATATCGGAGAGATTCGCGTTATTTTTGGCCCGGTGATAGAAGCAGCGGCGGAACCAAGGACAGGAACGGTTCAGGCAGGAATCGCTGTCGCTCGAGACCGAATCCCAGAACTCGGGCCCTTTATGCACGAGATGCAGCTCCTCGTCATCTCCATGCTCCGTCCGGCTGAGCCATACGAGCAGCTGCGCCGCTGTAATGCTGTCATCTCTTGCGTGAACGAACTCTCTGTTACTTATTTTATGTTCAAATTTACGCAAACACAAATAGTGACTGCGTCCTTTTAATATCGATACCTTGAAGGAAAAAGGAACAATCTGCTCCAGAAGCGGCACATCGCGCTGTCTCAGCTGCTCCTGCAGGTTGATCGTATGGGTGCTGACCACGACCTTCTTCTCGTGAAGAACGCTGTGATACAGGGCCGGCAGCAAATAACCGAGCGATTTGCCCGTTCCCGTTCCGGCTTCGATCAGCAGATGCTTGTTCTCATCGAGGCATTCCATCACCTCATTGAACATCTGCTCCTGCGAGGCCCGCGGCTCGTAATGTTCCAGCATCGCTTCCATCCGCTGCTTCACTTCATCGAGAAATTGCCGGAACGACTTGCCGGCCAGCGGATTGTCCGCGGACGCGTCGCGAGGCGGCGGCGTGTCAGTCCAATCGTCCTGCTTGAGCATCAATTGGCGGTAAGGGAAGTAGCCTTCCTCCTCCCAGCTTGCCATATTCCGCTCCCGTTCGCTTAGCTTCTCCGCCAGCAGCCACTTCAAATCGCGTTCTTCATGATCCCCGAATACTTCCACGATGCCTTGCAGCGTAAGCAAAGGCAAGTCATCAATGGCTTCCATGCAGCGGCGGAAGATGTCCGCCGTCGCAAGGGCATCGCTGTCCGCCTGATGAGGTCTGTCATGGGCAATGCCGAAATCATGAGCTACGGAACCTAGCTGATAGGAAGGAAGCGAAGGGAACAAAATGCGAAGCAGCTCGATCGTGTCCAATATCCGGCCGGTGAACGGCAAATAACCGGTCTGCTCCAGCGCCTGGCGCAAATATTGGTAATCGAAGCCGACATTGTGGCCGACCAGGACCACGTCGCTCAGCAGCGGCACCATCCCGGTCATGGCCTCGTCCAGTTCTGGCGCATCCTGAACATCCTCGTCGGAGATGCCCGTAAGATTCGTGATGAATTCGGGTATGCTTGCCGTCGGACGGACCAGGGTGTGGTATTGTTGTTCTACGTTCAGATCATGCCCCAGAACGACAAGGCCAATCTGTATAATTTCATCGCTGGGCTGATTGCCCGTCGTCTCAAAATCCAACACAGCAAATCTCATTATCTGTTAATTCCTCTCACCGATTTCTGTTCTTAGCATAACAGATGATCGGCCATTTGGAAATGCACAGAGGGAAACATCTGTGCGTATTTTTTACGAACAGGTTTCCCTCTCTGGTTACGGCATGTGAATCCACTCACCGCCATATTGCAAATGATCGCCATCCGACAGACACGCTTTCAAGTTCAAAACAGGCTCTGGCAGTGAAGGATCAAGCAGATGCGCTTTGCTGAAGTATTCCTTCGCTTTGGAAAGATCCCGCTGCTCGGCGCTGATGCACCCCAAGGCATTGTAAGCGATCGCTTTGAGGCATTTGCTCTCGGTCAGAGGAATGATGAGTTGAAAATGATGTCCCGCTTCCTGATTCCGGCCCAGATGCAAATAACTCATGGCCAAATAAATGCGGCTGTCGATATGGTCCGGCCTTATCGAGGCCGCCGCTTCCAAATGCTTGACGGCTTCATCATACATCATCAGCATGTAGTATCCCTGACCTCGCTGGAACGGATCCGTAAAATCGGGCAATGTCGGCTGCGGCTGCGCCTCGATCACGTCGTTTTGACTGTGCGGACGCAGCGAGGCAAGCTTCTCCTCGAACCGAAGCCACTCCTCCACGATGTAGTCGCTCATTGTGGACAGCACCTTCAATTGCCGGTCCAGTTCCTGCTTGCGCTCTCCCGCCGCTTGGGGATACTGGCGAATTAATTCATCCAGCACTTCATTCATCGTCGCGAATACTTGTTGCAGCACGATTCCATCCCACCTTTACGAGTGATGCGTATCGTCGATAACGGATCTACGTTCATTGTGTGTTAAGGGGGTGGATTTCATTCCGCGCTCCAACGTTTACCCAACGGAGCCTGGCGCTGTCAAGGGCTTGGCCTGAGCCGGAACGAAGCGTGCCGGTGCTCGCTGTGATGGCGGCCGTTGACGCGGATTATTTGATCGTCGCGTGAGCTTCCGTTCCGGCCATCAATTCCACCGGCTTGTTCTCCCCGTCGACGAACACGATTTTGGGCTGATAAGAACGCGCTTCTTCGTCGGTCATCGCCGCATACGAAATAATAATGACATTGTCTCCGGGCTGGACAAGGCGCGCCGCCGCCCCGTTCAGGCAGATGACCCCGGAATGGCGCGGACCCGGAATGACGTAAGTTTCCAGCCGGGCGCCGTTGTAATTGTTGACAATCTGCACTTTCTCATTGGCCCAAATGTCGGCGCATTCCATCAGATGCTCATCGATCGTAATGCTGCCGACATAATTCAAGTTGGCCTCCGTCACCGTCGCGCGGTGGATTTTCGATTTCATCATTTCACGGAACATAAGCGTCCTCCTTGGCGGCTGAACAGCCGGTTGTCGATTAAGCGCGTTCGCCCGAAACGGACCGCCAGCGCGATAAGCACGTCGCTCCCGGCATTGCCGACCGGTTCTTCGGAAGGCAGCGTCTGCAGCGCCGGGAACGTCAGGATGTCAACGTAATCAATGTCCGCCAGCGGCGCTTCGCCGATAACCTGACGGATACGGGACTTTATTTCTTCCGCCGTAAGCCCGGGCTCCTCCCCCAGCCATTCCTCCGCCATGCGGAGCGAGCGGGATAAGCCGAGCGCCTGCTCCCGTTCCTCCCCGCTCAGGTACACATTGCGCGAGCTGAGCGCGAGCCCGTCCGCTTCCCGCACGATCGGGCAAGGCACGATCGTGACGTCGAAATTCAGGTCCTCCACCATTTGTTGAATGACGGCGACCTGCTGCGCATCCTTCATTCCGAAGTATGCCCGATCGGGCTTGACGATATGGAACAGCTTCGCGACCACGGTCGTGACGCCGTCGAAATGGCCCGGACGGGACGCGCCGCACAGCGGCTCGGTCACTTCGCGCACATGAATCGTCGTCTTCGTCGGCTGCGGATACATCTCTTCCGGCGACGGGAGAAAGACGATATCGATGCCAACCGAAGCCGCGAGCTTCAAATCCCGCTCCTCATCGCGCGGATATTGGGCCAGATCCTCGTTCGGCCCGAATTGAATCGGATTGACGAAGATGCTCAGCACCGAGACCGCGCACTGCTCCTTCGCCTGCCGCATCAGACTGGCATGGCCTTCATGAAGATAGCCCATCGTCGGGACGAATCCGACCTCCGCCCGCCCCGATTGCCGCTCCGCTTCCTGCCGCAGCCTGCGGACCTCGGCCCGCAGCTCGGCGATAGTGCGTACGGTGATCATCGGACATCCCCCTCTTCCTTGGCGGCATGTCCGTACAATTGGCCCTGCACTTCTTCGCCGGCCGCGAATGAATGGCCTTCTTCCGGGAAGGTCCCCGCTTTCACCTCTTGCACATAGGCGCCGATTCCCTCTTGTATCATGGCGCCGATATCGGCATAGGTTTTGACGAACCGCTTCTCGCGGTAATCCGCCGTATAGCGCAGCAGATCGTGGAATACAAGCACCTGCCCGTCGCAGCCCGCGCCCGCCCCGATGCCGATCGTCGGAATCGAGAGCCGTTCCGTAATATAAGCCGCCACCTGCGCCGTCACCAGCTCCAGCACAATCGCGAAGGCGCCGGCCTTCTCCAGCGCCAGGGCATCCTCCAGCAGGCGGTTCGCATCCTCCGCCGTCTTGCCTTGAATGCGGTAGCCGCCGATCTGATGCACGGACTGCGGCGTCAGGCCGATATGGCCCAGGACGGGCACCCCTGCCTGCACGCACGCTTCTACTGTAGCCGCGATTTCCTTGCCGCCCTCCATTTTGACTGCATGGGCATGGCCTTCCTGCATAATGCGGCGGACGCCGGCCAGCGTGTCCGAAATGCTGCCGTGGTATGTCATGAACGGCATATCTGTCACGATGAAGGTGCGGGGCGCTCCCCGCCGTACGGCGCGCGAATGATATACCATGTCGTCGAGCGTAACCGGCAGCGTCGAGTCATAGCCGAGCACGACATTGCCGAGGGAATCGCCGACGAGAATCAAATCGACGCCGGCCGCTTCCGCCAATTGGGCCGACGGGTAATCATACGCCGTAACCATGGCCAGCTTTTCCCCGCGCCCCTTCATCGCCTTCATTTTCACAATGCTTAACGGTTGTGTTGCCATCTCGTACATCCATCTCCTTTTGTAGAGGCCGTTCAAAAAGCCCGCTTTCTTTCGCGGAACATCTTTTTCAAACACAAGACCCTTCGCGGTCGGCCCCTATTAATTGTTCGGCCTCGTTCCTTCGCTTTAGTGTGCGCAAAACAAAAAAACCTTTCAGCATATCCTGCTAAAAAGGTCACCAAAGAGAAAAAGAGGTCGCATGCGGACGTCCTTCTGTCTCGGTCCCTTCGGCTCAGAGCAGATACGTGCATCACGTTCGTCAAGGAATATGTACTTGTCGGCACGATTTTCCTTGCTTACTCGGGTGAGTGCGATTCTCTTCGGAGATACCGCCTCACCGACTACAGTATAGCAGATCCATGGATCGGTTTCACCCGGAAAAATGCACATCTCCGGAAAAAACTTTTTGTACCGCTCCCGTCTTGTCCCTCAGCAGCAGGGCGCCTGATTCATCCAGCCCAACCGCGACGCCCTGCAGCGGCCCCTGCGGGGTCTCGACGGTCATCTGGCGGCCCAGCGTGATGCTCTGCGCCTCCCACAGCGTACGGATGGGCCCGAACCCTTCCTCTTCATACAGGCGGTACAGCTGCTCCAGCTCCTGCAGGCATGCCGCCACCAGCGTGGCCCGGTCCACTACATGGCCCGTCACGATTTTCAAGGACGTCGCCCGGTCTTGCAGCTCTTCCGGGAAGTCGGCGGCATCCAGGTTGACACTGATGCCGATGCCGGCAATGACATAGAGCAGCCGCTCGTCTTCGGCGGCCGACTCGAGCAGGATGCCCGCCACCTTTTTGCCGTCGGCCAGGATATCGTTCGGCCATTTGATGCCAAGCGGGGCCGACGTCAGCTTCTTCATCGCCCGGAACATCGCCACCGCCGAGAGCAAGGTCAGATGCGGCGTATACGGCAGCGGAATGCGGGGGCGCAGGACGATGCTCATCCAGATGCCCTTGCCTGCCGGCGAATGCCAGACATGCCCTTGGCGGCCCCGGCCGCCCGTCTGCTCCTCCGCCAGCACGACCGCGCCCTCGGGCACGCCTTCCTTCGCCCAGGCGGCCGCTTCATTCTGCGTCGACTCCGTCTTTTCGAGGATGCGCAGCCGGTTCCCGAAGGTGCCCGGCGCCAGCTTGGCGAGCAGCGTCGCCTCATCGAGCCGGGTCGGCTGGGTCACGAGCCGGTACCCGAGCTTCGGCACGGCGTCGAAGGCGTAGCCTTTGGCGCGGAGGACGTTGATCTGCTTCCATACGGCCGTCCGCGTAATCTGGAGCCGGCGGCTCAATTCCTCGCCGGAAATATATTGATCCGGGTGTTCCCGGAACCAGTCCAGTAATTTTTGATTCATTCTCGGTTCCACTCTTTCTCCACGTATTTCCTGAGCGCGTCGCGCTCGTTCGGCACGTCGCCGAGCGCGACGGCGAGCCAGGCGGCTTCGAGCGCCTCGCGAAGCCACGGCCCGGCCGGCCGGTCCGC
>NZ_LDIG01000031.1 GCF_015845845.1 Paenibacillus dendritiformis
GGGAATGCGGGAAGCAATGGGTTCCGGCTGCTACCCACGCACAAAAGAAAACCCCGCAGCAGAGCTGCGGGGTTTTGGGCAAAGACCCTGGCGATGACCTACTCTCGCATGCTAGATGCACACTACCATCGGCGCGTGCGCGTTTCACTTCCGAGTTCGGAATGGAATCGGGTGGTTCCACGCAGCTATTGTCACCAGGGAGAGGGTGGAGGGTCGCGGTCCGGTCCAGACGGAATCATCCGGGGGACCGATCGCGCTCACGCTCTCGTAGGGTGGGATGTAGCGAGGCCGATCCGAACTCCGACGCGTCGTCGAGTCCAAGGCCACTTGAGGTTATATGGTCAAGCCACACGGATCATTAGTACTGGTTAGCTCAATACATTGCTGTACTTGCACACCCAGCCTATCAACCACCTGGTCTTGATGGTTCCTTCAGGGGAGTCAAGCTCCCGGGAGATCTCATCTTGAGGCACGCTTCCCGCTTAGATGCTTTCAGCGGTTATCGTTTCCGAACGTAGCTACCCGGCAGTGCCACTGGCGTGACAACCGGAACACCAGAGGTTCGTCCACTCCGGTCCTCTCGTACTAGGAGCAGCCCCTCTCAAATCTCCAACGCCCATGGCAGATAGGGACCGAACTGTCTCACGACGTTCTGAACCCAGCTCGCGTACCACTTTAAATGGCGAACAGCCATACCCTTGGGACCGACTACAGCCCCAGGATGTGATGAGCCGACATCGAGGTGCCAAACACCGCCGTCGATATGAACTCTTGGGCGGTATCAGCCTGTTATCCCCGGAGTACCTTTTATCCGTTGAGCGATGGCCCTTCCATACAGAACCACCGGATCACTAAGACCTACTTTCGTACCTGCTTGATCCGTCGATCTCGCAGTCAAGCACGCTTATGCCTTTGCACACAGTGCGCGATGTCCGACCGCGCTGAGCGTACCTTCGTGCTCCTCCGTTACTCTTTAGGAGGAGACCGCCCCAGTCAAACTACCCACCATACACGGTCCCCGACCCGGATCACGGGCCCAGGTTAGAACGTCAAGCACGACAGGGTGGTATTTCAAGGTTGGCTCCACCACAGCTAGCGCCATGGTTTCAAAGCCTCCCACCTATCCTACACAGACGAACTCAACGTTCAGTGTAAAGCTATAGTAAAGGTTCACGGGGTCTTTCCGTCTTGCCACGGGAACGCTGCATCTTCACAGCGATTTCAATTTCACTGAGTCTCGGGTGGAGACAGCGCCGCCATCGTTACGCCATTCGTGCAGGTCGGAACTTACCCGACAAGGAATTTCGCTACCTTAGGACCGTTATAGTTACGGCCGCCGTTTACCGGGGCTTCGATCAAGAGCTTCGCCTTGCGGCTGACCCCATCAATTAACCTTCCGGCACCGGGCAGGCGTCAGACCCTATACGTCCACTTTCGTGTTTGCAGAGTCCTGTGTTTTTGATAAACAGTCGCAGCGGCCTGGTCACTGCGGCCCCCGACAGCTATAGCTCGCATGAGCCACCATCAGGGGCGCACCTTCTCCCGAAGTTACGGTGCTATGTTGCCTAGTTCCTTCACCCGAGTTCTCTCAAGCGCCTGAGAATTCTCATCCTGCCTACCTGTGTCGGTTTACGGTACGGTCTGCGTGAGCTGAAGCTTAGGGGCTTTTCCTGGAAGCGTGGGATCAGTGACTTCGTCCAATTGGACTGGTCTCGGTGCTCGGTCTTGAAGGGACCCGGATTTGCCTAAGTCCCAAACCTACCGCCTTTCCCCGGGACAACCAACGCCCGGTACACCTACCCTTCTCCGTCCCCCCATCGCACTCACGCGAGGTGCTGGAATATTAACCAGCTTCCCATCGACTACGCATTTCTGCCTCGCCTTAGGGGCCGACTCACCCTGCGCCGATTAACGTTGCGCAAGGAAACCTTGGGCTTTCGGCGTGCGGGTTTTTCGCCCGCATTATCGTTACTCATGTCAGCATTCGCACTTCCGATACCTCCAGCGGACCTCTCGATCCACCTTCAGCGGCTTACGGAACGCTCCTCTACCGCGCACATTGCTGTGCACCCCAAGCTTCGGTTCAGTACTTAGCCCCGTTAAATCTTCCGCGCAGACCGACTCGACCAGTGAGCTATTACGCTTTCTTTAAAGGGTGGCTGCTTCTAAGCCAACCTCCTGGCTGTCTATGCCTTTCCACATCGTTTCCCACTCAGTACTGAATTGGGGACCTTAGCTGTGGGTCTGGGTTGTTTCCCTTTCCACGACGGACGTTAGCACCCGCCGTGTGTCTCCCATGCATTCCTTCTCGGTATTCGGAGTTTGCCATGGTTTGGTAAGTCGCGATGACCCCCTAGCCATAACAGTGCTCTACCCCCGAGAGGATTCACATGAGGCGCTACCTAAATAGCTTTCGAGGAGAACCAGCTATCTCCGGGTTCGATTAGCTTTTCACTCCTAATCACACCTCATCCCCTACCTTTGCAACGGGAGTGGGTTCGGGCCTCCAGTTGATGTTACTCAACCTTCACCCTGGGCATGACTAGATCACCCGGTTTCGGGTCTACTGCCCGCGACTATACGCCCTTATCAGACTCGGTTTCCCTTCGCCTCCCCTAAACGGTTAAGCTTGCCACGAACAGTAAGTCGCTGACCCATTATACAAAAGGTACGCCGTCACCCCGAAGGGCTCCGACTGCTTGTACGCACACGGTTTCAGGGTCTATTTCACTCCCCTCGCCGGGGTTCTTTTCGCCTTTCCCTCACGGTACTGGTTCACTATCGGTCGGTCAGTAGTATTTAGCCTTGGAGGATGGTCCCCCCATGTTCAGACAGGGTTTCACGTGCCCCGCCCTACTCAATTTCATCGAAATGGCCCTTTCGCATACAGGGCTGTCACCTTCTATGGCCGACCTTTCCAGGTCGTTTTGCTAGAACCAAATCGACTTTTGGGCTAGTCCCCGTTCGCTCGTCGCTACTCAGGGAATCTCGGTTGATTTCTTTTCCTCCGGGTACTTAGATATTTCAGTTCCCCGGGTTCGCCTTGCATGGCTATGTATTCACCATGCAATACTCCTTGCGGAGTGGGTTTCCCCATTCGGACATTGCCGGATCAAAGCTTGTTGCCAGCTCCCCGACACTTTTCGCAGGCTGCCACGTCCTTCATCGCCTCTGACCGCCAAGGCATCCACCGTGTGCGCTTATTCGCTTGACCATATAACCCCAAGTCGCCTCGGAGTTAAATTCTGCCGGTGGTTACAAGCCACCGACGCGAATATTGCAACGACTCAAATTAGGAATCTTTCGATTCCCGCCTTAGCCTCAACGACACGTCTGGACAAGTTCGTCTCAAACGCTCGCTACATCCCATTGTCAAAGATCACGCGCCGGCCTCAGCGCCGCCGCGATCGTTCTATAAAGTGTGCGCAAACTCATCCAGCGTTCCGATGGTGGGTCTGGGAGGACTCGAACCACCGACCTCACCCTTATCAGGGGTGCGCTCTAACCACCTGAGCTACAGACCCGAGAACCTCGGACTCATGGGTAAGCGTGGTGGAGCCAGTCGGGATCGAACCGACGACCCCCTGCTTGCAAAGCAGGTGCTCTCCCAGCTGAGCTATGGCCCCATGGGGGGACGCTCCCGCGGCCACCACCGAAGCGGTTGGCCGGGAACTACTGGATGCAGGTCACTTGTGCGGGCGCCTGGACAGGCGATGCCGTCCGGTCTCTAAAGGAGGTGATCCAGCCGCACCTTCCGATACGGCTACCTTGTTACGACTTCACCCCAGTCATGAATCACACCGTGGTAACCGTCCTCCCGAAGGTTAGACTAGCTACTTCTGGTGCAACCCACTCCCATGGTGTGACGGGCGGTGTGTACAAGGCCCGGGAACGTATTCACCGCAGCAATGCTGATCTGCGATTACTAGCGATTCCGACTTCACGGAGTCGAGTTGCAGACTCCGATCCGGACTGGGAGAAGGTTTCTGGGATTGGCTTGCCCTCGCGGGTTCGCAGCCCTCTGTCCTTCCCATTGTAGTACGTGTGTAGCCCTGGCCGTAAGGGCCATGATGACTTGACGTCATCCCCACCTTCCTCCGGTTTGTCACCGGCGGTCTCCTTAGAGTTCCCACCATTACGTGCTGGCAACTAAGGACAAGGGTTGCGCTCGTTGCGGGACTTAACCCAACATCTCACGACACGAGCTGACGACAGCCATGCAGCACCTGTGTTCGAGTTCCCGAAGGCACCAATCCATCTCTGGAAAGTTCTCGACATGTCAAGGCCAGGTAAGGTTCTTCGCGTTGCATCGAATTAAACCACATACTCCACCGCTTGTGCGGGCCCCCGTCAATTCCTTTGAGTTTCAGTCTTGCGACCGTACTCCCCAGGCGGCGAACTTAACGCGTTAGCTTCGATACTGAGTTCCTGATTGAACCCAACATCCAGTTCGCATCGTTTAGGGCGTGGACTACCAGGGTATCTAATCCTGTTTGCTCCCCACGCTTTCGTGCCTCAGTGTCAGTGCTGGTCCAGGCAGTCGCCTTCGCCACGGATGTTCCTCCCGATATCTACGCATTTCACTGCTACACCGGGAATTCCACTACCCTCTACCGCACTCCAGCCCGCCAGTATCCAATGCAATTCCCAGGTTGAGCCCAGGGCTTTCACATCAGACTTAACGAACCACCTACGCACCCTTTACGCCCAGTAATTCCGAGTAACGCTTGCACCCTTCGTATTACCGCGGCTGCTGGCACGAAGTTAGCCGGTGCTTATTCTTTGGGTACCGTCATTCTCTCCGGGTATTAACCGGAAAGTTTTCTTTCCCAACAAAAGGGCTTTACAACCCGAAGGCCTTCTTCACCCACGCGGCATGGCTGGATCAGGCTTTCGCCCATTGTCCAATATTCCCCACTGCTGCCTCCCGTAGGAGTCTGGGCCGTGTCTCAGTCCCAGTGTGGCTGATCATCCTCTCAGACCAGCTACGGATCGTCGCCTTGGTAGGCCATTACCCCACCAACAAGCTAATCCGACATCGGCTCATCTATCTGCGCGAAGCCCGAAGGTCCTCCGCTTTCACCCCAAACCTCCCGGAATGGGGTCGTATGCGGTATTAGTCCCGGTTTCCCGAGGTTATCCCCCACAAATAGGCAGATTCCGATGTATTCCTCACCCGTCCGCCACTCGCCGCCAAGAGAGCAAGCTCTCTCGCGCTGCCGTTCGACTTGCATGTGTTAGGCCTGCCGCCAGCGTTCACTCTGAGCCAGGATCAAACTCTTCACTTAAGTCTTGCAGGGCCGAAGCCCTTATAGCTTGAGTGCAGCGTCGTCCAAAGCTCCGAATCACTCGCTTGCATTTCTGCATTTGAATTGACTTGATGCTCTGTTACGAACGTCTGCAAGTTTGGATGGTCATCCACCTGCCAGACGCCCGCACAAGTCACCTGCGCACACTGTCAAAGAACCCGGGAACCGGCCTCAGCGCCGCATCCCCAACCCCTCGCAAACTTCCTGCCGAGGGAGCCGCCCATTATAGCGCGGTTTTTGCTTTCGTCAACACCCAGAAGCGCGTCGACTTTTGCCGCCCTCCTTCCCGTTCAGCCTTCCGGCGTTCCCGTGGAGGGAGCCGCACATTCTAGCGCGGTTTCGAAGAAGGTCAACACCTCGTGAAGCCTTCCTCTTGCTGCTTCCCTCCACCGTGGCCTGCCGGAGCCGGCCGCTGCGTGGCGGGGCGCGCATTGTGCACGGGAAGCCGCGGATTGGGAAGAGGCCCGACCAACCCCGGCATGCTTGACCCTCGCCCGCTGCTGGTCGATCGTGCGGGACGCCCCTCCTGGAGACTGCCGATGACCCGGATCCGCGCCCTGACAGCCTTGCTGCTGGCCTGCGCCAGCGTACTGGCCGCTGCGTGCGCCAGCGACGGCCGGTGGGTCGAACTGGGCGGCGAGCGCCATGCCGTGGAAATCGCCAGCACGGACGAGGCCCGGGCGCGCGGCCTGATGTTCCGCAGCGAGCTGGAGCAGGGAACCGGGATGCTGTTCATCCACGAGCGGGAAGAGCCGCAGGCGTACTGGATGAAGAACACCCACATCCCGCTCGACATCCTGTACTTCGGCGCCGACCGCAGCCTGGTCTCGCAGCAGCGCGACGTCCCGCCTTGTTCGAGCGGCGTCGGCTGCCCCGCATATCCCAGCCGCGGCCCGGCCCTGTACGTGCTCGAA
>NZ_LDIG01000032.1 GCF_015845845.1 Paenibacillus dendritiformis
TTACGCCTGCGGAGCGTGGCACCTGGCCACCTGCCGTACCTGGCTTGGCATCGGGAATCTGTCCTGCGGCGGTGACTCGCTGACTGCGGAAATGATCAAACCCACATTTGTGATAATGTAGATTCCCTGTGGATCTGGAGTCGCGCGGATGAGCCGTCTGACCATCGATATCACCGAGCAGCAGCATCAAAGCCTGAAGGCGACCGCTGCCCTGGAGGGCAAGACGATCAGGCAGTACGCGCTGGAGCGTCTGTTCCCGGGCGATGCTGATGGTGAGCAGGCCATGCGGGAACTGAAAACCCTTTTGAACGCCCGTATCAAGGAGGGCCTGGCGGGAAGGGTGTCCAACAAGCAAGTTGGAGAAATCCTCGATGATGAGTTCGTTGAGGATCGTCCTGCTTGAGGGCCTACGTGCTGACGGAGGCCGCGGAAGCTGATCTGCGGGGAATCATCCGTTACACGCGCAAGCACTGGGACGATGCCCAGGTCCGCCGCTACG
>NZ_LDIG01000033.1 GCF_015845845.1 Paenibacillus dendritiformis
GTCAGTATCGCGCAGCCGCACGTGAGGCCGATCGTGCGCGGTAAAGCCCGCGCGAACGTCGAGTTCGGGGCGAAGCTGGCGATCAGCTGTAACTGCTAAACTAGAATTAACGGATTCCGCTAAATAAGAATGAACAAAACTTACCATACCCTTCCTATTAAGCTATCACCTGAATCCGTGAAAGGGTTACGAATAAGAGAACCATCACTATCAGTTGTAACGATAGGCGCAGAAAGCAGAGGCGATGACTCGATT
>NZ_LDIG01000034.1 GCF_015845845.1 Paenibacillus dendritiformis
AATATCCACTACTATATCAGACTCCATCCGCACACAGAGACGGTCGATGATTGCTTGAGGTTCTTTCATCACAGCATTCATGAAAGAACAGCCATTCTTCCGTATCTCAATCTCAGCTACATTGTGGTAGAAGACGTTATTCACGACATCCGCTTTGAGCCACTTCCAGAGTCCTTCCACAATATTCAGTTGCGGACTGTACGGCGGAA
>NZ_LDIG01000035.1 GCF_015845845.1 Paenibacillus dendritiformis
TCACTTCGTATGTCGACAAAATGTCAGGCGGGTCTTCACTTGCTCCTCGAAGAAGCAGTGAAGTCGATGCAATCCATAGCTTCGGCGGTACGTTTAGCCCCGTTACATTTTCGGCGCAGAGTCACTCGACCAGTGAGCTATTACGCACTCTTTAAATGATGGCTGCTTCTAAGCCAACATCCTGGTTGTCTGGGCAACTCCACATCCTTTCCCACTTAACGTACACTTAGGGGCCTTAGCTGATGGTCTGGGCTGTTTCCCTCTTGACAACGGACCTTAGCACCCATTGTCTGACTCCCGGATAATAAGTCCATGGCATTCGGAGTTTGACTGAGCTTGGTAACCCTTGGCGGGCCCCGCACCCAATCAGTGCTCTACCTCCACGACTCTTCCTCCGAGGCTAGCCCTAAAGCTATTTCGGGGAGAACCAGCTATCTCCGAGTTCGATTGGAATTTCTCCGCTACCCCCACCTCATCCCCGAATTTTTCAACATTCGTGGGTTCGGGCCTCCAGTGCGTGTTACCGCACCTTCACCCTGGACAGGGGTAGATCACACGGTTTCGGGTCTACGCCTACGTACTCATTCGCCCTATTCAGACTCGCTTTCGCTGCGGCTACGGCTTCTCACCTTAACCTTGCACGTAAACGTAACTCGCCGGTTCATTCTACAAAAGGCACGCCATCAC
>NZ_LDIG01000036.1 GCF_015845845.1 Paenibacillus dendritiformis
CTATGGCGGCTTCACGCAGGCAATCGACATTGCGGCAATCCCTGTCGAAGCTGTTGAACGGATCGAGATTGTTGCCGATGGAGCATCCGCGATCTACGGTTCCGACGCCGTGGGAGGCGTGGGAAACGTGATCCTCAAGCGAGATTATCGAGGCGCTACGCTCAGCGCACTCTACGGCACTGCTACGGATGGCGGGATGGCAACCCGCGAGTACGCCGTGACCGCCGGATCCGTGTGGGCCGAGGGAGGCTTGATTGCCACGTACAAGTACTCCGCTGTCGATCCGATCTATGCGACAGACCGAAGCTTCACGGACCTTTTGACCCCCCCGACCACCATCTATCCGGGGATCGATCTGCAAAGTGGCCTGATCAGCGCGCACCATGCGCTGGGCGACATCGCCGAACTGCGGATGGATGCGTTCAGGACCGAGCGCGACCAAACGTACGGGATGCTAGCGCCAAACGGAATGATCAATCGCGCCACGCCAGACAATACAACCACCCTGGTGTCACCCTCCCTTGAGTTCTTCCTGCCGAATGATTGGGTCATGTCGATCGGCGGGACATGGTCGAAGAATGAACATGTCCAAGTTCAGGCGTGGCAGAACATCGCCACCTGGGACTCCACAGTGTGGATCGACGAGTGCTACTGCAATAAAGGGCATTTATATGAGGTTGGCGCTGAGGGCCCATTGTTCGGGCTCCCCGGTGGAGAAGCGCGGCTGGCTGTGGGCGCAGGGTACCGAAAGAACGAATTCTTGCACCACAACTACCTCACCGATGCCAGCTTGACCACAGGCGATGAGGGTGCCCGGTTCGGCTACGCCGAGATCAACCTGCCCTTGGTAGGGGAAGAATCGAACATCGCCGGCGTTAGGCACATCGTCCTTACAGCGGCGGCGCGTGTGGAGGATTACGACAGCTTTGGAAGGGTAGTGACGCCCAAGCTCGGGCTCATCTACGGGCCTTCTGACGATCTCACTCTGAAGGCATCCTGGGGCCGCTCCTTCAAGGCACCCACTCTCTTTCAACGACACTATGCTCCAACTGCCTACCTTTATTACCCGGCAGGATTTGGTGGTAGGGACTACCCAGACGATGCCACGGTCATCTTTCTCGATGGAGGCAACAGCGACCTAGATCCGGAGCGCGCGCGAACATGGACCGCATCGCTGGCAATTCACCCTGAGGCCTTACCAGGCTTGCATGCCGAACTGACATGGTTCGACATCGACTACACGGACCGCGTCGTGCAGCCGATTGCAAATGCGGGCGAGGCGTTGAGCAATCCCATCTTCGCGGACTTCATCAGTCACTGGCCGACTCCCGAAGAGGCCGAAGCTGCCGTGAGCGGTGCCGACCGGCTCGTGAACACCATCGGAGTGCCATTCGATCCTGGCAGCGTGGCCGCGATCATGCACGGGCAGTACCGCAATGTCGCACGGCAGCGGATTCGCGGGCTTGACCTGACTGGATCGTACTGGCGCGACCTGGCCACCGGCAGGTTGACCCTCCGCGGATCCGCAACCTGGCTTGACAGTTCGCAGCAGACGACGAAGTCGCAGAGTCCGATGGATCTGGCAGGCATACTCCACAACCCGCTAAAAATCACGGGACGGATGGGTGCGGTCTGGACGCAGGGAGGCTTTACGGGGTCCACCTTCGGGAACTACAAGAGCGGCGTTGAAAACAGAGCCCTGCGCGAGAAAACCGGGTCGTTCACGACGATGGATGTGACCCTTCGCTACGCGACCGAACGGCACCGCGGGCAGGCATCCGGACTAGAGTTCGTACTGTCGGTCGAGAACATACTGAACCGTGCTCCACCCTTGTATACACCCGCTCGGCCCTTGTATGTGCCGCCCTACGACGCGACGAACTATTCGGCCATTGGCCGATTCGTAAGCGTTTCCGTTGCCAAGCACTGGTGATCTGAATCAGGAGAAATGCTGAACGTGGATGACGTTTTCTGCATAGCGCGATTATGGTTGTGCTCAAGGCGCTGACCGCTGGCTGGGGAGTTCTTCTGGCCGCCGGCGGAATGGCAAGCATGCTTGCCCCCGTCGATGCCGTGGAAGCAATCACTCCGCGTCGTCTGGTGGAGGTCGTCGATTTCGGGATGCCTGTGGTGTCACCAGATGGGACAAAGGTGGCTTATCGCATCGAGCGCGCATCGATTGAGCGCAACACATATGACACCGACTGGTACGTCCAAGAATTGAATGGAGAGTCGTTGCCACTTCGCGTGGCGGATGGAGGCGTTCCGCTACGCGACTCGGCAGGGGTGTCGCGGCTCTCCCACGCCATCTGGTCCCCGGACGGACGTTGGATCTTCTATCGCGCTTTGCTTAACGGCGGGGTGGATGTATGGCGTGCGGCCGTGGATGGGTCAGGTGTAGAGCCGCTGACGCTTGATGCGGCAGACGTACAGGACTTTGCACTCGATGAAACCGGACAGATCCTCAAGTACCGCGTGGGGGCCACACGCGAAGAGGTGATGGTCGAGGAGGAAGCCGAGTACCACCGCGGCATCCGTATTGATGAGTCGGTGCCGATTGGTCAAGGCCTGTTCCGATCTGGAAATATTAAGGGGCGGCTGGCAACACAGCGCCTGGGATTCTGGTTCGACCGCGTTCCTCTGCTAGCCGATGTTGCAGAACATTGGAAGGCCGTCGATCTCGTAACTGGGGCCAGATGGGATCTTGCCCCGCTCAACGCTCCAACTCCACCGCCGGCGGCATCCGAGTTTTCCGATCGGGTTGAAGAGCCGTGGCAGATCGCGCACAACGCTCGGACAGGGCGGACGGCTGTATTGGCGCGCGCCGGCGAGCGAAATGGCCTGCGGGTCAAACCGCACGTCACGCTGTCTGTCCTTCTGAATGGAGGGGCGAACCGATCGATGGAATGCCAGTCCGATCCGTGCGTCGGCCAGCCGATATCGGGTATCCAGTGGAGGCCGAATAGCGATGAGCTGTTGTTTACCGTGACCGATGACAGCTTGGCTCAATCGATCTTCAGTTGGAACGTCGAAACGGGATTCGTACATCTTGTCGTCCAATCCCGGGGGCTTATCAGCGGTGGTAGGGATCGCTTCAGCGCCTGCGGCGCATCGCCCGAAGCGCTGGCGTGTGTGGCTGCCGAAGTGGATGGCCCTCCACGCCTAGAGCGAATCGATCTTGAAACCGGGCGTCGAACGATCTTGCACGCACCGAATGCTGCGCTGGCTAAGGCAATGGCCGATGTATCGGTCAATCCGCTCCGATGGGAGAATAGCTACGGACATCAGTTCACGGGGCAGTTCTATCCGGCTCAAAGAATTGACGGTGGAGCGCCGCCACTATTCGTCACGTATTACCGTTGCCCAGGCTTTGTGCGCGGCGGCGTAGGTGACGAATGGCCACTAGCCGCTTTGGCGCAACAGGGCATCTCAGCCTTGTGCATCAACGCCGCTCCGATGCGATTGGATGCCGAAGAGCGCTATAACCTGGGTTTGTCCGCGGTCGAAAGCGTCATCGACCTTCTCGCCTCGGCAGGAAAGATCGATCCCAAGCGGGTTGGCATGGGAGGGCTCAGCTTTGGAACTGAAGTAACGCTCTGGACCGTGATCCACTCCGACCTCCTGGCCGCCGCTTCGGTAAGTTCACCGGGCATTTCGTTGTCCTATTACTTGTTGGGAAGCATGAAAGGTGACGCCTTCTTTTCGGGGCTGCGCGAACTTTGGCAAGCCGGTGCGCCAAACGAAACGCCAGAGCGCTGGAAGCTGTTTTCTCCGTCCCTCAACATGGACAGTATTCGATCTCCGATCCTGATGCAGCTTCCTGAGCAGGAATTCGTGCATACGCTGGACTTTGCGATTCCCTTGATGCGTGAGCAGCGGGCGGACACGTACGTGTTTCCCAATGAGCCGCATCAGAAATTTCAGCCTCGTCATAAACTGGCCGTGTATGAGCGGAATCTGGATTGGTTTCGCTTTTGGCTTCTCGGTGTGGAGGATCTCGCAACGGGAAAGAAGGAGCAGTATAGGTACTGGCGGATGATGAGGGGTGATACGGTCGTGTCGAAGGAGGCGCGCTGACGCGAAGATGTTCGTCTACGACTGATGTCGCGTCCAGTTTTCGATGGTGCACAGATCGAGCACCTTGGTGAACGACCGATCACGTGCGCGAAGGTTACTGCCGACAAAGCGCTCCAGCGCATCCGCGTCCAGGAGGCCGTGTGCGTGAAGTTGCCCTGAAAGCAGGAATTGGAGCATCTGATTCTTGTTGCGCTGATAGATCGCGCCGAGATAGCTCATGAAAGTACCTTTACTTCTCCGGTTGTAGACTTCGGGCGGCAGTTCGTCCGCGAACGCCGCCCTTGCGACGGAGCGATTACGGCCTTCTGCTATCCACATCCAGGCAGGTACCTGAAGACAGGCTTCGACAACCGGTTGAGATAGCAGCGGCATACGCAGGTGCCGAACCATACCGCGAGGCACCGAATCCCAGAACACTTGCGTTGCTGCCAGGTCAAAGATCCGCTCTTTGTCTCCCGGGAACGCACCGCGCGGTGCTGTGAACCAAGGGTGCGGCTCCGGACCGCTTGCCGCCCTGGCAGGAGCGACGAAGGTTTTGTCGATTCGGTGAGGTGGCCGGGGGCGTCGCAAGAGCTTCCAGGCGCTAAGCCAGGCTGCCTTCCAGTACGTACATTCGTGAAGTTCGGAGAGATCACGCACTGCCGAGATGCCAGCGGCCAGGCCGCGCTCCTTGAATGCGTCAGCGGCCGGTGCGGCTGTTCTCAGATAGCAGAAAACCGTGTCGCCACCGGCCCCCAGGAAATAGCTATTGACGTCATAGCGTTCGCCGACGGAGCGCATCACGGTCTCAATGATGTACTGGAGCGGCCCCATCCTCGGTCTGACCAAGTACGGGGCGGGTACGAAATCGAACCGGGCGCCGTCGAACGAAAGCCGTTCTACATGCAGATCGATTCCCAGATGGTCCGCGATGCGGCCGGCATAAAGTCTTTCGTCGGCGCCTGGTACCGGGGTAACCAAGGTACAGCACGTGGTGCGTGCAAGAGTTCCTCGCAGGCAAACTCCCACAATCGAAGAGTCAAGGCCGCCGGATAGCTCGAGGAGTATTGATTCATCCGCGTCAGCCCACGCTGCGACCGTGCTCGTCACGGCGTTCCGAACGTATCTTGCTGCCTCGTCGAAATCTCCGAATCGATTGGCGCGCGAAACTAGATTCCACGGCGACCATTCCTGTGAGATCGTTTTCTCAAAGCCCTGCAGCTGAAGCGAGAAGCCTGGCATCAGCTCCCAGATATCGATCAGGCCGGTGCGTTCGGTTTTCAGATGTGGGCAGGTGAGGTTGTAGGCAATGAAATCCCAGTCAATTCGCTTTCGATAGATATTGAGACGGGTCGCCAGCGAGATGTCCGAGGTCACAAAACCCAGCGGGCCCCGCAACGAGTAGACACATGGGAACCCGCCGGATGGATCCCGCATCAACCATCCACCGTGCGGCGCCTCTGGATCCGCCTGGATCAGAAGGTATTCGCCCCAGTAGTGTTCGAGAAAGTACGTCCGAATCTCTGCCGGAGACACCAAGTTGGAAAGATTGTCCAATCGCTCAACACGTGAGCCGTCTGCCGAGAATAGATGTCCAATGACGATTCCTTGGCCTGGAATAACCAGAGTGGGAGTGCCCTTCGCCGTAAACAATTTGATCGGCCCGCACGTATAGCGGTGCTGCAGGCCAAGATCGCCAAAGGCGGTGTCCGTTGGCCGCCTGAAGTGCTTCTCGTATTCCCCGTCAGGGCCGATCACCGCGATATAGCTGTAGCCCATCAGATGACCCTCATAGGCGTATGGGAATTAGCGTTGCCAACGGTGTCGTTGAGGACCAGACCCCCAGATTGTAGCCAGCAATGGGCGGAAAATGGGTCGCTGGTGACGCCGAAGATCAGATCTGCATGCAGGCCACGTTTGGCAAGAAATTTGAGCAAAGCCAGCGAGTCGAGCAGACATAGGGGTTCGATGGGAACGTATCGTCGAGCGAGCCTGAATCCGTGCGCAGCGCGAACGATATCTTCTGTCAGCGTAGGTGACTGGGACATAGGTGATGGCACTTTGCGGCGGCGATACGCGTCCAGATCAATGAGGATGTCCTTCAGCGATCGTGTCTTCATTTGCAACCAGGTCGACCCAACGGCAGAGAACACGCCATACATGAGGGACAAGTCGAGGCGATTGTCGACGAATGTGCGCTCGACCACGCTCTGGCATGGAAGATTGACTCTTGCATCCGAGATGTGATTCTTGGGCACGGGAGCGTCGATGAGGATTTGCCGCCGGAGCAATGCATCGACGTCGATATCTGGACGATCCGGGTACTCTGAGAATTCCTTGAACGCCTGCTCCAGGTGCATCGACAGCCGGAAATATCGATCGTTCCGAATATCCAGGAAGATCAATCGTTGATCGACTTCGCAGTAGTACAGGTCGTCGCGCAATTGGTAGCGCACTGTATCACTCCAGGACAAAGGGGCGCGCCATACGGCGCGCCCCCCGTGCAGTCACTCGGCCGAGATTCCAGGCAGCTCTTCGCCGCCGACCCCTTCGATATTGTAGGGGCCTCCCCAAGTATCGGAACTCGCAACGCCGAGCTCGATGATTTCGTCCTGTACCTCCGGACGCGCCGTGTTGTCGTTGCTGGTGTTCATGACTGTCTCCTGCTGGTTGCGTCATGGCCATTCCATGACACCTCCAGCCTAGGAGGCAGCTTTTTGAATTCTCAAGTAATTCTTCTGTAATTCCCTCGTAATTCTTTGGTAATTCTTCCCGAACTGTGACGTTCATCGTGAATATTCACCCGGGCAGGATCGGCGTACGCCTGTTTCAGTGCAGGGAATTGCGGCGCTCGATGAGCGTGGCCACGATGCAGGGCACCAGCTGCCGGCGACGCTCGTGGTAGTCGTGCAGGCCGGACTTGAGGGCCGCGTAGTCCTGCGCGTGCCAGTACCGGATCAGTTCCGACAGCTCTTCGAGGCGGTGATCCAGGAGGTGCTGCTTGGCGCGTCGTATGGGGGCCAGCTGGTCATTGGACTGCCTGACGGCGCGGTGGAGCAGGCTGTGGGCCGTGGCGGCGGCAATGGTATCGAACAGCTGCCAGGTCAGCGTGTCCAGGTCATCGCCCGGTGAAGGGGCCTTGAGGCTTCCAGCGGGCTTGAGCGGAAAGGGCGAGGCGCCGATGTCGCAGGCGAGCAGCAGGAGGGACTCCATCCAGTGGTAGTGATCGCGCATCGCCGCCTCGCTCGGCAGCGGCACGAGCATTCCGCCGCGGGCATGGTGTTCGAGCAGGCCCGCGCCGACCAGGCGGTGCAGGGCGAGGCGGGTCGGGGTGAGGCTGGCCCCGAACTCCATGGCGAGCGCCCGCGGGCTGATCCGCTGTCCCGGGATGTAGTGCCCGGACTGCAGTGCGTGCCTGACGCGCTCGTACAGCAATGCACTCTTGGAGTGGTTCGCACTCATCGCGGAACTCCATGTCGGCGTTGTCGTGGACTCCCGGATCGAAAGTAAGTGATCTGGATATCGGTTGCACGACGGAGTTCACACCTTGCGAGTACGTCCGGCCCATGGGCCGGACCGCAAGATCACGGCTCCTGGCCCGGGATCTAAGTTTTATTTTAGATCCAAGGTCGCGGACGGGATTGGTCGAAAGTCTAAAGTGAAGATCCGGTTTCCTCTGATAAGGTGTTTGTCCACAGATAATCTAAACTTTGCTTTGGATTCCAGGGGGCGGCATGCAATTTCCCGTGGATCGCCCGGAAGAGCTGGGCCGCGTGGTGCGCGCCGTGCGCCGTGCGCAGCGGATCCGCCAGGACGATCTGGC
>NZ_LDIG01000037.1 GCF_015845845.1 Paenibacillus dendritiformis
CGGACTCCGGTTCAGGGCGCAGACAAGCGCGTCGTCATCCGGCGTACGCTACCCAGCCCCTGAAGCTCAGCCCCGCATAGAACAGGCCGATGCCGGTGAACCCCGCGCTGCGAAGCTGCGCCTCCTCTTCCACGGGATCGAGGATGGTCAACCGGGTCCTGATGGCGTGTTCGGCATCCTTGGCCTTCTCCGGCGGGGTGCCTCCAAACGCGACATGCCTTGAGATCCAGCGCGACCGCTCCGGCTCGGCCTGGGGAAAGCTGATGTGGGCAACGATCAGGGGAGCACTCGGGGCCAGGCGCTTGCGGATGCCCCGGAGCGTGTCCACCCGCTTCTCCGGGCGGATGAAGTGGAAGGTCAGCAACGACGCCGCGCCGTCGAACGGCCCGGGGGGCGCCGCGTCGATATC
>NZ_LDIG01000038.1 GCF_015845845.1 Paenibacillus dendritiformis
ATCGAGTCATCACCTCTGCTTTCTGCGCCTATCGTTACAGCTGATAGTGATGGTTCTCTTATTCGTAACCCTTTCACGGATTCAGGGTAACTTTTCGACTAGATACCTCGATGGATATTGGTGTGGAAACGAGGATGGAAACTGTATACTGTTTTTTGCAAGTGAAAAATGCTCAATTTTGCAGCCAAAAGTGCCAAGGCACTTGCCAACCTCAAAGCTTACAACGGGATTCG
>NZ_LDIG01000039.1 GCF_015845845.1 Paenibacillus dendritiformis
CTCGCTGCTGATCGGCAAGGACTGCGGCGCCCACACCTTCCCCTACATCGAGGTCAGGAACCCGACTGCCACCCTCGAGCACGAGGCCACCACCTCCAAGATCAGCGACGACCAGATGTTCTACTGCCGCTCGCGCGGGATCTCCGAGGAAGACGCGATCAGCCTGATCGTCGACGGCTTCTGCAAGACCGTCTTCCGCGAGCTGCCGATGGAGTTCGCG
>NZ_LDIG01000040.1 GCF_015845845.1 Paenibacillus dendritiformis
TCATCACCAAGGACAACGCGGTGGTGCGCGTGGACGGGGTGGTGTTCTTCCAGGCGCTGGACGCGGCCAAGGCTGCCTACGAGGTCGCCAACCTGGAGGTCGCCACCATCGCCCTGGTGCAGACCAACATCCGCACCGTGATCGGTTCGATGGACCTGGACGAGTCGCTTTCCAACCGCGAGAAGATCAACGCCCAGCTGCTGGACGTGGTCGACCACGCCACCAATCCCTGGGGCATCAAGGTCACCCGCATCGAGATCCGCGACATCCAGCCCCCGCGCGACCTGGTGGATGCGATGGCGCGGCAGATGAAAGCCGAGCGCGAGCGCCGGGCGGTGATCCTGGAGGCCGAAGGCCATCGCCAGTCGGAGATCCTGCGCGCGGAGGGCGACAAGCAGGCG
>NZ_LDIG01000041.1 GCF_015845845.1 Paenibacillus dendritiformis
CTTCGAAACAAAGTCAGCCGCAGGCGGGTCAAAACGGTCATCGAAAATCTGATCTGGCTGGCCTCTCGAATGGTAGAGCATGCCAGACAAACGAAGCTCCGCTTCGGAAGACATAGTCCATGGTTTCAGACATTCCAGCGCATTTACGGGACCTTGTCGGGATAATAGATTGCGAACCTATGTTTCCGTTCAAGCTTTGCACAAGGGAAGCTTTGTTTCGTGATGTCTTTTTCAAGTGAATCGAGTCATCACCTCTGCTTTCTGCGCCTATCGTTACAGCTGATAGTGATGGTTCTCTTATTCGTAACCCTTTCACGGATTCAGGTAAATATGTTTCTTCAATATATTTCATTAGATAAAGATAATTTCCGTATGAGATAAAATCATCAAAAGTATGGGTATTTAAATCGTGAAACACTTTATTTATCCATATTTGAATGTCCGGTAAACTGGGTATTTCCTTCTTATAGTGGCTCATAATATCTAGAGACATCTTTGAGGACAATAAGTAGTTTTTTCGAGCAACGTTTACAGACTCACCTTTGTAAGATAAGAAAAATCCTTCTTTTGTTTGTAGCTCTTTTAGATAAGTTATGATTTTATCTATTTTTTCCAGTTTTATTTCATTTGATTTTAATGAATTTACATACAACCAAACATCATATAACCCCCCTTTATTTTCAGGTCGAATCAAATGTTCGATACTTACTAGATCATTTAATTTTCCATGAATCTTATCAATATACTCTTGGTCGCTATACTGATTTAATAATAAGATTGTTTCCGTTGCATAATAAAAATTATACAAGTCCACTATCTTTCCTTTTGGAGCGTCCTCATACTCAATGGAATGAGTTTGAGGGGAAACTTTTGAAAAAGAGAAAGTCATCACTAACGATAATAAAATGAGAAAACTAAATCCGCCCAAAATAATATTCCTATTCATGGCCGCCCCTTATTTATTGTGATATATAATGTCTCCTTCTTTTGAATAAATCGAAATATCTGAGCTTGTCAGCAAGGGTTCTCTATTTTTTAACCTGTCATGAGTTATAATATAATTTGAGACATGAGGGACTATTTCTGTTGAATAAGAACTAGCGTTACTAAATTTTACAACTAATTTTTCACCCTCTTTTAAAAGCTTTGTATCATTAATTAAAATCATGACATAAGTAACTTCTCCTTTTGCACCTAAAAATTCAACAGGTCTTTCTTTTCTTCGATCTAGCTTTATTGAGTTTACATAATTTGTTTCCCCATTTACCACAGTTATGTCAAAGGAGCCTATTTCGTTATCTTTCTCATAAAATAGAAGAGCAAGAGGTTTATCAAGATCATTTAATCTCGTTTCAGCCAAGATTTTAATGCCTTCTTTTGCTACCACTTCTTCTATATTAGTGTCGGTTATCACATCATATCTATCTCGTGTTATGCGATCTGCGATTTGAAATATTAAGCCCATCATACAAACTATAATCAAAATTTTTACAATTGTTTTTGAATACATTTCATGTACCACCTACTTTGTAACTTTCTAATAGAAAAATACCATTATAAACCTGAAAAGTCAATGATAATAATTTCTTTGATATATTATCTAAAAATGGGCTATTACTAGGAGGGAATGAGTTGTCTCACAGGTATTGTTAGTATTGATTTTTTAGATAGTACTTTGGGTTCGTGCTTAGGAAGCAGGTAGTATCTCCAAATCAAAATAAAAAATCACCAAATCAGAGAATAATTTCTTTTGGGTTTTATAAAGGATTATCCTGAATTTCGAAAGTAACTGTGCCTGAAAAATGAAAAAAGGGCCCAAATCTTTGGTAGAATAGTGTTTGCGAAAACAACATCACCCAAAGAGAGGAGCACCTTTTAGGTGAAGTCTACCACACCCGTCAGCAAAATCAAGACTGAATTTTCCTTGCGTCACGCTTCCAGCGTTGGTGGAAGCAAAGTATTCCTGGAGTATCTCGAAAAAATCGAACTGGACAAAGCATTGCAGAACTTGAGCAACATCAAACACAGGCACTCCCTGTTCCCTGTTTTTCGCATCCTGCTCTACCTCATAATCGGCTGGACACTCGGTTGTGAACGCCTTTTTCATTTTCGAGCGTTGCAACAGGATGCACTTGTGCAACGTTTCCTCGGTGGACGCTGTCCACACCACACCTTGCTGTATAAAGAATTGAATCGGTTTGGTAAGCAACCAACTTTCACACTCGACTTGAGAAAGTTGAATCAGCAGGTCATCGCGCCTGGTTTGCCCGATGAACTCATCATGGATCTGGATTCCACCGTGGAAACCGTTTTTGGTCACCAAAAAGGCGCGGCCGTTGGCACGAATCCCCACAAACCGGGACGTAAAAGCTACCATCCGCTGTTGGCTTATGAAGGCCAATCTCGTTTGTGTTTAAACGCTGTTCTTCGTGCTGGAAATACGCATTCATCCACGAATGCCGCTGACTTCCTCCGCCAGACGTTCGAATTGCTTGGTGATCGTCCGGTGAAGTATGCCCGATTTGACAAAGGATTTGGCGGTGAGGACTTTTACGGCTTATGGGAATCCAAAGGAATCGGGTATGTAGGAAAATTGAAATGGACCCAGCGACTTCAAGCGGAAGTGCAACGCTGCTCCGTTTGGAAGCGATTTGTCGATGAGGAGTGGATCATCGAGGGCATTGTACTGGTCTACAAAGCCACCTCCTGGAAGAAAGCACGCCGTGTTGCCGTCATCCGCAAAGCACAGGTGTACGATGGGGATCAATCTCGGCTTCTTCTTGATACAGATTGGCAGTATGAAGCGATCGTCACAAGCCTTGAGTGGGAGCCGATTGACCTGTGGCATTTCTACAACCAGCGTTGCTGCATGGAAAACCACATCAAGGAAGCCAAGCGTGGCTTTTCCATCAACCGCATTTCGACAAGCCGCTTCACCGCGAATGAAATCGACTTGCTAATCAAGCTGTTAGCATACAACCTCTACGAACGGTTTAAACGCGACTGCTGTGAACCGGTTCATCACGGGTATACGATTGCCCGGTTTCGTCAGGAGTTTTTCCTCTGTGCCGCGACCATCATCCAGCATAGTCGGCAGGTGATTCTCAAGTTGGCGAGAGATTTCCCGAACCGCTACACTTGGCTACGGATCGCGACAAAAGTTGCTGCGCTGGAATGACCGCTTCCAAAAATAAACATGGAAATGCAATGCCTCTGTGGGATGGGGAGGGGGAAAATATGCCCTTCTTTTCGAATTAGCGCTCATGGGACTGGATATTTTCTT
>NZ_LDIG01000042.1 GCF_015845845.1 Paenibacillus dendritiformis
CTTCGAAACAAAGTCAGCCGCAGGCGGGTCAAAACGGTCATCGAAAATCTGATCTGGCTGGCCTCTCGAATGGTAGAGCATGCCAGACAAACGAAGCTCCGCTTCGGAAGACATAGTCCATGGTTTCAGACATTCCAGCGCATTTACGGGACCTTGTCGGGATAATAGATTGCGAACCTATGTTTCCGTTCAAGCTTTGCACAAGGGAAGCTTTGTTTCGTGATGTCTTTTTCAAGTGAATCGAGTCATCACCTCTGCTTTCTGCGCCTATCGTTACAGCTGATAGTGATGGTTCTCTTATTCGTAACCCTTTCACGGATTCAGGTTATATATAAAGCAACAATGAAAAGGAAGGAAAGATGGAAAATGAATAGAATATTTCCAAAATCCCTCCTGTTGGTTATCAGCTCCCTTTTGTTGTTTTCAGTGCACAATTCAACTTCCTATGCTGTAGCTCCAAGTGAAGATTACAAAATTCAATACATTGATGGACAGAAAGTGTTATACGATAACACTAATGGAATTACTTACGTAAAAGCTGTTAAACTAGACGGAACAGAGGTTTCTTTGGAGGAATACAAACTTGTGCTTGAAGATTCCAAACGATTAAGAACAAGTCGACTTTCCTCCAAAACCCTGGAACTTAACCCTCATAATGATATAGTACCTCTCGACGTAGTAAGCACAATAAAATATAAGGAAACGAGCAAATGGACGGAATTAATGAATCCTAGAAGAGCTACCCCAACGACTGACTGTAGAAATAGTGCTTCTGCTTGCACGATCAAATTGGAACAAGGAATCTCTACTTCTGAAGAATTTTCAATTAACGTTACAACGCTCGAAATGCCTATAATTAGCTCAAATGCTAGCTTTAGTTGGACTACATCAGCAACTTCATCTAAAACAACAGGAACTGATCTGGCAGTTCCTAAAGGGAAGAAAGGATACCTAACTTGGGCACCAAAGTATAATTTCACCAAAGGGGATTTGAAACATTACGTAACATTGCCTGGTGGTGACTTTAGACTGGTAAAAGAAAAGAAAGGGGAGTGGGGTGCTTCTCCGGCAACTACAGCAATGGGTTTTGCAGACGGTGTTATTGCCTTAGCAATTGAAAAATGAATACTTTTGAGTATCATTCTAATACTCTCATTTCCTAATTTTATCAACGATCGATCATAGGAATCATAGGGAAGAAACTGTACTACTAAACTATTCCTACACACCTTAAGAGGTCTCGTACCCGGTGTGTAGGAATCTTTAATTTATATATATGGTAAAAATAAGAAATGATTTATATTGTATTTGTTTTTATAGTTAGAGGGATGTCGAACTAGAACAGACATGGCGGGGGGAGGGCGAGTTTTTTCAGAATCTAAAACAACGAAGATCCCACGGTGGACTGCAAGGCATTCTGTATGCATCGGATCTGGACAGCACACGCCTATTGCTAAACAGGACGATGGAGTTGCACTGCGGGCGATGCGTATAATAGAACAGGGATTTGTTGATGCTACTGCGGTGATATCGCGGCCAGAAAGATATCGTCAGCCTACATACTGCTGGGAACTTTTAAATTTAAATATACGAAAGAAGGATAAAAGTGAAAATAGCTGAACATGACTGATTCTTTTCTCGGGATGGCAGCAACAGATCGCTAATGAAGAAACCTAGAAGGCGTTCAAAGAGAGGGGCTTCAGTTAGAAGTGCTCACCGAAAATAAAATTAAGGCGGTAGAATTGAAATGAAAAACTCAAGTCTAATGCTTGTTGGTATTTCCTTGGTTGCCCTCAGTGGATTAGAACAAATACTTATCTACATCGCAAACAGCGAAACATCGGGAAATGATTTTCAAAAACTTCTAGACTCCACACCAACCTACATTTGGAATATCACCATAATTACGTTAGTAGTCGGGATATTATTAATCGTTGTACCGTTTCTTCCGATTTCCCCAAAAAATATTCCTTCTTCTGATATGAATAAATCACCTCAATAGAAGAGAGATACTTATCATCTTCGTTTTAACAACAAAGTTCTGAGGGACTTTATTCAACAAAACACGGAAATCGTAAACGTCTGTCATTGAAGCAGCCTTGCCGCTTTCGTTCATCATGATAGAATAATGCCGGGTCCCGAGAATAGCTT
Source organism: Paenibacillus dendritiformis (assembly GCF_015845845.1). Lineage (GTDB taxonomy): Bacteria > Bacillota > Bacilli > Paenibacillales > Paenibacillaceae > Paenibacillus_B > Paenibacillus_B dendritiformis_C. The sequence goes on from NZ_LDIG01000042.1 coordinate 2,152, forward strand.
ATCTCCGCTGCCGCATCTATACACAAAAGCCCCTTTGAGACAACATACAACCTGAGTCTCAAGGGGCTAATAGCTCAACAGCCTTTCACTCGCCAAGCAGCGCGGGCCGATCCAGATGATACAGGTTGCGGTAGCGCGGATACCGCTCCAGCAGCTCCGCATGCGGCCCTCTCATCTCGATGAGGCCGTTCTCGATGAAGATGACCTCATCCATCTGCTCTACGCCGACGAGATGATGCGTAATCCACAGCAGCGACTTGCCCTGCAGCGCGGCGAACATGGTGGCCAGCAGGGCGCGCTCGGTCTGCGGATCGAGCCCGACGGTCGGCTCGTCGAGAATGACGACCGGCGTATCCTGCAGCAGGATGCGGGCCAGCGCGATCCGCTGCCGTTCTCCGCCCGAGAAGCGTCCGCCCGTCTCCAGCACCCGGGTGTCATAGCCGTCCGGCAGCGAGTCGACGAGCGCCTCCAGGCCGACCTGGCGCACGACCCGGCGAATGTCCTCGTCCGAGGCATCCGGGCGGCCCAGCCGGATATTGTTCGCCACCGTCGTGTCGAACAGATGCGGGCTTTGGTTCAAGACCGCGATCAGCTCGGGGATATGCTCCCCATACGTAGCCGCCGGGATGCCGTTCAGCAATACTTGGCCTTCGTCCGGCGACAAGGCTCCCTGCACCAGCTTCAGCAGTGTCGATTTTCCCGCCCCGCTGCGGCCGATGACCGCGATGCGCCGGCCTTGCGGGATATCGAGCGACAAGCCGTCCAGCGTCCAGGCGGCCGTCTTGTCATAGCGGTAGCGGACCTGCTCCAGCCGGATATGCGCCGCTCCGGACGCCAGGGCCGGCCGCAGCTCGGCCTCCGCCGCAGGAACGGGCTGCTCGGCCGCCGGGGCGTCCAGCTTCGCGAGCCGATCCAGCGAATCCTGGTACTGCGGCAGCTTCTCCACCGCCTCCGATACGGGGAGGAAGCCGTCCATGAGCGGGAACACGACCAGGGTGAAGGCCGCGATTAGAGTGGCGGCAATGCGCCCGTCCGCATATTGGCCTCCTGACCAGCACAGCATGAGCACCAGCACGGCCGCGACGACGCACTGTCCCAGCAGCATGCGAAGCCGGGCCCAGCCGTTCAGGCGGCGCTCCATGCGGGCGACGGACTGCTCGCCCTCTTCATATTCCGCCGTGAACCGGGAAGCGCGGCCGCTAATGACCCAATCGCTCATCCCCATCACCGCATCGGTCAGCCGCTGATACAGCACGTTCCGCTCCTGCTTGATGCGGGTCTGCCAGGTGCGGGTAATCAGCAGAGACACCCAGGGCAGCACCGCGATCAGCAGGAGCAGCAGCAGGCCGATGAAGAGCGCGAACGGCAGATCGAACCAGCCGAGCGCCGCGATGCAGGCGGCATAGGCGACGAGCGCCACCGCGCCCGGGAACACCGTGCGCAAGTAGACATTTTGCAGCTGCTCGATATCATCCGCCAGCGTGCTGAGCAGCTCTCCCGTCCGGAAGCGGGAACGGAGGAACAGCGCTTGCGGCTCCAGGATGCGGTACATCCGCTCCCGCATCTGGGACAACACGCGCAGCACCGCATCATGGCCGACCAGACGTTCGACATAATGGACGACGGCCCGCCCAATGCCGAACGTCCGGACAAGCACGATGGGCACGTAGACGAGCAAAATATTTTCCGGACGAAGAGCCGACTTCGAAATCAGATAGCCTGACGTGAAGGTTAAAGAGGAGGCGCACACCACCGTCAGTACGCCCAGGGCGATAATGACGGCGAAGCGACGGGCATAGCGCCGCATATACGGCATAATCCAGCCTTCGCGGTTCATAGCGTCTCCTCTCCTTCCATGCGAATCATGTCATAGTAAGCCCCCCGCTTGGCCAGCAGCTCTTCATGGGTCCCCGTCTCCGCCACCTTGCCGTCCTGGAGGACAATAATCCAATCCATATCCGGCATCCAATGCAGGCGGTGCGTGGCCAGGAAGACGAGCCGATCCCGGAACAGCTCCAGCATCGTCGACTTCAGCTCATACTCGGTCTCGATGTCCAGATGCGCCGTCGGTTCATCGAGCAGCATAATCGGCCGTCGGCTCAGAAATGCCCGCGCCAGCGCAACCCGCTGCTCCTGTCCGCCGCTGAGCGAGCGTCCGCCGTTGCCGATGCGCTCGTCCAGACCGTTCGGAAGCTGTTCCGCCAACCGGCCCAGCCCCGCGGCGGCCATCGCCCGCTCGACTTCGTCATCGGTCGCGTCCGGCGAATAGAAGCGGACGTTGTCCGCCAGCGAGGAGCTGAAAATATACGGATGCTGCGGGATGTACGTCGTCTGCTTCCGCCAGTCCTCCCCGGTCAGCGACGCCCGTTCCTGTCCGTCCACCCGGATCGTTCCCGCTGTCGGCTGCAGGAAGCCGCCGATAATATCGATCAGCGTCGACTTGCCGGCGCCGCTCGCGCCGATGATGCCGACCTTGCGGAAGCCTCGAATCTCCAGATCAATCTCCTGCAGCGAGGATGGGCCCTCCTCCTCATGCCGCATCCCGATGCCGGTCATTCGCAGCACGCTATCCTGCGTCCAGGCCGGCAGCGCCTGCGAGGCAGGCAGCGGCTCCGACTTCGCTCCCGCGCGGATAATGGACTGCATCGCCTCGCCCGCTTCCTTGCCGTCCAGCGTCGCGTGATAATCGGCCCCGACCATGCGGACCGGAAGGAAATATTCCGGCGCCAAGATAAGGATCGTGAGCGCGGTAACGAGCATCATCTCCCCGTCCACGAGGCGCAGCCCAAGGCTGACCGCCACCGAGGCGACGGACAGCATCGTGAAGAAGTCCAGGGAGAAGGAGGACAAGAAGGCGACGCGCAGGGTCCGCATCGTAGCCGAGCGGTATCTGTCGCTCACCTTGGAGACGGTGGCTCCGTGCGAGCGGCTGCGTCCGAGGAACTTGAGCGTCTCCAGACCGCGCAGTGAATCGACGAAATGATTCGATAACTGCCGGTACGACGCCCACTGCTTCTCGGTCTGCTTGCGGGCGGCCAGCCCGACAAGAATAAGAAACGCGATGAGAATCGGCATCGTCACCGCCAGAATCAGGGCGGCGACGATATCCTGAGTCGCAATGTACGCGAGGATAAGCACGGGCGTCACTGCGGTCCCAATCATGCGGGGCAGGAACAGCTCCATATATTTGCGGAACTTCCCGACCCCTTCGAGCACAAGCGTTACCGTCGTGCCCGTACCCTCTGTCCGGGTATGCCGCGGCCCGAGGCGGAACAGCGCCTCCAGCAGCTGGCTCCGCAGGCTGGCGCCGGTCTTCTCGGCAAATCGGTAAGCCACCTTCTGCTGCAGCAATGCCGTCAACTGGCGCACGAGAAAAGCAAGCAGGAACAGCCCGATCTTGCCGGCTTGTTCCTGCCATGCCGCCCCGGCGAACAGGGCGGAAATTGCTTCTGCCAGCCAGACGGCCAGCATAATAATAGATAGGGTGTGCACCAGGGCAATGGCGGTCAGACTGGCAAGAACCGGCTTGATCCCTTGGTAGCCGAACAGATTCTTGCCCATTAGTATTCGAGATGCTGCTTCTCGTTCACGCGCTTATGGAAGACGAAGTAGCTCCAAATCTGGTAGCCGAGCACAAACGGAAGCAAGGTTACCGCTACGATCGTCATCACTTTGAGCGAATAAGCGCCCGAAGCCGCATTATGAATCGTCAGGTCGAATGCACTGTTGATGGAGCTGATCATCACCCGCGGGAACAAGCCGATAAAGACGGATGCGATCGAAAGCAAAATAATGCCTCCGGTCATGCCGAACGCCCAGCCGTCCTTCTTCTGCTTCATGAAGTATCCGGCGAGCAGGAAGACGATAAGACCAAGGACAGCGACGACAGCCAGGATGGCGCCGCGAACCTGGAACACATCGGTCATGAAATAGGTCATGACGGCGAACAAGACGAGCAGCGCGGCGAGCGGAATCATCAGCTTCCGAGCGAGGCGGCGTGCGCGCGCCTGCAGATCGCCCTCCGTCCGCAGCGTCGTGAACATGAGCCCGTGCACAAGGCAGAGCACGGTAACGGTAATGCCGCCTACTACGGTATAGAGATTCACCATATCGAAGAGGCCGGCTTTCATTTCCATCTGCTGATCGATTGGAAGGCCCTTAATCAGCCCGGCGAACACGACGCCGAACAGGAACGGAGGCAGCAGGCTGCCTACGAAAATAGCCAGATCCCATGTTTTCTTCCAACGCTCGCTGTCCACCTTGCCCCGGAATTCGAAAGCGACGCCGCGCACGATAAGCGCGAGCAGCACCGCGACGAGCGGGACATAATAGCCGCTGAACAAAGTCGCGTACCAGTTCGGGAAGGCGGCGAACATCGCCCCGCCGGCGGTCAGAAGCCAGACTTCATTGGCGTCCCAGAACGGGCCGATCGAATTGATAAGCACCCGGCGCTCTCCGTCGGTGCGCGCCAGGAATTGAGTCGACATGCCGACCCCGAAGTCGAAGCCCTCGAGGAAGAAGAAGCCGACGAACAACACAGCGACAAGAACGAACCATAATTCATTGAGTGAGAGCATGACGTTCCTCCTTATCGAATGGATCGTGAGACACGCGGACAGTCACGTCCTCGTTCGGTCCTTTTTTGATAACGCGTACGAACAGGTAGACCATCACGATAGCCAACACCGTGTAAATGGCGGAGAAGGCAATCAGGGAGAACAGCACCGAGCCTCCGGTCACGCTAGGCGAGATACTGTCTTCCGTCGTCATCAGCCCGAATACGGTCCACGGCTGGCGCCCGATCTCGGTCATAATCCAGCCCGCCGTATTGGCAATGAACGGCAGCGAAATGGCATACAGCATGAAGCGCATGAACCACGTATTCTTCTGATCCAGCTTCTTGCGCGCCATCAGCCAGACGCCGTACAAGCCAAGCAGAATCATCAATGTGCCGGCAGCGACCATGATGCGGAAGCTCCAGAAGGTCGTGCGCACCGGCGGAATATAATCGCCAGGTCCGTATGTTTGCTCGTATTCTGCCTGCAGCTCCTTCATCCCCTTGACGTCTCCGGAGAATTTGCTGTAGGACAGGAAGCTAAGTAGGTATGGAATCTTCACTTCCATCTTGTTCTCTTGCTTATCCGGATCAATCGCCGCGATAACCGTCCAAGGCGCCGGGTCCTCACTCCGCTCCCACAGGCTCTCGGCCGCAGCCATCTTCATCGGCTGTGTATGCACCAGGTACTGCGCTTGCTGGTGGCCGAAGATCGCGACCAGGAACGACGAGATCAAGGCGACCACGATACCCAGCTTGAAGGATTTTTTGAAAAACTCAAAGTCTTGGCGACGCAGCATCTTATACGCACTGACACCCGTAATGAGGAAGGCGCCTGTCGCAAATGCGCCCAGCACCGTATGCGGGAATTCCACCAGCAACTGGCCGTTGGTAACCAGCGCGAAGAAATCATTCATCTCGGCCCGGCCATTGTTGATGGCGAAGCCGACCGGACGCTGCATGAACGAGTTGGCCGCGAGAATCCAGAACGCGGACATCGTCGTTCCGATTGCCACAAGCCAGATGCACAGCAAATGCACCTTCTTGCTCAGCCGCTCCCAACCGAAGATCCAGAGCCCGATGAATGTAGACTCCATGAAAAAGGCAAGCAGCGCCTCGATGGCAAGCGGCGCGCCAAACACGTCTCCGACGAAGCGGGAGTAGTTGGACCAGTTCATGCCGAACTGGAATTCCTGAATGATACCGGTCACGACGCCGACGGCAAAGTTGATAAGGAACAATTTACCCCAGAACTTGGCCATTTTCTTATACTCTTCATTGCCCTTGGCGACATACATTGTCTCCATAATGGCAATCAGCAGCGCCAGCCCGATGGATACCGGGACGAAGAAGAAGTGAAAAATCGTCGTCGACGCAAACTGGATGCGTGATAAGATTAGCGTATCCATTTTTTCGTTCCACCTTTCTTTATTATGGGGGAGTTCAAAAAGGTCGGTTGACTTTTGAACATCCTCTTAGAGGCCCTGCCGTACGCTTCGGGTAGCCGTCTACGCCCTACGCGCATGGCATAAGCCGTTGACTGCGATACGAGAAACAGCTCGATCAATGACAAACGTTACAGGACTCAGTGTTATTTTGTCAGATGGACATGCCGGGCTAATGTGACTTTAGTCACATCTTATCAGAATAGAGTGAGCAAATTGCGAACTTTGTGCCATTGTTCACAAAAGCGTTGAAATTGAGGTCAAGCCGGAAGAGAAAAGACATAGCATTCCCGGTAAGGGAAGCGTTTGATTTCTACTTTTTGTTTCACTTTTTCCATAAAATACTATGCAAAACATCCTCGTTAATGCCTTCTGGGTACCTGCTAAGGGAGAACCAAACGTCAAAACAGACCATAAAAAAGAAGCCTAGAGAAGCGCCAAGCCAACCAAGGTAAAAGTATTTAAACGAGTTCGTGTAGATCAAATCATCATACTGCGCAGAACACAAAAAAGCCGCGGAAGAACGCGGCCACTTGTGATCGTTTATTTCAAATTACCCGACATTTGCGGCAAGTTTGTCTAGCGACTGGTTCATGCCCATGATGGCATACTTCAGCATCTCTCCCGCCATCCAGCCGTTCCATCGGCACAATCTTCTTATACACGCCGGCGGAGTACGACTCTATGCCGCCATGTTCTTCCGGGGCGCGCATGCAAAACACATATTTTCCGCCTTCGCGCAAATCGATTTCGCATCGGGGCGAGGTATAATGTTCCGGCCCCCACCATTTCATGACCAGCTCCGGATCGGTCCATGCCTTCCAGACGAGCTCCACCGGATAGTCAAACTCACGAGTGATGACAACATCTTGCATCTTGGAATGCAGATTCATTTTCGAATTCCCCTATTCGCTTTGGTTTCTTTTCACTTTCCCCATTTCTTCCTTCAATACGGCATCCAGCGCGTCGAGACGTCTGCTCCAACGCAACCTCATCTCATGGGACCATTTTTCGAACTCCATCATCGCCTCGGTGTTTATCCGATATATGCGCTGTTGTGCTCTCTTTTCCACATGCACCAGATTAGCTTCACGAAGAATTTTGAGATGCTGAGAAATTGCCTGCGGACTGACTTCGAACCGGTTGTGAATTTGCGATGCGGGGCAGCCATCATGGTCAGCCAACATCTCCAGAATCGTTCTCCGGGTCGGATCGGCCAGAGCGGAGAATATATCAATCGGCATACACCGTTTCCCTCCTCCTTCCCATAAAGTGGTTATGCTCAACTCAATCATGGTGACTGTTATTGTCGGTAAACTTATAATACATCATTTTCTTTATAAAGAAAATTCTTAAATAATGAACACAAAAAATTCTTTACAATAGCCGCTTGAGAACGCGGCCAATCGAGAAATATAAAATTCCTTAGACTTTAGATATTTCTACGGTCAAAAGAAACATGAACGCAAAGAGAATTAATATCCAAATTGCCAGATTCAAGTTTCTTCTGATCTCAAACATACCAACAATCCAAAGCATGGCCGTAATCGAAACCATAACCCGAAAATGCGAACTAGGCGTATTTGTGATAATTCCTTCTATGGCAGGCAAAAGAACAATTGCTAGTGCTGCATGATACCAAAGCGGTTTTTTGTTCATAATCTCCCCCCTTGCCAAATGTTAGGTTATATAGCCATATTAACAAAACTCTCTAGGGGGCTTCCAGGGTTTTCAAAAAACCGCCACCTCCGTTTACGATTGAGAGTCTCGGAAGTGACGGTTATCCACCAATTCACCTAATGCTTCTTCTTCCCTACCGTCACTATGGTGTCGCCCTTTATTGCATTCGCCTGCTGTTCCTTGTTATACAGCCAGTAAGACGGCGTATCCGTCACCTGTTGAATCCGCAGGCGGAATTCCTTCTTCGGCAGCTGATCCCATTCGATAATGAGCATATTGCCGTCGACGGCAATATGCTCCGGAGGAACTGGCGTCTCCCCATCTTCGGTTATGATATGGAGGCTGCCGGGAAGCTTGGCGGAGGACTCATCGACTCGCTTCTGGAACGAAATGACCGCCTTGTCATGCCGCGGGCGGGCAACGGTGACCGGAACGGGCGCTTCCTCGTACATATATTTGCCGAGATGATATTCATAGGCCGTCCATGTACGGAACCCCATCTGCGCCGCCTCGCGGCCGAACGAGTCGTACCAAGCGCGGTCCTTCGCCATGGCCAGCGACGAGCCGATGTCGGCCTGGACGCCAAGCGGAATAGTCGGATGAACGGCGCGAATCTGATCGACGAAGCTCTGATAGCTGCGGATATACTGCGGCGGAAGCGCGTCCTGGGGCTTAATCCAGTCGGGCCAATGCGTCTGCAGGATATGCAGATCCGGCCGGACCGCCGATATCATCTCTGCGGCATCGAGGCCCTGCATCTCGCGCAGCGTCTCCACCGAATCCGGGCCAGCGTCGATCGCGAGCGACCAAGTCGCGACGAGAATATCCTTTCTTGCGTCCCGCACCCCGCCTTTTCCGTTCATCAGTTCCTCGAGAAAGCGGTTGACGGCCTCGACCCGGAACTCGATCCAATCCTCATACAGCTCGACATTCGTCAGATAGAAGTCGGGATGATCCGGATCGGTGAAATTCGGAATGCGGTCATATCCGTACTGTTCGCGGAAGGCCGCTTGGGCCAGCGGGCCGACATCGCCGTATACGCCGCGATCGATGCCGTCCCACTCCGGAAAGTATGGCTCCGCGACTTCAATGCCGTCGAACGGGATATCCCGGACCAGGCTCGCCAGCTTCTCCTTCTTCCACTGGACATAAGCTTCGCTGTGCGGGGAAAAGCGGTAATACCCGTCATTCACCGGGGTCAACAGCTCCATCTGCCAGCTCGGCCAATCGGCCGGGAAGCCTTCGACCGAGTACGATCCGTTGCCGAGGACCAGCGCCCAGACGAACAGCCCTCTCTCCTGAAAAGCCTCGACAAGCTCGCGGTTAACATGATTCTCATTCACGACGAAATACCGGACGGACTTGTACCCGTTCTGGACAATCTCGTCGGCGATGCTTGCTGCCGAGCGATCTTGATAGTAACGGAACCCCGGATCCACCTGAATGGTCGGGCCCGCTAAGGCCGAAGCCTTGCCTAAGCCGAGGGCCGCTCCAGAACCCTGTTCACCTTGCTCGGCGGCCTGCCCGATTCCTGCAGGAAGCACACAAAATAGAACGGTTAGTGCGGCCAAGCAAATCCCCGCGTGGCGGTGCCATCCCCGCTGGCGAAATAGGAACACATGGAACACCTCCTCTATTGGATCTAAAGCTGCTCCCCGGCACCCTGCACAGCAACTATGGCAGTTCGACCCACTCATTAGGCCGCTGGGCTGCCAGCAAGCCATACTCGATGATGGTGATGATGGAGACGGTCTGGCCGGAAGGAACCGGGACCTCTCCCGACTCGAAGAAGGCAACAAGCTCTTGAATGAATAGCTGGAAAAAATCCGATCCCGGCTTCAGGATTCGGCAGCTCCCCGAATCGTATGCAACAGCGGTTGTGAACGGACAATCGCCGCCCAGGTGATGCATCGTCGCCTGCCGGCCATCCTTGAATTCGATCAGGAGCGCGGGCGCGATCCCGGTCCCAATGAACATGACGCGCTTCGCTTCCGTTCCCATCATCGAGACGATTGGTTCAATCTGATGAATGGAATAATTCTCGAACGTGCCGGGACCCCAGGTGCAGATCGTCTCGATTCCCGATCGCTCGGCTTCGCGGTATTCCGTCGCGAACCGCAAGGCCGACGAGGAGTACATCGGCGTGCCGTGCAGGGCCGCGCGCTCGAACAGGCGCAGTGCCGCCGCCCGATCCGGGGCGAAGGTCTTGTCGATGTACGTCGGCTTCCCCGAGGCCAGCGGCAGCTGGGCGAGCGCTTCGTGATGCTCCGGGTTGTCGGGCGACAGCACGATGAGATAATCGCTCTCCGCCACCACCTCTTCCACCGTATGGCGCAAGGCGATCCCATGCTTCTCGCACCATGCCGCGCTGTTCAACCCGCGTTCGGCATCCTTCATCCCGTAAGCATATGCGACTTCCATCGTTCCGCCGGAAGCGGCTCGAATCCAGTCCGGGTACTTGTTGGCATGCCATTCGTCCAAATAATAATCGATGAACCCGATCTTCTTCATGCCCGCGCTCCCTCTTTCGCGAATGAAATCTCTCGCCCTTGCTCCGAAGAATCATAGATGGCCTGAATCATTTTGGCCGTCAGGATGACCGTATCGATATGGGACGGCAGCCGCTCGCCCGACTTGACGCAGGCGAGGAAGCTGTTGATCTCGTTCCGGAAATGATCGGTCTTCGTGAATTTCGGGGTGCTCTCCAGCAGGGCGCCATGCTTGGCGCTGTAGATCGTGAACTCGGCGCCGTACTGCAGCCGGATGCCCGCCTTGTCGCCCAGGAAGTCGATATACATCTCGTCGACCCCGATATTTTGCGCCCATGCGCCGTTGACCGTAATCGAAGGTCCCGCCGTGCGAATCATCGCGGTGACGAAATCGTCGACATCGTAGGTTCCCTCATAATTGGGCGGCCCCGCCCACATGTTGAGGTAGGAGTAATTTTTCATATCTTTGCCCAGCTTGCAATACGTCTGCCCTGTCACCGTCTGCGGCTCCGGATCGCCTGCGCAGTACATGACGATGTCGAGAAAATGCACGCCCCAGTCAATCAGCGCGCCCCCGCCGGCGACAGCCTTGGTCGTGAAGTCGCCCCCCAGTCCGGGAATCGAGCGCTGCGCGCGGAAGCTGACGTACACGTGGTACAGATCGCCCAGCTCTCCGTCCTCGATCATCTTCTTAATAATATTTACTCCCGTGTTAAACCGATTCACGACGCCGATATTCAGCGTCATTCCGGTCTCATGCTGCACCTTCTGCATCTCCAGCGCTTCCTCGTACGTGCGGGCTGCCGGCTTCTCACACAGCACATGCTTCCCTGCCCGCATGCAGTCGATCGCGATCGAGGCGTGGCAATGGTTCGGGGTGCATATGGAGACGGCTTCGACATCCGGATCGTCCAGGATAACGCGATAATCTTCAATCGCGATGCCGCAGCCGTATTTCTCGACCGCTTGCTCCGCCCGCTCCTTGCGAATATCGCAGAAATATTTGATCTCGGCATCCGGATTGGCCAGATAAGCTGGAATGTGGGCGCTGTTGGCAATCGTTCCGCAGCCGATGATGGCTACTACTGTTTTACTCATTTCGACATCCCTCCTATTATTTGAAGCCGGTTAAGGCTGAACCGGATTGCATGAAGTATTTCTGGCCGAAGAAATAGAGGAGAATCATCGGCACCGCCATAATCGTGGAAGCCGCCATCAGCTTCTCCCACTGGGCCCCGTGATCCTGCTGGAAGCTCTGCAACCCGACCGTTATCGTCCATTTGGCAGAGTCATTCAGATAGATCAGCGGCCCCATAAAATCAACATAGGACCAAACAAAGGAAAACAAGGCCACGGTGACCAGGGCAGGCTTCAGAATCGGCAAGATGATCTTCGCGTAGATGCGAAGCTCGGAAGCCCCGTCAATCTTCGCCGCCTCGGACAGCTCGGCCGGCACCCCCATCAGGAACTGGCGCAGCAGGAAGATGAAGAACGGCGCCCCGAAGAACGCTCCGATCGTAAGCGGCAGAATCGTATTCACCCAGCCCAGCTTCGTAAAAATGATATACTGCGGAATCATCTGCACCTGCGCCGGCAGAATCATCGTGGCGACCACGATCGAGAAAATGATGTTCCGTCCGCGCCACGGAATCCGGGATATCGAATAGGCTACCAACGGAGCCGAGAACAATTGCCCGATAATATTCAGGGCGCAGATGAGGAACGTGTTCATCATATAACGGGTGAACGGAATCGCCTCGAACGCCGCTTTATAGTTGGACCATTGGAACGTCTCCGGCAAAATGCGCGGAGGAAGCTGGAAGATCTCATCCGGCGTCTTCAACGAGGTCATCACCAGCCACAAAAACGGAAACAAAAAGAGGATGGAAAACAGAATTAGCACGGCATGGGGCAAAATATGCTTCCGCAACCGGATGGCCATCTTAATCACCTCCGTAATAGACCCAGCGGCCCGATGTCTTCAAGAGCACGAACGTAATCAGCAATACGATCAGGAATAAAATCCAGGCGAGCGCCGAAGCGTAGCCCATTTTCAAATAGACGAACGCTTCCTGATACAGATTGACCGCGTAGAAGAGCAAGGACTGATCTGGTCCGCCCAGCGATTTGCCTCCGTCCACCTTGCCCCCGGCCAATATGTAAGACTCCGTAAAGATCTGGAATGCGCCAATCAGACCCATAATGAGCTGGAACAAAATAATCGGCGACAGGGCGGGAACGGTGATCCTCCAGAATCGGTGCCACCAGTTGGCGCCGTCCACTTGCGCCGCTTCATAATATTGCTTCGGCACGCCCTGCAGGGCCGCCAGGAAAATCAAGGCGCCTGCCCCGGAGCCCCATAAGCTCATCAGAATCAGCGACGGCTTCGTATACCGCGGATCGAGCAGCCAGGCGGGATCGGGGAGCCCGAGCGCGCGCAGCGTCATATTGATCAGGCCGAAGTCCGGGTTGAGCATCCACGTCCACAGCAGCGCGCTGGCGACGATCGGAATGACCGACGGCAAATAAAATATCGTCCGGTAGTAGTTGATGCCTTTCACTTTCGTGTTCAGCAGCAGCGCGATCAGCAGGGAGCATGTTAACGTAATCGGTACGGAAACAAACGCCATGAAAAACGTGTTGCCCAGCGACTTGTAGAAGCCGCTGTCGGCGATGATCTGCTTGTAATTGTCCAGACCGACCCATCTCGGCGGGCTGAACAGATCGTAGTCCGTCAGACTGAAATAAAGGGATCCGAAGAACGGGTATACGGTAAAAACGAGAAAACCGATAATCCAGGGGGAAGCGAATGCCAGGCCAAGATAGACATAATGACGCTCCTTCTTCGACCAACCAGCTCTCCTCCCCTGTCGCATCGCGGGCGTGGAGACTCTCATCTTCGCGGCTCTCCTTTCGTCAGCATTACTCGCCGGGCTTATGCCGGCTCCGATCCGGGGCATTGCTGCAGCGGACCGGAGCCATGCGGCCGAACTCTATTTCACGAGCGGCTGAATCTTGTCCTTGACCTTCTTCAAGCCTTCCTCCATGCTGATGCTGCCTCGCAGAATCGCGTCATACTGGACGCCGAACTCGGTCATATACTCATTCGCGAAGGAAGTGGCAGGGAAGGACTGCAGATTGCCGCTTGATGAGTATTCCAGGAACTCCTTGAATCCCGGCACCTCGGCATAGATCGGATTCGTGAATGCGGACGTTCTCGTCGGGAGATTCCCGATCGCAGCCGTAAATTCAGCCATTTGCTCCGGCTCGGTAATCCACTTCAAGAACTTCCAGGAGGCATCCGGATGCTTCGCGCCCTTCGGAATATAGAACACGCTCGTCGCTACATTCCCCGGATTCTTCATGTCCGGATTGTTCTCATCATACGGAATCGGCGCAATGCCGTAATTCAGATTCGGCGCGAATTGCTTAATGAAGGTCGGCAGCCATTCGCCGTCGATTGTCATGGCATATTTGCCGGAGAAGAAGGGATTCTGCGCGGACATATATTGTCCAAGACCCGAAGAGAACCGATCCAGATTGTCGGACCCGTATTGATCCCAGATGCTCTTGGATAGCTCAATGGCCGCTTTCACGCCCGGATGATCCGGCGTCACCTGCTTCGCTTCGGCATCGTAGAACGAACCGCTGTACGCATAGGCGAAGGTGTACGCATCCATTCCCGGCCATAGTCCGAGACGCTGAAGGCGTCCTCCGTCCTCCACGATGCTCAGCGCCTTGATATATTGCTTCAGCTCGCCGATCGTAGCCGGAGGACCGTCGAAGCCAGCCTCGGCCAATATATCTTTGTTATAGAACAGCATCGACACGTGCATCGCAATCGGGATGGCGTAAGTCTTGCCCTCATACTGCGACGTGCTCAATGCCGCCGGAACGAAATCTTGCAGATCGACACCATCCTGGGCAATATAATCATCCAGCGGCATCATCGCGCCCCGCAGCCCCCAAGGCACTACGTTCTGGCCGAATTGCGAGGCGATATCCGGAGGATTGCCGCCGGTAATCGCCGTTAGCTGCTTCTGATAATCGCTCTGAGACAGCCCCTTCACCTGGATGCCGGGATTGGCCTCATTCCACTTGGCAATCAGCTTCTCAATCGCTTCGCCCTCCGGCCCGGTCCATCCGTACCAGAAGCTGATCTCTACCGCGTCCGCGGAAGAACCGTTGTCTGTCCCGCCGGCTTCGCCCCCCTTAATCTGGGAGCTGCCGTCCGCATTTTGGGAATTGCCGCCAGAGCATCCGGATACAATCGAGATCATAAGAACGAGAGCAAGACACCACATCAACGATTTTCTTCTCATACTTCATCCCCCCGTAATGGTGAATCGAACAACCGTCTGCGACCCTGTTAGGCTAACAAGTACCCATATGGTATCATGTAAACGCTTTATTTCATTTCACTTTTGTCTGTATAAGTGGGATTATCGTATGATTGTCATGATTTGACTGCAATGCTTGCTTGCGGAAATAGGCAGGGGAGATGCCTGTATATTTTTTGAAGATTCTGCAAAAATAGGACAGCTCGTTAAAGCCCGTAGAATAGCACACATCCGTAACGGACAGCTCCGGCCGCATCAGCATGCCGATGGCGTGAAAGATGCGAAGATCGGTGACGTAGCGGTTGAACGTCTTGCCTGTCCATTCCTTGAACAGCCCGCAAAAGGTCGACCGCGACAGATTCGCGATCGAGCATAGCGTGTCGAGCTTCAAATTTTCATGATAGTTCGTATGGATGTACTCAATCACCCCGGTCATAATATTTTTATATTTTTCTGATTTCTCAAATCCCGCATCGACCAGCTCCCGGTTCACCTGCCGGACCAGAATGGACAGCAGCAGCAGCAGGTTCGCCTTCAACAGGATCTGAAAAAAGGGAGATCGCCTCTCGTACTCCGCCAGCATCTCCCTCATCAGATTTCGAACCCTGACCTCGATCACGTTCTCCAGCGTTATTTTGGACTGGATGCTTGTCTCCCTTCGCAAAAAATACTCTACATAGGCGACATCAAAAAAAGCATGATCCACCGGCTTCTCTTCCAACCGTTCGTTAATAAAGGAGGGCATAAATTCACAGCCGTAGATTTCAAGCTCCTGCCCCGAAGGAATCTCCACGCTATGCAATGTGAACGGAGAGACGACAAAAATGTCTCCCGCCGCAATCGCGAACCGCTCGCCGCTCACCGTATGATGGAAGGCTCCTTTGGCGACATACCAGATCTGAAAATAGTCGTGGCAGTGGGTCATTAAGCTCGGTTGGGCCGTCAATCGGTACATTTTGCAGGGCAAGTCCTCCAACATTTCCATCTTGGAATTAAAATAAATAATGCCGGAACGAGTCAATTCATCAATATCTGCTATGTTCCATTGAAGCGCCATTGATATTCACTCCTTCATATTCCGCTATATGTGCTCGGCCATTCGAATACTTCTCTTCCTTGTAACCGTTTTCCTATGATCGTATGCAAAAATTTAAACATCTCGCTCCAAAAAGAGATTACAATGAAAGTGAAGAGAGGAACGTCGATATGGAGGAGTGGGGATGCCCATGAAGCCCAAAATCGTATACTTGGACGGCGTAAGAGGATTGGCCGCTTGCATCGTGGTGATATGCCACTTCTTTCAGGTGTTTCTTCCGTCTGTCTTTGAAGGCAGACCGGAGATTGCGCATTTTGCCTTCGAGGCTGCCGCCGCGCAGACCCCGATCAATCTGCTGTTTAACGGTAACTTTTCTGTATGCCTGTTCTTCGTGCTAAGCGGTTACGTGCTGAGCTATCGTTATTTTCAGACCAAAGACCGCCTGCCTCTCTACTCCTCCGCAGCTCGAAGATACTTCCGCTTGGCCGTGCCCGCTTTTCTGTCCGTTGTCTTGGCTTATCTGGCAATCATCGGCGGATTCGGGTTCTATGACGACATTCAAGGGATTACCCTCTCCTCCATGCCCGATCCGTTCGCGGCCGATACCGGCGTATGGACGATGCTGACAGAGAGCCTGTTCCATACCTTCTTCACTTATGGCTCGCAATACAATCCCGTGCTCTGGACGATGACGTACGAACTGTTCGGGTCCTTTTTGATCTTCGCGTTCCTGCTGCTGCTCGGTAAGCGCAAGCTTCGGTTCGCCGTCTATGCGCTCCTGATCTGGTTCTGGATCGACTCTTACTATTTGGGATTTGTGCTGGGCATGCTGCTGAGCGATCTCAAGCATAGCGACCGGAACTGGCTGGCCGCCATCAACCGGCCCTGGATCCATGTGATATTGGTCATCGCCGGCATATACCTGGGCTCTTACCCTTATTGGAGTCCGCAGGGAACCGTGTATTCCACCCTCGTATGGGAAGCGCCCGGATTCTCCTTCTTCGAGTTCTACCATGTCATCGGATCATTCCTGATCCTGACAGCCCTATTGAACTCCAGCCGGATGCAGACCCTGTTCAACCGCAAGCTGTTCGCCTATTTGGGCAAAATATCGTTCTCGCTGTATCTCGTGCATTTTACTATTATATGTTCCCTCGGCAGCTATATCTTCTTGCAGCTCCATTCCGTGCTGCCTTATGGGATGAGCGTCCTGCTGACGATGCTGAGTACGCTGCCGGTGATATTTGCCGTGGCCCATCTCTTCGAGCGGTTCGTCGATGCCAAGACGCTGGCCCTGCTCTCGCGATGGAGCAAGCGGCTGTTCGGCACTGCGAAGCGGCGAAGATGGGAGCACGCCGTACAGGGGGAGAGAACGGTTGGGATGGATTGAGAGGTTTAGGGCGTTCCCGACTCCAACGAATTCTCGAATGTGAAAAATAAAGAAGAGAAAAGACGCGATGTCCTTTCTCTTCTTCCCTTCTTACTATGGCTTAGTCCGCCCCCACATTCGAACCAGAGAGATTCCGCTCAATAAGCCGAACAAGACGCTGATGTGGATGCGATATAATCCCAGAGGCAGAAATGCCGCCCCCTCCACCGAGAACACGGGGCATAGGGAGATAAATAACGAGAGCAATAGAAGAATCGCGTAAAAAGTTTGGAATCCTGCCGCCTTCCTTCTTGCCAGCTTCACAATTTTATCTCCCTCAAGCAATATGCCGATGATGACGCTGCAAATGACGACTTGCAGACGATCGATAGCGGCTACCGACGAAAGTTCAATGATGTGGCGGTTCATATTCACAAAAGCCCGCTCCATCGCCCATAATAACAACAGGATGGCAATACCGGCTCCAAATCGTACCGCAACGGTCCGCATCTCAATTCACTCCTCTCCATAGTTGGAGAAATGGCGTGCAAAACTGTTAATTATTTCTTTAAATTAATTTGTTTATAGACATCTGACCAGGCGCTAGTCCATTCATCTGCCTTACCTGTCCAAATGATATTCTCATCTTTATCTCTAACAACAACATTAGGATTTACTGGCTTTAATTCTCCTGAATCAATTGCAGCCTCTATAAACTTTTTTTCTTCAATATATTTCGACAATCCAGAACCATCCTTATGGTTCATATTTTCCTTACTTTTGAGGTTGGAGCTGCTAGATTCTAAATACATGCCGTTTTTAGAACCTATCTGAGCATTCATGGCAAATAAACCAGAAGCAGTCCACCCATTCAATAAGGTCCAATTCTCATCATTATGCGCTTTGACTAATTGGCTTATTAAAATGCTTGAACTTCCCGTCCAAGTATAATCTATCCATGCCTTGACACTCTTACCTACGCACATTAGAACCCAAACAGCAAACATAGAAAATCTTTGGATTTTTTTCACAAAGCATACATCCCAAAATTTTCTTCAATATCTATCATAAGGAACATTAAGAATGATTTCAACCTTTATTTGTTTTTAACTCCAGACATGTTGATTAACCAAATTGTGTAACTCAAACAAGCCCGGCAGGGCTGAATTTTTCTCTTATCCTCTGCATCTTAACGAGCCATTCGGGAGGAAGGGAATTTAGCCTAAATAGACGTGCAAAGTGAATAAAGGACAGCTTTTGATGCCTAGATACGACCCCTTGAGTGGTATCAAATAACCATTTGAGTAACACGTAAACGATGAGAGCTACAAACAGCTGCCCGTACACGGCATTTTCAGTTGTCCCGAACAAAGTAGGGATATTCAAGTGCTGCTTGATCCAGCGAAAGAAAACCTCGATTTGCCACCGGGCTTTATACATCTGTGCGATTTCTTCTGGGGTCACTTGCATGAGATCGGTAACGACGCGGAGTTCTCGGCCATCGAAATCTTGGAAGGTAACGACGCGATGCCGCTTCTTGGATCGACATTGCTCTGTTCCAAGTTGGCACGTAATGTCCCGGATGACCGGGCTGTTAGGCTCTTTTTGCCGGCGTAGAGCACGTGGTTTTTCAAGATGAACGTTATCACGCAGTCGAACGACAAAGGATTGACCTTCTTCTTTGAAACGATCTAATCGTTCGAGCTTCCCGTAAGCCCGGTCCATAACCATAATGTAATCCAAATGGGTTAAGCTTTCACAGAGCGGACCATCATGTTTCGAACCAACCGTTTCGACCACGTTTAGAGGGGAGTCGCATTGGGCTTGCAAAGAAACATGTAGCTTAATGCCCGAACGCTCACCATGGTAAGGGGCCCAGGGCAAGCGAGTTTTTCCTACCGTTACGGTCGTCGAGTCAATCAAAAGCAATTCTTTAGGAAAGGCCAGCTTTCGGGTCGTTTGACGATTACAGGTTTGGATGAGCCGGTGTAGGAGCTCCTTGAATACAGCAAAGGGAACCTCAGCTGCCTTTCCGGAAAAACTGGAATAATGGACAGGAAGCAAGCCGCTGGCTGCTGCATGAACCACACCTGAACGGTAGCTATCCCATTGTTCAGAGGCAGCCATCGCCCAATATTGTAGCAAATGATGGACGGTAAACTTGCGGGCCTTGTCTTTATAGCCGGCGAGTTCGATTGCAGAATCGATTTCTTCTGCAGGCAAAACGGATTGAAGGATGGACAGGATCGTGGTAGACTTTTTCATGGAGTCGCCACCTTTCTTCGGTTGAGTTTGTAGGCGTACAAACATTTTACCGGGTGTGCGGCTTTTTT
>NZ_LDIG01000043.1 GCF_015845845.1 Paenibacillus dendritiformis
CTTCGAAACAAAGTCAGCCGCAGGCGGGTCAAAACGGTCATCGAAAATCTGATCTGGCTGGCCTCTCGAATGGTAGAGCATGCCAGACAAACGAAGCTCCGCTTCGGAAGACATAGTCCATGGTTTCAGACATTCCAGCGCATTTACGGGACCTTGTCGGGATAATAGATTGCGAACCTATGTTTCCGTTCAAGCTTTGCACAAGGGAAGCTTTGTTTCGTGATGTCTTTTTCAAGTGAATCGAGTCATCACCTCTGCTTTCTGCGCCTATCGTTACAGCTGATAGTGATGGTTCTCTTATTCGTAACCCTTTCACGGATTCAGGTATGAATTATGAACTAACCGCTCGATGCAACGCTAGTGCATAGAAGCAGGATTTTTTTCTATTTGAACCGCCAGTCGATGAGATTGCTGCAAAAGTGCATCAATTTTGGTTATTTTGGGGGTTCAATCTATTGAGATGGCTGAAATTCCTGCAGTTTTGCAGGAATGCCTGTAACAGAATAAGCATCATAAGGAAATACTGCACTTTTACAGTTTTTTCGGCAAATCGAACTGCAAGAAGCAGGCGTGCCGAACATGGAATCGGGTTAGACCACTCAAGGCCGACTACTTCTTGCATGAACGATGAAGAATCGGATACGTCATCTACATTGCAAATCGAATAACGCCAAGATCGACGTGCTGCTGTCCGATGGTTCCCGTAAGCTCCTGATTTTTAACAAAGGCGGAAAAGTGTTGGTGGGCGGCGGCGGAGTCAGCCATTACAGCAAGCCGCACCGGGCTATCTCGAAATAGCCGGCTATACGAAGCCCTCTTGCCGGAGGGCTTTCGCCGCGATCCTGCTACTGAATGCCGCGCAATCGCTTATAATGAAAGAGGAACAGCTCATCCCGCACCTGGAACTAGGGAACAGATAATCCTGATTATAGACAGCAGAGGTGAAGACAGACATGACTGAGACAGCAGATTGGAAAAACGGCGCCCGGGGGCAGAAATTTGTCGCTTCCT
This sequence comes from Paenibacillus dendritiformis, assembly GCF_015845845.1. GTDB lineage: Bacteria > Bacillota > Bacilli > Paenibacillales > Paenibacillaceae > Paenibacillus_B > Paenibacillus_B dendritiformis_C. The sequence continues at coordinate 1,012 of NZ_LDIG01000043.1, forward strand.
TCAGCGGGGGGAAAGACAGCACGTTGGCGCTATATAAAGCGATGCAGGTTGGAGAAGCCGTTGGCCTGATCGTCATGCTGGAGGAAGAAGGACAGCGCTCCCGCTCCCACGGCATGCCGCCGGAGCTGATTCAGGCCCAGGCGGACGCTATCGGGTTGCCTGTATATACGGCTGCCACGAGTTGGTCGGATTATGAGAAGAACTTTATGAGCATGCTGGCCACAGCAAAAAGCGATGGCGCAGAAGTGTTGGTCACCGGCGACCTGGATGTGCCCGCGCATGGCTGCTGGCATGACAGAGTAACGCAAAATGCGGGCCTGAAGCTGGGGATGCCCCTCTGGGAGATGGATCATCGGGAGGCGGTCCGGCAGTTCATCGATCTCGGCTTCGTCACGATGCTGGTGACCGTGAATTTGTCGTTAGGCATGCGGGAGGACGACTTGGGCCGAGTGCTAACTCACGAGTATGTGGAGGAACTTCTCGCCCGCGGCATCGATCCTTGCGGAGAAGGCGGCGAGTTCCATACAACCGTCATTGACGGGCCTATTTTCAGACAACCCATCCCCGTTCGTAAAGGCGAGATAATAAAAAACGGCGAATATGCGTTTTTGCCTTTGGAGCTGCTATAAATTAGCGCCGGGAAGCATGCTGCCGCTTGCAAAATGGCCGAGAGGCAGCATTTTTCCTTGATACTTTCAATTCGAGAGGATAATCCGCTCTTTCGTAAGCAGAAATGAAAAGCTCCAGACCAAGACCCGCATAAGAATCGCCGCTCCTGCATAGAGAAAGAGGAATGGCCATGACGCAAGATCGATGATCCCCATTCCAGAGCCGATCGGAAGACCAAGCAGCAAGGCAAAGCCAAGCAAATACGATGGCAATATCGCCAGCTCGGGAGAGGTAATCATGGATAGCTGAATCGTGAGCGTCGTTAAGCTATAACAAAATACCGGCGTTATCACAAAAATAGCCAACAAGAGAGGCGGAGGCAAGTAAAAGGAACCTCCCGCCGGAACGATGCGTGCCACATTGACCACCAGCGCCACAAAGAGAGGCGAAAGAAAGGAAATAAGGTAACCGGGCAAAAATACGGCAAGGCTTTTCCCCTGTACAATTTCCCGCGGATGAAGCGGAGTGACCAACAGATTCGCGATGGTTCTGTTTTCCTTGTCTCTGGTCAATGGCGCCGTTGTAAAAATCGGGATGTTCACGATAGGCGGAACCAAAGCAAGCAGAAAGAGGGTATTGGCCAACGTCAATTGGAGAATCTGCCCCTCCTTGCCGGACAACAATATGATTCCGCATACAGCCATCGTGGCGAGAATAAACAGAATCATGACGAGCTTGAACGACTTCCAGCTTTGATATTCCGAAAAATCCCGGCGGAACACGACATTCGCTCTGCTTCCTATTTTCGGCATGACAGGACCACCCTTTCCGTCTGGAGCATGCCTCGACATAACCTGGTCGCAACAAGAAGCGCTCCGGCCAATCCCAGATTGACCACAAGAAACGGCCATGAGCGCCCATCTGTGATATTACGGGCCAGTAGATTGATCACCAGGATCGGAACGCCGGACACAAAAATGATGCCGATGACACCGCCGTCCATCGCTCGGCCGATAAGCCCGACAAGGTTCATCAACAGACTTAAGGCGAAAAAGACGAGAGGCAATACAAGATAGGTGCACGCCATAATCCACGGGTTGAACATAAATTCATATTCTGGCGAAAGATAAAATACGTTGATGATCGTCATTAGTCCAAAGGAAAACGCAATCCCCATGACAAATCCCGGAATGAACAGGGCAATCGTTTTGGCGAACCAGATTAACTTTACACTGGTGGGCGTTGCCAAGAGGGATTCAATGTTCCCGTGAATTTTGTCCCTCATCAATGGAGTAGAAAATAAAGTGCTATAGCAAATTCCCGTCACAATAAAAGCCGTGCAGTACCCGATGACTCCAAGCATATAGCTGAGCATCTCCGACGTTGCATAGCCCGATTCAATCGCAGGCTGAATCACCGAGTAATATCCAATCAAGCCGATGACTATCGTAGAAAGCAGTGCGGTGCCGAAATAAACAATGACCAACGCCGGGGATTGAAGAAGATTCTTCAAGTTGGCGCTAATCATCCAGCGCAGTTTTGTCATGACTGTTGTCCCTCCCTTACGATAGCCGAATACATTTCTTCCAATGAAGTCTCGTTTTTTGTAAACTCTTCGATATTTACGGCTTCTTTCGCAAGGGCGGCAACGATATCCGGCACGCTGCAATTTCCATGGGGAACAAAGATCAAACTTTTTCCGTTTCTCTCCTTCAACCCAAGCTCGGGATTGCCTTGCAACCGCTGGAAGACCGCATCGGACACGATGTCGCTCGTGCGAATAACGACCGTATCCTTCCCCATCTGCTGGCGCAGCTCATCCAGCTTGCCATAAAGCTTGATTTCACCCTTATGGAGTAAAGCAATCCGGTTGCAAATTCGCTGCACTTCGTCCAGATTATGAGAACTGAGCAGGACCGTTTTCTTTTCCTTCTGCGCAATATCCATCATCATATTTCTGAATTCTATTTGGGCAGAGGGATCAAGCCCCGAAGTCGGCTCGTCAAGGATCAGTACCGCCGGATCATGGGCAAGCGCCCGGGCTAGAGCCAGTTTCTGCCGCATGCCCTTGGAGAACGTGCCAGCCTTGTCCTTGGCCCTCCCGCTCAGTCCCACCAATTGCAACACTTTTGCAATCCGATCCTTGTCAACGGGCTTCCCATATAACTGCAGGTAGTAAGCAATATTGGCTTCGGCGCTCATGCCGTCATACAGGCCATCGCCATCAATCATGAAGCCGACATTCTGTCTTGCTTCATCGCTGCCTGCATCGGCGCCCATGATGGACGCGCGTCCGGAATCGGCATGGTATAACCCAAGCAATGTTCGGATGGTGGTGCTTTTTCCGGCCCCGTTCGGCCCGAGGAAGCCGAAGATGTCTCCCTGTCCGACGGAGAAGCTGATCCCTTTCAAAATTTCCCGTCCGCCTAATGATTTTTTTACCTTTTCCACTGCAATCGTCGAAGTCATAATGTTGGTCTCCTCTCTGGTCGTTCAGCCTTTCATTTTTCTCTTGAATAGAATGACCGCAACGATAAAAATAACGGCAGCATAGCCCACCACCCGCAACATGTGCGGAATCATGGCCGAATAATCACCGCTTAACGCTAACTTCGCCACATCGACAGCATGAGCAAACGGAAGAGCATAGCATACCGTTTGGTTCCCAGCAGCGCAAAAAATTCACCTTGTTGAATCGTGAGATTCAGCGAATCGACCGCTGTCCTCCGGGAGATTGAGCCCGATATCGGCGTGCTCCTCCCTCCTCTCTCCATTCAGCCGCTTGTCGAGAATGCCGTCAAGCACGGTCTCCTCAGCCGCAATGAAGGCGGCACGATTCAGCTTCGGATAACTCGCCGGGATGGCTTCACGCGGATTGAAGTTACAGACAATGGCCATGGCATGGAACCAGACAGGGTGGCCCATCTGTTGAGTCCGACCCTGAAGGGAAAGGGCGGAATCGGACTCGCCAATACGAACCGAAGATTGATTCAATTGTACGGCTGCGGCTTGTCTATTGTCAGCCAACCGAATGAGGGAACAACCGTATCCTTTGTCATTCCGGATCAACATCAGTAATAATCTATAAGAAGCCAGTCATGAAGCGTTCCCGGTCTGAGGCAGGCCGGGGACATCGGAGCTGGTTTGCCTTGCGCTGCAAGCTTTGATAACGAGGAGATACCAAACGATCTGATGATCAAAAAACTGTTAAAATGGCTGGCCTGGATCGTGCTCACCCCTTTTGCTGCCCTGGCCATTTTTCTCATCTATATGACAGCGGTTGATTATAAGCCCCCTGCTCAAGTAGAACTGCAGACCAACAATAACAAAAGTTCTACGCTGAAGCAGGGCCAGCCGTTCACCGTCACGACATTCAATCTCGGCTACGCCGGCCTCGACAAAGGACAGGACTTCTTCATGGACGGCGGAACGATGTCCCGCTCCCGCAGCAAGGAACAAACGGAAGCGAACCTGAGCGCCATGGCTGATTTTCTAAAGGAAAACCGATCCGATCTGTATATCCTGCAGGAAGTAGATGTTCATTCTTCACGCAGCCATCATATTAACCAGGTTCAGATAATTAGCGACAGCCTGCCCGAGTACAGCAGCACCTTCGCCTATAACTATAAGGCGGGATGGGTTCCCGTGCCGCTGACCCATCCGATGGGCGCGGTGCAGAGCGGCTTGCTGACGTTATCCACGTTCCACAGCACCTCTCACACCCGCTTCGATCTGCCGGGCAAAGAGAGCTGGCCGGTGCAGCTATTTGAACTGGATCGCGCATTTATCGAGAGCCGCTTCCCTGTCGATAACGGCAGAGAGCTCGTGCTGATTCACCTGCACTTATCGGCCTTCGACAAGGGCGGCACCATCCGCAAACAACAGCTTGATTTTCTGGGAGACTATATTCAGCAAGAAATGGAGAAGGACAACTACCTCATCTTCGGCGGCGATTGGAACCACGCCTTGCCGGGAACCGACCACCGCCGCTTTCCGTCGCAGCAGGAATGGCCGCAGTGGCTTCAGCCCTTCCCGGACACCTTCGCTCCGGCTGGTTTCCAATGGGCGGTGGACCCGAGCACGCCCTCCGTCCGCACGCTGGACAGCGCGTATCGCCCAGGGATTACCTTCCTCGCGGTCATCGACGGCTTCCTCGTCTCTCCGAATGTCGAAATCGCCGCTGTGACCGGACACGATCTGAACTTCGAGAACAGTGACCATAATCCGGTGACCGGGAGGTTTATATTGAAATAAGCCGGACGCAAAGAAGGCCAGCGCCTCCTGCAAAAATGCAGGAATTTCATTTGGTTTCGCCTGAATAGGTCGCAGTTTGAGGAAATTGATGTAGCTGTGCAGCAATTTCGTGAAAGTTCCGCTGACTTAGCTTAAAATGCTGCACTTTTGGAGCGACCAAGCATAGGTCGAGTGAGGTAGCAGGTGTGAACCCTGCTTGGCACTAACCACGCCACCAATAACGAGTCTTGGAGCGAACATGGTAACAGGTTCGTTTAAGCGTAGACAGATAGGATGTAGGCCTGAAAGTGATTGAGCCACGAAATGCAGAAATCGGGAAGGCCGACAGTGTCAAAAAGCTGGAAGGCAATACTCCGCTAAGCGAAAAAAAAGGTGAGTTTAGACGGAGCTTCCCCGGGGTCGAAGAGCCAGGCATGCATACCAATAATCACTCGGCAACTTGGGAGACCCTGACGCTCTTCCGAAGACAAGTACTCTTTAGGAACGACTTTGGGAGTATGGCGGCCAAGCGATGAAACGCAAGAAAGCCAAACGGCAGTCAGGGAGTCGGATCGCCGCATAGTACCGAAGAAGCCGATGTAATGTTGGCAGAGGGAAGGCAGGCGACACAACAATCGATCTTGTTAAGGAAACATATACTGCACAACGGAGGCAGCAGAATCAATATGGAAACCAAATTAGCAAGAATAGCAACTATGGCCAAGTCAGACCCGAATCTAAGATTCACTTCCATAGGACACCTCATCAATGAGGAAGCGCTTATAGCTTGCCACAGGAAGATGAAACCGGGGAAGGCTACAGGAGTAGATGGCATAACGAAAGAGATGTACGAGCGTGAATTGGAAGCCAACGTAAAGAATCTGGTGGACCGGCTGAAGAAGAAAAGCTACCGGCCACTGCCGGCACGAAGGACGTATATCCCCAAGGACGAGAAAAGCAGAAGGCCGCTTGGCATACCCGCTTACGAGGACAAACTGGTGCAGATGGCACTCAAACGACTGCTCGAGGCGATATATGAACAGGACTTTCTGGAAAATTCCTACGGATTTCGGCCGGGGCGAAGCATGCACGATGCGCTAAAACGGGTTACATACAACATGGAACGAGGGAAAATGGAGTATGTAGTCGATGCGGATATCTCGGGTTTCTTCAATCATGTGAACCATGAATGGTTGATGAAATTTCTGGATAAAAGAATCGGGGACCCAAACATCCACCGCCTTGTGAGAAGAATGCTCATTGCAGGGATACAGGAAAACGGGGTATTCGAACCGAGTGAAGAAGGAACCCCTCAAGGTTCTGCAGTATCCCCGCTGTTAGCGAATATTTACCTGCATTACGTGCTGGACCTATGGTTCGATGCGGCCGTGAAGAAGCAATTGAGGGGCCGAGCGGAAATGGTGCGGTTCGCAGATGACTTCGTGTGCATGTTTCAGTTCAAAGACGATGCCGAGCGATTTTATTATGCTCTGCTCAAGCGCTTGGCTAAATTCAATTTAACAGTGGCAGAAGAGAAAACAAAGATTATACGATTTGGCCGCTTCGCTGAGGCTGCAAGGAGGAAAGCCGGCCTGGGAAAGCCGGACACGTTCGACTTTCTGGGATTTACCCATTACTGTGGGAAAAGTCGAACGGGGGGCTTTCGAGTCAAACGCAAAACGAGCAAGAAGAAATTCAGGCAGAAAATAAAAGCGTTTGACGCATGGATGAAACAAGCGAGACATAAGGAACTAACCTTAACTATACCAAAGATTCGTGCGAAATTAATAGGCCATTTCCGCTACTACGGAATAACGGATAACTTCAAGAGCATAAGAACGTACGCATACTTGGTACAGAAATCCATGTTCAAATGGCTAAACCGTAGAAGCCAACGGCAGAGTTACAGCAAAGAGAAATTCTATGACCTCGTCAAACGCTGGAATCTGCCGAAGCCGCGCATCTATGTCAATATCTACGGCTAAGAAAAAAAACCATACGTTGTAAATGATTGATGTGAAGAGCCGTATGCGTTAATTGCGCACGTACGGATCTGTGAGGGGTAGGGGCTCAATC
>NZ_LDIG01000044.1 GCF_015845845.1 Paenibacillus dendritiformis
CTTCGAAACAAAGTCAGCCGCAGGCGGGTCAAAACGGTCATCGAAAATCTGATCTGGCTGGCCTCTCGAATGGTAGAGCATGCCAGACAAACGAAGCTCCGCTTCGGAAGACATAGTCCATGGTTTCAGACATTCCAGCGCATTTACGGGACCTTGTCGGGATAATAGATTGCGAACCTATGTTTCCGTTCAAGCTTTGCACAAGGGAAGCTTTGTTTCGTGATGTCTTTTTCAAGTGAATCGAGTCATCACCTCTGCTTTCTGCGCCTATCGTTACAGCTGATAGTGATGGTTCTCTTATTCGTAACCCTTTCACGGATTCAGGAAAAACTAACGATTCCTATTACAGGAAATGATGGAAACTTAACCTCCATGAGCGTCACCCCCTCTCTTAAGTCCAATTCAAAAAAACAGATTATAGCACTATTGTGTCGTTAAATCCAAGGAATTATGTTACAATATTGGAGGCATCAGGTTGAGACAAGATTAACAATTCAAATAACGAAAGGAGTTTCAAAGATGAAACAAAATCGTACTTGGAAAATTGTTCTTGCTTGTGCTATGATGTTCAACGTATTTGCGCTCTCTGCGGGGGCAGAAGCGGCAGCGACTCCAGCTAAGGGGTCAATCTCTTTATCACAACAGCAGGTGTCTGTACGTGATATCGTGCCTTCTGAGTATTTCACGAAATATGCAGGTAAATTCAACTCTGCTGTGGAAGTGGATCGAGCAACTGGCTTCTCGGCAGCCGCGCCAACGCAAGAAGTAAACAAATTGCACTCACCGAACAACGGGGCTATCATTGTAAACTCACTCGATGAGTATGCGGCGCTGTTAAACTACTTCAATGACTTGACTGCTCCACAAAACGCCACGTTTGTTGAAACTCAAAAAACAAACCCTGTTCAAACATTTTCAGAGACCAGGACGGTTATCCATGAAACAACATGGAATGACCAAAAAGTCTCTTGGATGAAAGCCTATGTTATTGCTGAATACAACAAGGATGATAAAATTGTCGGTACGCCTAAAACGGATAGTGGTTTGTACGGAGTGCATCCGGGACAATCATGGGAACATAATGATAAAAAGTCTCATGCTGTAGTGAATGATAATAAGACTGGCGGCCATGCTAATATTTATGGGGATTTATCCTATTACATTATCTTTGAAGGCATCGGAAAAATAATAACGAAGGAATTGTATAAATTCATGAGATTCTAATATAAAACAACGAGCGATTATTCATAAAGTCGCTCGTTGTTTTATATAGTGATTATAGGAGGTGTTCATATGGACGATAAAGACAAAAAGGAATCAAAAAAGAAAAAGATTGTTTGGACGGTTGTAATAGTGTTTCTAATTTATGTTACATTAAACCTAATTTCGTTTATAGCAAGGACGGACTCTCCGACACCTTAGAAAAAAATACCCTCTTTTAAAAGAGGAGGGTATTCCGCATAAGGTCAAGGTCAGTCAAGGTCAAAATTCCTGATAAAGACTATAGTACAAAACACGGCTTTTGTGTATATATGAATAGATGTTTGGATACCGTGCATTAAAAAAAGCACCGTTAAGGTGCTTTACCAAGGATGGACACTTCCTGAACCGCCAGTAAACATTGCTACTGTTGTTACTATCATAGCTGTGCTAAGAAGGACATTGCAGATTAGTTTTTTCATTTTGTTTTTCACGCTAATCCCTCCAATTCTTTAACGCTTCGTTGGTAGTAGTCGCTTAATTTTTCTAGTGTAGACTGCGGCGAAACGTTGTGCGTTAAATGGATATGCATCACCGTGTTAAGACATTCTTTTTCTTTAGCTGCATCGTCAACTTTGGAGTACCACAAGGCAGATTCTACCATACTCGTAATACTTTTGTCTATGTCACCCGCAGCCAAATAATATTCTCCCTTGACTCGAAGATAATCAGCATAAGTAGCACAAACTAAAGGATTATCCTCATCAACGAGAGAAGCAGTCGCCTCTTCGTTCTCCAAAAGAACTTTAGCGCCTTCGAGGTTGTTCTGCTGGAAGTACAATTGCAGAAGTTGCTTAGTTGCCGGGATAATGGAAGCATTACTGCACGTTTTTAGAAATAATTCAAGCTGTTCGATTGCTTGGCCCTCATTTCCTCTTTTAGCAGCATAAAACGCATCCATAAGAGCAACATTTTCTTTTGTATTCGGATAAGAAAAATTTTTATATTGTAGCAGATACAACTCTGATTCTGTATATGCCCCTATGCTAAAATACGCATCTATAAGGACACCAAGCGCATCTGCTTTGTAATGTCCCCCGGCTTTCAGCACTTCCTTACAATAAGCAATGCATTCGTTGTGGTGACTCAAAGTGTATGCATGGATTCCTAATTTATAGTACAAGCTCAACCGTTCTTCAGACGACAAGAAATCAGCATAATGTATAATATGCTTTCCATTTTGGTAAGTTTCCTTCAATCTGCTGAAATCATTTCTTTCAATCAGGTATCGTTGATACATGCATTTAGCAATGTAAGGCATGATTCCGTGGGAACGCGAGTAATCAAGGATGAGGCCATACAACATGGCTCTTCGCTCTACTGGGTGGGTACAGTGTTGAATATTAGTTTCATAACCCCTTCCGCCTTTAAGAGATTTTCAGATGTAGAAACAGCCGTCAAGGAGAGCGCTTGACCGCTGTTTCTACATCTGAAGCAGGGTAAGAAGGCGGAAAGGGATATTATGCTCGGCGCGCCGCGAGCAACGGCAAACGAAGCTTATTGGCTGTCATATACACCATCGCAATCAAGTTTTCTACGTTCCTGTAGCCTCTGGCCCGACGTTTAGCTGCTTGAACCAGACCATTAATGCCTTCCAACAAGCCGTTCGTCATCTTACTATGGAACCACCGAAGGATCCCTTCTTCGTGCTGC
>NZ_LDIG01000045.1 GCF_015845845.1 Paenibacillus dendritiformis
CTTCGAAACAAAGTCAGCCGCAGGCGGGTCAAAACGGTCATCGAAAATCTGATCTGGCTGGCCTCTCGAATGGTAGAGCATGCCAGACAAACGAAGCTCCGCTTCGGAAGACATAGTCCATGGTTTCAGACATTCCAGCGCATTTACGGGACCTTGTCGGGATAATAGATTGCGAACCTATGTTTCCGTTCAAGCTTTGCACAAGGGAAGCTTTGTTTCGTGATGTCTTTTTCAAGTGAATCGAGTCATCACCTCTGCTTTCTGCGCCTATCGTTACAGCTGATAGTGATGGTTCTCTTATTCGTAACCCTTTCACGGATTCAGGGAGATATTATATCCATTACGGCAATGGAGAGGTCACGCTCCAAACGGATATAGGTTACATGGAAGACTATTTGCGGCTGCAAAAAATGAGATTTAATACAAGGTTAGATTATGAAGTGGATATTGATCCGGATCTTTTGGAATATAAACTGCCGAAATTATTAGTACAGCCCATCATTGAAAATAGCATCAAGCATGGACTGGAGCATACGAAGCATTTATGGATTCGAATTGCGATTCGAAAAGCCAGGAATGACATTGAAATCGTAGTAGAGGATAACGGATAAGGGATGGATAAGGAAAGGCTCGATTATTTACAAAAATTATTAGACGATAAGGATGCCATGCCAGAGCATGTTGGGTTATACAACTCCCATAGAGTGATGCAGCTTTTATATGGGCCGACATATGGGCTTTCCATACAAAGCAAACACGGTGCCCGGTGATAGCGAGAATCCCTTATATAGGAGATGTGAACAATGTATAAGGTATTAATCGTTGAAGATGAGGATATTATTCGAAACGGTCTGATCTATATGGTGGACTGGCCGAAGCTGAATTCTATAGTCGTGAGAAGAGCTGCCGATGGAATCGAGGGCCTGGCCAAAATCAAGGAGCTGCAGCCTGATATCGTCATTACCGATGTGAGAATGCCTTTTCAAGACGGAATCCAAATGTTAAGGCAAAGCAAAGCAGAGCATGACTATGAAGCAATCATTATTTCCGGATATAGCGAGTTAGAATATGCCCGGCAAGCGATATCGCTATCCGTAAGCGAATATCTGTTAAAGCCGATTGACTTTGATAAATTAAATGCGGCGATCGTCAAGCTCACCGCCAAAATACAATTAAAACTACAGCGCCAAAACGAGAGACGGTTCTTTGATGAGCTCCATTTGTACAATGAATTATTGGATATTCAAGCAAAATTTTTCGAAAAAAATCTCTATCAATGATCTTAGCGCCAGCCTTCAGATTTCAACGGTGTATCTATACTCCAAATTTAAAGAGGAAACAAGCTATACGTTCAATGATTTTCTTAACCGATACAGGATGATCAAGGCCATTGAATTGCTGAAGCAAGGGGATCTCTTAATCTATGAAATCGCGGAACGGGTGGGCTTCCAAGATTATAAATATTTTAGTCAAGTGTTTAAGAAATACATCGGGCACACTCCAAGCAGCTTTTTGGAGCAATCGATGTAGCCGCCCCTATGTGACGATCTTCATGTCTATTGCGCCCCGCAAGCCGGCCGTCTTTCACTGCTCGTCCCCATGATTCCGGGATCGGGAACAGATATTTAGTTCTGGAAAATCTATCAATTCGTTGATATACTGAACGGGCATCTGCCTCTCCTTTTGTTGTGTGGTGCAACTTACAACAATTCCATATCTCACATTGGAATTCATCCAAACACTGATTGCAGCTTTGAACCACATCTATTGCTGAACTTACCCGAGAGAGGGGGAACGTTATGCGCTGGATGACCCGTTCGCTGCACCGCAAATTATCGACCCTGCTTATCGCCTTCATCATCATCCCTGTGCTGCTGCTCGGCTACGTCTCCTACCGGACGGCATGGTCGATTAGCGAGGAGAAGAGCAAGCAGGCCAGCCTCAATACGCTGCGTCAGATCAGCGCCATTTTGGAGACGATCGCTCAGGACGTGGAGAACATGTCGATATTTTTGATCGGACAGCATGATGTCCAGCAATATTTGGCCAAAGACCGGGCAAGCGCCAACGATTATTTGCGCATGGTCGGTTTTTTGACGAACCTTGCCTTTTCCAAAAGCTACATCGCAGACATCCGCATTATTCCGCTGAACGGCAACCCGGAGCTGTCCAATACGACGCTTCTGTCCTCCCATCTGTTCGGACAGGCCCCGTCCGACGAGGCGTATTGGCGGGATCACCCGGTCTGGTGGTCGCCGCCGACGCTGAGCGACACGACGCTGGGCCAGAAGCGGACCGTCTCGCTGGTGCGCCCGATCCGCAATATGAATACGTTCGACAAACTCGGCATGCTGTCGATCGGCATTGACGGTGACGCGCTTGCCGAGCGGCTGCGCGAGGCGGCGGTGGATGGCGGAGGCAGTCTGTTCTTGCTGGACGCGGAAGGCAATATCGTCGCCGCCAACGCCGATCCGGACGCGGCCGAACCGTGGTCCGCGAAGCTGAGAGCCCTTGCCCGGCAAGAGGCGCATCCCGGCGCCGCGCGCTTCTCGGAGATCGGGGAGGGCCGCGATCGCCACTTTGTCGTGTCGATGTCCGTGCCGATTGCCCCGTGGAGCGTATACGCGCTTATTCCCTATCAGACATTCAGCGCCCAGAATAGGTATCTGCTCCAATTTACGGCCGTGACGGTCGCGATCGTCATTGCGGTGATTGCCGCCGTGGCTGCTTATGTCGTCAAGCGGGTGACGAAGCCGATTATCCGGCTCGCCCGATCGATCGGCGCCGTGGAGCCGGAACGGCCGTTCCGTCCGCTGCCGCTCACCTCCAGCGACGAGATCGGAATGCTCGTGCACAGCTACAACCAGTTAAGCGACAATATCCGAAGCCTGACGGAGCAGGTGAAGGAGAACGAGGCGCGGAAAAAGGAAGCGGATCTGCTGGCCCTCCAGGCGCAAATCCACCCCCATTTTTTATACAACACCCTGTCATCGGTTCAATGGATGGCCTACATGGAAGGGAACGGCCGCATTGCCAGCCTCGTCGGCGCGCTGGGCGACTTCCTGCGCTTCAGCCTGAACCGGGGCCTGGAGACCTGTTCGCTGGAGCAGGAGACCGAGCATGTCGCGAATTACTTGGAGATTCAATCGGTTCGCTATCCCGGCCGTTTCGATTACCGCATTCATTTGCCGGAGGAGCTGAGACAATTTACGATGCTGAGGCTGCTGCTGCAGCCGCTCGTTGAAAACGCTATAACTCATGGGCTGCTTCCGGCATATCCGGTATCGGGAGGCCGTCTGCTCATCGAGATTGTCATGATGGATAGCGGCCGGGTCCGCTTCACGGTACAGGATAACGGGGGCGGTCTCGGCCCGGAAGAGCTGGAGCGGGTCAGGGAGCGGCTGAGCGCCCCGGAGCCGGCCGCGGCGAATGCCGAAGCACCCCGCTCGGGAGGCAGCGGTTACGGCCTGTTCAACGTTCAGCGCCGCCTGTTTCTCCATTACGGAACCGGATCGGAGCTGCACATGGAGAGCCGGCCAGGGGAAGGGACCGCGGTCTCCTTTTCCATTCCGGCGGATCGAAGCACCAGATGAATTATGCGCAAAGGGGAGATATCCGTGAAACTATTGATTGTTGACGATGAGGTCATCATCCGGACGGGGCTGGCCCAGGTCATTCCGTGGAACGAGCTCGGCTTCGAGGTGCTGCCGCCCTGCGCGTCCGCCGAGGAGGCGATGGAGGCGATCGGGACGGAGAAGCCGCATCTCGTGCTGACGGACATCCGGATGACCGGCGCCGACGGGATCGCCCTGGCGGCCTATATCCGCGAGGTCAGCCCGCGAACGGAGACGCTGATTTTGACCGGCTACGACGATTTTCATTACGCCCAGCGTGCGCTGCGGGAAGGGGTATGCGATTATTTGCTGAAAACGAGCCGCCCCGACGACATCGTGAAAGCGGCGCTGCGGGCGAAGGCGCGCATCTTGGAGAAGCAGGACGCGGCGGTGCATGATTCGGCGAAGGAGGCGTCCCACCGGGAGCGCCAGGTGCTGAAGCTGCTGACCGAGCCGCTGCCTGCGGAAGACTGCCGCCGTATCGCCGCCGAATTGTTCCGCTGCGACGGCGCCCCGCAGGGAAGCGGAAGCGATGCGGCTTCGTATGAGGCGGCCATAATCGAGGCGGACGGCTGGGGCGAAGCCCGGCACGGGCTGCTGCTGTTCGCGGCCGCCAATCTGCTGGCCGAGCTGCTTGGCGGCCCGGTCGTCCGGCACGAGCAGCGGCTGCTGGCGCTTCGCCGGTCGGACTCGGTCCCCGGCCGTCTGCCGTGCGGCTGGGACGAGGCGCTCCGCCGGACGGAGCAGCTCCTCAAGTGCCGGCTCTTTGCCGGGATCGGCGGAGCCGCCGCGGATGCCGCGGACATCGGCCGCTCCTGCCGGGAAGCTTGCAGCGCCGGGCGCTTCCGCTGGTTCGCGGACGGCCGCCGCCTGCTTCATTATGAAGAGACGGCGGCGCGCGAAGGCCGTCCGTCGATCTGCTCGGCGCAGGAGGAGAACGGCCTCCTGCAGGCGCTGTCCTCGGGCCGGCCGGAGCGATTGCGCCGCTGGATCGGGGAGCGGGTGAAGGAGCTGATCGCGCATCCGCACGCCACGCCGGAGTCCGTCCGCTCCTATGGGCAATCCGCCTTGATCGCGGCCGAGCGTTGGCTGGAGCGGTGCGCGCAGGCCGATGCGCCGCTGAAACGGCCGGCCGCGGAGGCGTGGGACGGCTGGGGCTGGCAGCCGCATGCGCTCCCCGACCCCGCGGCTGCCGAGCCGGAGCAATGGGAAGGCTCGCTCTTCGCCGCCCTGCAGGAGGCGATGCAAATTTACCGGGACCGGTATGCAGACGACGCGGTCCCTTATGTCTCCCGGGCGATGCGCTATATCCGGGAGACCGCCGACGGAAGCCTGACGCTGCAGCATGTCGCCAGCGTAGTGAACGTCCACCCGAATCATCTGAGCGATAAGTTCAAGCAGGAGACAGGCATGAACTATATCGAGTACGTTACCCAGGCCCGCATCGCCCGGGCATGCCGCCTGCTGCAGGACGGATCGGGGCTGGTGTCGGATATCGCCCGGATGGTGGGGTACGAGGATTTGAAGTATTTTTCCCAACTGTTCAAAAAGCATATGGGCTGCACTCCCTCCGAATATCGGAGCAGCCGGAGCGGCGGAGCTGCAGGCGGCTCGGACAGCATCACCACGCATTGAGAAGCGGAGAGCGGGGGAGCACCCGGACAAATGAACGATCCCGCCAGCGCGGCCAAGCGCCGGGCTTCGCCGCAATCGGCGAAAACATTCCCCCCTGCCGCTTAATTTCTTCCCTCACTCGAGAAGGAAGCGCTTTCGTATACTGGACGTACGCAGAGCGGTCCGGGCGAAAGCGCACTTCCTCTGCTGGCCTTAATGCGATTGAATTACTCGACATGATAGATAATTGGAGGGGTTGTTCTATGCGTACACGATGGATGACGATGCTCGTTGTGCTGTTGGCTGTCTCCCTGCTCTCCGCATGCGGTTCAGGAGGCACGGATGCCGGGCAGAACCGGCCTGGGGGCGAATTGAAGGATGAGGGCGCGGCGGAGAAGGTGAAGCTCTCGTTGTGGCATAACTTCACGGGAGACGATCTTCGCGCCAAAGCGATGCGCGAGATCATCGAGACATACCAGCAGGAGCACCCGGATATCACGCTCGATATTCAAGCCATTCCGCCGGATGGCTACAAAACGCGCCTGAAGACGGTGGCGGCCGCCAATGAAATGCCGGATGTCTTCCTGATGTGGCCGGGCATGATGACAAAGGAATTTCATGGCGGAGGCTTGATTCAGCCGATCGACGATCTGCTGGACAGCAAAGCGGAGTGGAAGAGCGGCTTCCTGCCGGGATCTTTCGACGATTTTACGATCGACGGCCGCATATACAGCGCTCCGATGGGATTGTCGCCGACTTCGATCCTTTATTATAACGAGGAAATATTGAGCCGCTACGGCCTGCAGGTGCCGAAGACATGGGATGAACTGCTTGCCGCCGTGAAGACGCTGAATGAGAACAAGGTAACGGCGATTGCGCTCGGCAACAAGGCGGCTTGGCTCGCTCAGTCGAGCATTCTCAGCTCGCTTGCGGATCGGGTGACCGGAACGGAATGGTTCCTGAAGGCTGCGAACCAGGACGGAGCCAAATTCACGGATCCGGAATTCGTGAGAGCGCTGGAGCTGCTGCAACAGCTGCAGCAGGCAGGAGCGTTCCAAATCGGCTTCAACAGCATCGACAACACGCAGATGGAAATGATGTTCGCGCAAGGCCAGGCTGCGATGATGATCGACGGCGGCTGGGCCTTGACGAATCTGTCGGCCAATGCGTCGCCGGAAGCGCTGAAGAGCATGGGCGCGACGGTGCTGCCTTCGGTTCCCGATGGCAAGGGCGATCCGAATTCGACCTCCGGGGTCGTCGGCGTCGGGCTCGGTCTGAGCGCCAAGGTCGACGGCAAGCGCAAAGAAGCCGCCTACGAACTGATCTACGCCTTATCCGGTCCGGAGGCGCAGAAGCGCACATTGGAAGCGAATCAACTGGTCAGCTACAAGCTGGATCTCGATGAGGGCGCCGTATCTCCGCTGTTCGCCAAAGTGTACCGGCTTGTAAATGAAGTCAAGCGTACGCCGGTCTATGACGCCGTCATGACAAGCGCAGGCGCCGACGCCGTCAATAACGGGCTGCAGGAATTGCTGATGGGCGGCAATCCGGAGGAGATCGCCCGTAAGATTCAAGAGGCTCAGGCGAAATCGCTCGGCCGTTGACATGCCGTATGCTGCCGCATCGCCTTGCCCCTGACCGTTCAGGCCGGGGCGGGCGGCGGCTTCAACATCAAAGAGAGGAGGCTGAGCCGAATGCGCGCTCATGCGGGGTCAAGCAAGCGGATATTTATTGCGGCAGGGCTGGCGCCGTCGCTTCTCATTTACGCCTTGTTCGTCATTGTGCCGATATTCTGGTCCGCCTACTACGGATTTTTTGACTGGAAAGGCATCGGCGAGATGAGCTTCATCGGCATCGCCAACTTCAGCGAGGCGCTGCGGGATCCGGTGTTCTGGCTCTCGTTCCGCAACAACATGATTATTGTAGGAGCTTCCGTCTTCGGCCAGGTCCCGATCGCATTGCTGCTCGCCCTGCTGCTGAAGCGCGGAACCTGGTTCCAGCGCTTCGTCCGCTCGGCGGTATTCATGCCGATGGTGCTGTCCTCGGTCGTCATCGGGATCATCTGGACGAATATCTATCACCCGCAGACCGGACTGGTGAATGCGGCGCTCGATGCGATAGGATTAGCCGATTGGAAACGGGCCTGGCTGTCGGAACCGGACATCGCCATCTGGATGATCGCGATTCCCGTCATTTGGAACTATATCGGACCGTATCTCATCATGTTCCTTGCCGCTCTGCACAGCATCCCGTCCGAGCTGGACGATGCGGCCGAATTGGACGGAGCGCGGGGAATGCGCAAGCTGGCATCCTTGACGCTGCCCATGATCTGGGACACGCTCAAGGTGGCGATCGTGCTGTGCATCTCCGGCAGCCTGAAGGCGTTCGACCTGATCTATGTCATGACGAACGGAGGTCCGGCTCATGCCACGGAGCTGCTCGCATCGTACATGTATAACAGCACCTTCACCGTCTACCGCTTCGGATACGGCAGCGCGGTCTCTACCCTCATCGTCATCATCAGCTTGCTGCTCGTCGCCGGTTCGCAGCGGCTGATGCGCCGGGAAGCGCATTAGCATCCGGGCAGGACAGGAAGGAGGAATCGATATGGCATCATTGATAACCGCATCTGCGAGAGGGGAGACGGTCCGCGCCGCAGGCTCGCGCGAAGGGTCGCGGGCGCTCCGGCTCTTCGTGAACGCCGGCTTGGCCATTTATGCGCTCGTCACGCTGTACCCGCTTATCTGGCTCTATCTCAGCGCCTTCAAGACGAACGAGCAGTTTTTCGCCCATCCCTTCGGACTTCCGACCACATGGCAGTGGGACAATTTCGTTCGGGCATGGGAAGTGTCGGGGATGGGGCGCTCCATGTGGAACTCGTTGTTCGTCACGACGATATCATTGGCGGCCACCTTGCTCCTCGGGGCGTTAGCGGCTTACATTTTGGCCCGGTTCCGGTTCAAGGGGCGAAGCCTGCTGCAGGGCTTGTTCGTGCTCGGCATGCTGATACCGGTTCACAGCACGCTTGTTCCGCTCTTCATCATGATGAACAAGCTGGGCATTCTGAACACCCATGCGGCGCTCATATTCCCTTATACCGCATTTGAGCTGCCGATTGCCATTTTCATCGTGGCTGCCTATCTGGCCAATATGCCAAAAGAAATGGAAGAAGCGGCGCAGGTGGACGGCTGCGGCTACATGGGGATCTTCGCGCGGATCATGCTCCCCGTTTCGCTCCCGGCGCTCTCCACCGTCGCGATACTCGGCTTCCTTCGCTTCTGGAACGACTTCGCGTTCGCGCTCGTCTTTATCAACAGCCCGGGGCTGAAAACGCTGCCGCTCAGCCTGTCCGTCTTTGCCACAGGCTACTCGACAGACTACAAACTGACGATGGCCGCCCTTGGGATGGCCGCGCTGCCGACGATCGCGATCTACATCCTTTTCCAGGAGCAGGTCATGAAAGGGATGGCTGCGGGCGCCGTCAAAGGATAACCGATAAAAAGCGAGGAGAGGACAAAGCCTCCTTGAAAAACTCTAAACTACGGGACAGCCCCGAGAAACGGACGAACGGAAGCGTTCGGAGGCCGATGATTGATTCGCAAGGCCTTCACCACGGGAACACAACAGGAAAGCCGGCACCGATAAAAGCAGCTCCTTTGAGCCCCCAAGGTTGCCGGCTTAAATCATTGATGTGAACTTGGGCCTTCTCAGCTTATGAACAACTATTCCTAGCGCAGGAAAACGAGATAAGCCTGTACCTTCTACGCATATGAGAAAACATCTTCTATTCACGCATATGAGAAACATCGTTTACAACACATATGAGAAACATCCTCTCCAACGCCTATGAGCAATATCCCCTTCGAGCAGGACCGGAGGCGATCCGCATCTTTTCTTGCATATGAACAATATCCCCGCAGCACAGGAACCCGAGATAAAACCGTCTCTACCACGCCTATCACCAATATCCCTTTGGAGCAGGAGCGGTGTCGCTCCGTTTATTTTCTTGTTTAAGAAGAATATCCTCGTAGCACAGGAACTCCCCGGGAATCCGTCTCTACAACGCCTATGAGCACTATCCCTTTAGGGCAGGACCGGTGTCGAATCCGCATCTTTTCTTTCTTAAGAACAATATCCCCGCAGCACAGGAACTCCCCGGGGATCCCGTCTCTACCCCGCCTATGAGCAATATCCCTTTGGAGCAGGACCGGTGTCGAATCCGCATCTTTTCTTGCTTAAGAACAATATCCCCGCAGCACAGGAACTCCCCGGGAATCCGTCTCTACCATGCCTATGAGCACTATCCCTTTCGATCAGGACCGGTGTCGAATCCGCATCTTTTCTTGCATATGAACAATATCCCCGCAGCACAGGAACTCCCCGGGAATCCGTCTCTACCCCGCTTATGAGCACTATCCCTTTAGGGCGGGACAGGTGTCGCTCCGTTTATTTTCTTGTTTAAGAAGAATATCCTCGTAGCACAGGAACTCCCTGGGAATCCGTCTCTACCATGCCTATGAGCAATATCCCTTTCGATCAGGAACGGTGGCGAACCGTATCTTTTCTTGCATATGAACAATATCCCCGCAGCACAGGAACCCGAGATAAAACCGTCTCTACCACGCCTATCACCAATATCCCTTTGGAGCAGGAACGGTGTCCAATCAGCATCTTTTTTCTTGCTTATGAGCGTTATCCCCTTCACGCAGGACGGAACTCGCCGGCCATTTAATCAATAACCACGAGACGGCGGGAAATTGAAATAATGTTGGTTAAGTGGGGTTAGCATGAAGAAAGTCTTATACTATGATGAACTGTAATTGAGAAGAGATTGAAGAGGTAGACAAATATAACTCGCAGAGAGTCCACCTACTTCCTGACTAGATGGGAGAGTAAGCATAAGACGAGTCGAAGCACCTGACTGAACGGGAGAGTAAGCATAAGACGAGTCGAAGCACCTGACTGAACGGGAGAGTAAGCATAAGACGAGTCGAAGCACCTGACTGAACGGGAGAGTAAGCATAAGACGAGTCGAAGCACCTGACTGAACGGGAGAGTAAGCATAAGGAGAGCCGAGGCATCTGACTGAACGGGAGAGTAAGCATAAGGCGAGTCGAGGTACCTGACTGGACGGGAGAGTAAGCATAAGGAGAGCCGAGGCATCTGACTGAACGGGAGAGTAAGCATAAGGCGAGTCGAAGCACCTGACTGGACGGGAGAGCGAGCATAAGGAGAGCCGAGGCACCTGACTGAACGGGAGAGTAAGCATAAGGCGAGTCGAAGCACCTGACTGGACGGGAGAGCGAGCGTAAGGAGAGCCGAGGCACCTGACTGAACGGGAGAGTAAGCATAAGGCGAGTCGAAGCACCTGACTGGACGGGAGAGCGAGCATAAGGAGAGCCGAGGCACCTGACTAAATGGGAGAGTAAGCAAAAGGCGAGCCGAAGCACCTGACTGGATGGGAGAGCGAGCAAAAGGCGAGTCAAAGCACGTGACTGAACGGGAGAGCGAGCATAAGGCGAGTCGAGGAACCTGACTGGACGGGAGAGCGAGCATAAGGCGAGTCGAGGAACCTGACTGGACGGGAGAGCGAGCATAAGGCGAGTCGAGGAACCTGACTGGACGGGAGAGCGAG
This sequence comes from Paenibacillus dendritiformis, assembly GCF_015845845.1. Classification (GTDB taxonomy): domain Bacteria; phylum Bacillota; class Bacilli; order Paenibacillales; family Paenibacillaceae; genus Paenibacillus_B; species Paenibacillus_B dendritiformis_C. The sequence continues at coordinate 10,864 of NZ_LDIG01000045.1, forward strand.
CAAAAGGCGAGCCGAGGCACCTGACCAGATGGGAGAGCAAGCAAAAGGCGAGCCGAAGCACCTGACTGGACGGGAGAGCGAGCAAAAGGCGAGAGGGGGCTATCTACCTTTAAGGGGGTTCTGCACATACGGGAACAAGCAATGAAAGGTGTGCCAATGCGACGATGGCGACGTATCATGGGGAGTATGCACGACAGTTAGTCCAGAGTAAAAGATGCAGCCGTAGTTTTGCGGTATATGGGGGCAAACGGGACAGAGGACCATGTGTGTCCCCGTCAAAATGCAGGAAAGGAAGGGACAGAGGCCGTCCCTTCCGGGTGTATAACAATTATAGCGATAGACATTTGGCTATAGCGGTTCAAGGGCGTTGCTGAGCGTTGCCCAATGTCCTGGTGGAAATGCATTTGCGATAAAGCTTATATTTTCCCGACGGATTGCCGCATCAATATGTCGCAAGGGAGCACGATCTGGCGCGGTTTTTCTTCCCGGTTTTTAATCCGGTCCAGCAGCAGCTGCATGCCTTGTTCTCCGAATTCGTAAGCCGGTTGGGAGGCGACGGAGAAGAACGGGTTCGCTTCCTCCACCCATCCGAAGTCGTCGAAGCAGGCAATCGACAGATCCTCCGGCACGCGCAGGCCCAGGCCGCGGACGGATTTCAGCACGGAGAGGGCCAGCATATTATTTGCCGCGAAGATGGCCGTCGGCCGCGCTTCCGGAGCGAGCTCCATCCACTCGGCGACGGACAAGTCCTGCTCGCGTGAATAGCTCGTCTGCATGACGAGCGACTCGTCGAATTCGATGCCGGCTTCCTGCATGGCCTCGATATAGCCGGCTTGCCGCTCGCGGGCGGTCGATACGTCCTGGGCGCCGTTCACAAGAGCGATCCGGCGGTGTCCGTACCGGATCATTTCCGCCACCATCCGCTTCGCTCCGTCGCGGCTGTCGCCGAGCACGGCGTCGCAGTCGATCCCGGGAACCTCGCGGTCCAGCAGCACGAAGGGCACATTTTGGCGCTGCAGCCACTCCAGATGCTCCTTGGATTGATCCCCGCTCGGCGCGAACAGCACGCCATCCACGCGCATCGACAGAATCATTTCCACGTAATCCTTTTCCTTCGAGAAGCTTTCGTCGCTATTTCCGAACATGAGCCGATAGCCATGCCGCATGGCGGCATCCTCGGCGCCCCGCGCCATCGTCGTGAAGAACGGATTCGTAATATCCGTAATGAGAAGCGACACGATTTTGCTCTCTTGCGTGACCAGGCAGCGGGCGACCGAGTTCGGGATGTACCGCATTTCCTCCATCACCTGCTTGACCTTATCGCGGGTCTTTTCGCTCACTCTTCCGGTATTGTTGATGACTCGGGATACGGTCATCGCCGAGACATTGGCTTTCTTCGCAATATCATAAATGGTAGCCATTGGCGTTATCTCCTACTATGATTTAATGGGCGCCGGAGGCATCGCTGCAGTCTGCGTTCAGCGAATGAAGCGCCGCTGGAAGGCGGCGTCCGGGGCTGAACCCGGGACAGCGAACTCTCGCGGGCCGGGCGTCTGCTGCGCCGGGAACCACTGACGCAGCGAGACTGAAGAAGCATGTCCTATTTCCAATCAAAAGGCGGCTCACGAAGTCCGCTTTTGGTCATGAAGCGGAATAGGAAACGGACCCGGTATCGAGTCTTTCGTCCCTTACGAATCCTAATTATACCATTTTCACCATAAGTTAAAAATAGATTATACCGAATTATACCGATTATATTTTATGCTATAGAGAACATTGACATCAAGAGGGACCGCATGATATTGTTGAGTTAACGATAACATTTCCAGTTAAAGTCATCTTATCGGGATAAATCAGGAGGGATCAAGCGTGGGCGAGAAGGTCATGCAAAAAGGTGTAAGCGTTATCGTCATGGATGAACGCGATCATGTGGCGACGGCGCTGCGGGAATTGCAGCCGGGTGAAGCGGTCACTTGCGAGGTCGGAGGGGTGACTCGTGCAATTGCGGTGAATCAGGCGATTCCCTTCGGACATAAGGTGGCCATCGTTCCGATTGCGGAAGGCGATCATGTGCGCAAATACGGAGAAGTGATTGGCCGGGCGATCTGCGGCATTCCCGTCGGCAGCCATGTGCATGTGCACAATATCGAAGGCATTCGTGGACGGGGCGATCAGGCGGCATCGGCCAAGTGAGCGGGTCTCATTCTGACAGCTTGTCAACTTAGGGAAGGGGAATCGGATAAATGAGCATGACATTCCAAGGCTACCGGCGTCCGAATGGCGAGGTAGGCATTCGCAATCATCTGCTAATCATCCCAACGGTCATTTGCGCAAATCAGGTATGCAACCGCATTCAGCAGCTTGTCCCGAACACGGTCGCCATCCCGCATCAGCATGGCTGCAGCCAGATCGGCGCCGACAAGGAGCGCACGTTCGAGGTGCTGGCGGGCACGGGGAAAAATCCGAACGTCGGCGGCGTGATCATCGTCAGCCTTGGCTGCGAGGTCGTGGATCCGGTACAGCTTGGCGAGGAGATCCGCAAGACCGGGAAGCCGGTCGAGGTGTTCGACATCCAGAGCGTCGGCGGCTCTGTCAAGGCGATCCAGCACGGCGTCGAGCTGGCCGGCAAGATGCGGGCTGTGCTTGATGCGATGGAGAAGGTGGAGATCCCGCTATCCGAGTTGAAGGTCGGCGTCAAATGCGGCGGCTCGGATGCGACGAGCGGCCTCGCTTCCAACCCGGCGCTCGGCGTAGCGGCGGATGCGCTTATCGGGGAAGGCGGGACGATTGTCATCGGCGAGACGACAGAGATCATCGGGGCCGAGCATGTGCTGGCCGGACGGTGCCGGACGCCGGAGATTGCGGACAATTTGTACCGCATCGTCGATCGCTTTGAGAAGGAGGTCGAGCGGATGGGAGCGGATATGCGCGGCGGCAATCCGAGCCCGGGCAATATCGCGGGCGGCCTCAGCACGATCGAGGAGAAATCGCTCGGCTGCATCAGCAAATGCGGCACCGCCCCGATCGAAGGCATTATCGAGTATGCGGAGCAGGTGCCGCGCGGCGGGCTTTATTTTATGGATTCTCCCGGCAACGATATCGAGTGCGTGTCCGGCATGGCCGCGGGCGGCGTGCATCTGGTCTGCTTCACGACGGGACGCGGCACGCCGACCGGGTCGGCCGTTATTCCGGTTATCAAGATTACCGGCAACCGCGTGTGCGCGGAACGGATGGCCGACAATATGGACGTCGATGTCAGCGGCCTGCTCGAAGGGGAGTATTCACTTCAGGAAGCGGGCGAGCGCATCTGGGACGAGATTCGGGCGGTCAGCAGCGGCAAGCTGACGACAGCCGAAGTGCTTGGCCACGCGGAGTTCAGCATTAACCGCATCGGTCCGAGCCTGTAAGGAATGGCAGCAGCCGGGCGGCTGGCTGAGCGGGCGGAGTGCCGGATGGCGGGCAGGAACTTATTTTACATGGGGAAAAAGAGAAAGGAAGTGTCAACATGGGTCGTTTAACAGGACGAATCGCACTGGTGACAGGAGGCAGCCGCGGCATCGGCGAAGCTATCGTCATCCGCCTGGCGGAGGAAGGAGCGGATATCGCGATCAACTATATGTCGGAGGCTTCTTACGACAAGGCGGTCAAGGTGCAGCAGCAGGTGGAGCAGCTTGGGCGCAAGGCGATTGTCGTGCAGGCGGATGTCGGCAGCAAGGAGGAAGTGAACCGCATGTTCGACGAAGTCGAGGCGAAGCTGGGCCATGTCGACGTGCTGGTGAACAATGCGGGCATCGCCCCGTTCGAGCCGTTCATGCAGGTGACGGAAGAGACATGGGATCGCACTTATAACACGAACGTGAAATCCATCTTTATGTGTTCGCAGCGGGCAGCGAAGCATATGATCGACAACCGCTTCGGCAAAATCGTCAACGTGCTGTCGACGGCCAGCCTGATGGTGACCAGTCCGGTCATTCCGCATTACCAGTCGTCCAAGGCGGCTGCGCATATGCTGACGAAGGGGATGGCGATCGAGCTCGGCAAATTCAATATCAACGTAAATGCGGTCGGTCCGAGCACGGTCGATACCGATATGTGCACGGAATTCCTGGCTGCGCCGGGCATGCGGGAGAAGGAAGAGCAGGCCAACCCGATGAAGCGGCTCGGCACCGCGCGCCAGATTGGCGATGCGGTCGTCTTCCTCGCATCCGAGGAAGCGATGCAGGTCAACGGGCATTTGCTGATGGTGGACGGCGGTCTGACGGTGAAGGCGGCGCAGCCGGACGATCATATGGAACGGTAGGTGAGGCGGATGCTGAACATTACCCGGATGGTGGATCTCTCGCAGGAGCTATACCATTTGTGCCCGGTGCTGCCGGATTTCGAACCGCCCAAAATGGATTATATCTGCGTCGGGCCGCGCGACGGCTGGAAGCTGGAGCAGGTGACGATGAACCTGCACACCGGCACGCATATGGATGCGCCGGCGCATTTGGGCGAATATAGCAAGACCCTGGATCAATTCCCGGTGGACGCCTTTCAAGGGCGGATGGTCTTCGTCCCGCTTCAGGATCGGGGCAAGGGTTATCCGATTGGGCGTTCGGATTTGGAGCCGTACGCCGAACAGTTGAACAGCGGCGCGGTCGTGCTGCTGTATACCGGCTGGGGCGAGAAGCGGGGCTGGACCAAGGAATGGATCTATGAATCTCCGTATCTGTCCAATGAGGGCGCCCGTTACTTGGCCGACTGCGGCGTGAAGGCGGTCGGCATCGATCATTTCAGCATCGGCGGCACGGGCGAAGAGAACGAGGAGACGCACCGTATCGTGCTCGGCGCGGATATGTGGGTTGCCGAAGGGCTCCAGCTTGATGATCCCGCGCTTCGGGAGGGCGATTGGCATGTGATGGCGATGCCGCTCAAAATACGGGATTCGAGCGGAGCGCCTGCGCGGATCGTCGCGATCCAGTGGGAGGCCCGCTCATGAGTCTCGTCACGTGGGAGTATCGAATCGAGCATGATGCGGCCGCATTGAACGAGCTGGGACAATCCGGCTGGGAGCTGGTGGCGGTGACGGTGGTCGACGGCATCGAGCAGATGTATCTCAAGCGGCCGGGTCCGACGTTCCGGGAGCTCATTACGCTGGATCAACGCGAGGAAGTGGCTCGTATGGCGGAAGCCCGCGGCCGGGAGGGGGAGGAGTCATGAAAAAAGGCGGGGTGCTTCACCCCCAACTGAACCGCATCCTGGCCGAGACGGGTCATACCGACATGCTGACGATCTGCGATCGCGGCTTCCCGGTACCGCTCGGGGTGGAGCGGGTCGATCTGGCCTTGACCGATGATCTTCCGGCCGTCACGGACGCGCTGCGGGCCATCGCCGGCGAATTCGTGATCGATTGCATTATCATTACCGAGGAAATGAAAGCCTTCAGTCCGGAGCGGGTCGCTCTGCTGAAGGAATTGATGCCGGAAGTGCGCTGGAAGGTGCTGCCGCATGTCCGGTTCAAGCAGCTGTGCACGGAGTCGAGAGCGGTCATCCGGACGGGGGACACGACCCCGTATGCGAATCTGATTATCGTATCCGGATGATTGGCGCGGCGAAGAGGCCGGTCTTGCGCCGGCCTTTGCAGCTGCAATCCAGGAAGATGGAACGGGCAGTCACAGGCCTGTTCCCTTGTATGTACAGCTTGCGCCGGCAATCGTTGTAAAGGCTTCCATCATGAACGCTTCGTTGATGCACTTTTATGTACTTTTATGAAAATGAAATAAGTGAAAACGGATATTGAGGGAAGGGGTCATCGGCATGCGTTTACAAGGGAAAGTATGCATCATTACAGGCGCGGGCTCCGGCATCGGCCGCAGCTCGGCGCTGCGCTTCGCGAGCGAAGGAGCGACGGTTGTCGTAGCCGACATTCAGCCGGATGGAGGCCGGGAGACCGTGCAGCTGATCGCGGAACAGGGTGGAGCCGCTTCGTTCGTGCAGGTGGACGTCACCGTTCCGGAGCAAGCTCAGGCCATGGCCGACACGGTGATGCGGCAGTATGGGCGCATTGACGTTCTGTTCAACAATGCGGGGGTCAGCGGCGTGGGAAGACTGCATGAGATCGAACCCGAGGCATGGGATCGCGTCATTGCGATCAATATTCGCGGCGTCTTCCTGCCGAGCAAATATGTCATTCCGTATATGATCGAGCAGCAGAGCGGCGCGATTATCAACATGTCCTCCTGCATCGCCGAGATTGGGCTGGCGAACCGCGCATCCTACGCGGCAACGAAGGGCGCGGTATTGTCCTTGACCAAATCGATGCAGGTGGATTACGCCCCGTACAATATTCGGGTGAATGCGCTTCTGCCGGGAACGATCTACACTCCGTTCGTCGAGCAGTATCTGCGCAATTCTTATGATGATCCGGAGCAGGCGATTGCTTCCATCAAGACGCGGCAGCTGAGCGGCGAACTCGGCCTGCCCGAGGATGTGGCGGAAGCGGCGCTGTTCCTGGCTTCGGACGAAGCCAAATTCATTATGGGATCCCCGTTGTACGTGGACGGCGGCGTCGTCTTCGGCAAAAATGCGTAATCCGCGGCAGAAGCGGACCTGGAACCGCCGAAGTCTGCCTGTCTAGTGCCCATTATATCCAGTAAGGGAGGAAATTACGGTGAAATTTATCACGTTCTATGATCACGATCAGCGGCTGCGCGCGGGCGTCAAGACGGATCGGGGCATCGTCGACATCAGCGGCAAATATACGATCAGCGAGGTCATCTCGGGAGGGAGGGACGTCCTGCGGGAGGTCGAGGCGTACGCCGCCGGCGCGGACGATGTGCTCGACGAGAAGGAGCTGACCTATGGGCCGTGCGTCACCGACCCGCAAAAGATCATCTGTGTCGGGCTGAACTACCGGAAGCATGCGGAGGAGACGAATGCTCCGATTCCGGAAGTCCCGATACTGTTCAACAAATTCAACAATACACTGACCGGCCACGGCCATGATGTCGTGCTGCCGCGCGTCAGTCAAGCGGTGGACTACGAGGCCGAGCTCGTCATCGTCATCGGCAAGCCTGCCAAGGACGTAACGGAGGAGGAAGCGCTGGACTATGTGTTCGGCTACTGCAACGTGAACGACCTGTCGGCCCGCGATCTGCAGATGCGCACGCATCAATGGATGCTTGGCAAGTCCTGCGACGGCTTCAGTCCGCTCGGGCCGTATCTCGTGACGGCGGATGAGGTGGGCGACCCGAACCGGCTCGATATCCGATGCATCGTCAATGGGGAGACGCGCCAGCATTCGAATACGGCGGACATGATCTTCAACTGCAAGCAGATCATCAGCTATATATCGCGTCATATGACGCTGCTTCCGGGCGATCTCATTTTGACGGGCACGCCGGAAGGGGTCGTGTTCGGTCTGCCGGAAGCCGAGCGCGTCTACTTGAAGGACGGCGATTTGGTCACGATTGAAATCGAGAAGCTCGGCGCTTTGACGAACCGGATGGTGGCCGAACGGTAGATTCGACGGCGCTTGAAGGGGCAGATCCTTCAAGCGCTTTTTAGGAAGCGGATAATTGAGTTGATGATTCGATCCGAGAAGAAAGAAGGGACTTCGATGCGCGTATCTTTATTTGTCACTTGTCTGGCGGATACTTGCTTTCCCGACGTGGCGGAGAGCGCGGTCCGGCTGCTGCACCGTCTCGGCTGCGACGTTGATTTCCCCCGGCTCCAGACGTGCTGCGGGCAGCCGGCGTTCAACAGCGGTTATCATGACGACGCGCGGGAGGTCGCGCGGCAGTGGCTGCGGGCGTTCGAGCAGAGCGACTACATTGTGACGCCATCCGGCTCCTGTGCCGGCATGGCTTGCCATTATTACGGGGATTTGTTCCGGGAGGAGCCGGAATGGCTGGCCCGGGCGGAGCGTGCGGCGAAGCGCACCTATGAGCTGTCCCAATTTATCGTCAATGTGTTGGGACGCGCCGATATCGGGGCCGCCTACGAAGGGACGGCCACCTACCATCCGTCCTGTCACGGCATGCGGCTGCTCGGCATCGGCGACGAACCGATGACGCTGCTGCGCCATGTGAAGGGGCTGAAGCTCGTCGATCTGCCGCATCGGGAGGACTGCTGCGGCTTCGGCGGCACATTCGCCGTGAAGATGCCGGAGATGTCCGGCGCGATGGTCACGGAGAAGGCGGAGCATGTCGCATCGACGCAAGCGGATATTCTGATCGGGACGGATATGGGCTGCCTGATGAACATCGGCGGCCGGCTCAACCAGGCCGGCAAGCCGATCCGCGTCATGCATCTCGCCCAACTGCTGGAGGAAGGAGTGAAGCGGGCATGAGCACGGAGACATCCTCCGCCCAAAGCGGCATCGGCAGCGGCCTGAAGCAGCGGACGAAGGCGGTGCTTCAGGACGCGTTCCTGCGCCAAGCCGTGGCGTTCACGACGAACAAGCTCCGCACAGGCCGCTTTAGCGCTGCCGAAGAATTCGGCGACTGGGAAACGTGGCGCAGCCGCGGCCAGGCGATTCGGCAGCATACGATCGAGCATTTGGACTATTATTTGGGCCAGTTCGCCGAGCAGGCGGAACGGCGCGGCGCGCGGGTTCATTTCTGCCCGACGGGCGACGAAGCGGTGCAGGCCTTCCTGGCGATCGCGAAGGAAAAGCAGGCGAAGCTGGTGGCGAAGGGCAAATCGATGGTGTCGGAAGAGATGCATCTGAACGAGCGGCTGCGCGAACAGGGCATCGACGCGATCGAGACCGACCTGGGCGAATATATTTTGCAGTTGGCGAAGGAGACGCCGTCCCATCTGATCATCCCGGCCATCCATAAGAACAAGTCCCAGATTGCCGAACTGTTCACGAAGGAGGCCGGCAAGCCGCTTCCGCCGGAGACGAAGGAGCTGGCCGCGTTCGCCAAGCGGAAGCTGCGCCAATTTTTCCTGGAAGCGGATATCGGGCTCTCGGGCTGCAACTTCGGCATCGCCGAGTCCGGCACGGTGACGATCGTCTCGAACGAAGGCAATGGGCGCATGGTGACGACCTTGCCGAAGACGCATGTCGTCGTCATGGGAATGGAGCGGCTCGTCCCGACCTTCGACGACGTCGAGGTGATGCTGAACCTGCTGGCTCGCAGCGCGACCGGGCAGAAGCTGACGACCTATACGTCGTTCATCACCGGACCAAGGCAGCGCGGCGATCTGGACGGCCCGGAGGAGCTGCACATCATTATTCTCGACAACGGGCGTTCGGCGCAGCTTGGCGATCCGCAGTTCCAGCAGGTGCTGCACTGCATCCGCTGCGCGGCTTGCCTGAATGTATGCCCGGTCTACCGGCATGTGGGCGGCCATACGTACGGATCGGTCTACAGCGGGCCGATCGGGGCGGTGCTCACTCCGCTGCTGCAGCAGGATATGAAGGAGGCGGGGACGCTCGCCTATGCGTCTTCGCTATGCGGGGCATGCTATGAAGCCTGCCCGGTCAAAATTCCGCTCCATGACATGCTCGTGCATCTGCGCGCCCGCAAAGTAAAAGAAGGCTATACGCCGCAGGCCGAGCGGCTCGGGTTCCGGCTGTTCGGCAAAGTGTTCAGCCAGGTGAAATGGTACCGGATGGCGGGCAAAGCCGCTTATTACGGCCAGAAGCCGCTCGTGCGGGGCGGGGTGATCCGCAAAGGGCCGGGCCCGCTCGGCGGCTGGACCGCCTCGCGGACGTTCCCGGCGATACCGAAGCAGTCTTTCCGCGACCGCTGGGATGAGCTGCAGGCGGAGTTGGCGCGGGCGGACCGCGAACAAGGGAGGGATTCGTAATGGAGCGTCATGCGTTTCTCGCCGCGATTGCGTCCCGGCTCGGCCGTTCCGGACCGTTGACGGAGGCGCCGGCCCATCTGTACCGGGGCGTGCCGGGAGAATACCGGGAACGGATGGCAAGACTGAACGCCGATGAGCGCCTGAAGCTGTTCGTCAGCAACTGGACGGCGCTCACCGGCGAAGCGGTCATCGTGCCGAGGGAGGAAGCGGCGGCGGGCATCGAGGAGATGCTGGCCCGCTTCCGCCAGCGCGGCCCGCTGGAGCGCGTGCTCTATGCGGATACGGAGGAACTGCGCGGGTACGGCGTGCCGCGAGTGCTGCAGGAGCAGGGCTTGAGCGGGGTTCCTTGGGCGGATGATCAGGACAATGAAGCCGAGCTGGAGCAATTGGGCCTGTCCGGGCCCGGCGAAGCGGGAGCGCTCGCCGGCGCGAAGTGGCAGGCGCGAAGCCCGCTGCTGCGCGCCGCCGAGCGGTGCCAGCTCGGCATCGTCGCGCCCGCGGCCGCGATCGCCAACACCGGCACGCTGGCGGTATGGTCCGCCGGGCGCCAAGGCCGCTCGGTCAGCCTGCTGCCGGGCATGCTGCTCGCCATACTGCCGGCCGAGCGGATCGTCGCCCGGATGGGCGAGGCATTCGAGCGGGTGAACGGGATGGCGAACCGGGAAGGCGGCCTGCCAGCCTCGCTGAATCTGATTACGGGGCCGAGCCGCAGCGCCGATATTGAAAATGATCTCACGATCGGCGTTCACGGCCCGGGCGTGGTGGGTGTCGTCATTGTGACATCTTCCGGCACGTAGCGGCGCCGGTGCGGATTTAGATATAGTATAAGCCGGTCAGCGGCGGCAGCGGAACCGTCATGCGGAGATCGCGCGGCCATGATTCCGGGAGCGGAATGTCCGCCTCCGGCTCGAACAGCAGCCGTATTGTCTCTTCCTCGGACAATACGGCTGCTTCCGCGTCCGAGTAGCGAAGGCGGACCTGGCCGTCCCCGAGATCATCCGCTTCGATGAGGGCGGCAGGCGATCCGGTCGACTGCCACCAGTCCCGAAGCAGACGGATGAGCCGCGCCATGGACGGAACATATACGGTGCCGTCATTGTGGCGGACATGGGCCGGCCAGGCGGACAGCTCGCGGCGCATGGCCTCGTCCTGCCAAGGAACGATCACCTCCAGCCGCTCATAGGCCGGCATATCCTGCAGCAAACGCACGAGCTGCGGAGCGTCGGTCCCGCCATATTCGAGCACGATCGGCAGCCGATCGGTCTGGGAAGGCTTGGGCTTCAGCACGTAAGCATACGCCGTAAGCGCCCCGCCGCGTTCCAGCCCGTACAGCTTCGGCTTCATCTCCCGGCAGGACGCGTAGGCGGCGGCATCCTTCAGGCCGGCCAGATCCCAGACGCTCATGTCGAAGGCAGCCGTATGCCGCAGCGTCAGATCATGGAAGGCGAAGCAGTCGAAGCTGGAGATCTCGCGAAGGCGGGCATCGTTCGCCGCTTCTTCCGCCTTCGGCATGGCGGCGTCCCGCTTCGCCTCGGCCGTCAATGTATACGCTGTCAAGCGGCCGAACGAATAACAGCGGTTCCGGCGGTAAAGGGAACGGCCGCCCGAGATGAAGAGCAGCGCCGCTCCCATATCGTCGACATGGCGCATGACGCGGTGCAGCAGCTCGGTCGCGACTCCGCTGCCCCGGGCTTCCGGCTCGGTGCAGACGGAACCGAGCGAGAACACGGGCAGGCGGGCCGTGCCGATGCGCAGCTTGGCAGGCAGGAGCCCCATATGGGCGATAAGCTTATCGTCCCGGAATACGCCGTAGGAATGGGCATACACGGGCGAGAACAAGTATGGGAAGCCGTGTTCCATCGAGATTTGCCGGCTGTTGCGGAACACCTTGTCCGACAACTCCACCGCCTGCTCGTAATCGAGCGGCTGCAGCATTCGTATTTGTTCCATGGTACTCCTCCTTATCGGGTTGCGGGTTAGTGTCAATTCCGGAGGCGGGAATGGCATGACGGGATATATCCGTTTTTTGCCTCTGGCTCTTACTTTATTTCGATGAGGGAGGCAAGATACCTACTTGATGGCAAATTGGACATAAAAAAGACATAATTCCCCTCCGCCGTGCATCGCCGTGGAAGCTGCGCATGAGTGCGGCCGGGCATGACGATGGAGCATGGCGATGACAAGAGAACGGCATGCGGGCCTGCGATTAATAGGCCGCCGGACTTCGCCGGGCCGGCCCGTGCCGCGACGGCAAAAAGCGGAGCATGCGCCCGCGCCGCATGCTCCGCTCTTTTTTCCGCAAGCCCGTAAGACTGCTTAATGCTTGCCGGAAGCCGGAGGCTTCGCCTTTACCGCCTTGATCGCCCGGTCGGCGCCAATGGCCGCGCCATAAGAGATCGACTCCAAATACTTCAATTGCCGCTTCACATAGGCATCGTCCTTTTTGATGATCTGATCCCGGTAGATTTGATACGGACTGAAGGACATTCGAATCTCGCCATCCTCGATCGCCAGCGTGAGCAGGCCGGTATCCGCATTTTTCCCCTTCACGTAATCCGGAAAAAGAAAGTTGCCTATCGAATAGGCAATCGGCTTGCCATTGTGCCATTCGAAGCCTTGCAGCACATGCACATGGCTGCCGACGATGGCGTCGGCCCCGGCGTCAATCATCTCGCGGGCATAGGTGCGCTGCCAAGGCTCGGGCTTGTTATTCTTCTCGACGCCCCAATGCATATAGACGAATAAATAATCGCAATCCCGGCTTTCCCGGCGAATGACGGGCAGCACGCTCGATTTGTTGTACGCCTCCGCGATGCCCGGCCGTTCATCCCCGGCGAACCAGTACGTCTGGGGAATGAAGCGGGAGAAGGCGAGGAATTTGATGCGCTTCCCTTTGAGCGTCACTTCATGGGCGCGATAGGCCTCCTCGCGGTTTTTGCCGCCTCCCATATAGGGCAGCTCGTAATGCTCCAGATTGGCGAGCGTATCGAGAAAGCCTTTCTGCATGAAGTCGAGCGTATGATTGTTGGCGATCGAGACGAGATCGAAGCCGGCATTCTTCAAGCCTTCCAGAGAAATCGGATCGGATTTGAAATTGAAGAGCTGATTCGTATCTTTTTGGTCATGGAAGGTGACGGCGGTCTCCAGGTTGACGACGGCGAAGTCGGCTTCCTGAATCTCCTCGGCCACATGCACGAACGGATAGTCCGGACCTTTCTTCCGAATCGTCTCCTTAACCGACCAGTCCATGAGCGCGTCGCCGGCAAATACGATACGAATCGGCCCGTCTTCGGCGTCAATGGCGGTCTCGCCGGCTCCGGGGACGTTAACCGGGGGAAGCGGCCCCATCGCGCCGTTCCCGCGAGCCTTGCCCTGCGCTGGCGGGGGGCCGTACGGAGCGGCTGACGCCTGCTCTCCGCGGTCCTGACGCGGACCGTCCATCGCATGGAGGAGGATGCCAACGGAGACCATCAGGGCGGCGGCAGCAAACGCGAGCGCCGCTGTCCATTTCCGCCTGCGGCGCTGCTTCAGCCGCCGGTGGCGATCGCGGCGTGATTCCCGAAATGTGCTCAATGGGCACCTCCTATGTATAATGGTCATTTCACCGCTTTCATTATATTCGTTAACATCAGGAAATAAGTTTCAAAATATTTGAAATATAATATAAATTTTGTTACTTGACTTGAGTCTTCCCCATTTTCTTTTTGAAAACGCTATGGTAAAATAAACTTGCTTACATTTTGTAAGCTATGAAGGAGGGATGATGATATGGAATCCCATCATTTGGGGATGTGTCCCCGTTTTGAATCCGCGTTCTGTGTATTGGGAAAGCGCTGGAACGGGCTTCTCATTCAGGTCTTGCTCAGCGGGCCGAAGCGGTTCAAAGATATTTCCGCGCTCATTCCTGCGATGAGCGACAAGATGCTAAGCGAGCGAATGAAAGATTTGGAGGCAGCCGGCATTGTCGTGCGCAATGTCTATCCGGAGACGCCGGTACGCATTGAGTACGAGCTGACCGATAAGGGGCTGGCGCTGCAGCCGGTCATGGAAGCCATCCAACAATGGGCGGAGACATGGGTGAGCGAGCCGGCGGATTGTGAACAGCCGGATGAATCCGCGGATTCCGATTCGGACGATTCCTGACAGGGTTGAACCGGCGCTTGCCGCAGTGTTCGGAAGATCGGGCGCTGCCGGAGGCGCGTTATTGGCATCATGCCCAAGGCATCGTATTTCGCAATGAATGAAGCAACGACTAACGGTTTATCACGCAAAGGAGAATGATGATTGGGTATTTACACAAGGACGGGAGACGGCGGCAAGACGAGCGTCATTCGCGGGCGGGTCGATAAGGATCATGCGCGGGTGGAAGCTTACGGAACGGTCGACGAGTTGAACACCTTCATGAGCTCGGCCATCCGCCAGGCGGAGATCGACGGGGAAGCCGGGCTTGCGGCCGAATTGACGGACATCCAGCAATATCTGTTCGATTGCAGCCACGATCTGGCCGTCGTCTCTCCGGAATTCCGGCCCTACCGGCTTGCGCCGGAGGCGGTCGAACAGCTGGAACGGCGTATGGAGGAGCATCCTCCGGCGCAGCCGCTTCAAGCCGGCTATCCGGATAGCCCCCTGTCTGCCAAGCTGATGGTGTGCCGCGGCGTATGCCGGCGGGCGGAACGGCGAATCGTCACCTTGATGCGTGATGAGATCGCCTCGAAGGTCGTATTGCAATATATCAATCGGTTGTCAACGTACTTATGGTGGCTTGCGGACCGCGTGAGCGGGAAGCGGGGCAAGCGGTAGGCTTGCGGGCGAACGCCCTCGCCGGGCGGCACGGCGGGCGCGGCTCCGAAGGAGTTCTGCGCCCGCTTTTTTATGTCGAAGGGGGGCGCTGCGGGACGGCGCCCCCCTTTTTACCGTTGTCAACCTTTCCTGGAGCCCTTATAATTAAGCGGAATGACAGGGGTAAATTTAAGAGGTTGTTCAAATCGTCGTCTTTTGATCACGAAGCAGAACGGAAAGGGTACTCGACGTCGAATCTTGCGTTCACCCTTGGAGAGCGTATGCTTCCGATGTATGTTTCCTGCGGAAACATTTTAAGTGCTCATGCAGGTTTCGCCTACACTGCGCTCTTCCTTACAAGTTTTGCGAAGCAAAACTCGCTTCGGAAGCATAGACTTCAGGTTCTCGCAACCTTCTCGGTGCTAAAACCCGACGATTTGAACGCGGATTAAGATCAACAATCACATTTCACTATGAGACAGGAGACTGACATGACCATTCACATCATCACGGACGGAAGCTCAGACCTGACGCCGGAGCTGGTAAAGCAGTACGGCATCCACGTCGTTCCGCTGTACGTTCGATTCGGGCAAGACGTATTGACATCCGATATGAATACGGAGTCCTTCTATGAACGGATGCGGGAGGAGCACGACCTGCCGAATACGGCGAGTCCTTCGCCTGCCGACTTTTATCATATGTATCGATCTCTTGGAACCGACAAGGACATTCTCGTGTTATCGCTGACCTCTCAGTTGAGCAGCACCTACAATCACGCGCTGATGGCCAAGACGATGTATGAGGAAGAAGGGCATCTGAACCGGATCGAGGTGCTGGATACGAAGACGGCGTCGATGGGGCTTGGATTGCTGGCCGTGCGGGCGGCCCAATTGGCCCGGGCGGGGGAAGAGCTGCAGGACCTGATGGCGAAGATGGTTCATTTTATTAAGCATACACGGACTTATTTTACCTTGGATACGCTGGAAAATGTCATCCGCGGCGGCCGGTTGAGCCGGATTAAGGGGACGGTCGCTTCGATGCTGAATATTAAGCTGCTGATGGAGGCAAGCGAAGAAGGCTCGATTGAAGTGCTGGAAAAAATCCGCGGCACCCAGAAGACGCTGCGGCGGCTGATCGACAAGGTTGGCGACGCGTGGCATCAGGTCGACAAGAACTGGATTGCGCTCGCTCATTCCAACTGCGAGGAGCGCGCCAAAGCGTTTCTCCGCGATTTGATGGACAAGTATCCGTTCGATCAGGTGCTGTTCGTCAATATGGGGCCGGTAATCGGAACCTATGCCGGTGAGGGCGGCGTCCTCATTTCTTATCAGGAGGCGCCTGCACTGTCGTAGATTTGTCTATTTTCCGGTGATCGCAATCACTCTCCTGTCCCGTGGCCGGGCGTATGATCGGGTTACGGCGCAAGCTTGGCGGCGATGAAGCCGCACCGAAGCGCTGGACGAGGAAGGGAGAGGTGTCACATGTTTACGGAGGAGATGACGGTACGCGATGCCGTGCTGCGTTATCCGGCGGCGAGCGATTTATTTAAGCGGTTGAAAATCGATTTCTGCTGCGGGGGCAACCGGCCGATACGCGAAGCGGCCGCGGAACGGGGATATGCGGCAGAACAGGTTATCGGCGAGTTGAACCGGATTCGCGAAGCGGCTCCTGCAGCGGGAACGGGCGTCGACTGGCAGTTCATGTCTTCCCGTTCGCTGATTGAATATATCGTGAATAAGCATCACCGGTATTTGCGCGAGCAGCTGCCGGCCATCACGGCGAATGTGGCGCGGGTATATCACGTGCATGGGGGAGATCAGCCCCATCTGGCCGAGGTGCATGAGACGTTCATGCAGCTGAAGGCCGAGCTGGAGGCGCATATCGCCAAGGAAGAAGAGTCTCATTTCCCGCTTATCATCCGGTATGAGGACGACCCGGAAGGGATGGCGGCGGAAGCGCGGGCTGTCGTAGCGGAACTGGCGGACGAGCATGACGGAGCAGGGGCGCTGCTCAAGCGGCTGCGGGAGGCGACCTCGGATTTCACGCCGCCGGAAGGCGCCTGCACGACCTACCGCGTCGCCTATGCGCGGCTGGAGGAGCTGGAGTCGATGACCTTCGAGCATGTGCATTTGGAAAATAATGTGCTGTTCCTGCGGATTGCCGGTTGATTGACGGATATCGAATATTGGATACAGGACGGAGGACAGCCCCCGCGTCAATCAAAGACGCCGGGGCTGCTTCGCGTGGATCGGCCGCGCGGCCGGTTACATATGAATGCCGGTATTGGCTTTGACCAGCACCTCATCGAACTTCGCGTCCGCATCCTGACTGCGGGACGACATCATCGTACCGATCCAGGCGCCGATGAAGCCGAGCGGGATCGAGATGATGCCCGGGTTCGTGAGCGTGATGAGCGGCTCGCCGATGAAGATCGCCTTGCCGGCCGGATCCCAGATGCTCGGGGAGACGGCGACAAGCGCGATCGCCGACAGCAGTCCGGTCAGCATGCCGCTGATCGCCCCCGCCGTATTGAAGCGGCGCCAGAAGATCGTGAACAGAATGACCGGAAGGTTCGCGCTGGCCGCGACAGCGAAGGCAAGGCCGACCAGGAAGGCGACATTGAGCTTCGAGGCGAGGAGCGCCAGAGCGATCGACAGCACCGATACGCCGATGGAGGCGAAGCGGGCGGCCTTCATCTGCTCGCGTTCATTGGCCTTGCCCTTGCGCAGGATATGATTGTAGAAATCATGCGCGAAGGCCGAGGCGGCCGAGAGGACGAGGCCGGTGACAACGGCGAGAATGGTCGCGAACGCGACAGCCGAGATCAGGGCGAAGAAGAAATCGCCGCCGAGCGCCTGGGCCAGAAGCGGCGCGGCCATATTGCCGCCCTTGTCCGCCGCGAGAATCGCTTCGGTTCCGACGAAGGCGGCGGCGCCGAAGCCGAGGAAGATGGTCAGGATGTAGAACAGGCCGATAATCCAGGTGGCATGGACGACCGAGGAACGGGCTGTCGGGGCATCCTTCACCGTGAAGAAGCGGATGAGAATATGCGGCAGCCCGGCGGTTCCGAGCACCAGTCCGAGATTGAGCGAGAGCGTATCCAGCGGATTGGTATATTTATTGCCCGGATTCAAAAAGGCTTCCCCAAGCGGCGTCGCCGTCTTCATCTGCTCGAACATGCCGGTCAGACTGAAGTTGAACTTGGAGAAGACGAAGATGGAGAGCAGGAAGGTCCCGCCCATGAGCAGGATCGCCTTGATGATCTGCACCCATGAGGTGGCATGCATGCCGCCGAAGACGACATACAGCGTCATCAGGCAGCCGACGATGAGGACGGCCCATACATAATCGATGCCGAGGAGCAGCTTGATGAGCGCGCCGGCCCCGACGAGCTGGGCGATCATGTAGAAGGTGGAGATGGTCACCGTGTTCAGCGCGGCAACGCCCCGGATTTTCTTATTATTGAAGCGGGCGGCAATCATGTCGGCCAAAGTGAACTTGCCGAGATTGCGCAGAGGCTCCGCGACAAGATACAGGACGACGAGATAGGCGACGAGGAAGCCGATCGAATAGAAAAAGCCGTCGAAGCCGACGAGAGCGATCGATCCGGCGATGCCGAGGAACGAAGCCGCGGACATATAATCCCCCGCGATGGCCAGCCCGTTCTGCCAGCCCTTCAGGCCGCCGCCAGCGGTATAGAAGTCCGAAGCGCTGCGCGTCTTCTTCGCCGCGATATATGTAATGACCATGGTCAGCATCACGATGGCCAAGAACAAAACGAACGCCGTTGTGCTCATTCGCGTTCCCCACTCCATTCCTGATTGATTTCGGCCACCAGTTTATCGAATTTGGCCGCTCTGCGGGCGTAGAGGACACATAGGACCCATGTCATGATGAATTGGGCGAAGGCGAATAGCCAGGCCCAGGAGATCGCGCCAATCGCGGGCCGGTTCAAGATCGTGGTGTAGGAAGTCAGGATCGGCAGGGCGAAATAGAAGAGGAAAAAGAAGACAATCAACGGGATAATGAAGCGCTTCTTGCTCTGGATTAACGTATGAAACCGGGACGACTTGGCCATCTGGCCGTAATTCACGCGTTCATGCTTCATGGGAAGCGGTACACCTCCGAACAATGGTTCAGAATTGCATTACCATTTCAGGATAACGAGTCTATAACAGGAAAAGTAAACGCTTACACCCCTTTCGAAATAACGGTTCTTTCGTATGGCCGCGATGACTGTTTTCTATTATATAAGCCGTTCACCAAATCGTCAAACATTTTCCAGAACCAAGTAAAAAATCCGGCTGTTTGTCCGGCGGGCGGTTTGTGATATGATGAAAAATATGCTGCGCATCGGTATACAGACAGAGTGGGGGATGAGAACCATGTATCGGATTATGATCGTTGAAGATGATGACAAGATTGCTTCCATTCTGCAATCTTCACTGGAGAAATATGATTACAAAGTGACGCGAGCGACCGATTTCAAGGCGCTGAAGGAAGAACTGCTTGCAATAAATCCGGATTTGATTCTGCTCGATATTCATTTGCCGGCCTATGACGGATTCTATTGGTGCCGGCAGTTCCGGATGGTGACCAATGCCCCGATTATTTTCGTATCCGCGCGCACCGGAGAGATGGATCAGGTGATGGCTATCGAGAATGGGGGCGACGATTTCATCACGAAGCCGTTCCATCTTGATGTCCTGCTGGCGAAGGTGAAGGGCGTCCTGCGCCGGACCTATGGAGAGTACGCTTCCAACAGCGGCGGCGAGGAGCTGGTCGTGCATGGCCTGAGCCTCCACCGCTCCCGGAATACGCTGGAATGGAAGGGGAGCCGCGTCGATCTGACAAAGAACGAGGCGCTTCTGCTTGCCGTGCTCATGGAGCGCGCCGGCCATATCGTGTCCCGGGAGACGCTGCTGGAGACGCTGTGGGATGATGTCGACTTCGTGGACGACAACACGTTGACCGTGAATGTGACCCGCGTGCGCAAGAAGCTGGAGGAGATTGGCATTCATAAAGCGATCGAGACGATGCGCGGACAGGGATACCGCTTGCAGCCCTCGTGGACGGAAGACGGGGATTGGGCATGACCTTTTGGCGCTTCGTGAAGGATCGGCTGCTCCTGGTGCTGGCCTGCTTCGCCGCGCTGTTCGTCGCCCTGCTTATCGTCTGGCTCGATCTCGGGATCGGGCAGCGCTATGTGTACAGCGGGAGCCTGACCTACGTATTCGTGCTGGGCGGAGCCGTTATCCTCGTCGGCTTACTCTATGACTATTCACGGCAGCGGCGCTGGTTCCGCGAGATGAAGAACGCGGAGGAGAATGCGAGCAGCAATGATTTCACGCTCTGCCTTCAGCATCCGCAGACGCAGGAGCAGGAGCGGGTTCACGGCCTGATCAGCCGCCAGTACAGCGCCTATATGGACGAGCTGTTGACGATGCAGAAGAACCGCGAGCAGCATCTTCATTTTACGAACCAGTGGGTTCATCATATGAAGACGCCGGTGTCGGTGTTGCATCTGATCTCGCAGCAGACGCCTCAGCCGCTGTCGCTGGAAGAGACGGAGCAGTTGCTGCGAAGCATCGCCGAAGAGACGGATCGGCTCGCGCGCGGGCTCGACATGATGCTGCATACGGCCCGCATGGAGAAGTTCGACCTCGATCTGCACGTAACGGGACTGTCGCTGCAGCATGTCATCCGGCAGGTGATCAATCAAAATAAGAAAGCACTCATTCGTTATCAGATCTATCCGAAGGTCACGCCCGGCGACACGATGGTCGAGAGCGATGAGAAATGGCTGGCGTTCATTCTGACCCAACTGGTCACGAACGCGATCAAATATATGAAGGATAAGGAAGGGGCCAAGTCGCTCCAGTTCACGGTGCAGCAGACGGACGGCGCCGTGCAGCTTCGGGTGCAGGATGAGGGCGTCGGCATCGAGCCGCATGATATCCCCCGTATCTTCGATGCCTTCTTCACCGGAGAGAATGGACGAAGGGAAGGGGATGCCACCGGGATGGGGCTGTATCTGGTCAAGCAGGTGTGCGGCAAGCTCGGTCATACGATCAGCGTCGAATCGGAACCGCATGCGGGCACGACCTTCACGCTTGGCTTCCATTCCGACGGCATCCACCGCATATGAGCCGGGCGGGTCATGCACCCGCCCCGTTCCAATCCTCGCTAACAACGCGTGCATGGCAGCCGGCTGCCGTACATGCGTTGTTTGCGTTGGCTGAGCTGCGGGCGCGGGCAGCGGTCTGGCGGCCTTAGATGACAAGTTTGTAAGCTTGCGAAAGGCTTTTCCATGTCGGGCCCGCCCGAAAACGGTTATACTGAAGAAAAGAAACGAACGGGATGATTTGCAGGCATGACGGGAAAGGGGATAGAAAATATGGAGGTTCTACGAGCGGAGCAGCTATCCAAAGTATACGGCACCAAAGGAAAAATGACGTATACGGCGCTGAAAGACATTCATCTGCATGTGGAAGAGGGAGAATTCGTGGGCATTATGGGCCCGTCGGGAAGCGGGAAGACGACGCTGCTCAACATTCTCGCGACGATAGACAAGCCGACTTCCGGCAAGCTATGGATTAACGGAACGGATCCGACGAAGCTGAGCAACAAGAAGCTGGCCCATTTCCGCCGCCGGGAGCTCGGGTTCGTGTTCCAGGATTTCAATCTGCTGGACACGCTCAGCATTAAGGAGAATATCATTTTGCCGCTGGCGCTGGATCAAATCTCGGCGCGCGATATCGAGCAGCGGCTGGCCGATACCATTCGTTGGCTTGGCATCGAGCCGATTCTGGACAAGCGGACGTACGAGGTATCGGGGGGACAGAAGCAGCGGACGGCCATTGCGCGTGCGGTGATTCATCAGCCGTCCCTGCTGCTGGCGGACGAACTGACCGGGAATCTCGATTCGAAGGCGGCGAAGGAAGTGATGAACGCCCTTCAAGATCTGAATGAGAACCAGAACCGCACCATTCTCATGGTAACGCATGATCCGTTCGCAGCGAGCTACTGCAAGCGGATTTTGTTCATCAAGGACGGACAAATCTTTTCCGAGCTGCGCCGCGGCTCGAACCGGCAGACGTTCTTCCAGCACATATTAGACTCGCTCAGTCTGTTAGGGGGCCAATTCGATGACGTACCGACAGCTCGCTATCAATAATATAAAAGGAAGCTGGCACCGGTACAGCGCTTATTTTCTGAGCTGCGTCTTCGCCGTCATGATCTTTTTCGTATACGCGTCGATGATTTACCATCCGGAGGTGGCGGACGGCAAGATCCAGGAAAGCGACTATGTGCGCCAGCTGATGATTGTATGCGAAGTTCTCATCATGATGTTCTCGTTTTTTTTCATTCTGTACTCAAGCTCCGCTTTTCTGAAATCCCGGCAAAAAGAGCTTGGCCTGCTGTCGCTGTTCGGCTCGACCAAAGGGCAGCTTCGGATGCTCGTATTTTATGAAAATATGGTGATCTCCATTATGGCGATCGTCGTAGGGATCGGAAGCGGCATGGTGCTGCTGAAGCTGTTCCTGATGGCGATGTCCCGGCTGCTGCGGGTGGACGAGCCGCTGAGCTTCTATATAAGTCCGTCCGCGATCGGGCTGACATCCATCGGCTATCTGCTGCTGTTCGCCTTCATTACGCTCTTCTCGCTGCGACATGTGAGCCGGGTCGAGATTATCCATCTGATACGGGCGGACAAGGAGCCGAAGTCGCCTCCCAAGTTTTCCTGGTTCCTCGTGTTCCTGTCGGTGCTTACGCTCGGCAGCGGCTATGGACTCGCTTTTGTGACCGATCTGAGATTGTTTATTTTGTCGGCAATGCCGATTATCGGACTGACTGTGCTGGGCACGTACTTTTTGTTCACGCAGCTCAGCGTGGCGGTTATTCGAGGTCTGCAGAAGAATAAGCGGTTCTATTACCGGGGCACCCATCTCCTGAATGTCTCGCAAGCGGCCTTCAAAATGAAGGATAATGCCCGCGTGCTGTTCAACGTGTCGATACTCTGCGCCGTCGTGCTTACCGCCACCGCCACCGTATATGCCTTCGATCAAGGGATGAGAATCTCGGTCAGACTCAATAATCCGTTCGTCTTGACGATGTCCGCCGGCAAGGCGGATCAACCGCCGGTCACGCCGGAGCGCATTGAGCGTCTGGCGGAGCAAATGAAGCATCACGTCACCTTCTCCGGCAAGGCCCGCGTCGTCGATGCGAAGGTGAAGGGTGCCGGGCTGGAGCGTTATAGCGCATTGGTCGGAGAATCGGACTTCAATCGGCTTGCCCGGGAGTTGGGGTATGATCCTGTCCGGATTCAGGAAGGCAAAGGGGTTCTGGTCGATCAGCGCGATATGCTGTTTAATGAGTATTTATCCCATGACATGCAGGAAGGCGATCGCCTTTCCGTTCGGGTCGAAGGTCAAGCGAAGCCGTTTCAGCTTGAGGTTCAGGAGGTGCGTTCGAACCAGATCGTATTGACGAGGAGCGTCAGTTTCAGTTTGTTCGTCGTTCCCGATGCCCTGTTGGAGCGGCTGTATCGCCAGGCGCCGGCGGATCAGGCGCAGACGCTGTATGCCATGAACTGGACCGACTGGGAGGATGCGCTGCCGCTGATGGAACGCATACGGGAAATGCGGGATCCGGCATCGGAATTCGACATGTACAGCCGGACCGAGGACTGGAACGCGACCCGGCAGTCTTCCTCGCTCGTACTGTTCATCGGCTTGTTCATCAGTCTGCTGTTCTTCATCGCGAGCGGAAGCGTCATCTACTTCAAGCTGTTCACGGAGCTGCAGGATGACCAGACGCATTTCCGGGCGCTGACCCGCATCGGTCTGTCGGTCGCGGAGATTCGCCGCGTCGTGACCTTCCAGGTCGGGCTCATCTTCTACGCCCCGTGCTTCGTCGGCAGCATCCATACGCTGTTCGCGATGAAGACCTTGACCAATTTGATGAACATCAATGTGATGGGCTACGGCGTTACCGTGGTCGGCCTGTTCGTTCTGATGCAGACGCTCTATTTTTTGATGGCGCGGCGCGCTTATATGGGCAAGATTTTGGAGGAGGCCGTCGTCTAGCTTGACGCGATCTTCCATCCGTGTCGAATGATGGATAACCCCGCTGTTATTGTTACTGGATTGAAACTTTTTCTCGTCATCTTTCATGCATAATAGAGGCAGAGTGTCTCAAGTGAATGCGGTTAACTTGAAGGCGGGAAAGTGAGTTGACGGCAATGGGGAAACATCATGTCAGCTTCAGGAGGGGCAGCTGGTTCGGCTTGGAACTGCTTCTGCTGGGCGTTCTCTTTTTGGTGTCTTCAGCATGCGCTTCAAGCGTTTCCCACCGGGGAGAGCAAGAAGACGCACAGCCTCCCGGGAAGGAAGTCATCGTCTCGATTGACGGAGGCACATTCGTTCCAACTTTGTCGGAGCGCATCGTGCTCAGCTATGAGCCATCCATGAAGCTTGTCGACGCGCTGA
This sequence comes from Paenibacillus dendritiformis, assembly GCF_015845845.1. Lineage (GTDB taxonomy): Bacteria > Bacillota > Bacilli > Paenibacillales > Paenibacillaceae > Paenibacillus_B > Paenibacillus_B dendritiformis_C. Next base: position 34,935 of record NZ_LDIG01000045.1, read on the forward strand.
AGCAATCCGGAACCGTCAAAGTATCGGAAGACAAGTCCACCATCGTCTCGGTCGGCGACGTGGCTCTCGATCCGAAGATGGAATGGGGCCTGCTGCTGAACGGGAAGGAATATGTGCTGCCATTCGCGATGGAGAAGGAGCTGAAGCCTGACGATGTCGTCGGCGTCTTCATCAAGAAGCTGGAGGTCCGCACGAACCATGTGGCGGCTCCCGGCGTTACGCTTCGCATCGACGGCGGTACGGTCGCGCCGAACATTACGAATTCCTATCTTGTCCGTTGGACGGAGGAATTGACGCTCCAGGAGCTGGTTCAGAACTTCGCCCAGATCAGTCTGGACGAGGACCGGAAGCATGTCCTTCGCATCGGCGAGAAGGAACCGGAGGCCACAGCGGTTCTCACCTTGAAGCTGAATGACAAGAAGCTGAACTACAGTCAGGATGCCAAGCGGAAGCTGGAGCCTGATGACGAGATCGAACTCAAGATTACACCATAAATAAATGGGGTACAGACGGGACAAGCCCTTGCGACGCAATGCACGATTGCGGCGCAAGGGCTTGTTGACGTTATCCGGACGTGTCTGGTCTTGCCTGTCCGTTTACTTGATGACCGCGATCTCGACTTCCCGCGGCCGGTACACGGCGATCAGCTCGCCTTGGCAATCGGCAGCGAACATGACGGTGCGCTCGCTGGCCAGCTTGAAGGCGTACGTTGTTCCGTTATCCGGCTGGACGATGCGGACGGTCTCGTCCTGCCCCGATTCGGACACGAACAGATAGAGCCGGCCCTCCGCGAAGGTGAGGCATCGTCCGTACACTCCCGGGCGGCTGCCGCCTTCCTCCCAGCGAAAATCAGGTTCGATGGACGCGGTCTGGATGGCATGCGCGTACAGCTCGGCGACGGAGGAATGCCGATCGTTCCATTCGATCGGGAGGCCGATCCAGAGCAGCTTGCCGCGTCCGAGCGGCCGCTCCACGAGCGCGGGCGCGCTGCCGTCGGCATTCGTTTCTTTGAACACTTGCTTGATCTTGCGGCCGCCGAACGAGAGCGGAATCTCCCGTCCTCCGAGGTGGAAGCGCTCCTCGCGCACGACGCTGGCGAGGCGGCGCGGGCCGATCAGGCTGTCCATCCGCGCGGTCGCCTGCCAATATTCGTTGCGTCCGATCGGGCCGGTAATGAGCAGGGTCGCGCCGGAACGCTCCGCGAAGGAGAGCAGGCGATCGAGGGCCCCATCGGTCAAATGATGCGGAGACGGCACGATAATGAGCCGCGGCGGCATATCATCCAGCGCTTCAAGCTGGTATTCTCCCATCGCCCGGAACGGAGCCTTCAATTGATAGGCGAGCACGCGCGCCGCCGTTGACGTCGCTTCGGCCGCCATCCGCCGGTTCGACAGATCATTCGCTTCCGGGTAGACGACGACGATCGGCTCCAACTCGCGATCCCGGAAGAGCGGGGCTGCCGCCTGCATGAATACGCCGAAGTCATAGGAGACATCGGCCTCCGGCTTCTCCGTGCCGTCCGCGCGCAGCGCGCCGATATTGGATTCATTCACATTGTTCATATAGAAATTCGTGTTCCAGATCCACTGCACCGCTCCGGCGCAGCCGGTCGCGAACGCATAGGCGTATTTCCGTTCCAAAATGTTGCGCAGCTGCTCCTCGGTCCGCAGGGCGAAGCCGTCCGGCGTCGTGCCGTACATGATGCCCGTCTCCTGAATGAGATTCGGCTTGTACGGCGTTTTCGTGAACACGCCGTCCCAAATAAGCTGATCATACAGCCACCACGAATGGTTGGACGTATAGTCGACGGACGCTTCATAGAAGAACGGGCTTGGCCGCTGCGCCGCCAGCGCCTCATCCTGGCCGACGCATACGAGCTGCTCCGGCTGATGGAACGAAATCGTGTCGCGCATCGCCTGCACCCACCGGTTGAGCATCTCCATCGTGAACAGCGAATAATCGAGCCAGCGCGTGCCTTTTTTCTCCTTAATCATATCCTGGGCATCGAAGTTAATCTCCTGCGGCTCCGGAGGCATAATCGCATGGAAGCCAGGCACCTGCTCCGGCGTCATGCCCCAGCGCTCCTGCAGCAGGCGGATATCGCCGGCGTAGCGTTCCTGAAGCCATTCCCGGAAGGCCGCGATCTCATACTTGTCCTTCGCGCTGCGCGGTCCGGCGAATACCCGCTTCGGGTCGAACAGGGACGGCTCGTTAATCAGATCCCAGTGGACGAACGACGAGTGGCGGTGCCGCTCGACGACTGCCCCGATAAAGCGCTTCTGCGCCTCGATGCTGCGGGGATCGAGATAAGGGTTCGATCCTTCCCACAGCTCCGGCGCGAAGGAGAAGAAGTTGAAGCATACTTCGATGCCGTGCTTCTTCGCGGTCAGGAAGAAAGCGTCCAGGGCGCACAGCACATCCTCCGACGGATGTCCGTCCACATACATGATGTGGCGGTAGGCGGTCCAGAAGCCGGTGCGGATCAGATTGATCCCGGCCTTCTTCATCTGGGCCATATCGCGATCCCATACCGCTGCGTTCGGCAGGAAGACGAATTTGCGCGCCACATCGCTCGACATATACGTCATGCCGACGATGGGAACGGGAACGCCGTCGCGCTCGAAGTAATCCCGGCCCGCCTTCAGGAAGGAGCCGCTGCGAAGCAGCTCTTCGTCGCGGCACCAGAAGCCCTGCCGGAGCAGGCGGACCTCGCCAGTGCCGCTCACGAGCCGGGCATTCACCCGGTACATGCCCGGAGCGAGCACGGTGTCCGGCTGCAAGGTCAGCCGCTCCAGCTCCCGCCCGCAGCGCACGGCGAACTCGCTGCGCCACAGCACCTCGCCGTCGTTCGCTGTCACCTCGACGCTGGCCTGCCAGACGACTTCCGCAGGGTCGGCCGCGCTTCGCCGCGAAGCGGCCAGCGGTCCGCCGGCGCCGTAACTGGCGCGGGCCGCGGGCAGGAGCTGCGTCTGCAGGGTCAGCTTCGGACGCTCGCCCGGCTCATAGCAGGCCAGGCTCGGCTTCAGCCACCAATCGCTGACGCCGTACGAGCAATAGCGGGCCCAGGCCAGGAGCGCCTCCGCGCCCGCCTGTTCCAGGAACTCCGCGGTCAGCGGCTGGTTCACGAACAGCCAGCGGGTGCCGGCGAACTCGCCCTTCGTGTTCTCGAGGAGCACGACGGGCGCGCCGACCTCCCGGCCGTCGCGGTCCAGCGCGATCACGAGCGGAATGATATGCGCATCCATCGGGCCGGCGGAACCGTGCTCGCCGGGACAGTCGTCGTGCCGGGTCACCCATAGCACGAAGCTGCAGGTCGGCGAGGCCGGCCACAGCGGCGCCGCCAGTTCGAACAGGGGCCGCTCCGCGTTGGCGGCGAAGCGCTCGAACCGTTCCGCCTGCACCGGCATGCACTCGTGGATGCGAAGGCGCTGGTGATAGGCCGTCTGCTCCGGCTCCGGTGTCCAGCCGCCGCCGTCGCGGTAGACGGGAATGCGGAAGGGGGAGCCGCCGGCGCTGAGCAGATGTCCGCCCCGTTCGAGGAACGCGGCGATGGACGTCCACGCGCTCTTCGGGAAGTACGGGGCGTGCAGGTTGATAAATACGCCGCCCTGCTGCGCGTCCAGCGCCTCGGCAAGCTGATCCGCTTGCACGATATTCCATTCGGCGGCGAGGCGTTCTCTCATGCCGGAAGGGAGTGGGCCGCCAGCGGACGGGAAGGTTGGATCATATAGGCATACATAAGAAGTCTTCATTGCAGCAGCTCCTTTAAGTGCGTGTTCAAAAGGCCGCAGCGGACGTTTCGAACCATCTTTTAATTTGAAAATCTTGAATTGACGCTGTTCTCATTATAGGGGAAGCGGGAAGGACTGTCTTTATAAGAAATTCCCTTCCCGTAGTTGGTGCTGAGGTTCGATGGCAAGTGCAGCGGCAAAAACCCCGGAGCGCGAACGGAGCGGTTTGAGCCAAATGTGAACAAACCCGAGAGAAAATTGACACATTTGATGTGCGTATAATCACTCGCCTTGCTTCCAGTTAGAGGTAAAATACTAATATAAATGTATGTGAAAAAAGTAACAATTTATGAATGAGGATTTTCGATTGTGAGAAGGAGGGACCACCATGGAACGAAAATGGCGGCTGGTCGTCGTAGGCAACGGCATGGCAGGCATCAATACGGTGGAGCAACTGTTGAAGCTGACCGACCGTTACGACATTACGGTGATTGGGGAGGAACCGCATCCCAACTATAACCGGATTCTGCTGTCTTACGTGCTGGAGGGCAGCAAGAAGCTGGATGACATCGTATTGAATCCGTATTCGTGGTATGAAGAGGCCGGCATTACGCTGCTGGCGGGCGAGAAAGGGGAGCGGATCGACACCGGACGCCGCGTCGTCCTGACCGATAAGGGCCGCGAGGTGCCGTATGATCGGGTTATCATCGCGACCGGATCGACGCCATTTCGGCTGCCTGTGTCCGGCGCGGACAAGGAAGGCGTCATCGGCTTCCGCAGCATCGAGGATTGCGATCGCATGATTGCCGCAGCGGGAACGTATAAGACGGCAGCGGTCATCGGCGGAGGTCTGCTCGGGCTCGAAGCGGCCAAGGGGCTGGTTCAGCTGGGCATGGACGTGACGGTGGTCCATCTGCCCGACTATGTGATGGAGCGCCAGCTCGATATGACCGCGGCGCGCCTGCTAGAACAGGAACTGGAGCGGCAAGGCATCCGGTTCGCGCTCGGCAAGCAGACGGTGGAGATTACGGGCGGCGAGCGCGTGGAAGGCCTTCGCTTCAGCGACGGGACGGAATTGAAGGCGGAGTTCGTCGTCATGGCGGTCGGCATTCGTCCGAATGTCGGCATCGGCCAGGCGAGCGGCCTCAACGTGAACCGGGGCATCGTGGTGGACGACTGGATGCGGACATCCGCCGAAGACGTCTACGCCGTCGGGGAGTGCACGGAGCATCGCGGCGTCTGCTACGGGCTCGTCGCTCCGCTGTTCGAGCAGGGGGCGGTGCTTGCCAAGACGCTCGCCGGCGTGGAGACGAAGCCGTATGAAGGCTCGGTCTGCTCGACCAAGCTCAAAGTGTCCAACGTCGATGTCTTCTCGACAGGCATCTTCCTGGAGACGCCGGAATGCACCACCCTGACCTTCCATGACGGGTGGAAACGCACGTACCGGAAAATCGTGCTCCGGGACAATATCATCGTCGGCGCCGTGCTGTTCGGCGACACGGATGATGCCGCCAAGCTGGAACGCCTCGTGAAGCAGGGGGCTGCCATGACCGACGAACTGTACCAGGAATTGACGGGTACAGGGGGCTGCTGCGGCTCGAAGGCGAATGCGGCCGCCGAGTTGGCGGATGACGATATCGTCTGCGGCTGCAATGGCGTAACCAAAAAGATGATTTTGGACGCTATCGCGAATAACGGCCTGACGACGCTGGACGAAGTCAAAGCTTGCACCGGCGCTTCGCGCTCCTGCGGCGGCTGCAAGCCGCTGGTGGAGCAGCTGCTCCAGCATGCCCTCGGCGACGGCTTCGAAGCCGGGGCCGGGAAGCAAGGCATCTGCGGCTGCACCGAGCATTCGCGCGACGAGATTGTCGCCGCGATTCGGGAGCAGGGGCTCCATACGATTCACGAAGTGATGGCTGCGCTGGAATGGAAGCAGCCGGAGGGCTGCTCGAAATGCCGTCCCGCGCTCAACTACTATCTCGGCATGATCTGGCCGGAAAGCTACCGGGACGACAAAGCGTCGCGCTTCGTGAACGAGCGAATGAACGCCAACATCCAAAAGGACGGCACCTACACGGTCGTGCCGCGCATGTACGGCGGCATGACCTCGCCGGAGGAGCTGAAAAAAATCGCGGATGTGTCGCTTCAATATAATGTGGAGCTCGTCAAAATGACGGGGGGACAGCGGATCGATCTGATCGGCGTCAAAAAAGAAGATGTGCCGAAAGTGTGGGAGGCGCTCGATATGCCGTCGGGCTATGCCTACGCCAAATCGCTGCGCACGGTCAAGACCTGCGTCGGCTCCCGATACTGCCGCTTCGGCACCCAGGATTCGCTGGCCATGGGCGCGCTGCTGGAGCGCAAGTTCGAGCGGATCGACTACCCGGCCAAGTTCAAAATGGCAGTGAACGGATGCCCGCGCAACTGCGCCGAATCCTGCACGAAGGATATCGGCATCGTCGGCAATGACGGCGGCTGGGAAATCTATATCGGCGGCAACGGCGGCATCAAGCCGCGGCTGGCGGATCTGCTGTGCAAGGTCAAGACGGATGAAGAGCTTGTCGAGATGACGGCGGCCGCCATTCAATATTACCGCGAGACGGCCAACTATTTGGAGCGGACTTCGGAATGGGTAGAACGAATCGGATTGGATGCGATCCGGCGTACCGTGGTGGAAGACGGCGAAGAGCGCAAGCGGCTCGTCGAACGGATCAACATCGCCCTGGCCCAGGCGGAAGACCCATGGAAGCAAGTCTTGGATCAGCCGGATTTGCGGAGCAAGCTGTTCGAAGCCGTTACTTTGGAGCAATAGCGGAGAGGAGGAGACGAGCATGGCCAAATCAGCAGCCGGAGCGTTTGTGCCGGTAGGGGAGATGGAGCAGTTTTTGCCGCGAGTGGGGCGCGTCGTGCGGATGAATGGCGAAGCGGTCGCGGTCTTCCGGACGGAAGGCGGATGGTATGCGCTGGAGGATCGGAGCCCGCACCCGAAGGGCGGCCCGCTCAGCGAAGGAATCGTATCGGGACATTATTTGTACGATCCGCTGTATGACTGGAAGATCGATCTTCGCGACGGCCGCGTCCAGGCGCCCGACAGCGGACAGGTAAAGACCTATCCGATCAAGGCGGAGGATGGCATCGTGATGATAGCGGCAGGCGGGGCAGGCCGTGACGGCGGCATGTAGGTAAAAGATCCGTTTGCTGGATAGAGAAGAGAGGAGAGGAGACGCGATGTTCAAGGGATCCCTGGAAGCCGTCAATGAAGCGGTAGAGGCGAAGAAGAAGCTGATGCAATCGGGGCTGTCGCGTTATATCGTGTCGGCGATGCTGGCAGGCGCCTATGTCGGCTTCGGCATTATGCTTATTTTTACGGTTGGCGGCAGCTTCAAGGCGGCTGGCTCTCCTGCCGTGCCGCTGGTGATGGGCATGTCCTTCGGCATTGCCCTCACCCTGGTTATATTCGCCGGCTCCGAGCTGTTCACGGGGAATAATATGCTATTCACCGTCAGCTCCTTGTCGGGAAGAACGCCTTGGCGGACGACATGGGCGAACTGGTGCATCGTCTTCCTCGGCAATCTGCTTGGGGCGGTTCTGTTCAGTCTGCTCATTCGAGGATCGGGCGTGTTCGGGGCCGTACCGCCGATCATCTGCTGTTCACGGCGGCGGTTACGAAGATGAAGCTGCCGATCGATCAGCTTTTCTTCCGCGGCATTCTGTGCAACTGGCTCGTCTGTCTGGCGATCTGGACGGCGATGCGCGCCAAGGAAGATATCGCCAAGCTGGTATTGATCTGGTGGATGCTATACGCCTTCATCGCCACCGGGTTCGAGCACAGCGTGGCCAATATGTCGCTGCTGACGACGGCTTTGCTGCTGCCTCAGCATCCGGAGACGGTGACGATTGCGGGATGGCTGCATAACATGATTCCCGTGACGCTGGGCAATATCGTCGGCGGCGCCATTTTCGTCGGCATGGCCTATTGGTGTATCAGCCCGGTCCGGAAGCAGTCATAATGCGCACGCAGGGCGGAACAGCTCTGCATCGTGTCAGTCCATCAACAGTCTATCACAGTACATCAACAGTACATCAAGAGCACATCAACAGTCCATCACAGTACATCAACAGCACATTAATGAAAGTGCATGAATCAAGAGAGCCTGAAGCGGGAGCAATCATCCGGCTTTGGGTTTTTTTGATGTCTATAAAAGGGGGCCTTGCTGCTTCAGCCTCTTGTTGCCGCCCGACCTGTCCGAAAATGCTGCAAAAGTGCAGCATTCGGATGGCGGCTGCTTACCATGGCCGGAATTCCTGCAGAAATACATCATTTTAATAAGATCGCGAGAAGTAGGGGATAGATTTGGCCAAAATGATGCACTAGCGCAGGAATTTTTACAAAATTAAGCTGAAGTGGAGAAAAATAATGTGTTATTGCAGTATTGTGGTGAGACACAGCACCTGCGGATGGAGACACAGCACCTGCGGATGGAAACAGAGAACTGCGGAGGCAACTGGGCAAACGCGGACGGGATGCGGCTGCGGCGCAGGGCCAAGCATGCAAAAAAGCCAGCGGCATCAAGCTGCTGGCTTCGCTATGCGATTGGATGGGGAAAGGAGGGCCGTCATAAGCGGATAACTAGATGCGGCAGATCTCCTTCGGACACATTTCACACCGGCAGACGTCCCGCAGATGATCCAGCTCGCGGATGACAATCATGCCGCTCTCGTATTCGAGCACGCCCTTCTTGCGGAGATCGCTCAGCATCCGGTTCACGCTCTCGCGGGTAGCGCCAATCATGTTCGACAAATCGGTATGCGTAATCTTCTTGTTGATAAGCACGCCGCCGTCGTCCAGCTCCTCTCCATACGTGTTCGACAGGCGGATCAGCGTCGAGCACAGCGCGCCCGGCTTGCCGTACATCATCAGATCGCGGAATTTCGTCTGCGTCAGACGATGGTGGATTCCCATCCATTTCATGAAGTCGATCGAAAAATCGCAGTATTGACAGATTAAAATCTCAATATCCTTCTGATCGATCAGGCCGAGCTCGGCTTCCTCGATCACTTCCGCCGTGAAGCTGTGCTTCGTGCTGTTGAACGGGTCGACCTGCCCGATCATGTCTCCGGCTTGATACATATAGAGAATCAATTCCTTGCCTTCATCCGTCGATTTCGTTATTTTGACGCGGCCGCTCTTCAGAATGAAGAGCTTATCGGACACGTCGCCTTCCCAGAATAGATGCGAGTTCTCGGGGTAGGTCCGATCCTTCGCTATCTCCAACAGCCGCTGTCGGTTCTGCTCCGAAAAACACGATAAGTTGCAGTGTTCGCCGAGTTGTTCCATCATGTTGGCCACTCCATTCGCCTCCAATTGTCTATTTCCAAATGTTATTTATTGGGTTTTACGATATATCATGTGACATGTTTCACTAAATCCTTTGATACTACTATCATGTACGTTCCAACGAGTATTGTCAATTTAGAAATGTTTAAATTTTTTACAAAATAGCGACAGATTGTGACGAGTGTCACAAAGTCTGGACGGGCTGTAAAAGATAGACGAAAAAAAGAGTTGCGATGTGATGCAGATCACATACAGACTTAACACTAATAAGCTAAACTTAGATTGTGAAAAGATTCACAAATAAAAAACCGAGGAACATCGGATGATATCCGCAGCATCATAAATAGAAAGCAAACCGACAGAGAAGCGGAACCCCGGGTTGACTTGGTCTACGGAGCGGAGGCGGAGAAGATGGCAGCACAACCGAAAGCAACGGCAATGGAAAAGAAAAACGTCCCGAATGCGCAAGAGCATATTGATCAATTGGTGGCACGCGCCAAGAAGGCTCAAGCGGCATTTATGGACATGACGCAGGAACAGATTGACACGATTGTGCAGCAAATGGCGTTGGCCGGTCTCGACAAGCATATGCATTTGGCGAAAATGGCAGTCGAAGAAACGGGCCGCGGCGTGTATGAAGACAAGATCACGAAAAATATTTTTGCCACGGAATACATCTTCAACTCGATAAAGTACGAGAAAACCGTCGGCGTCATCGAGGATAATCCGAATGGCGCATATATGAAAATTGCGGAGCCGGTCGGCATCGTGATGGGGATTACCCCGGTGACGAACCCGACGTCCACGACGATGTTCAAGGCGCTCATTTCCATTAAGACGCGCAACCCGATCATTTTCGGATTCCATCCGTCGGCACAGAAATGCAGCGCGGAAGCAGCCCGCATTTTGCACGACGCCGCGGTCAAATACGGCGCTCCCGAGCACTGTATCCAATGGATTGAATATCCGTCCATGGACGCGACCAATGCGCTGATGAATCATCCGGACGTGGCGCTGATCCTCGCGACAGGCGGAGCGGGCATGGTTCGGGCGGCGTACAGCTGCGGCAAGCCGGCGCTCGGCGTCGGCCCGGGCAACGTGCCATGCTTCATTGACAAGACGGCGGAACTGGAGCAGGCGGTCACCGACCTGATTCTGTCCAAAACGTTCGACAACGGCATGATCTGCGCATCCGAGCAGGCGGTCATCATCGAAGAACCGGTCTTTGCCGAAGTGAAAAAGCTGATGCAGGCCAAAGGCTGCCGCTTCCTGACGAAGGAAGAGACCGGCAAGCTGCAGGGCATGGCGATGAAGGCCGAATCCTGCGCCGTCAATCCGGCCATCGTCGGTCAATCCGCGAAGCAGATTGCGGATATGGCCGGCATCTCGGTACCGGACGATACGAAAATTCTGGTGGCCGAGCTGGACGGCGTCGGACCGAAGTATCCGCTGTCCGCCGAGAAGCTGAGCCCGGTGCTCGCCTGCTACAAGGTGAAGAACGCGCAGGAAGGTATCGACCGGGCGGCCGAGGTCGTCGCCTTCGGCGGCATGGGTCACTCCTCCGTCATTCATTCCCACGACGATGACGTGATTCGCCGCTTCGCGGACCGATTGCAGACCGGACGGATACTCGTCAACTCGCCGTCGACGCACGGCGCGATCGGGGACATTTACAATACGAATATCCCTTCGTTGACCTTGGGCTGCGGCTCTTACGGACGCAACTCGACGTCTTCCAACGTAACGGCCGTCAATCTGCTCAATATTAAACGGGTGGCGAAGCGAACTGTGAATATGCAATGGTTTAAGGTGCCGAACAAGATTTATTTTGAAAAGGGTGCAACGCAATATTTGGCCAAAATGCCGGACATCCACCGGGTGATGATCGTCACCGACGCCATGATGGTGAAGCTCGGGTATGTCGAGAAACTGGAATACTATCTCCGCCAGCGCCGGACGCCGGTTGCGATCGAAGTCTTCTCCGACGTCGAGCCGGATCCGTCCACCAAGACGGTCGAGCGCGGGGCGGAAATGATGCGGAGCTTCGAGCCCGACTGCATCATCGCCTTGGGCGGCGGCTCGCCGATGGACGCGGCGAAGGGCATGTGGCTGTTCTACGAATATCCGGATACCGACTTCGACAATCTGAAGCAGAAGTTCCTGGATATCCGCAAGCGCACATTTAAATATCCGCGTCTTGGCCAGAAGGCGAAATTCGTCGCCATTCCGACAACGTCCGGTACCGGATCCGAGGTCACCTCGTTCGCGGTCATCACGGACAAAGAGAAGGGCAACACGAAATACCCGCTGGCAGACTACGAGCTGACGCCGGACGTGGCTATCATCGACCCTGAGTTCGTCTACAGCTTGCCGAAAACAGCCGTGGCCGACACCGGTATGGACGTGCTGACGCACGCGATTGAAGCTTACGTCTCCGTCATGGCGAGCGATTACACCGACGGACTGGCGATTAAAGCTATCCAGCTCGTCTTCGAGAACCTGGTGAAGTCTTACCGGGAAGCATGCCCGAAAGCGCGTGAAAAAATGCATAACGCCTCAACCCTGGCGGGAATGGCGTTCGCGAATGCATTCCTTGGCATCAACCACAGCTTGGCGCATAAGTGGGGAGCGCAGTATCATACGGCGCACGGACGGACGAATGCGATTTTGATGCCGCATGTCATCCGCTACAATGCGAAGAAGCCGACGAAGTTCGCTTCCTTCCCGAAATATGACCATTTCGTTGCAGATGTGCGCTATGCCGAGATCGCCCGTATTCTCGGATTGCCGGCCCGCACGACGGAAGAAGGCGTGAAGAGCCTTATCGAAGCCATCCGCGGCCTGAACCGCGAGCTGGGCATTCCGGAGTCGTTCCAGGAGCTGGGCTTCGATGCGAAGGATTTCGAATCCCGCGTCGACTATCTGGCGGATCGCGCCTTCGAAGACCAATGCACGACCGCCAATCCGAAGCTGCCGCTTGTGTCCGAGCTGGCGGAAGTATACCGCGACGCTTTTTATGGCCGCTTCGAATAAGATAAATATTGCATCAACTAGCACATCAATAAGCACTTCATTAGCACATCACTAGCACATGAACAGGCAGCGGAGAGCAGCGGCTCTTCGCTGCTTTTCTATTTACGGGGAAGGGGCGGCGAAATAAACGGACTTTTATCTATTTTATGTGATTATTTTCACAAAAATTGATTCTTTGTGATGAAAATCACAACGAAACTACGTGAAAGGAGGTACAATTAAGGTGCAGCAAGGATAAAGGCTGCAGGGCAGCGGCGACGCTGCTATTAGCCACTCAGGCAGGAAAAAAGCGGGCGGTTATCGAAGTAGAAGGCGGAACATAACGGCCGCATACCCTTAAACGTGAAATTCATCACAACTTGGTAAGGTTAGGGCTAGAGAGAACCATGTCGGGTGGCGCCTTCTGTTGCAAGCACATACGAAAAGTAAAACGGTATGGAGGGATTACGATGTCGGTGATGGAACGTAATAACACAGAAGCAAAAGGATGGCGTGGATTCAAAACGGGAAAATGGCAGAATCACGTGGATGTGCCGAACTTCCTGGAAAACAACATCCGGCCTTATCATGGTGATGAATCCTTCTTGGTCGGACCGACCCAGAACACGAAAGATCTATGGGATATCGTAAGCCAATTGTCGAAGGAAGAGCGCGAACGCGGCGGCGTGTGGGATGTCGATGTCAATACGCCATCGACGATTACATCGCATAAGCCGGGCTATTTGGACAAAGATAAGGAGAAAGTGGTCGGCGTGCAAACCGACGCTCCATTCCGCCGTTCCATCCAGCCGTTCGGCGGCATCCGGATGATGATTGACGCCTGCAAAGCGTATGGCTTCGAAATGCCTGAAGAAATCATCAAGATGTTCACGGATATTCGCAAGACGCATAACCAAGGCGTATTTGACGCATATACTTCCGAAATGCGCATGGCCCGCAAAGCCGGCATCATTACCGGCTTGCCGGATGCGTACGGGCGCGGGCGCATTATCGGCGACTACCGCCGCGTTGCATTGTACGGCGTAGATTATCTCATTAAGATGAAGCAAAAGGATCTGAAGGATCTGGAAGTGGACGTGATGACGAATGACGTTATCCGCGACCGCGAAGAGCTGTCCGAGCAGATCCGGGCGCTGCAGGAATTGAAGCAGCTTGCCGAAATGCATGGCTTCGATATTTCCCAGCCGGCGCAAAACGCGAAGGAAGCATTCCAATGGGTATACTTCGGTTACTTGGCGGCAATCAAGGAACAGAACGGTGCGGCGATGTCGCTCGGACGCGTGTCGTCCTTCCTCGATATTTATATCGAACGGGATCTGGAAGAGGGAACGCTGACCGAAGAAGAAGCCCAGGAACTGGTCGACCACTTCGTCATGAAGCTGCGGATCGTCAAATTCCTGCGTACGCCGGATTACAATGAATTGTTCAGCGGCGACCCTACATGGGTAACCGAATCGATCGGCGGCATGTCCGTGGACGGCACGACTCGCGTCACGAAGAACAGCTTCCGCTTCCTGCACACCCTGTACAACCTCGGACCGGCTCCAGAGCCGAACCTGACGGTACTGTGGTCGACGAAGCTTCCGGAAGCCTTCAAAAAATACTGCTCCAAAGTATCGATCGAGACGAGCTCGATTCAATACGAAAACGATGACCTGATGCGTCCGATCTATGGCGATGATTACGGTATCGCCTGCTGCGTATCCGCAATGCGCATCGGCAAGCAGATGCAGTTCTTCGGCGCCCGCGCCAACCTGGCGAAATGTCTGCTGTACGCCATCAATGGCGGCAAGGACGAGAAGCTGGGCTTGCAGGTAGGACCGGAGCTGCCTCCGATTACGAGCGAAGTGCTGGATTACGACGAAGTCGTCAAGCGGTTCAAGCAGATGATGGAGTGGCTGGCGAAGCTGTACATGAACACGCTGAATGTCATCCACTTTATGCATGATAAATATTGCTACGAGCGCATCGAAATGGCGCTGCATGACCGTGAAATTTTGCGGACGATGGCATGCGGCATCGCGGGCCTGTCGGTCGCAGCCGACTCGCTCAGCGCCATCAAATACGCGAAGGTTAGACCGATTCGCAACGAGCAGGGCATCGCGGTAGACTTCGAGACGGAAGGCGAATATCCTTGTTACGGCAACAATGATGAGCGCGTGGACAGCATCGCCGTTGAACTGGTTGAATCGTTCATGAACATGATTCGGAAGCACCATGCATACCGCAATGCGCTCCCAACCCAATCCGTATTGACGATCACGTCGAACGTCGTCTATGGCAAGAAGACCGGTACGACGCCGGATGGACGCAAAGCGGGCGAACCGTTCGCTCCTGGGGCGAACCCAATGCACGGCCGCGACCGCAAAGGAGCGCTTGCTTCGCTGAGCTCCGTCGCGAAACTGCCTTATGAGCACAGCCTGGACGGCATCTCGAACACGTTCTCCATCGTGCCTAAGGCGCTTGGCAAGGATCTCGAATCGCGCAAATCGAACTTGACGTCGATGCTGGACGGCTACTTCAGCAGCAAGGGGCATCATCTGAACGTCAACGTATTCGACCGCGAGCAGCTGCTTGACGCGATGGAACATCCGGAAAATTATCCGCAATTGACGATTCGCGTATCCGGATATGCGGTCAACTTCATCAAGCTGACGCGCGAGCAGCAGCTCGATGTCATCAACCGCACATTCCACGGCAGCATGTAATCAGACATGTGAGCCGGAAGAGAAGGGACCGTGAGCGACATGATTGGACGCATACACTCCGTAGAAACATTCGGCACGGTGGATGGGCCGGGTATCCGATTCATACTGTTCATGCAGGGCTGCGCCCTGAAGTGCAAATATTGCCACAATCGGGATACCTGGGATCTGCACGGCGGCACCGAGATGTCCGTAGAAGAAGCGCTCTCGGAAATCGAGTCCTACCTTCCGTATTATCGCAGCTCCGGCGGCGGCTTGACCGTATCGGGCGGGGAGCCGACATTGCAGGTTCCCTTCGTGAAGGAGCTGTTCAAGCAGGTGAAGCAGCGCTGGAACTTGCCGACGGCGCTCGATACGAACGGCGTCAACGATGTGACGAAGCTGACCGAGCTGTATGACCTGACCGATTTGGTGCTGCTCGATATCAAGCATATCGACAATGAGAAGCATATGGCCTTGACCGGGGTGCCCAATACGCGCACCCTGGAGACGGCGCGCTGGCTGTCAGACCACGGCAAGAAAATGTGGATCCGGCATGTGCTCGTCCCGACAATTAACGATGACGAGCAGGATTTGCTGAATCTTGGCCGCTTTATCGGCACGCTGCAGGGCGTCGAAAAGGTGGATGTGCTTCCATACCACCAGATGGGGGTCTATAAATGGGAGCAGCTCGGCGAGAAATATTCGCTGGAAGGCATTCCGTCGCCGACGGCGGAAGAAGCGGAGCGGGCGCAGCGGCTGATTGAACAGGGCCGGGCCGAAGCCGCAGCTCAAAAATAATCGCATATCGCTAACGGAACGTGCAGTGTCGCCCGGCGAACGGGGACGCTGCACGTTTTGTGTTTGCCCACGTTTCCGTGAACGCAGCTACTCTCTGAATGAATCGTATTTTGTCACGGCTCTCCCGCAATAGAAGACAAAGTATGCTAAAATATTTTGCAGTGATGAAAACCTGAAAGCTGCGGTTATGCTGAATCATACTATTGTGAAAATTTGGAGAGTGAATGAAAAATGGCAGATATTAGCGGTCTTGAACCGGGTATTCGCGATTTGGTGACCCAATTTATCGAGAGCGGGCGTCCGTCGGCAAGAAAGCAAAGTATCCGGGAGCGCAGGCAAGGATACTTGGATTCGGTCCGCTTGGCCGGAGAAGCGGTCCCGGTCCATCATATTTTTGAACAAACGATTGACGGCATACGGCTTCGCATCTACAAACCATCGGAACGAAGCAATCTTCCGGTTTTGATTTTTTATCATGGCGGCTGTTTTGTGAGCGGCGATTTCGAAACGCATGATCGTCAAATGCGTTTGTTAGCGAATCTGGGTAACGCACTGGTGATCGCCGTCGATTACCGCTTGGCTCCGGAGCATGTGTATCCGGCTGCGCATGACGATGCGCTGGCCGCCTCTCATCTCGTTCGCCAACATGCCCTAACTTGGGGCGGCGACCCCGAAAACATCACGATCGCCGGGGACAGCGCAGGCGGACATTTGGCGCTCGTGACCTGTCTTCGCTTGAAAGCGCAAGGGCAGTGGATGCCACAGCGGCAAGTTCTCATTTATCCGATGCTGGATGCCACGGGCGCAAGCGACAGCTATCAAAAATACGGCGATGATTATGTCGTTACGCGGGACGCTTTGTTAAGCGGATTTGAGGCTTATTTAGCCGATCTGCCTCTCGATCACCCGGAAGCGAGCCCGCTCTTCCGCAATGATTGGCAAGGGCTCCCGCCAACTTATATCATTACTGCGGAATTTGATCCGCTTGTTGACGAGGGCGAGGCGTTATATCGCCGTTTGTCGGAGGCAGGCGTCGAGGCGCAATGCAAGCGATATCTTGGCGTGAACCACGGCTTCTTTCAGCTTGCCGGCATCAGCATGGCAGGCCGACAGGCGCTGCAGGATGTCGCCGCCCTCCTGGCCAATTCAGCCTATAAATAAGGTTGAAAAGCTCCTGAACCGGAACGTGCCCGTTCTGAATGCAGGAGCTTTTTGCCGTGCGAGGAAATAAATATCCCTGGCCGGCCCCCTCCCCCGGGTCGCAGCCCATGATGTAGGTGTCCCCGAAGGTCACAATCCCCCCTGTGCCATTCCAATCGACAAAATCCGACAATAGGATGTTCGAGCGCCTTATTTTCTGGTATGTTTAATATCACAAATTAGACAAAAAAGGGGGGCCTCGAATGAACAGCCCGGCGCCGAAGCCGAATCATTATGTAAGCGAATTCATAAAAGGGCGGATGGTTTCCTTCTGGACCCGGAAATGGATGGGGAAACTCTGGTTCCGGTTTCTCCTTCCTTACTTGTTGTTTCTGATCCTGACCTTGGCAGCCGGCTGGATCGCCTACCAGGAGACGATCGCCGTGCTGGAGCGGGAAGTGCTGGAGCGCAACGACAAGGCGCTGCATCAAGCTCAGACGCTGCTGGAGACACGGATTGCGGAAGTGGAATCGATCGTGCAGCAGGTAGCCGATCACCCGAAGGTCAGAGGCTTTCAAGTCGTCCAGAAGCCTTTTGCCGGCACGAACACGTACAAGGTCATGAGCACGCAAAAGGCGCTTGATGATTACAGCATCAGCAACCGGTTTTTGAAGGATTATTTTGTCGTCTTCCGCAACAGCTCTCTCGTCATCTCCCCGCATCGGGTAGTGGGACTGGATGAGTTCTACGGGGATGTGCTTCGCTATCGGGACTGGGAGATGACCGAATGGCGGGAACAGACGCTGGAGACGTATCATTCCAAAGATTTCATCGGACTTCATACCGTGAAATACGGATCAACCGAGGAGGAGATGATCACGTACATCCGTTCCCTCGGTTATCCCGGTTATTATCAGGGAGCGGTCGTGGCGCTCATCCCGCATGCGGAAGTGGGCAAGCTGCTCAGCGGCATCAATGTGCAGACCGGGGGATGGGTGCGCGTGCTGGACAAGAACGGCCAGCTCATTGGCCGGGCCGGGGACGAAGCCGGGAGCGGACAGCCGGGTGGAGGGGATGATCTGGCCGCCATCCTGGAACGGCCGAATACCCATTACCGGACGGAGCTGAACGGGAGGGACATGCTCGTCTCGAAGACGATGTCTCCGAAGACGGGCTGGACTTATATCGCCGCGCAGCCGGCGGACGAAGTGCTGGAGAGCGTCCATGCGATGAAGCGGACGACCTTCACGCTGGTAGGGCTGTCGCTCGTCGTCATTGTGCTGCTGGCGCTGTGGCTGTCCCGCCGGAACAGCCGGCCCTTGGAAGGGTTGTACTCCTACGTGCATACGAACGCGAAGCCGGGAATGGGGCAGCGGAGCCGCAAGTCCGACATCTTCGCTTATTTGCGCGATGCATTCACGGAACTGCTCGAGACGACGAAAACGCTGGATCAGAAGCTGAGCGAGCGGCAGGAATATGCCCGCATGGCGGTGTTCGATCGCTGGCTGCGCGGGGGGTACGCCACCGAACAGCAGTTGGAGTCCTCCTTGGCGCATGCGGGATTGCAGCGGAGCGCCACCATGTATGCGGTCGCGGTGCTTCATCTCGGCTGGCATGGCGATGACTGGAGCGCCCCGGTCCTCGATGAGATGGGGCTGAAGATGCTCGTCGTGAAGGAGGAGGCGTCCGGCTTGGAGCGGGTTCCCTTCGATCTTCACGAGGTAGGCCAGGATCAGGTCGCCTTGCTGTTCTATGGCACCGAGGCGGGGACGGAAGCGGGCCGAGATGCGTCCATCCGCTTCGCGGCCTTGATTGAACAGACTTTGATGGAATTGAACGAGCGGCTGAAAAGCGCCCATATTTTGCCGATGTATACGATCGGCGGCATCGTCTCCGATCGGATGGATGTGCCGCGGTCGCTGGAACAGGCTCAGCAGTTGTACGGAATGTCCGACGGAAGCCAGGATTGGATCTGGTGGAACGAGGAAGAGCATGCGGATGGGGGGATGTACCGGTTCAACGCCGAGATGGAGAACCGGCTTACGCACGCCGTCCGCGGCGGGGATGAGGAAGAGGTGGCGAGATTGTGCCAGACCGTCTGGCAGGACAATTGGGAGAAGCGGCCGCTTACCTGTCCGATGGAGCGATGGCTGCTGATGGAGATGTATGCCGCAGCAATGAAGCTGGCGCAGTCGCTCGATCTGCCGCTGCAGACCGACAGCGCGGCCTTTCAGCAAAAAGTATTAAAGAAAGGGTCGGAGCTGCATAAGCTGTTCCCGCTTGTCCGGAACGAATTCGTTCAATTGAGCCGGACGGTGCATGAACGCAAGCGCAGCCGCAACGCGGCGCTGCTGGAGGATATGATGGCCTGCATTCGCGAGGGTTATGTAGATTCATCGCTCTCTCTCACTGTCATCTCGGATCGGCTGCAGGTGTCGGAAGCGTATGTGTCCGCGTTTTTCAAGGAGCAGACCGGACGCAATTTCTCGGAGTATGTGGAGGAGCTAAGGCTGGAGCATGCCAAGCAGTTAATGCTGGAAGGGGACGCCTTGACCTCGATTGCCGAGCGGGTCGGCTACAATTCCTTGAACTCGTTCAGCCGCGCATTCAAGCGTGCGCACGGGATGAGCGCCACCGAATATCGAAAATGGTTAAGCGAACAAAAAAAGGAATAATGGCTTTTCATAAAAATCGCACAACCGCTAAAAACGGCTTCTTTTCCCGTTCCGGGGTCCCGTTATACACTGTGAGCACGCAGCGAGAGATGTAAGCGTCATCATCGCTGCGCCAATATAACGGTCACGACCGGAAACAGGAGGTGTGCTTTTGTCGGAACAATGGCAGCCAGAGGCAAGAACATCGATTCCGGCAGCGGCGGCGATACCGGGGCGCAAGCCCGCGTTCGTATCCTATTTGAAGCGATCATGGCAGCTGTACGCGCTGTTCGCCCTTCCGCTGCTCTATGTCATCTTATTTAAGTACGGTCCGATGGTCGGCGCTCAGATCGCCTTCAAGGACTACAACGTCGTCAAGGGCATATGGGGGAGCGACTGGGCAGGATTCAAGCATTTTGCGCGCTTTTTCAACTCCTATGATTTCTGGCGCATTATGCAGAACACGCTCATTATCAGCCTGTATTCCCTTGCGGTCAGCACGCCTTTGCCCGTACTGCTCGCCTTGAGCTTGAATGCGGTGCGGATACGGTGGTTCAAAAATACGGTGCAAATGGTCAGCTACGCCCCCCATTTCATCTCCACCGTCGTCATGGTCGGCCTGCTGCTGCAGTTCCTCGATCCCCGCTCCGGCATGATCAATCAGTTTTTGGGACTGTTCGGCGTAGAGCCGATTCATTTTATGGGGGAAATGCAGTTTTTCAAGTCGATCTTCGTCTGGTCCGGCATCTGGCAGCATATCGGGTTCTCCTGTATTATCTACCTCGCCGCGCTCTCTACCGTCGATCCCGCCCTGCATGAGGCCGCCGTCCTGGACGGAGCCGGGCGGATGAAGCGAATCTGGCATATCGATATGCCGGCGGTGCTCCCGATCGCCATGATTCTGCTCATCTTGAATACGGGCCAGCTGCTGGAGACCGGGTTCGAGAAAATTTATTTGATGCAGAATCCGCTGAACCTGAAGACATCGGAAGTGATTGACACCTACGTGTACAAAATCGGATTGCTGTCCCAAGCGATGAATTTCTCGTACGCGACGGCGATCGGCCTGTTCAAGTCGGTCATCTCGCTCTTGCTTATCGTGATGGTCAATTATACCGCCCGCAAGACCGGGCAGGAGAGCTTATGGTGACGGGAGGGAGGACATAGATGGATTCACTGGCTCATGATAAAAGCGACCGTATCTTCCATATCGTGAACAATGCGGCGCTTGGCGTATTTCTCCTTATCGTGCTGTATCCGCTGCTGTATGTCGTAAGCGCTTCCTTCAGCTCGGCGAGCGCCGTCATCTCCGGCAAAGTATGGCTGTGGCCGGTCGAATTCTCGCTAGACGGCTACGAAGCCGTATTCCGGCACCGGATGGTATGGACCGGTCTGCAGAACACGCTCCTCTATACGTTCGCCGGCACCTTAATCAGCGTGGCGGTCACCGTGCTGGCGGCGTATCCGTTGTCCCGGAACGATTTCAAGGGAAGACGGGGCTTCACGCTACTGTTCGTCTTCACGATGATGTTCAACGGCGGGCTTATCCCGACATATCTGCTCGTGAAGGAGCTCGGCATGCTGGATACGGCCTGGGCCATGATTGTCCCGGCGGCCCTGTCCGTCTGGAATGTCATGATCATGATGACGTATTTCCGCACCAGCATTCCGCTGGAGCTGCTGGAATCGGCCCAGATGGACGGCTGCAGCGACTTCACCTTCCTGCTGCGCATCCTGCTACCCTTATCGGGGCCGATTATCGCCGTTGTGACCTTGTTCTACGCGGTGGACCAGTGGAACCAGTATTTCAATGCATTGATTTTCCTCAAATCAGAAAAATTGTTCCCGCTGCAGCTCGTTCTCCGGGATATTCTTGTCCAGAACCAGGTCAGTCAGGAGACGCTCGGGGACGCGAAGACGGCAGCCGCGCGCCAAGGGCTGCGCGAGCTGCTCAAATACTCGCTTATCGTCGTATCTTCCGTGCCGCTGTTGGCTATCTATCCGTTCGTGCAGAAATATTTCGTGAAAGGCATGATGATTGGCTCGATCAAAGGATAAGGCATGAAAAGGCGCAAGGTTTTTCAAGGTTCGGCACCGGCTTTTTGGAGCGCCCGCTTCATGAGGCATAGATGGCAAGATGACTAAGAACAGGACAAAAGGGGGAATTCGTGATGAGATGGAAGCGTTGGAGTACGGCATGTCTGGCGGCGGTGTTGACGCTCTCGCTCATGCTGACCGCCTGCTCGGGAAGCGGCGGCAATGCGAGCGGAACGAATGACGGCGGCCAGGCCAGCGAATCGATCGTGACGCCGAAGGGCACGTACCCGATCGTAGAAGAGAAGGTGACGCTGAAGGTTATGGTTCCATCGGAGGCGCTGGTCGAAAATTTCGAGACAAACGAGTTCACGAAATGGTATGAAGAGAAGACGAACGTGCATGTGGAATGGATCGTCGTCCCGCAGCAGAGCGCCAGCGAGAAGCTGAATCTGATGCTCGCTTCGGGCGATTACCCGGACGTCATCATGCGATTCGGCGTCACGCCGGCGCAGCAGATGATCTATGGCAAGCAGGGCGTGTTCCTGCCGCTCAATGACCTGATCGAGCAGTACGGAGACAACTTCAAGAAGGTGCTGGACAGCAATGAGGGGCTGGCCACCGCGATTACGGCGCCGGACGGCAATATCTATGCGCTGCCGAGCATCAACGACTGCTACCATTGCTCGATGGCGCAGAAGATGTGGATTTACAAGCCATGGCTCGACAAGCTGGGGCTGGACGTGCCAAAGACGACCGATGAGCTGTACACCGTATTGAAGGCGTTCAAGGAAAAGGATCCGAACGGCAATGGCAAGGCGGATGAAGTGCCGCTGACGGGAGCTCCGCGCGGGAGCGGCTGGTATTCGTCCATCGACGCGTTCCTGATGAACTCCTTCGTGCTGAACCCGGTATTCAGCGAATCGCGCAGTCATATGTACGTGGAAGACAGGCGCATCCAAGTCGCCTTCGACAAGCCGGGCTGGCGCGACGGTCTCGCCTATATGAACAAGCTGTACAAGGAAGGCTTGATCGATCCGCAAATCTTCACGCAGGACAGCGATCAACTGCTGAAGCTGGGCGAAGCGTCCGGCGATCCGATTGTCGGGGCGGCCTTGGGCGGACACCAGGGCGTCTTCACTCAGATTGCCGGGGAGAGCGGACGCTGGCTCGACTATGTGACCGTGCCTCCGCTGAAGGGACCGAACGGCGTCCAATACGCCGCCTATGACCCATTCGGGTACTCGGTCGGCTCGTATCTCATTACGAAAAACGCCAAGCATCCGGATGTCGCCTTCCGTTGGGCGGACGGTTTCTATGATGAAGAAATATCGCTGCGCACGACGATTGGGCGTCCGGGCGAGGAGTGGCGCGAAGCGAAGGAAGGCGAAATCGGCATCAACGGCAAGCCGGCCAAGTGGGCAAAGCTGAAGGAATACGGACAAATTCAGAATGTCCACTGGGAGCAGACGGCCCCGACGAACCGCTCGAACGAGCTTCGCTTGAGCTCGGCCGTGCCAAATAACGGCGAACCGAGTCTCGAAGTGCTCCTCTACAATGAAACGAAAAATAACTACGATCCATATAAACCAAGCGCGGATATGGCCGTGCCGCAGCTGTTCTTCACCGATGAACAGGCCGCCGAGCTGTCCGACCTGTCGAAGACAATCAACGACTATGTCGACGAGATGATGGCCCGCTTCGTCATCGGCGACGCGGATCTGGACAAAGACTGGGATACCTATCTCCAGACCCTCGAAGGGATGAACCTCCCGCGCTTCCTGGAGATTTACCAGACCGCCTACGACAGCAAAAAATAAACCGCAGGCAGTCCCGCATCACATCAACGCCAAGATCATGTTAAGCTATCCGGGGTGTTATCCCGGGTAGCTTTTTTTGAAGCTAGATGAACGTAATATCCTGAGTGTTATCCACGCATAGTTCGCTTTGAATGCCAGCGAGCACTAGGATGTTCGATATCTAACTTTTGCAATTCCTCGTTCAAATTCGTGCGATAAAATCAATCCCGGCATGGTCTTCTAAATAATGATATCTGATGCGTTCGGGGTGATGTCACGATGAAACTCCCATGCCTCACTTCCTTGCTCTAATGCCTCTCCCGCGGGTTCATTATGCTGAATATAAAAGATCGGAATATGATGATGGCGGGCGCTTGCAATAAGATGCTTTACATTGAAAAGGATTTTTTCCCAATGAAAGACAGGATTTTCAACCGAAAACATCCCGTTTTGGACATCACTGACGCTCAGAGCCGTTTATTTCATATAATGCCTCCCCTTTTGATTTACCTATCATCCAGCCACTCATCAAGCATATGTGAGCGTGCCTCTTCAATCAATCTCTCCAGTAGTCCAGAAAGAAAACAGGTGGAGGGGCTCTTATGTGAAATCTCCCCGTCATTCAGGTGGGCCAATAAGTATGCCGGGTCTCTTATGTACAATCTCCCCGCCAGTCAGGAAGGCCAATAAGTATGCCGGGTCGCTTATGAGCAATCTCCCCGTCAGTCAGGTGGGCCAATATGTATGTGTGGTCCCTTATGCGCACTCTCCCCGTCAGTCAGGAGGGCCAATAAGTATGTCGGGTCTCTTATGTACAATCTCCCCGTCAGTCAGGTGGGCCAATATGTGCCCGATCCTCTTACGTTCAAACTCCCAACCACTCAGAAAGGTATATTTACATGATTTCTTTTGAAAATTGAGTCATGCAAGAGCTACCCCATACTGTCATGTGGGGTGAAGAATTTGTTCAGGAGTCTTTGGTATGTTTGGATATGACAGGGGCTGGTTTAGCAGGAAAACCCCCAAAAGGGATCGTAAGGGGTGAGCCTGGCTCTACCTGATGCAATGGGAGAATGGTGCAATGTGCAGGTGGACAGAGGAAGCCTCTGACTGAATGGGATATTGATCAAAAGAACTCGTGAGCGGTCCGCCTGGCTCCCTGACTCAATGGGAGAATGGTGCAATGTGCAAATGGACAGAGAAAAGCATCTGACTAACCGGGATATTGATCAAAAGAACTCGTGAGCGGCCCGCCTGCCTCTACCTGACTCAATGGGAGAATGGTGCAATGTGCAAATGGACAGAGGAAAGCATCTGACTAACCGGGATATTGATCAAAAGAACTCGTGAGCGGCCCGCCTGCCTCTACCTGACTTAATGGGAGAATGGTGCAATGTGCAAATGGACAGAGGAAAGCATCTGACTAACCGGGATATTGGTCAAAAGAACTCTTGAGCGGCCCGCCTGCCTCTACCTGACTTAATGGGAGAATGGTGCAATGTGCAGGTGGACAGAGGAAGCGCCTGACTCAATGGGATATTGGTCAAAAGAACTCGAGAGGGGCCCACCTGGCTACCTGACTCAATGGGAGAATGGTGCAATGTGCAGGCCGGCAGAGGAAGCGCCTGACCGAACGGGATATTGGTCAAAAGAACTTGGGACGGGGTCAATCCGAAATATTCCTGAGTGAAAAGCGCTGCCTCTAGAGGGAGTCGATGGGAGAGTACCGCAAAGGGTAGAGGTGCGACGCAGATGTCCGACGATCGGATTTATCTTCTGAGGGTTAGGCTTGCCCCCAATTGGCAGGGATACAATCGTACAATCGGGAGTAGAGGATTTTATCCCCCGATCGTAGATATTCGTCCTTAACGGATACGGACGATAGACCTATAATTGATTATGTATGGACTACACTATTATTTTCCTTGGGGAGGTCTTGCCATGAGAAGAAAGGCAGTTCTTCTTCTCACGCTGATCGTGATAGGGGCGACGGTGATTGGCGCCTGCGGCATGATTGGCGGCGGAGACGGTTCCAAGTCCGGACAATCACAAAATAATGAGCCGTTCGATCTGAAGCTGCGGCATATTCAGCTCGGAGACGCGAATAAGAACCGTCTTGCTCGTCTCGAAGCGGTCGTGAAGAAGACGCAGGAGCAGCATCCGGGCCTTACGATCAGGCTGGATGGGGTAGACAGCGAGGTGAACCGCAAGGATAAGCTGAGAAGCGAGATGGCGGCTGGCAATCCGCCGGACATTTTCGATACATTCGGCAGTCCGGATGTCGGTCTGTATGCCAAGGAAGGCCTTGTGCTGGATATCGCGCCGATTCTGGAGGAGCTCGGTTTGAAGGACAAGTTCCTCAACCTGGAGCCGTGGACGCATGACGGGAAGATTTATGGCTTGCCGAACGGCGGATCCATTGAAGGCTATTTTTATAATAAGCAGTATTTTGCGGAAAAGGGGCTGGAATTGCCGAAGACGCTGGCCGATCTGGAGGCGATCGCGGACGAGATCAAAGCCGACGGCAAAATCCCGTTCGCCCGGGCTTCGAAGGATGCCTGGGTTCCGCTCATGACGATTAATAATCTGTGGTCTTACTATACCGGACCTCATTTCACCGCAGGCTTCAAAACCGGGGAATCGAAGTGGACCGACCCGCGAATGGTGGAAGCGATATCGAAGCATCAGGAATGGGTGAACAAAGGTTACTTTAAGCGCGGCGAGCTCGGGTTGGAATATGCGGACCAGCGCACACAGCTTCTGACGGGAGAAGCGATCATGATGTTCGACGGAACTTGGGGATCTTCCGGACTGACAGACGAGAAGACGGCAGACGGCAAGAGCAAATTCGGCTTCTTCCTGATGCCTCCGCTCAAGGAAGGGGATGGAATAAGCGCGATGGTGGACACAAACAACGGGTATGCGTTCTCGGCCAAGGTGGCGGAGGATCCGCGCAAGCTGGAGGCGGTCAAGTCGTTCATCCTCAATTTTTATAATGAAGAGATTCAATTGCTGGGTCTGATGGAAGACGGCGTGCTGCCGTCTCTGAAGATGGAGCAGGCAAAGATGGAGCAGGTGGTCGACAGCGGCCTTATTCTTGAGATTATCAAGCGCACCAATGAAGTTCGTTACCGATGGCCAGCGTTCGATGCGCTAATCCAGGCCGAGGTCGATACGGAGCTGCGCATCGGCATTCAGCGCGTCATGGAAGGCGATGTCAAGCCGGCCGATATGCTGGCAGCCGTGCAGAAGGTCCAGGACGAAGCGAACATGACCATAAGATAAGGAATGTTCCTTTCGTTGGCGCAATATATACGGACGGAGCTGGGAACGGGCATGAATTTGCGGTTTAAAATGTTGGCTGGATTCGTAACGTTGATCATCATTCCCCTCCTTTTGCTGGGGTCGCTCGTATTCTATATTACCTTTCAATTGTTCGCGCAAAAGTACAGCGAGCAGGCGGAGTTCTCGCTCAAAGCGATCGGGCAGAGCGTCAGCTATTTCTTCTCGGAAATGAACCGGGTGACGGACACCGGCATCAGCAGCTCCGTATTCCAGAACGCGCTGACGGCCGGATCGAGCGAAAATCTGGCCAACGCGAATTATTTGCAGTTAAACGAGAATCAGCGCAATTTCCGCCTGCTGTTGTACAGCCATCCGTCTATCGGATACGCATTTCTTTATAATTACCGGAGCACATTGCCGCAAAATCAGGTCATCTCGATTTTTAACAAAGAAGGCTTTATGGCGCTTCCGTTCGATCAGTTCAAAAAGCACCCGCTCTACGAGCAAGTCCTGAAGCTGAACGGCGCTCCGAAATGGGTCGGCCCGTATGAATACCCGGAGGTGACCGGCCAGGAACCGGTTTTTACCCAGATTCGGGTGGTCAAGGAATTAAGCAGCCTGCGCAATATCGGGATTCTTGTCGTGCAGATCAAGAACTGGGAGATCGAGTCGATATTCAATGATTTCCGCCGCAACCAAGGGGAGGAGGAGGATGACACGCGCTTCCTGCTCGTCAATAATGCGGGCATGATTCTGTATGACAGCGACAAGCTGGCGAACGGTGACTCGTTGACCGGGATGCTCGATTCCGCCAAGCTGTCGGATACCTTGCGCTATCAGAGCTTCAAGACGCCGTTCAACGGGCAGGAGAGCATCGTCTCGATGTATAAGCTGAAGGATTATGATTGGCATATCGTCTCGGTGACTTCCTGGAAAATGCTGACCAAAGAGATGATCAGCTTCGGGATGTGGGTCGCCATAATTTTGCTCGTTTGCGTAGCCGCCGCCGTGCTGTTCAATCTGCTGTTCGTGAACCGGATTACTCATTCCATCAACCGAATCGTCCGCTTCATGCGCAGGGTGGAGTCCGGCGAGATGAACGCTCGGGTCGACGAGAAGGATCGGGATGAACTGGGGGCGCTCGCTGTCGGCTTCAACCGCCTCATCGATCAGGTATGCGTCCTCCTGCAGCAGGTCAAGCGGGAACAGCAGCAGAAGAACAAAGCGGAGATGCGGGTGCTCGAAGCGCAGATCAAGCCGCATTTCCTGTTCAATACGCTGGAATCGATCAATGTGCTTGCCGTGCAGAACGAGGGGCGCAAAGTAAGCCAGATGGTGATCAGACTGGGCAATATCCTGCGCACGAGCATCCAGGACAAGGAAGAGATTACGATCCGCGAGGAATTGGAGTATACGCGCAGTTATTTGGAAATTCAGAAATTCCGCTTCGAGGATGTGTTCAACTTTGAAATCAGCGTCCCGGATGAAATCATGAACGCCAAAATATTGAAGCTGACCCTGCAGCCGCTCGTCGAGAACTGCATTCAGCACGGCTTCGACGGCATCATGCATCCCGGGATAATCCGGATCACCGCCTCCGAGGATGCCGAATGCATTTATTTGCGGGTGAAAGATAACGGAATCGGGATGTCGAATGAGCAGCTCAGCCGCTTCCAATATATGCAATCCGATGAGTGTCAGCCTTCGAATCCGGAGCTGCCCGACAGCTACAATACGGAGCGCTGCGGTCTCGGCGTGCGCAGCGTAGCCGATCGGGTCCGCATCCGCTACGGCCCGCGCTACGGCTTGTTCATCTGCTCCGCGCCGCAGATGGGAACGGTCATCCAGATAACGATACCAAAATATGAACAGGGGGAAGCGAAATGAACGTGAAGGTGTTGCTCATTGACGATGAAGCGCCGATTGTGAACAATCTGAAGATCGTCATCCCCTGGAATGAGATGCAGATCGATATCGTCGGCACCGCGCGCAACGGGGCCGAAGGGATCGATGCGGTGCGCGCGCATGAGCCCGATATTATTTTGTGCGATATCCGCATGCCTGTGATGGACGGTATGGAATTTTTGCGGGAAATCCGTAAAATGGGCGTCGAAGCGGAAGTGCTGATGCTGACGGGCTACCAGGAATTCGAATATGCCCGCATTGCCCTGCAGCACGGGGTGCGAGATTATATTGTGAAGCCGATTAATTATGAAGAGCTGCAGCAGACCGTAGGCAAGCTGGCCGATGAGGTCCGCTCCCGCAAGCAGAAGAAAAAGCAGGAGGAGCGGCGCTGGGGAAAGGTCATCCGCCTTGCCTTTGAGAAAATGCTGTTCGATGTGCTGATGGGCTTCTCATCCGGTCCTTCCCCGCTGGTGATGCAGGAAGGGGACATTCCGGCCGAGCGGTTGACCTATGCGGTCCTGCTCGTCGATCTGGACGGATATGCCCAGCGTACCGTATCATGGGTAGATAGCGAGCGCAAGCTGTGGAATTTCGCCGTTCGCAATGTGCTTCAGGAGGCCATCCAGGAGGACGGACTGACCTATGCCGTCCTGCAAATGCGGGAAGGGGAATGGGCGGTTCTCATTCAGTTCGGCCCGGACCGCGCGGAGGCGACGACTTCGGAGATGGTGTGCTGGGCCCAAGATATTCAACAGGCGGTGCGGGAGCATGTCAAGATGACCGTAAGCCTTGCTTGGGATCAGGGACCGGTGCCGATGGCCGCGCTCTCCCACACTTACAAACGGCTGCAGCGCGTGCTCATATGGGCATCGGAAGACGAGCAGCTGCTCTCGGTCGATGAAGGCTCGATGGCCCGTCAAGTCGCGTCGGTATCGGAATGGCATCTCGTCGAAGAGATCGTGTCCGGGATGAAGCAGAACGACAAGCGCAATGTCGAGCAAGGGCTCCATTCCTTGCAGACGAGTCTGTCCTGCATGTCAGAGCAGTCGATCATGCGGGTCGAGAAGTTTCTGCATTATGTCGTTATCCATCTGCTGCGTGAAATGCGGGAACTGGAATTCATTCAGGCCCAGCAGGAGGAGGAAGTGTGGAACAAGCTGCAGCACAGCTTGACCGTGAAGGACCTGATGAACGTCATCACGGACCTGGTCGGCAATACGAAGGAACACGCCATGAACAAGAAATCGGGCGAATTGCTCATGATTTCGGCGAAGGATTACATTCATCGGCATTTGGGCTCCGATATCGGCATCGAGGAGCTCGCCGATTACCTCGGCATCAGCTGCAGCTACTTCAGCATGCTGTTCAAAAATTATTTCGGGGAGACGTTCGTTGAATACGTCACAAGACAGCGCATGGAGCTCGCGATGTCGATGCTGCGCATGACGGACAAGAGCATCGCGCAGATCGGCATGCTCGTCGGCTATACCGAGCGCCGGTACTTCTCGAGAGTATTCCAGAAGTATACGGGAATGACTCCTTCCGAATACCGGGAGTCCCGGGTCACGGCCGAATAGAGAGCGCGGCGGCATCCGCGCTCAATTTTTACGACAGAGAGGATGGAACGAGAGGCATGGGTAAACAGCAACTGACATTGGAACAGAAAATCGGCCAAATGGTCATGTGCGGCTTCCACGGCCCGGTTGTCAACGACAATATCCGCACGCTGATTGAGAAGCATCATGTTGGCGGCATTATTTATTTCCGCCGCAATGTGCAGAGCAAGGAGCAGGTATGCGGGTTGTCACGGGAGCTGCAGCTCATCTCGCGCAAGCACACCGATATTCCGCTCTTTATCTGTATCGACCAGGAAGGGGGCATGGTCGCCCGCATCGATTGGGACGATATTACGCTCATTCCCGGCAATATGGCGATCGGGGCGGCGCGCAGCGCCGAAGACGCGTATGAAGCGGCCCGAATCTGCGGCGAAGAGCTGCTGCATATGGGCATCAATATGAACTTCGCGCCAAACGTGGACGTGAACAATAATGCCCTGAACCCGGTCATCGGGGTGCGTTCGTACGGCGAGCGCCCGGATCTCGTGGCCGAGCTGGGAGCGGCTCAGATCCGCGGTCTGCAGGAAGCGAATGTCGCGGCGACGGCGAAGCATTTCCCGGGTCATGGCGACACGGCGGTCGATTCCCACCACGGACTGGCGGCGGTCAACCACGACGAGGAGCGGCTGCTCGCGATCGAGCTGGCGCCGTTCATTCGCGCTATCCGCGAAGGCGTCGATCTGATTATGACGGCACATGTCATGTTCCCGGCCTTCGAGCCGAACCCGATTCCGGCGACATTGTCGCGCAATGTGCTGACGAATCTGCTGCGCAAGCGGCTCGGTTATAACGGCGTTATCGTCACCGACTGTCTGGAGATGCATGCGATTTCCAAAGAATTCGGCATTCCTGAGGGGGCCGTGCGCTCAGTGGAAGCCGGCGCCGATCTGGTGCTCGTGAGCCATACGTACGAAGAGCAGGTCGCGGCGATCGCGGCGCTGGTCGAGGCGGTGCGCAGCGGGCGGATTCCGGAGTCGCAGATCGACGAGTCGGTCGATCGGCTGCTGGCGCTGAAGGCGAAGCGCAGCATGGACGCCCTGCCGGAAGTGACGCCTCAATTCGCGGCGCTGTTCGGTTCCGACGCCTCCAAGGCGGTCGTCGACCGCATCTGCGAGAACAGCATTACGCTGGTCAAAAATGAAGGCGGGTTCCTTCCGCTGCGCAAGGAAGAGCCGACGCTCGTCATTTGGCCGGAAGTGCGCCAGCGTACGGAGGTCGATGAGCCGATCGAACAGTCCTACACATTGGCGACCGCGCTGACGCCTTACGTAGACCATGTGGAGGAATGGCGGATCGGCACGTATCCGGAAGCGGACGAAGTGAAGGCGACCTTGGAGAAGGCCGCATCCTTCAAGCAGATTGTCGTGCTGACCTATAATGCGGTTTCCACGCTCCATCCCGGCCAGGTCGAAATTGTACAGGGCTTGATCGGCCGCCCGGATGCGCAGGTTATCGTCGCCTCGACGCGCAATCCGTATGATTTGAACCAGTTCCCGGAAGCGCCGGTCTATCTGTGCTGCTACGAGAATCGTCCGGCGACGATGAAGGCGCTGGCGGCCGTGCTGGCAGGCAAGCAGGAAGCGCGCGGCAGGCTGCCGGTCACGATCTCGCCGGAATATCCGTTCGGGCATCAGGCGTAGAAGTCTATAATATCGGCAAGATATTCGGGCCGATGATTGCATCATAAGGCTGTTCCCCGGCCGTCTACCTGACGAGGGGAACGGCCTTTTGCTTGCTGCGCGCACGGTTCAGCCGCAGTGAAAATATCCGATGGATTTATGAGGCGGATCAGGCTATATTGG
This sequence comes from Paenibacillus dendritiformis, assembly GCF_015845845.1. GTDB lineage: Bacteria > Bacillota > Bacilli > Paenibacillales > Paenibacillaceae > Paenibacillus_B > Paenibacillus_B dendritiformis_C. The sequence continues at coordinate 66,757 of NZ_LDIG01000045.1, forward strand.
AATAAGAATCGTTGCGATTAGGAGAGAAGCTGCTTATGAGGGAGAATGTGCCTTCGGCCCGTTACGGCAAGCTTATTACGGAAACGCTGTTCATGGCGTCCGGAATTGTCGTCGGCTTGTTCGGGTTGGTGATGATGGCTGGCTATCTTGCGTCAGAGGAGCAACAGTCCTCGGGAGAGAACGATTTTGCGCTGTTGGCGCTGCTCTCCCTGCTGCCGATTGCCGCGGGGTGCTGGCTGTGCTATATGTCGTGGAAAAGAAAGAGAAAGCGCAAGCTGGCGGAGCTGGAAAATGCGGCGCTGTCGATCGCTGCCCGGAAGGGAGGGCGCTTGACGGCCGCCGAACTGGCGATGGATGCCCGCATCGACGTGCAGAAGGCGCGCGCTTTGCTGGAGCATTTCGTGAAGGAGAAGGCGGCCATTCTGAAAATCGCCGATAACGGCGCTTACGTCTATGAATTCGACGGTCTGCTCGACGAGCGGGAGAAGGCGGACGCGCAGTCGTTGAAGGAACTGATCTACGGCAAGCCGCTATAGCTGCCGCGAAGGCATGGCTGCCTTCGCATTCAAGGCAAGGACAGCATCCAGGTGATGCAGCAAATAATAAGGGAGGCGGCTGGATGAGGAATCAGGAACAATATGCGGAGCTGGAGCAGGCGCTGCAGGAAGTAGAGAAGTGGGAGCGGGAGCAGAAGGATCTATCCTTTTTCGATAAAATCGGCCGCCTGCCCTTCACCTTGCTCGAGCGGTTCACGCCTGCGGGGCTCCAGCGCAAAATATCCGAGCTGCTGGATGAGCTGGGAGCCTATCTGCAAACGGGCGGCAAATATTTGATTCAGAAAAAGCATGTGCTGAACAAGCTGCAGGCGAAGCGGGCCGAGCTGGACCCGGCGGCGGCCGGGCAGCGGGGCGAACCGGATCTTGCGCTCGCCCAATCGCTGCCTCTTGCCATATGCGATGCCGCTGCGGCCGAGGTCATGGAGGCGAACAAGAAGGTGGCGTTCGCCCAAGGAGCGACGACGGGCTTCGGCGGATTGTTCACGCTGGCGGTCGACATTCCGGCCGTGCTCGGCTTGGCCTTGAAGGCGCTGCAGGAGACCGCCATCTGCTACGGCTTCGATCCGGATGATCCGCGCGAGCGGGTCTTCATCGTCAAATGCATGCAGTTCACGACCTCGGATGTCGTAGGCAAGCAGGCGATCCTGAAGGATGTGGCCGATTATGACAATCCCGAGCGGGAACGGGCGGGACTGTCGGAGATGCAGGGCTGGCGGGAGACGATGGCTTCCTTCACCGACAGCTTCGGCTGGAAGAAGCTGTTCCAGACGATTCCGGTCGTCGGCATGGTATTCGGCTCCTTCAGCAACCGCTCTTTAATCCATGATATGGCGGAGACCGGACAATACTTGTACCGCAAACGGGCCATTCTCGCGCGCCTGCAAGCGGTGAAGAATCAGGCTGCTTTAGAGTAGCCTGTTTTTTGCGTGTCCGCTGCGATACTGTATATGGATACAGAGCAATGGGATGGCCAGTGAACCAGAGCGGAACCTTTATTGAAACCGTTATATTTTTCCAGTATAATGAAGTCGCCTTCAAAATATTGGAACGCGAAGGAAAATTTCGAAGCTGTTCGTTTGAAAATTTTTCTATGAATAACGGGGGTGTTTGAATGGCGCGATTCGCAGAGCCGTTTAAAATCAAAATGGTGGAGCCGCTGCGCATCATCTCACGGGAAGAGCGGGAGAGGGCCCTGGAACGGGCGGGATACAATCCATTTCTGCTGCGCGGGGATGAAGTGTATATCGATCTGTTGACCGACAGCGGCACGAGCGCGATGAGCGACAACCAATGGGCCGGCATGATGCTGGGCGACGAGTCGTATGCGGGCAGCCGCAATTATTATCATCTGTGCGACACGGTGCAGCACATTACAGGTTATCAGCATGTGATTCCGATGCATCAGGGGCGGGGCGCCGAAAAGGTGCTGTTTCCGCTGCTTATTCAAAAAGGGCAGTATGTCCTGAGCAATTGGCATTTCGATACAACGCGCGCGCATGTCGATCTGGCCGGGGGAATTGCGGTTGATCTTGTAACCGAACAAGCCTATGATACGACGACGCCTTATCCGTTCAAAGGAAACTTCGATACGGATAAGCTGCGCCATGCGATTGCGGAAAAAGGAACGGAAAACATCGCATTTATCCTTATTACCGTGACGAACAACAGCGCCGGCGGCCAGCCCGTATCCATGGAAAATATTCGCGAGGTATCCGCCATTGCGAAGCAGAACGGGATTCGCGTCTTTTTCGATGCCGCGCGTTATGCGGAGAATGCGTACTTCATCAAGAAGCGCGAGCAAGGCTATGAGGATAAAGAAATCATTGATATCGTCCGTGAAATGTTCTCTTATGGCGAAGGGTTCACGATGAGCGCCAAAAAGGACGGGCTTGTCAATATCGGCGGCTTGCTGGCCTTTAAAGAGGATGAAGCGTTATTTACGCAAGCGCGTTCGATGACGGTGCCGATGGAGGGCTTTCCGACTTACGGCGGCTTGACCGGGCGCGATATGGAAGCGCTTGCCCGCGGGCTGCGCGAAGGCATCGACGAGCAGTATCTTGCTTATCGCATCGGCCAGATCGAATATCTCGGCAGACGCCTCGAGGAGGGAGGAATCCCTTTCCAGACGCCCACGGGCGGCCATGCCGTATTCGTAGACGCGAAAAAGATGCTGCCGCATATTCCCGCGGCGCAGTTCCCGGCCCAGGTGCTGGCGAACGAGTTATATCTTGAAGCGGGGATACGAGGAGTCGAAATCGGCTCTTTTCTGCTGGGACGTGACGCCTCGACAGGCGAACAGTTGGAGAGCAAGCTTGAATTGCTGCGTTTGACGATTCCGCGCCGCGTCTATACGAATAACCATATGGATGTCATTGCGGATGCCCTGATTGCTATCAAGGACCGGGCAAGCACGTTGACAGGATTGGAGTTCACGTACGAACCGCCGATATTGCGGCATTTCACTGCGCGTCTTCGGCCGATCAAGTCAGAAGTCCCGTCCCGCTAAGCTATCCCGTTCAGCTTGAACAGGGAATGTGAAGCCGGCAGGACACCGTTTGCCGAACGGCATATGCGTTGATGGGAGAAGGAGGGGGCGAAGCGCCCCCTCCTTGCCGAGCAGGAGAAGGGAAGCGGGTAAGGGACCCGTAACCCCGTAATGCCCTCGCTATTCGGCAGCTTCGACCTCAACGACCGGAATCGCCTCGACCTCGCCGCCGATATATACATTCGTATAGTTGTTGAAAACGCCGATGACCGTAACCGGACCCTCCTGGAAGGAGAGTGCGCCCTGCAGCAGAACATAGCTGTCTCCCATGCGGGCGTAGGCTCCTTCTTCGCTGACTGCCGCGATCTCGCAGGCGAAGCGAACCTTCTCGCCCGGATGCTCGGGCAATTGCTCCACCCGGATATCGGCATAATCCGAATCGGGAACGAGCCCCGCAAATTGATAGCTGCCGCCCTGGATCGCATAGCGGGCCGTCCTGCCTTCGGCTCCCTGCTCGTTCGGGCTCTTCACAAGCAAGTCTCCGTCCGCCCCGACCTCGTAGCCGTCCGCCTCGAACGCGAACAGCGGCTGCAGCCGGTTGTTCGCGACCGCATAGGCGGTGTATGAGGCCGCGCGCGCATCGGATTCGGCCTCGACGAGCAGGACGGGCTGCCCGCCGGCGCTTAACCGCTCCTCGACGGCGAGGCGGCGCACGGCGGCTCCGGTCGGAAGCGGCTGGCTGCGCAGCACCGTTGGCCGCGATTGGCCGTCCCAAGCCGCATAGTACACGCGCCGCTCCGAATCGAGCGCCAGGGCGTATACTTTGGCGCCGAAGCGGTCCCGGCCGCCGCTGACGAGCGGATAGTCCCCATCCGGAAGCAGACGGGACGGATCCGCCGCGGCCCAAGCGATGCGGACGGCCTCGATATTCGCGGACGTGTCGCGGAAGCCGTCCAGCGCCTCATAGAGGCCGATCGCCGCTTCGTACTCCCCGGCCGCCACATGGCGGTCCGCCTTCCGCATCCAGTTCTCCATCTCGCGTTCCAGATAGCCGCTTAGCCGCGAAGGGATGCCGGAAGCGTCCACATAGGCCGCAATGGCGGAAGCGTGAAGGGCGAACGCCTTCGCATTGTTCTGCTCGACATCCTTCCGCAGCATCGCCTCGGCAAGCTCCTCCGACTTGCTCTGCAGCCATGCGGCCTCGATGTCAAGCTTCCGGTACGCTTCGCGCATGGCCAGAACCTCGTCCAGCATTAGCCGGAACTCTCCTTGGCCGGCCAGGCGGGCCAGCTTGGCTTCGTCATAGGAGCGGAACAGGCGCGTCAAGTGCCCGGCCTTCTCGTCTGCCCCGCCGAAGAGCGAAGCCGGAATGGCCAGCAGGTTTGCCTTGAACGATTCGTCGCCTCCGCCCTCCCGCCTGCCTTCCTCCAGCTCCGCCTCGAAACGGGCCTTGAACCGGCCGAAATGCTCCTGCATCCGGTCTGCGGCCCGCATGGAGGCCAGCATGTCCTTGAACTCAGCGGCATACGAGCCGCCCGACTTCAAATAAGTCGAACGCAATTGCTGATAACGGCTATGTATTTTGAGGAACGCATCGAAGCGAAGCGATGCCGCCGCGGCGTCTGCCTCGGACATCACCTCGTTCAGTTCGCGCTTCATCTCGGTAATCGGCGCCAGCTCGCGCAGCCGCTCGGCAAGCTTGTCTTCCTGATAGCGTATCGAGCGGTTGTTCCTGGCTTGACGGTACGCTTCTTCCGCGGCGACAAGATCATGAGCGGCATACAGCCGATCCGCCTCCTTGACGGCATCGATCTTTTCTATAATATGAATCCCCTTGAATCCAATCATTACCACCGCGGCGGCGCATAACAAGATCATCAAATTCCGCGGGTTCAGGACGTCTCGGATCGTCATATACATCAGCCTCTCCCGGCCGAGTCCTGAAAGTCAGGATCCCATCCGTATTTCTCGCGCACAATCCGGTTCACCTCGTTGGCGACGCGGTCCCAGTTCTCATGCGGGTGCTGCCGGATCATCCGGTGCAGCCGGAGCAAGCGATCCTTCGGCAAACGATGGGCGTAACGCCGGATCAATCCGGGATAGGCGAGCACGTACCGCTTCATGCGCACGGCCGCGCCGGCCACGCCCGCCAGAATGTCCTGGCCGTTGTCCAGGCCGAGAATTTCCGGCTCGTAATGAATAATGTACTGAAACGTGCGATCCTTAATCAGATCCCGCTTGATTTTGGCGATCTCGCCGATGTAATCGGCCAGCAGCGGATCATATTGCTCCAGCAGAAGCGGCTCAAGTTCCAGCTCCATATCCTTGCGCAGCGCGAAGTAATGAAGCAGCGCCAACTGCTGCAGCCGGATCGTATCGTTGCGGATCAGCGGCCTCAGCTCGCGCAGCAGCTCGTAGGTGAGCTGCTTGTCGTCATCCCAATGCGAGAAGGCATGCTCCCAGTCGCGGTAGATATCCTGGGCCAGCTGTTCCTGCTCGCGCTGCAGCAGCTGGTCCAGCTCGCGGCTGGCTTCGGCGCGCATCGCCTTTCGCTGGACGAACCAGAGGAGGCCGATCAGGAGAATGGACGCCGCAGCGCAGAGCGCCATCTGCCCGAATGTATCGCTCAGCAGGATGCCGATAAGCCCGAGCAGCAGGGCGAAGAGCCGCTTCGTCTGCATCGATCGTCTCACCCGAGAGGCTGCATGCCGTTCGATCGGGCGCAGCGAAGCTTTGCCGCAGACCGGACAGACTTCTTCCTCCAGGGCGGTGAACGCCTGGCACGAGGCGCATCGATGCACGAGATGATAGATCTGCTTCGGCTTGCGGTACGGTCTGAAATAGACAGGTATTTTTTTCATGGCGTTCTCCCGCTCTCGCCGTTCACGATCGAGACAAGCCGGGCGTCAATATCCGCCGCCGAAGGCGTCGATTTCCGCCGGACCCAATAGAGGACGGCCTGGCTGGCGACAAACAGAAACAAAACTGCAATGCAACCGTATGCTAACATAGAGAGTCCCTTCCTTTAACTGCAAACTAGAGTAATAGGATATGTTCCGCAAGCCCGCAGCAAGCAAGCTATCAAGGCGGCGCATCCTTGTATCGTATACTGATTAGACAAATTTCGACAAGGATATCCTTCATTCTGATGACCTTGTCCCTATTGCATTGTGTCGAATAAGGTTGAACTTTATAGTCACTGATTATATCATAATGACAGATTGGTGGTAGAATCAGTAAATATATTGTCATTTCAGACAATATCGTGGCGGGGAAGCAAAGGAAATTCAGAAAATTTTCATCTAATCTTAAGAACTATAAGGTATAACAATATAGTGCCGTCTTCCGTGGCGCTTGTGTGCCTGCCATTAACCTATCATTTTATGATAAAGGAGTACAACTATGCTTCGGAGAAAATTAGCTGCTTACATGATGTTGTTCACTCTGGCATTCGGCTTGCTGCCCTGGATCGGGAAGATGCCCGCGGCGCAGGCTGCCCAGGCGGCCTCGAAGATCGATGCCATGCTTGTCATCGATGTGAGCAATTCGATGGATACGAGCGATAAAGACAAGATCGGCAACGAAGCGATGAAGATGTTCGTCGATATGCTGTCTTCCTCGGGAGACAAAGTCGGCATCGTCGCGTATACCGATAGAATCGAACGCGAGAAAGCGCTGCTGGAGATCCGGTCCCAGGCGGACAAAGAGGATCTGAAGCAGTTCATCGACCAATTGAACCGCGGGGCCTATACCGACATCGCGGTCGGGGTGAAGGAAGCCGTCAAAGTTTTGCAGCAGGGAGCCGACCCGGCCCATGAGCCGATGATCGTGCTGCTGGCCGACGGCAACAACTATTTGAACAAGAACGGCGGCCGCACGCAGGAGGAGTCGGATCGGGAGCTGAGCGCGGCGGTCGAAGAAGCGAAGCAAAAGGGCATCCCGATCTACACGATCGGGCTGAACGCCGACGGTCAGCTCAACAAGGAAGCGCTGGCCGAATTGTCGAAGCAGACGAACGGCAAATCGTTCGTCACCTCGTCCGCGGACGATCTGCCGCAAATTTTGAGCGAAATATTCGCCAGCCATCAGAAGCTGAAAATCGTTCCGGTCCAGTCGATTACCGGGAACGGGAGCTATCAGGACGTCACGGTGAACGTGCCGAACGCGAACGTGATGGAGGCCAATATTTCCATCATGTCCTCGAAGCCGGTCGAATTGAAGCTGCACGATCCGTCCGGCAAGGAGGTCGCGATACCTTCGGATGACGTCCAGTTGTCCCGTTCGAAGAGCTATTCGCTCCTGAAGCTGATCCAACCGGGACAAGGCGACTGGAAGCTGCAGGTCAAGGGGGCGGACAAGGACAAAATCGATATTAACCTCGTCTTCAACTACGATCTGGAGCTGACGATGGACCCGATTCCGGCGAAAACGTATAAAAAAGGCGATAAAATCAAAATCGCCGCCTATTTGACCAGCAATGGCCAGCCGCTGCAGAACGATGCGCTGTACCGGAACATGAGCGCCGTGCTGAATGTCAAGGACCTCGATACCGGCGATACGGCCGATCTGCCCCTCGCTCTGGCGGGCGACCGCTTCGAAGGGGAATTCGAGGTACAGGACCAGCATGATTACGAGATCAAAGTTAGAGCCGAGGAGAAGAGCTTCTACCGGGAGACGGAGCCGGTCAAGGTAAGCGCCAAGCCGGCGGGCGCCGGAGAATCCGGTCAAGCGGGGGCAGGCGAAGGAGAGGCGGACAAGCCGTTCCCGATGTGGATCGTGTACGCGGCCATCGGGCTGATTGTCGTCGCTCTGGCCGCCGGATTCGTGCTTGCGGCATGGAAGAAGGCGAACCGCGGCTTCGTCGGGCAGATGGTTATCGAGATCCGCGACGAGAATACGGGCGAGAAGACCTACCCGCAATATAAAAAGCTGACTGCCTTCAAGGGCAAATTTACGCTCCACCAGCTGCTCCAGCTCGCGCCCGAGTTCAAGGAGACCGAGAAGATGGTCTTTATGCCGGGCAAGAACGACCGCATCCTGCTCAAGAACGGCTCGGCCGGAACGGTGGAGAAATCGGGCCGCGCCGTCGATGCGAGCCGAGGGCTGGAGCTGAAGAGCGGCGACCGGATTACGGTGCCGCTGCAGCAGGTTGATAAAACGGTCTGGATTGAATACATTGTATAGACTCGTTCCGCACGCCCGTTTTTGAACTCGAACTTATAGGGAGGAACATCCATTTATGAAACCAATCGTCAGAGAGCATATTCAGCAATTGGACGTATCGCTGGGCGGTGGAATCGTCAGCGATAAGATCCGCGTCGACACGATCGACAATCCGATTCTGATTATCGGCTTGGGAGGGACCGGCATCGACGCGCTGCTGCGCTTGAAGTACCAGATCAACCGCCGCTTCAAGCTGCCGGAGGATCCGATCTCCAAGAAGAAGCGCGAGAAGCCGGACAATGTGGAGTTCCTGGCCTTCGAGACGAACGAACAGGATCGCAACAAAAAATACCGCGGCATCGGGCTCGATCCGCTCAATGAATTCGTGCTGCTGTCGAACGCCGAGATCGGCGGGCTGCTGCAGAACCGCAGCATCCTGGAGCCGTACATTACGGAGTGGCTGTCCCCCGAGCTGAGCATCACCGACGGGATGAACGGCGCCGCCGGCGTGCGCCAGGCGGGACGCCTGCTGCTGTTCACCAAGATCAATCAGGTCGTGCAGGCGATTGACAAGAAGATTAAGACGCTGTCCGTCGGCACGAACAAGAAGCTGATGGTGTTTCTGCTGTCCGGCTTGTCCGGCGGAACCGGAAGCGGCTGCTTCCTGGACATCGCCTACATCGTGCGGGGCATTATCGAACGGGATTACGGCTCGGCGGGCATCGACCGCGTCAATACGCTCGGCTATCTGTTCACGCCGGACGTGAACCTGTCGAACAAGAGCCTGAGCGAGCATACGCGCGAGTATATCAAGAAGAACGGCTATGCCGCGCTCAAGGAGCTCGATTACTGGATGAACGTCGACAGCCGCGGCGAGCGCTTCCGGCAGAAGTACGGCAATATTTTGACGGTCAATTCCCCGCTGCCGCCGTTCAACCTGTGCCATCTGATCTCGGCGACGAACACGGAAGGGAAGCTGCTGGAGAACGCCTACGACTACTGCATGAACGTGACGGCGGAGAACATTACGAACTTCATGGCGAGCGAGGAGAAGCAGTCCGGCGAGGAGTTCGCGATTCATGATTACATCAGCAACATCCGCACGAATATCGCTCAGATGAACCGGGCGTATCCGGCCAATTACGAATACAACATCATCGGCGCGTCGTCGGCCGTCCTGCCGATCGAAGAGATGACGACCTATCTCGGATACCGCCTGTTCCAGAAGATGGAGAAGATGTTCCAGAAGGCGCCGAGCCAGGAGGAGGTCGAGAAGTTCGCCCGCAAGCTGGGCGTCGATCTCGACACGATGGTGAAGACGTTCGAATCGCGCGTGCCCGAGCCGCTGCCGGGCTACGAGAACAGCGAGCGCCTGAGCTACAACAATGTCATCAAAATGCAAGTCGTCAATATGGATACGGAGCTGGAACAGACATTCCTGGCGCGGGCGCGCGAGGAATACATCAAGGCGAAGAAGCAGCTTCCCGGCGAGATCGTCGGCAGCTTCACCGATCAGATTCGGCGGATGTTCCTTCATCCGGAGCAGGGGCCATTCTATGTGTCCCGTCTTATCTACACGGAAAAGGGCTTCTGCCTGCTGAAAATGCTGCTCTCCTACATCGAGACGCTGCGCGAGAACCTGCATCATATTCCGCGCGACATCGAAGCGGCGCAGGAGCAGGCGAACGAGCGTCTCGGCGAAGCGAAGAGCGCCTTTATTTCCAAGGACAAAAAGAAAAATATGTACATCGAAGCCAAAATCCATGAATATTGGCTGCATGCCGATGTGGAGCGCACCGAGCAGATGATCGAGTTCTATGAGGATCTGTATCAGTTGCTGAACCAGGAGAACAACCGCATTTATAGCGTATTTACGGAAATATTGAACGCGCTCAACTCGATCTTCGAGAAGAACGGCGACATTCTGATCAATGGCGAGGAGCAGGCCGACCACAAAGGGAACCGGACCTACTACTGGAACATTGTCAGCGTGCCGGACATCTCGAAAGTCATCAGCAACATCATGGATCAGAAGGAAGTCGACGACCTCATCCGCGACTTCTCGCTGGAGCTGCTGAACCACTCGAACCAGTGGATCAAGGAGCAGGAGCTCGATATCGTCAGCTCGATCTCGGATTTCCTGTCGGACAAGTTCGGCGATCTGATTACGCAATCGATGGAGGAATTCCTCGTCATGAAGTTCGGTAACGACGAGTCGATCGACAAGTTCGTCGAGCGGCAGATCGCGAGCAAGCTGGACGACGAGGCGGTTCCGGTGTTCCATTTGAGCAACAGCTCGGGCAATTTGCATTTTCCGCGCTGGGGCTTCGTCTCCGTGCCCGTCAAGGCGCCGAGCATTCTCAAAGGGATCCGCAATTATCAGAACAATGCGGTCGGCAAGTCGAACTTCACCGTCAAGGAGAGCGAGGTGAAGAACCGCATCTTCTGGCTGAATACGCATAACGGGGTGCCGCTCTTCGTCTATACGCCGCTCAAAGTATACGAGGAGAGCTACGAGCGCACGATTCTCGACAAGGAGGGCATCGGACGCCATCTCGTGCAGACCGACAAGGCGAACTGGACTTATCTTCCTTCCCCGATTCCGGAGCAAGCGTGGGGAGATACCTACCGGAACGAACGGGTGCAGAACTATAACGCCCGCGTCCGCGCCGAGTTCGAGCGGGGCGCGCGGTTCAAGACCGTCATCGAGAAGGGGATGGACGAGAATACGAGCAACCGCTATGCGGTCGTCTTCACGAAGCCGTTCAACCTTGACGACATGCTGAAAGGCTACGATCTGCAGCTCCAGGCCGCGAAGCCGAATCTCGGGGAAGTGAAGCGAGCTTACCTGGATCTGAAGCGGCTGCTGGAAGAAGGTTTGGAGCCGGTGGAGACCAAAGATATTTTCGGCAGCATCAACGAGGGGCTGGCGAAGGAGAATCTGATCCGTTCGCCGGAGCTGATCGCGCGTCTGCGCGAGGAGTTGGCCAAGTACGAAGCGATCGAGGCGAAGGTGGCGGAGCTCGAACAGATCCTCAATCAGCATCAGGATGAGGAGAAGTGGCAGGATCAATTCATCGAAGCGCTGTACACCGGAACGATCTGCAAAAAAGGCGCGCTTTACGTCTATGACCGGGATGAGGAAGAGGAAGCGTGGGAGCCGTTCGCCAATCTGATGAAGAGCCGGGATTATGTCGAATACGAGGTATACGAGCATTTCCGCGGCCTGGATGAGAAGCACCGAGGCACGCTGCTGCGCAAATCGGCCCGCCGCGCCGCCGAGATGACGGCGACCGAGGATGTCGCTCCGCTCCTGGCGAAGCTGGATGAGCTGTATGCCGCGTTCCTGGATGCGCGCGAGCGGCTGGAATACGAGAAAATCGAGCTGGCGAACGGCGAGGATGCGTACCAGTTCTACAAGCAGTTGACGACCAAGCTGAACGCCATTCGGAGAAAGTTGAAATAAGATGATGACGCACACCATGGTGGAAAGGTTCGCAACCGAATATGCGCGCGACGAGGAGCGGCTCACCGGCCGGGACGACTACCAGAGCAGCATTCATTATCCGACGGTGTTTCTCTTTATCGGCGACAAGGCGGGGGACGCCATCGGGCCGATGATCCGGATCAACGAGCGGAAATGGGATAACAGCGCCGGCGTCATGTACGTGCACGCGACGGCCCGGATCGAAGGAGCGGAAGCTTCCGGCGCTGACGCGGACGGTTCTGCCGCCCGCGGCGGCGCTTCCGCACGGGATGGCGCGGAACCCGGCGGCAGAGTCGCCCGGATCGCGCTTCCGCTCGGCGGCAGCGGCGGGAGCGACAGCCGCAAGACGATCCGCCGCGATGCGCACCGCCGGTTCTACGAGGAGAAGCGCGGCCTGCTTGAGCTGAACCGCACCTTGCGGAAGGTGAGCGGCGATATTGCGGAGTACGGCCGCCTCTATGCCTCCTTCGATCGGATTCATCTGGCGGTCATTACGCGGGCCGATGATCCGCTCAATGTGCTGGTGCCGGAAATTACGCTGCTGGCGGAAGCGATTTTCCAGCAGTCGTTCAAGTCGGTCCAGACGGACTTGTACGCGCTTATCAGCGAGCGGGAGCAGGCGGAAGCCTTCGGTTATGCCAGCTCGGCGGGAGTCGCGTTCCTGCGCGAGCTTGATTATATGCAGAGTCCGGACTATTCGTTCTCGGCCCCCCTGCATGTGACGGAAGACGGGATTGCGATCGAGGTGACGCATCCCGCTTCGCCGTTATTCGATCTCGTCTATGTGCTGACGGATAAAAATGAACGGGGCATGTCGTCCTTCGACGAGGAAGATAATTACGAGATCATTTGCCATATGAACCTGTTGAAAAACCGGAAGCGGATCGACTCGGCCGGGGCGCATGGAATGGACAACTACAACAACACCTCCCTGCGCAACAATCTGATGACCGAATCCGGCCGAATCGGGTTCGTCTCGGCGGGATTCTCGAAGGTGAAGCGCCCGAATCACTCGATAGCGCTCGCCGTGCTGTACCATTTCTGCCGGGAGCTGACGGAGCGGATGAAGGGCGGACCCGAACGGACGGCGGCGGAGAAGCTGGCCTGGTTCGGGCTGGACCCGGAAGCGATCGGGGCCCGGGTCGATCAAGCGGTTCCGGACGAGGAGCGGCTTCACGACATGAACGGCATTATGACGCATGGCGTCAGCTTCAGCCAATTGAAGCGCATGACGCTGCGCGAGGCCGAGGATGCGCTGTTCGGCAGCGGATGCATCGCTTTTTTCCGGGATAATTACGAGCGGGCCGCGGAGAGCGCGATCCGGCAGCTTCCGGACGACGAGCTGCAATATACGGTCCGGCAGCGTCTGGCCGCCCAGGCGGATACCGGCTTCTATCAGGTGTACGCCTGGACGAACGAGGCGGAGGAAGCGGACAGCGTCTGGCCGCTGCTGCACGGCCGCATCCGCGAGGCGGGAAGAGCGCTCGAAGCGGCGCGGGCGGAGCTGGAGCGGAAGTACGGCGAGACGGTGGAGGAGCAATCGTTCCAGCGGCTGCCGCTGATGGACAAGCACAATGTGCGCAGCTTCATCCGCGCCTTCTTCGACACCGTCTACCGCCAGAAGCTGGAGGTGCTGCGGCTGGAGACGGAGCTGAAGCTGTACCGCAAATACGAAGCGGAGCTGGAGCGGCTGCATGCGATCTGCAAGCAGTACGTGCAGCAGATGGAGTCCTTGGAGCGGACGCTCCGGGAAGCAGCGCTCGCCAGCATCCGCCAGGCCGATGACTATATCGGCCAAAATATTATGGAATATTACGAACGGGTGACGGCGGACGTCATGCGGGATATCGAGGCGAAGCGGGGGCCGGGCGCCTTCAGCGAAGAGCGATATATGGGCAGCATTTCCCGCCTGCTGGAGCAGGGCACGGAAGCGCTGGCCTCACGGCTGTGCGAGGTGTGCCGGGCTCATATTTTGACCGCGGCTCCGTTCAAGCAGACGTTCGAGGAAGAGCTGCTGCAGCGGGCGAACGTGACGATCGACTACAGCAACCGGGAGGTGCTGTCGCGGGACGAGCTGTTCAAGAAGCTGTACCGCACGCTGGAGGAGCATGCCGGCATTCATATCCGCCTGCTCGATTATACGCATAAGCACCGTTACGAGGAGAAATATTTCTTCGGCGACGCGACGAGCGAATTTATGCGGTATGCGCTGAACGAGGAGGAGACGTCCCGCATCTACAAGCTCGGCTGCGTGCACGAGAAGCGAAGCAGCGGGGTCGAGAAGCTGAACATTATGGGCGGCTTCCGCGTCGAGGATCTCATGTATTACCGGAACGGCAAAATGTACTATGAGAGCTATGTGGAGAACGGTTATTCATTCCATGGGATCGATCCCGAACGGCTTCCGCCTGTCCGTTAGACCGGCAAGACCGTTACGGTTGAATACGCGCCGGGAGAAAGACGGGATCGCGGCCGAGTGCTACAGGGCTCTGTACGGATTACGGCCGTTCCCGGGTCTGCGGCGAGGAAGCGAACGGCGGACGGTGGGCATTCCCGGGCCTGCGGCTTGGAAGCGCACGGCGGACATTCCGTACGGGCTGCTTGCGGACGGCCTGCGGGAAGCGGCGGGCTTGCCTGCCGGCAGGACAACGGGTGGCCCGCCGCGTCGTTGGCGTCCGGCCGGACGATGCCGGGGCCGCGTATATTATGTGAGAGGATGCTATATTTATGCAGCGAAAAGTGAATTGGCTCATGGTGCTGTTCAGCCTGATCGGAGGCGCCGTCGGCTGGGCCGCCGGGGAGTGGCTGCTGGGCCGCCTGTTCGGCGAATGGCCGGACGTCGTGGTGAGCGGGCTTTACTTCGGGGTCGTTGCCCTATTCATCGGCCTGGCCTGCCTGACGGCCGAGATGATCTCGCCCCGGCTGAATGGCCCGTCATGGCGGCAGCGGTATGCGGGCACATCCTGGCTGGTGCTCGTGCCGGCGACGCTCGTCATGCTGTTCATCGCGGGCGTGGCGCTGGAAGCGGTGTACCAGATCGAAGCGGGCGGCGTAAAGACGATTAAAAATATCGTGCTCGTGATCGACAATTCGGGCAGCATGGAGCAGACGGATCCGAACCAGGATCGGTATGAAGCGGCCAAGCGGATGATCGAAGAGATGGATCGGGACAAGCGGGTAGCTGTGTTTGTATTTAACGACAGCGTGGACCTGCTTCAGCCTTTCGTGCAATTGAAGGATCAGGCTGTCAAGGATGAGCTGTTCGCCAAGATCGATGCGCTCCAGCCGACACAGGGCGGTACGGATATCGGCCTGTCTCTATCCGAAGCGATGAAGCATATCAAGGACAACCGGGATGATTCGCGCGGCACGATGGTCGTCCTGCTGTCGGACGGCTTCAGCGAGGTGAATACGAACGAAGCGCTCGCCGATTATAAGGCGCAGCATATCGCCGTTCACACGATTGGCCTTAGTCTGGTCGACGCGGAAGGCTCGGGCCTGTTGCGCCGGATCGCGGACGAGACCGGCGGCCAGTACTATGACGTGTCCAAGGCGAACGAGCTGTCGTTCGTCTTCGAAAAAATATACAGCAGCATCGGCGACCGGACATTGGTGACGGAGCGTTCCGGGCCGCTTCAAGACAGCGGCTATTATATGGCGCTGCATGTCATCGCCCTGGCGCTTATCGGAACGGCGCTCGGCTTGTCGCTCGGCCTCGTGTTCGACAACCGCTATCTCGCCAAGAGCTTCGCCATCGGCGGCGCGGCGGCGGGGCTGATGGCCGGTCTCCTGCTGGAAACCGGCTTGTCCGGGCGTCCGCTTACGGACGGAGCCGTGCGCCTGGGCGCCGATCTGGTGCTGGCGGGCGTCATCGCGCTGTTCTCGCTGGTCGTGCCTGTGCAGGAGAACCAGCGGCAGCGGGAAGGCCGTCGTCGGAGAGGAACGGCGGACAGCGAAGGCAGCAGCCTGTCCGGACGGCAGTCCGATCGGAGCAGCCGCGGATTCTAGTGTGGGGAGGCCATGACAGATGCATTATACGGAAGCGGGTCCGGAGACGCCGGTCATCCGCGGATTGACACATAGTATTGACGAAGAGCGGTGTACGCTGCGCTGGCTGTGGCCCGATACGATCCAGGCCGTCTATGTGCACAAGGCGGCTGCGGATCGTACGGCGGCCGAACGCCCGCCGGCCGCGGAGCTGAAGCTGTACACGAGGGACGAGTACAAAGCCAACAACGGTTACCATGACCGGATTGAAGGGATAGGGCGGCTCGTCTATACCATCTACGCCTGTCTGCTGGAGGAGGACGGACAGCAGCAGCTCGTCATCCAGCCGGATGGCGGGAACCGGATCGCGCTGAGCACCGGCCGGGCGAGAATCTATTACTCGATCCGCTATAAAGGCGGCTGGTTCAAAAAATTCAAAACGGCGCAAATCCAAGTGACGGCAGAGGTGCCGCTGCCTGCGGATGTGCTGTGCTATGTGAAGAAGCATGGCGGCTATCCCGCCGGCAAGGACGACGGAACGGTCTATCCGTTCGTCGAGCCGTTCGCCCCGGGCCGGAACATGCTGCCGGAGATCGAGATCGGGAAGGACGATTATATTCGGCTCTTCTTCACCGACGGCCGCCAATTCGGCCAGCTGTATGAGTTGATACCGGAATGAGGAGGAGAAGACATTGGGGATTTTTGATTTTCTGAAGCGCAAGCCGCAGCCGGCGCAACGGCCGCCGTTCTATGATATCGTTTGCCCCTACTGCTTCAGCAAATTCTCGCCCGAGGAGGTCGTGTTCCGCGCGGCCCATCACCGCGAGGATGACGAGAATTATGCGCTGCAGGAGGATGAGAAGCTGAACAAATACCGGGACCGCTTCGGCCTCGACACCGTCTATGACATGGAGGCGGTCATCGATCCGCGCGATATTCCCGAGGAGCATCATCTCTATTCGGATAACGTGCTTATCGGTCTGAATGACCGGTATGGCGTCGTCACGCGCAGAAGGCTGTGTCCGCACTGCCATAATGAGCTGCCCGTGACGGCAGGGAAGGTGCCGAGCAATATTATTTCCATTATCGGGGCCTCCCAGGTCGGCAAATCGGTCTATATGACCTCGCTGATCCATACGCTCCAGCATGCGACGGCCGATCATTTCGATGCCGCCTGCATGCCGCTCAATGCGGAAATCAGCCGCAAGTTCCGCACGATGTACGAGGAGCCGCTGTTCGAACGCGGCGATCTGCTCGCGTCGACACAGAAGGAGAAGATGCAGGAGCCGTTCATCTTTCAATTCGTTTTCAAGGATGAGACGAAGCCGCCGCTCACGCTGGTGTTTTTTGATGTCGCGGGGGAAGGGATGGTCGATCAGGATTATCTCGGCCTGCACGGCCAGCATATCAAAAATTCGGCCGGCATTCTGTTCATGATCGATCCGCTGCAAATTCGATCGATTCGTGAAAAAATACGCATGCAATACGGCGGAGCTTCCGACGATTGGGTACCGCAATACGACGAACCGCGCGATGTCGTGCTGACGCTGTTCGGCGACTTCATCGCTTACCAGGATAAGAACAAGACCGACATTCCGACGGCGGTCGTGCTGACGAAGAGCGACATGCTGCATGCGTTGAAGGATGAGGATGGCGACTATATCAAGTCGAACAGCAATATTTTCCATAATATGGTTCATCGCAAATATCTCGATCTGACGGAATTCCATAATATCGACGGCGAGATACGGCGCTTCATCGAGAAGGTGGATCGTCCGTTCAAAGGAACGATGGATGTCTATTTCTCTAATACGGCCTATTTCGCCGTGTCGGCATTGGGCAGCAACCCGGTCAATCAGAAGCTTCAGGGGGTTGTCAGTCCGATCCGGGTGGATGAGCCGTTCATCTGGCTGTTGTATCAATTGAATTATATCGAGGGGAGAGAGCAGCATTGACATCGAACAGACCCTCTCGCATCCAGCAGCAAATGTATACGCGGGAGCGGCGCGGCATTTTCCGCTCCAATGAAGGCTTCGACACGATCGCGGCGTCCGCAGGTCTTGATCCCGGATTTATCAAAAAAGTGCTGCATCCGTTCTGCGTTTATGACGCGCCGGCGGAGCTGGCCTCGCGCGGGGAGAAGGACGAAGCGCGCTATCCGCAAGCGCTGCACTTGTTCCATGCCGATATGGGGCAGCTCGTCCTCGGGCGCAGCATCTATCAGGCGGCGGATTTCACGGGCTTGCGCAGCGCCTTCTTCACCCACAACTATATCGTGCCCGCCGAACGGGCGGCCGAAGCGGTAAAGGACTATCCAGCGCTGCTGAACGCGGACTTCGCCGGAAGCTATGATATCGAGCAGGGGACGGAGCTGCCCGAGCTGGAGCGGATTCCGGCCGCAGCGGAAGCGCGCCGCCCGGCTTCGCCGACCGCCCTGCTCGACAGTCTCGGCATCGACGAGAAGATGTTCAAGCAGCTCCTGTTCGCCGTCATGTCGTCCGTTGTCACGAGACGCAAAGTGTTCGTCGCGCTCGATGTCGCGGTGGAGGAGTTGTCGGAGACCGCTTTGCAGCTCATCGGCGTGCTGTACGGAAGCCTGCCGTATGCGTACCGCCGCGCGCTCGGCTTCCTGACGTTCTCGAAGGAGCCGCTGAACCGGAAGGGGATTCATCTGACCTTCGTCGAGCAAGGAAGCTTGCGCCCGAATGATCGGAACATCGACAAGGATTATACCTTCGATCTTGCGTCCAAGCGGGTGACGAATGTCGATATCGACCTGGGGAAGCAGCCTTACTTGAGCTTCGCCTGGAGCAATCTGGAGCAGCCGGAGCGGGCGGAAGCCTTCTTTGCCTTTGCGGAGCAGATGCTGGAGGGCATGGACACGCAGCGGCATACCGCGATCGCGAGCTGCCATGAGCTGGCTATCTTGTTCCAGATCGAGGAAGGCAGCGATTCTCTATATATGCAGAACCGGGTCGGCGCGCTGCGCTCGATGCTCGATTACTTGGCGCCGGAAGGGGCCGTCCAGTCGAAGCAGCGGCTCGCGGAGCTGTTCCGCGGGTGCTTCCAGCGCGAGTATGAGCGGGTCAAGCAGGGAGAGATTCCTGATCCGGCTATCGTAAAATCTTTTATGGAATTTGAAGCCCTTGGCGGAACGGGGCTCGGCAGCGAACTGATCGGGTATTTGATCCGGAGCTTGCATGAAGCCAATCAGGCGAAGGGCAGCGAGCGAATGGAAGCCTATTATGCGCTCATCGAGGGCAGCGACCGCGTTAGCCGGCCCTTCTTCGAGACGCTGCTGCGGGGCGGCAAGACGGTAGACCTCTTCTTCCCGTATATGCGGCGGAAATTCCAGGAGACCGTCCGGGCCGAGGAGCTGGTGAAGCTGGCTCATCATTGGTCCGGCCGGCATCCGGTACTGCTGCGCAAGGCCGAGTTCACCGAGCTCGCCGCCGGGCAGCTCGCCGAGAAGCTGCGGCATGATGCGGAGCCGGTGTCCGCTGTGAACGCGGTGCTGGACACGGTCGACCGCCTGCTCGCGGAGGAGGAGCGGCCCGCCGAAGACATGCTGCTCTTTATGGAGCAGTTGTCGTACGCGGCGAATGAGTTCCTGCTCACGGATCTGAATCTGGAGCAGACGCGCCAGGAAGCGTTCCTGCAGATCGGATTCCTGGCGCATCCGGACGAGGTGAGGGAATGGGCCGCCCGCTACCCGCCTCAGGTGCGGTCCACGGCGAATGTCATGCTGTCTGCCTACCGCTGGTTCCAGGACGACGAGCCGGACGAATCGATTTTCGACGGCTTATCGCCTGCCGAGCTCGATCGGCTGCAGCAGCTTGGGCGCCGCTGGCTGCAGAAGGATCTGGGGCCGGCGCGGTTCGGCCGGCTGGTGCTGGCGTTCTGCCGGGATGCCGACAAAGGCCTGATCGAATACGGAGCGCTGCTCCATTATTTGCATCAGCATGCGCCGGACCGGGAGACCGTCTATCAGTTCATGAACTGGTCCGAGAAGCGGCGCTTTTTCTCGAGGGGGAGGAAGCTCGAGCCGGGATATGCCGCGGCGGTGGTCGCTTATTTTAAAAAATACGACCAGGACGCGTTCAAAAACCGGACGAACCGCAAGCTCTATTTCGAGCAGGCGGGCGCGCCGCTTCAGGCCGTATACGACAAGGCCCGCAGCGAGCTGTCGCCGCCCATCGTCAGATGGCTGCGGCGCAACCGGCAAGCGATGGTGTGGTTCTTGGCCATTCTTCTGGTCATCGGCGGCATTGCCGGCGGATTGGCGGCCTCCGGCATCTTCGACAGCGGCAAGCCCGCGGTGGCGGAGAACACCGCGTCCGATCCGGAGCCGCCTCGGCAGGAGGAGCCGGCCGCTAAGCCCGAACCGCAAGTCTACGCGAGACAAGTCGAGGATTTCGTGGACGGCGAATTGAAGCCGACGACGGAGCTTGTGTTCGAATTCGGGACGGAGGCGGAATGCGCGACATTTCAGGCGGGCACGATTACATTGAAGCTGGAAGGCGGCGCCGAGCAGACGTATACGGATCGTACCGTGCAGCATCTCTGTTCTTCGGGGGCCGGTACGGAAGGAACGCCGCCGACCGGCTCTGATGGATCAGAAAGCGGCTCCGCCGGATCCGCGGGCTCGACGGGTGCAGGCGGCGCGGATTCTTCCGCCACAAGCGCCGAGCAGCAGGATCAGAACGGCGGCGGGAGCGGAGAAGCAGGCGATTCTTTGGAGAGCAAGACTGGCTCGGTGGGAGAAGGGGACAGCGCGCCGCCGGACGCGGCGGGGGGAGGCATCTCTCAGGGAGACACGTCACCGGGAGATACGCCCCTTGGAAACACGCCTTCGGGTGACACAGATTCAGGAGATACGCCTCCCGGAGAAGCTGCTCCTCCGGCCGGCGGCTCAACGGGCAGCGCCGGCGCGGATTCGGCGAAGCCGGCCCGGCAGCGAACCTTTCAAGCGATTGTCTCTTTAGGCGAAGAGGTCGAGATTGGAAAAATAAGTGAAGTACTTGTGGATCAGAAGAGAGTCGAATATATTGAGAAATAGAGGCTGAAAGTCAGCCTCTATTTTTTGTCATCCTGAAGCGGATGATAGTGGAGGCTGTGAGCCATGCGCTGGATACCGGAACGCTGGAGCCGCCAATGGATTCGATGGGAGCTGTGTCATGCGCTCGTGCTGACGCTCGGATTGTGTGGCGTCCGCTATGCGGCGGCGGGAGCGGAGCCGGCATGGGATACCGCGCTGCGAATGGCGGCGGCCGCCGTGGCGATCGCGACGATCCTAAACCTGTCCGGTTGGCTGGGCGGGCGCTGGATCTGGCTGCTGGGCAGCATCGGCGCGGCTGTGGGCCTGGCGGCGATGTTCATCGTTACTCTTTATCGGGGGCACGGCGGATGGGAGGATTTGATTGGCGTCCTCGTTTTTTTGTATTTGTTCGCTATCGGTTACGGCTGCGGAGTACTTGCCGAGACGGCCTTGGCGATCTATCATTGGATTCAGCGCCGAAGAAGTTAAATAATAGAAATGGAACGATAGGGATATAGACTCGAATATACATCTATTTCCTGGTTACTAGGGGGATTTTTCATTGTGAATCTGAAACTTAAGCACACGCCGCAGCCTGCCGCGGCCGCAGCAAGCTCCGGTCATGTGGTCGCGCTGATGTGGAGACAGCTTCGCCCGAAGCAGTGGACCAAAAATCTGCTCGTGTTCGCCGCGCTTCTCTTTTCGTTGAAGCGGGTGGATCTGTCGGCCGTATATCATTCGTTGACCGTATTTTTTCTTTTTTGTTTCGTATCCGGCTGCGTTTACATTATTAATGATTATTCGGACCGGGAAGCGGACCGCGTCCACCCGGTAAAGAGGCATCGGCCGATGGCGTCCGGCGCTTTGAATCCGGCGGTCGCACTCGGAACCGGCGCGGTGCTGCTGGCAGGCTCGCTGGCCACTTCTTACTTTATTCATCCGCTATTGACGGCGGTGCTGGCGATTTACTTTGTGTTGAATGTCGCTTACTCGTTCAAATTGAAGCATATCGTCATTCTCGACATTATGACGATTGCCGCCGGGTTCGTGCTGCGGGCCATCGCGGGCGGACTGGCCATTCACGTTCAGTTGACGCCATGGTTCCTGCTGTGCACGATGCTGCTCTCCCTTTTTCTCGCGATAGGCAAGCGGAGACATGAATTGTTTTTACTGGCGGATCAAAAAGGAACGCACCGCAAGGTGCTCGACAACTATTCCTTTGCGCTTCTGGATCAGCTCATTAGCATCGTGGCTACGGCGACCGTCATCAGCTATTCGCTGTTCACGTTTACCGCCGGGCGGACGACGCATTTGATGTGGACGATTCCTTTTGTCATCTACGGCATCTTCCGTTATTTATACTTGATCCATGTGGAGAAGAAGGGCGGAGCGCCTGACCGGCTGCTGTTTGAAGACAAGCATATTTTCGTCACCGTCATTTTGTACGTGATTAGCGTGCTGGCGATATTCATCCTGTTTGAATAGGGAAAGGGGTCAAACATCATGCTGGCCAAAGTTGCGCTTTTCGATATCGATAAAACGATTATTCGGCGCGATTCCATGTTCTTGTTTTTGAAATACGGGCTTGCGGCGAAGCCGAGTTCTGTCATCCATTTGCCCGCCCTGGCCTGGAACCTGCTGCTGTATAAGCTTGGGATCGTGCCGGCTGAAAAGGCCAAGCAGTACTTTTTTCGATCCATTGCTTATATGGACGAGACCGATCTGGAGGCTTTTTACGACCGGGTCCTGGCGCCGGAAATGTATCAGGATGCTCTCGCCGAGATGCGCAGCCGCAAGAAGCTGGGCTACCGCGTCATTCTCGTGACGGCTTCTCCCGTCGCCTATATGAAATATTTCAAGAAGCTGGCGTGCGTGGACGAGGTCCTGGGGACGGAGCTGCAGCGGCGGAACGGCCGCTATACGCATCTGATCGAGGGCAAAAATTGCAAAGCGGAAGAGAAGGTAGCGCGCATCCGCGATTATTTGGAGCGCCATCATCTTGAGATCGATTACGAGGCCTCCTGCGCGTATTCCGATTGCACCAGCGATTTGCCGATGCTGAAGCTGGCGGGGCAGCGGTATCTGATCCGGAACGCCCCGATCAAGCAGGAGGGTCTGGAGGTCATGAGATGGAGCTCTTGAAGTCGAAGCATGCCGGCAAGGCGCTCATGATCTTGTCGGCCTGGTGCACCGCGACGGGGCAATTGTTCTGGAAATGGGGCATCGCGAATCTGCTGTATTTGGGGATTGGCTTTGTGTTCTATGGCATCGGGGCCGTGCTCATGATTAAGTCGCTGTCGCTGGAGAAGCTGTCCGTCGCTTATCCGCTGATGGCATGCAGTTATATTTTTGCCCTGCTGTATGGCGGACTTCTCCTGGGCGAGACGGTCAATCTGCAGAAAGGAATCGCCGTCCTGCTGCTCATAATCGGCGTCGCGTGCATCAGCTATGAGAAATGAATGGCTGTGGCTCCTCCTTGTGGTGATGACCTGGTTCGGGTCGCTCGGCAGCGCCTGCTTCAAATTATCGTCCGCGCGAAAGCAGCGGAGCATGCTTCTTCTCGGCTTCCTGTGCTATGGCTCCGGGGCCCTGCTTAATATATATTTGCTGCGGTTCTTGCCTTATACCGTCGTCCTTCCGGCGAATGCGCTGACCTTCATCTGGACGATGGTATTGGCGAGATGGATATTCAAGGAATCGATAGGCTTGCCGAAGGCGGCTGGCATTGTCTTTATTTTTGCGGGCATGCTTCTTCTCGCAGGATGATGGAGGAGATAGAGAAATTATCGTTTGGAGGCATGGGGTCATGCAGTTTTGGAAATCGGTTTTTGGCGTGAAGCAGGATAACCGCAAAGCGCTGCTGCTGTTTTTGGGCTTCTTTCTATTCTATTTTTGGCTGAACCTTCCGTTCATTACGTACATGGAGCGGAATCAGGCGGTGCTGACGGAGCTCAGCCCGTTTTATGGGGTCCCGTTCACATTGAATCTGTTCAATTTCGATCCGTCGCTTTATTATGCGCCGCAATCTTCCGTGATTCATCCGCTGATCAATTATTTGTCGGCGCCGTTGAAGCAGGCGGCCTCCCTGACGTGGGGCAACGGCCTGTTTCTGGGGATACAGAGCGCCATGAACGCGTGTGGCGTCGTCCTGATGTATTATTATTTGCGCCGCAATTCCTACGGCAACGCCTTGTCTATCGGAACGGCCGCCTTTTTCGGCGCAAGTTCCTATCAGATTTTTTCGGCGCTGATCCCGGATTCTTATCCGTACGCGGTCCTGATCATTTTGCTGACGGTGCTTTACGCGCAGTACTGCCGGCACCATCAGAAGCTCGGGACATGGCCGGCCTCGATCCTGCTGACGCTGAACTTCGGACTGACCGTGACCAACGTCGCAACCGCCGTCGGATCGCTCTTCATCAGCACGCTGCGCAAGAGCAGACAATACTGGATCGCTTGTCTCAAGATCGCCGGCATCTCCTTGCTGCTTGTCGCTCTGCTTACGGGATTGCAGTTCGTTCTGTTTCCCGGCAGTTCCTGGATTACGACGTGGCAGCATAATATCCAAGCCGGCGGATTCAGCTATGTGGCGCCATTTTCCTTCGCCCATCACTGGAAAGCATTGTATTCGATGATCGAGAGCCCGATTGTCACGCCGCACTTGGCGATGATCGACGACTCGGTAATGGCGTTCGTGACGGATCTGTCGAACCCGTTCCCGCTGTATGGACATCTCATCGGCATTGTTGTCATCGTCTTGACCTTGTTGGCTCTCGTTACGGGATATCGGTCGAAAGAGGTGCAATCTCTGGCCATTTATCCACTGTTCGCGCTTCTGCTGCATATCATCGTTGGCTTCGGCTTGGCGGCATTTCAATATGATATGTATCTGTACGCCGGACATTATTTATTTGCCTTGTTCCTGTTAAGCGCTTGGGGGGTCCACCGCTGCGGCGGGACCGCGCGCGGCATTCTGACCGGGGTTATCATCGCCTGCGCGGCGGCAACCTTGGTTCGCAATATCATTGGCCATGCGGCCGCACTGGACACGATCCAGCAAGTCTATATTCAGATCGGTTCGGCTTCGCTTCAACCGTAGCGGCCGATGACTGAATGGATGCGCATGGAACAGATTGATTAGAAAGAAAGTGATTTTTTATGAAAATAGGAATGCGGAAGCGACATTTTCGAATATCGCCCATCGCCGGCATCTCTCTTTTGCTGCTGGCGAAGCTGGCCTTGCTTCGTGTTTTCTTGTTCGGCGAGATTACGGCCTTGGGACTGCTTAGCGACGCCTTGTCCTTGCTCGCCATTATGAGCTTGCTGGAGCTGGTCCTGCCGCGCCGGGGGAAGCGCGGCGTCTATTGGGCGATCAACGCCGTTTTTTCGCTGATGCTGTTCGCCGCCACCTTGTACCGGATTCATTTCAATACGGTGCCGACGTATACGGCGCTTGGTGGATTGGGGCAGGTGCCGCAAATCCGGGGCAGCATTACGGTGTTGATTCAGCCGTATCATTTTCTCTTTTTTGCGGATATGGCGATCGCTCTGGCGATCGGAGCGGTGCGCTTGTTCAGCCGGTCGTCCAAGCGGGAGCTTGCGGGACTGCAGCGGGAGCGGCCGCGAACCGGCACGCTGCGGGGCAAAATCGCCGCCGCTCTCGCGCTCGTCGTCAGCGCGGCGGTCTCCCTGCAGTTCATTGCCGACGGCAGCCGCATCGACAATGAACTGGTGCAGGCGGAGCGTCTCGGCTTCTTGAACTACCAGGTCGCCTCGGCCATCAAAAGCAAGCGGGAGAATGATCTGATTGCCAGCGGCAACCTGCAGGAGACGATCCGGCGGGTGAACGAGCTGCAATCGACATATCCTTACCGCAAGGAAGAAAAGAAGGGCGCAAAGCCGGCGCATTTCGGCGAGGCGAAGGGCATGAACGTCATTGTCGTGCAGATGGAGGCCTTTCAAAACTTTCCGATTCATTTGAAGCTCGGCGACCAAGAGGTAACGCCGGTGCTGAATCGGCTCGCGAAAGAAGGCTATTATTTTCCTCATGTGTATCAGCAGATCGGCCAGGGCAATACGTCGGATGCGGAATTTATGTCCAATACGTCGATTTACCCGACCGGCACGGTCGCGATGTCGACGGGCTTCGGCGGCAGGGAGCTGCCCAGCCTGCCTCGCCTGTTGAACAAGCTTGAGTATCAATCGGCGACGTTCCATGTCAATGAAGTCCGTTTCTGGAGCCGCAATCTGTTGTATCCCGGCGTCGGATTTGATCGTTATTTCGACCAGCCTTATTACGAGAACGATCATTTCAATGATTTCGGGGCTTCGGATGAGGAATTATACCGCGTCGGGGGCGAGAAGCTGGCGGAAATGGCCGCAACCGGCCAGCCGTTCTATGCCCAGTTCGTGACCGCGTCCAGCCACGCTCCGTTCGTGGTTCCGCCGGATCGGCGCCGGCTGAAGCTGCCTCCCGAGATGGAGAATACGCAGCTTGGGCATTATTTGACGGCCATCAATTACACCGATTATGCGTTGGGCCGCTTCATCGATCAGCTCAAAGCCGACGGGATATGGGACAACACGGTGTTTGTCGCCTATGGGGATCATTCCGGCGTCAACCCGGCGGAGACCGACGGGAAGGAGATTACCGCCCAGTTGGGCATCCCTTATGATAATAAGGTAAGCCGCTTCAATATTCCGCTCATTATTCACGTGCCAGGGCAGAAGAGCGGCAAGACGGTGGAGCTTACCGGGGGCCAGGTCGATATTATGCCGACGTTGGCCAATTTGCTTGGCATCTCTCTGGAGGAGCGGCAGTTCACCGCGTTCGGCCGCGATCTGTTAAACACCGACAACAATGTCATCGGCATGCGCTATTATTTGCCGACCGGGTCATTTTTTACGAATGATATTTTGTTCGTGCCGGGAACGGGCTTCGAAGATGGCGAGGCGATCTCGCTCCGCACGCTGGAGCCGATGCATGATCTTGAGCCTTACCGCCGCGATTATGAGTATATTTTATCGTTAATGAAGCTGTCGGATGAGTATGTCCAGCTGCTGCCCAAGCGGTAGCGGCCGGGCGCTCCGCTCTGCTTCGCGGCTGTCCGGCAGGGCTCGCACGGCCCGGTCAGCGCTCTCGAACAGGGAGCCGACCGCGAGTTCCGGCTTTTCTGATGAAGCCTTCTGTTGTACGCTAGATATGAAAATCGGGCATATGCTCCGCGAAAGCTCGCTTCCGGCGCTTCGCCAAGAGCAGGGCCGCGGAGCCTGCGACTCTCAGGCTGTTATAGTCTGCCTGCGCGGGAGTTGCATTGCCCGGGGATTGCCGTATTTAACTAACTGATCACGGAAAAGGAGATAATCGACAATGGCTCATTATGCGGCTTTATTGGAAATGAAGGATGCCTCCAAAAACCAAACGTACCGTCAAGCGCACCTGGATTATTTGGACAAGCTGAAAGAGCAGGGCAAGGTGTTCGCCAAAGGCGCTTTTGGCGACGGATCGGGCGGCATGGTCATTTATGTGGCGGATTCCATGGAAGAAGCGCGGCAGCTGGCGGAGAACGATCCGTATGTCTTGGAAGGGGTTCGGCATCTGAACCTTCGCGAGTGGAAAATATAGAATGGAGGGAGGGGGGGCGGCTGCTGTCCCCTTCCCGTGCAGGAGGCGGCGACATGAATCACCGATCAGAGACGGTCAGCGGCGGTCAGCCGCCGGAGGACGAGGCCCTTGATGAGCTTGTTCTCGGCAAGCTGAACGACGTGCTGCTGCTGGATCGCACGAACGATTGGACGGAGCCGGATCCGCTTTATCCGTTCGCGCTGGATGAGCTGCTGTGCAGACAGACCGGCCGCGGGGGCCCGCCGCTCTGCCATCTATGGCGCCATCCGCGGGCCTTTATTCTCGGGCAGCGCGACAGCCGGCTGCCCCGCGCCGCCGAGGCGCTGCGCTGGCTGGAGTCGCTCGGCTATGCGACTGCGGTGCGCAATACCGGCGGCGCCGCGGTGCCGCTCGATTCCGGCGTCGTCAACCTGTCGCTCATCCTGCCGAAGCAGGAGGGGGGCGACAAGCATTTTCACGGCGATTTCGAGCGGATGTACCGCTTGATTCGGCGGGCGCTGCAGCATACCGGCTGCCGCGTCGACAAAGGCGAGGTCGAAGGAGCCTACTGCCCCGGCGACTTCGACCTCAGTATCGGCGGCCGCAAATTTTGCGGCATCGCCCAGCGCCGGCAGGCGAACGCCTTCATCGTGCAGGCGTTCGTCATTGCCGGCGGCTCCGGCCGCGACAGCGCCGGGCTCGTGCGGGAATTCTATGCCCGCGCGACCGCTGGCGGCACGGAGCGGGATTATCCGCTCGTGACGGAGGAGAGCACGGCCAGCCTCGAGGAAGCGGCCGGGCTTGGCCGCGAGGCCGATGCGGCGGAGGCCTTCACCGCGGCCGTGAAGCGGGTTATCCGCGAGCGGCAGACGGAGCAGGGAATCGCGGCCGCGGCGGCGAAGCTGCGGCTGCCGGAACCGGACGAGGTGCGCGCGGCCGCAGCCGAACTGCGCCGCCGGTATGGGGTGCAGGGCCATTAAATGAACAAAAGGACGGGATGAGAGCATCCCGTCCTTTTATTTATGGGTAAGATTCGGCAGCAAATACGGCTACAATTGAGTAACATGATGCACGTTGCAATGCGGATGGCGGTGCAGCTGCCGGCGGTACTCGACCTGCCCAATCTCGCACCCCGGGCCGATAATGACATCGTTCCCGCGGACGATGCGTGCCGTCGTATGCTCCAATTCAATATGATCGCCTTCGATGAGGTCGGCGCTCATGCGCGCATCCGGCACCATGTGGAACAGGCCGGGGAGGAAGCCGAACAGATTGCCGAGTCCGCTGCCGCGCCGGATCTTGATCGTGTCGCCGCCGATCTCGCGGGCATGACAGGGCCACTGAAGACGAAGATCCAGGCTGCCCGCATTGAGCAGGCCTTCGACTTGAAGCGAACCGCTGGCGGTGATGGATTCAAATTCGCAATCGCCCTGCACCGTCGCGGAGCCTTTCAGGCTCAGCCGCTCGCCCTGCAGATTGCGGCCGATGCTTGCCATCCCGCCGATATCGGCCTCCCCGGCGCGCAGACTGCCGTGAATCTCGCCATGCCCCTGGATAGAGAGCTTGTTCACATTCACGTTTCCGTTCACTTGGGCGTTTCCCCGAATTTTCATTTCGCCGGCCTTCACGCTGCCTTCGATATGGGCGGTTCCCGCGCAGCTGAACTGGCGGCAGTCCACATCGCCGTGCACGGAGCCGTCTCCCATGATGCTTACTTTGTCATATACTCCCCCGCCCGCGCGTGAGGAGCCCATAATTTTCAGATCGCGCCGCTGTTCCATGTTGAATCTGATTCCTCCTTATTCAGGCTTGCCGGTGCCGCAAGGGATAAATCCCGGACAGCCCGGATCCCGTTCATTACAGCTTCCGATGGCTGTTCACTTGAGCCTCATCATGCAGTTGTACGGATTGCCGGTATTCGACATAATCGATCTGGCAGCCGGGACCGATGGTGACATGATTGCCGCGCACGACGCGGGCCCGCGTAAATTCCAGATCGACAATATCCCCCTCGATCGTGTCCGCCTCCAACTGAGGGCGGTTGATGAAGGAGGAGAACAGCTTGTTGAAGATCGATAACGCGGCGCCCTGTCGAACCTGAATCCGCTCGCAGCCAATTTCACGTGCCCGGCAGCCGCCAGCCATTTTCACCTCGATAATGCCTGCGTTAAGCAGTCCGCCAATATGGAAGGCGCCGCGGGAGACAAAGCGCTCGGCCTGGCAATCGTAAGCGACTGTGACGGTGCCGTTCAGTTCGATATCGTCCCCCGACCAATGACCATCCAGCCGGGCCGTTCCATCGATTCGGCTATGATCCGATTGGAGGTTGCCCTTGAGCGTAAGCATCCCGCGAACCTCGGTTGATTCCGCCTTCAGATTGCCTGCTACTTTGCCTTTCCCGTTGGAGACAAAGGATGAGCAGACGAGATCTCCATCGATATTGCCGCCACCATCTATCCGAACCCGCTGATACGTGCCGCCGGACGAGCTTCCGAGACCTGAAATAATAAGATCTCCCGTTGCTTGAGACATAAGGGGTTCCTCCCGTTACGTAAGTTTGACTTTTAATTCCTGCAGGCAGCCTGCAAGCGACAGGCGGGTCACGAGCTTCGTGCCTCTGTCGGCGCAAATTTCTTCCGGGCTGGAGACGAGCAGCAGCGTGCTAATGCCCATCTTGCGGATCAGTACAAGCTCGCACTCTTTCCCTTCGAACTTGCCGTAATGATCCCGCAGCAGTTGAAGCAGCAGCATGCCTTCCTCCAGACTCATATCGCCGGATTGGAGCAGCCGATCCAGCACATAGATGTGCAGCAGCTTTTCGAATGAAAAAGCTTCGGCATCGCCCATTTGCTCGGTGTACACCTGAAGCGCTATAGGTGACACGAGACCGCGGCCGATAATCTCGGACTTGCTGAATGCAGTGCTGGCGACATGCGGGGAGAACATGTCGGCCAATTCATCTAGCGACAAATCCTCTTTCATATTGATGATTTTATCGATGCGTTCCAATATTTTGTCTTTTGGAAAAAAAGTCTCTTGGCCGGTGTGAGTAGACTTCCGGATGAACCACGCTTCCGGTATCAGATTTTTACGCTTCCACCGGTATAGCTGCCCATAAGAGATCCCGGTCAGATCGAGCAATTCTTTTTTTGAAATCAATTGTTCGTCCATGCCAAGCGGAAGCCTCCTTTGGTTGTTGTGTAACAGTGTTACGTTGATATCGTAACACTGTTTTGTTAAAAGTGCAATCCTGAGGTTCGCCTGCTGCCTGTTCGGGAGATCAAATGATGAATTATCGTTTACCTGGTTTCTATTTCGCCCTTTTTCTTCTTTAATCACTGGAATACTTCTCTATGCTGGCTTTCTGTGAAGATGGTTACGAAAAATGAAACTTTTTGTAATCTTTTGCGTCTAAGACTATGTTCACATTAAAGGGTCAGGATTCGATATGAGCATGAATGATTACGATGGGTGAGGAGAAAGCACAGAAATGAAATCTTGGAAAAAGCTATTTGTTACTTGCTTGGCAGCAATACAACTTATCACGATGGTTCCCGTCCTGGCTGCGGCAGAAGGAGACGGCAGCGCGGCAGGAGGAACGGAAGCGGCCGTCGAATCCCAACAGCAAGGCGATATTACATCTGAAGAGCCGGACGGAGATGGAAGCGCGGACAACCCGGATACAGCGGACCCGGACATGACGGAGCCGGACACGGTTACCCCGGATCCAACAGCCAGCATTGCCGGCAAGGATGAACTCATCCTGATGGCGAACAGCAATGTGATGTATCATAACGGCGTTAAATATACCTCTCCACAGCCGATTACCGTCAAAAAGGGCGTTTCTTATATAGCCCTCCGGTCCTTGGTGGATCGGTTCGGATTGCAGACCCGATTCGACAATAAGACCAAGGAAACGATTATTACGAACGGAGACAAGGAACTGCGCTATAAAGCGGGCAGCGATCAATATCGGGTGAACGGTTCCCCGACCAAGATGAGCGGGGAATCTTATATTGTCAAAAACACGTTCATGGTGCCGGTAACGTCCGCAATGCAGGCCTTTGGCTATCCATATACTTGGGACAGCAAGAACAAACGGATCGTAATTCAGTTGAACACGCAACCGATTGCCAAATTCAGCGTAAATGAAGAGGAAATTTTCGCGACGCAGACCCGCGTGACGGTCAAGAACGAATCGACGAGTCCAACCGGGTTGAAAATAGTCGATGAACAGTGGGAAGGGCTTCAAGAGTATTATGATGAGCCGGGCGTTTACACCATCACGCTTCGTGTCGTCGACGAGAGCGGCAACATAAGCGAACCGTACTCTGTCAATATTACGGTCCAGCCGGCGAAGGAACCGCCGAAGGCGCACTTCCAGACGCCTAAGACCACCTACAAAATGGGGGAATACATCCGTTACGAAGACTTGAGCACGGACAAAGAGGATTCCATCACGGAACGGGTTTGGACCAACAACGAGCCGGCGTTTTTCCAACCGGGTCCGCAGACGATTACGCTCAAGGTTACAAACAAGTTCGGGCTGACGGATGAGTATTCCCAGACCATCATGATCTCGGATGAAACACTGTACACCTTCGATGAATTCAACCTGCTCTACACTCCGTACGGGGAAGTGTTCCCGCTTGGCGCACGTTCCGTATTGGATATGAAGCT
The DNA here is from genome assembly GCF_015845845.1 of Paenibacillus dendritiformis. Classification (GTDB taxonomy): domain Bacteria; phylum Bacillota; class Bacilli; order Paenibacillales; family Paenibacillaceae; genus Paenibacillus_B; species Paenibacillus_B dendritiformis_C. The sequence goes on from NZ_LDIG01000045.1 coordinate 98,758, forward strand.
GCTTCAGCCGGAAGTAAAGGAAGAGCGACGGACACTGTACCGCACGAATTCTCCGGAGACCGTGCTTGAGGAAGGAATCGTGTACAAAGATCGGGTTGCAGGCGGTGCCCGTATTTTCCTCCATCACAAAAATGGAACCGACAAAAAGATGCAGCTCTATGTGGTTGCAAAGAACATATCCGATGATCCGGCAACCGTCTATGTGGAGCATTACGGCCAAGCTGGACCGAATCCGTATCCGCAGCAAACCGGGAAGCTCGCGTCGGTTCGATATATGGAATCGTTCGAGCAGGCAGGAGAAATCAAAGAGATGGTGCTACAGCCAAACGAGACCCGGGTACTGACACCGCAATTAAACGAGCGCGCGATGAGACCAGGGGACATCTATACGATGTACGCCGATTTCTTCGGCGACAATACGCTGGAATATTCGGTCATAGCTCTGGAAGATTCGAAGGATGTTATGAAGGAACTGAACAAGCTGAAAGAGCTTAAGCCAGATGGCAAGCATATCCGAGGCACGTTCAACAATGCGGATCGCGTCTTCACGATCGGCGAGCGGGTAGGAGAAACTGCGTCCCGTCTCGTCTTTGCGGACAAGACAAATGACACGTACATTGAAGGTTCGGATATGATGACCTATGAGAGCCAAGTGAACGCCGGCAACTACGGCGTATTGTACCGCGTCAAGCTGGAAAATGTGGCGCCGCACACGCTGATCGCCTTCAACTCTCGCGGCGGCTCTTACTCGGGCGGTTTGTATGTGAACGGACAGACCGTGACAACCCCGAATAACGGAAGATTGAGCAGTACGGGCGAGGCCAGCGTCGTCTACCGGACCGGAGCTTATGAGGAGACCGTAGAGATTCTGTTCACCCCGGCCGCGGGCAGCAATATGCCGGTCAACCTGCTGTTCATTCCATTGCCAAAAGAAAAACCGGCAGAATAAGCCATCATTCTATACTCATCACAACGCTTGCTAGAGAGGGTCCCCCCGCGGTGCTCTCTCTTTTTTTGGCGCGGCGGGATTGAACCTTGACTCCTTATGGCCAATATCCCCACGGTTCAGGTGCCCGTACTGATGTTCCATGCTTGACTTCTTATGACCAATATCCCACCGCCTCAGGTTTCACGGCTAATGTCCGTATTGACTCCTTATGGCCAATATCCCCACGGTTCAGGTGCCCGTACTGATGTTCCATGCTTGACTTCTTATGACCAATATCCCACCGCCTCAGGTTTCACGGCTAATGTCCGTATTGACTCCTTATGGCCATATCCCCGCGGTTCAGGTATCACGGTTGATGTTCCTTGCTGACTCCTTATGACCAATATCCCACCGCCTCAGGTTTCACGGCTAATGTCCGTACTGACACCTTATAACCAATATCCCCGTTGTTCAGGTGTCAAGCCTGATGTTCCGTGCTTGACTTCTTATGACCAATATCCCACCGCCTCAGGTTTCACGGCTAATGTCCGTACTGACTCCTTATAGCCAATATCCCCATGATTCAGATCTCACGACTACTGTTCCGTACTCACTTTTTATAACCAAAATCCCCACCGGTCAGGGGAGCTTTCGCTGAAGAGTTAAAAACAAGGACATATTCAACCTGCATGACGGAGATAACGAGCATAAGAGTCAGAAAGTGCCTTGTCCGACCTGCATGACGGAGATAACGAGCATAAGAGTCAGAAAGTGACTTACCTGAGCCTGCGCGATAAGGATAGCGAACACGTAAGAGGCAGTAAGTGATATGTCCAATGTCCGAGCTGTGCCCCGGTTTCGGTGGCCCGCGCAGGCGGGCCATCCGATTGAGGTTGATGGGCTAGCCGTCGCTCCGCTTCCGCCGGAGCAGCAAGATGATGAAGAAGGGAGCCCCGATGGCGGCGGTGAAGACACCGACCGGGATATCGAGCGGACTCATCACGGTGCGGGCGGCCGTATCGGCGATGACGATAAGGATGGCGCCGACAAGCGCGCTCATTGGTATGAGCAGGCCATAGGTTACGCCGGCGAAGCGGCGGGCGATATGCGGCGCCATCAGGGCGATGAAGCCGATAGGGCCGCCGATGGCCACTCCGGCGCCGGCAAGGACGGCCGCGGTGCCCAGCAGCAGGAAGCGGTCGCGCTGCACGCTGCTGCCGGCGGCTTGGGCGACATCGTCCCCGAGCTGAAGCAGGTTGATGCGCCTTGACAGGATGAAGGAGATCAGGCCGGTGACGGCGAACCAGATCAAGATTTGCTTGGCTTGCGGCCAGCCGGCGCCGTATACGCTGCCGAGCAGCCAATTGTAGGCCTTGGCGGTCACGTACATCGGGCTCATGACGACCAGCATGGTGTTGACCGCCTGGGCGGCGGCGCCGACACCGACTCCGATTAGGACGAGCGTCGCCGGCTTTACGCCCTGCTTCCAGGCGAGGCCGTAGACGATGAAGGTCATGAGCGCCGCGCCAGCGAATGCCGTCGGAGGCAGCCAGGCGATGCTTGCTGACGGAGCCAGCGTCAGCAGGGCCGTGGCGGCAACCGATGCTCCGCCCGTAATGCCGATGATATCCGGCGATGCGAGCGGATTGCGGATTAGTCCCTGCATGATGGCGCCGGAAGCCGCCAATGACGCGCCGACGAAGGCGCCTGTCACGATGCGCGGCATGCGCAGCTTCTGCACGGTCATCACATGGACGGGCTCGCCGTAGCCGAGCGAGGCCAGGAGCGCATCGAGCGGAGCGATGCGCAGCGTGCCGATGCCGGCGCTGACGATCATGCATACCAGGAGCAGCAGGAAGAGCAGGGCCAGCGCAAACCATCCTTTCCGTTCGATCAGGAAGGAGACGCGGCCCGAGCGGGAGCGAAATTGCCGTTGGGTGCTATTTTGTCTCATCCTCTAACCCCCTTGCGTGCGGCGTATACGAAGAACGGCACCCCGATGATCGCGGTCATGACGCCGATCGGAATTTCCTTCGGTTCGGCGATGAAGCGGGCGCCGATATCTGCAAGCAGGAGCACGATCGCGCCGATCAAGCCGCTGTAGACGACGAGCCAGCGCATGCCGATGCCGACCAGGCTGCGGGCGATATGCGGGACGACGAGACCGAGGAATCCGATCGGTCCGGCAACAGCGACCGAAGATCCGGCAAGCATGACGATGAGCAGTCCCATGCCCCACTTGATATAGGCGACCTTCAGTCCGAGGCTGACGGCGACATCATCCCCGAGGTTCAGCGTATCCATCGGCTTGGCCAGCACCCAGGCTCCGATCCAGGCGATGACCATGTAAGGGAGCACGTCAATCAGAACCTCCAGCTTCCTTCCCTCGACCGAGCCGGCAATCCAGAACAGGACTTCCTCCATGGCCCGGTGATTGGATATAAGCAGTCCGTTGGTCAGCGAGCTGCTGAGCGCGGCAATGGCGGAGCCTGCCAGCGTCATGCGAATCGGATGAATCTGTCTTCCGCCCGACGAACCGAGCAGGAAGACGAGCAGGCAACCGATGCAGGCCCCGGCGAGCGCGAGCCAAGTGAAGGATTGCAGCGAGTTCAACTGGAAAAAGATGAATCCGATCACGACAAACAGGGAACTGCTCGCGTTGATTCCAAAAATCCCGGCATCGGCCAGCGGGTTCTTCGTCAGCGATTGCAGAATGACGCCGGAGATGCCGAGGCTGGCTCCGACCGCTGCGGCAATGAGCGCCCGCGGAATTCGGACTTCGCGGATAACGATATGCTCATTGCTTCCCGCATACTGCTGATAATCGGTTAGCGCTTCCCATACGTGATGAAGCTTCGTATCGAATACGCCGTAGACGATGCTAGCCCAGACGCATCCGAGCAGGACGAAGATGCCAACGATGCAGCCAATCCATTTGGCGGACGAGGATGACAGCCAAGAAGTTCTCATGCGGCGTATTCCTTTCTTTAACGTAAATGATATAAAAATCAAATGTTGACAAATCGCAGCACATTCTATACGATTAGCTTGTTCGGCGACTGATAATCATTATCAGGACTGGCCGATTCAATTGCAACAATTATTTTTTATCTAATTTTGAACGTTTTTTGAATGTTTGGAATGATTCTAAGGAAGAGCCGATTGATGGCTCTGGTGATGTGAAAGGGGCAAATACTCGATGAAGAAGTGGACATCATTGCTGTCTCTCGTGCTGGTGATTGGTCTGGTACTGTCGGCCTGCGGCGGAAATTCGAATGGCGGGGCAGGCGGTACGACGGAAGGCGCCGGGAAGGCGGAAGGAGATGGCGAGGCTCAGACTCGGGCCGTCAAGCACGCGATGGGGACATCGAACGTTCCGACGCATCCGAAGCGCATTGTCGTGCTGACGAACGAAGGGACGGAAGCGCTGCTCGAGCTCGGCATCAAGCCGGTCGGAGCCGTGAAGTCCTGGACGGGGGAGCCTTGGTATGATCATATTAAAGCGGACATGGAAGGCGTCGTCGATCTCGGCGAGGAAGGACAGCCGAATCTGGAGGCGATTCTGAGTCTTCAGCCGGATCTGATTCTTGGAACGAAAATGCGTCACGAAGCGCTCTACCAGCAGTTAAGCGATATTGCCCCAACGGTCTTCTCGGAGACGTTGCGCGGGGAATGGAAAGAGAATTTGCTGCTGTGGGCTGATGCCGTTAACAAGAAGGCGGAGGGCGAGCAATTGATTCAGGACTTCGACAAGCGGGTTGAAGATTTCCGGGCGAAGGCCGGCGATCAGCTCAATAAGGAAGTCTCGATTGTCCGGTTCATGCCAGGTAAGGTGCGCATTTACTACAAGCAGACGTTCTCCGGCATTATTCTCGACCAGATCGGCATCAAGCGTCCGGCGGCTCAGCAAAAAGACGCCTTCGCGGATGACGTCTCCAAGGAACGGATACCGGAAATGGACGGCGACTTGATGTTCTACTTCGTCTATGAGACAGGGAACCAGGAAGCGTCGAAGCTGGAGGAAGAATGGACGAAGGACAAGCTGTGGCAAAACCTGAACGTGGTGAAGAACAATCAGGTCTTCCGCGTCGATGACGCCATCTGGAATACGGCCGGCGGCGTGCGCGCAGCGAACCTGATGCTCGATGATTTATACAAGCAGTATCATTTGGAAAAATAATCGCTTCACCTCAAGGAGGCTGTCCCGCATGCCGAAAGGCATGGCAGGGGCAGCCTCTTATGCTGTGAGGAAGCAGCGGCTATGAGGCAACTTCTGTAAGGCAGTGGATGTGAGGCAGCGGCTGTGTGGAAGCGGCTGCGAGGCAGCGACTGTCAGGCAACGGATGTATGGCAGCAGGGAAGAAGATTCCGGCAGAAAACGCGTTACCACAACATGTTCTCGCCCAGCTCAAGATTAAGATCCCCACGCTCGAAAGCTTGTCGACGCTCCCGCGCTGAGGCCGAATGCAGGCGGAGCATGACGGCCAGCCCCAGCGAATCGCTGCGGAACGGCTTGTGTCTTGTGCCGCCGACAAGACACGCCCCTTCGAAATGTTCCCAACCGCCCCGGGCGTAGAATGACGTCAGCTCAGGCTTGCACGAGAACACGGAAATATCCGGTTCCTGCGCCTCAATATAGGCTGCCGCTTCCTGAATCAGCTTCGTGCCGAGGCCTAGGCCCCGGCTGGAGGGGCGAGTGAGGACTTCGCTGAGTCCGAAAGCGCGGTAAGCTTGGCTTTGATGCTGGAGCGTCTTGTTCAGAACGGCGACGTGGCTGAGTACGCTGCTATCGGATAGGTAGACGAATGAGACCGGGTTGGTGTCCAGGTTATCCGGCCAGCGTATCGTTTCGCCTTCAAATACTTGCGGCCATTCTTGACGCATCATTGAGATAAGCTGTTCCGCCACATCCGTCGGGGCGTCTTGCTGCCGGAACCGGAGCAGAGGGGGTACTGCCTGGGTGAGCAGGGGGACTGACTCGGGCAGCGGGTTGCGGGGAGAAGGTTTGACTACGGAAGGACAATAGCTCATTATTATAGGAGAGGTTCGGAATCTACGGGAGGGACACCGATGCTGACCACAGATCAAATATTGGACAAAATGGCGGCGCAAGGACTGCGGATTACGGAACAGCGTCGCACGCTAGCCAAATTATTCGCGGATACGGACGGCTTCCTGACGCCGAAGGATGTCTATGATTTTATGGGGAAGCGGTATTCGGGGCTGAGCTTCGATACGGTATACCGCAATCTCCGCGTCATGCATGAATTGGGCGTGCTGGAGCAGATCGTCTTCGAGGACGGAGTCAAGTTCCGGGTTCATTGCGCGGAGGCGCACCATCATCATCATATGATCTGCCTTCAATGCGAGAAGACGTACCCGATACATTTTTGTCCTATGCCGCTGACCGACGTGCCGGATAAGTTCCAGGTCGTGAAGCATAAATTCGAAGTTTTCGGCTATTGCGAAGCCTGTTCGCATGCGGGCGGCTCCGAAGCGGGAACCGGCGCGGACAAGGACGGTGCCCGGCCATGAGCTCGCCCGAAGATGCGGGCCGGCAGACCGCTTCACGACCGTCGCGGGCGGTGCGGGCGCTGCAGGGGCCGGTGAAATTTTACCGCAAATTCATCTCCCCGCTGAAGCCTCCGACATGCCGCTTCTATCCGACCTGTTCGGCCTATGCGCTGGAAGCGCTGGAGGTTCACGGTCCGATCAAGGGGAGCTGGCTCGCGATCAAGCGGATCGGCCGCTGCCATCCGTTCCATCCGGGCGGCTACGATCCGGTTCCGCTCAAGCGCTCTTGACATGTGGCGGAGGGCTGGGATATATTTGGAGATAAGCTGGAGACAGTATTGCATATATCATCCGATGAACGGATAAGTAGGAAGCGATGAGCATCGCAGAGAGCCGGGATTGCTGCGAACCGGTATGTGACCCCTTCCGAACATGGTCCCGGAGGAACCGCTTGCGAGCTTCTGTACGCGAATAGCGAGAGAAGGCAAGCCTGCGGCGGCTCATTCCCGTTAACGAATGTTCCAGGCCGGTTGAATCGGCCGCAATGAAGCTGTCGCCGCTGCCCTGCGGAAGAGGAAGGGAAGGCGGCAGGAATTTGGGTGGTACCGCGTGAGTTCAGCTCTCGTCCCAAGTGGACGAGAGCTTTTTTGCATGCATTCCGGGGTTCACTGCCAGCGGCTGCAAGCGAATATGAAGGAGGATGGGCATGATGGCCAACAATAACAAAACCTTTTACATCACGACCCCGATCTATTACCCGAGCGATAAGCTCCATATCGGGCATGCGTATACGACGGTAGCCGGCGATGCGATGGCCCGCTACAAGCGGCTTCGCGGCTTCGATGTCCGCTATTTGACGGGAACGGACGAGCATGGGCAAAAGATTGAGCGCAAGGCGGCGGAAGCAGGGAAGACGCCGCAGCAATTCGTGGACGATATCGTCGTCGGAATTAAAGAGCTGTGGAAGAAGCTCGATATCTCCTATGACGATTTCATCCGCACGACGGAGGAGCGCCACAAGAAGGTCGTCCAGCAAATTTTCGATCAGCTGGTTCAGCAGGGCGACATTTACAAGGGAACCTATGAAGGCTGGTACTGTACGCCGTGCGAGGCTTTCTTCACCGAACGTCAATTGAACAACGGCAACTGTCCGGACTGCGGACGTCCGGTGGAGCTCGTGAAGGAGGAAAGCTATTTCTTCCGTATGAGCAAGTATGTCGATCAACTGCTGGCTTACTATGAAGAGCATCCGGACTTCATTCAGCCGGAATCGCGCAAGAACGAGATGATCAACAACTTCATCAAGCCGGGCCTTGAGGATCTGGCGGTTTCCCGCACGTCGTTCGACTGGGGAATCAAGGTGGCCGGCGATCCGAAGCATGTCGTCTACGTCTGGATCGATGCCTTGACGAACTACATTACGGCGCTAGGCTACGGGTCCGACAATTCGGAGCTGTATGAGAAGTTTTGGCCGGCTGATGTGCATCTGGTCGGGAAGGAGATTATCCGCTTCCACACGATATATTGGCCGATTATGCTGATGGCGCTCGGGCTTCCGCTGCCGAAGAAGGTATTCGGCCACGGCTGGCTGTTGATGAAGGACGGAAAAATGTCCAAATCGAAAGGCAATGTCGTCGATCCGGTCATGCTGATCGACCGCTACGGCCTGGACGCGCTTCGATACTATTTGCTGCGCGAGGTGCCGTTCGGGTCCGACGGCACATTCACTCCCGAGGGCTTCGTCGAGCGCATCAATTATGATCTGGCAAATGATTTGGGCAACTTGCTGAACCGTACCGTGGCGATGATTGAAAAGTATTTCGACGGGGTCATTCCGGCGTTCAAAGGGCAGGTGACTCCGTTTGACGGCGAACTGGCTTCGATGGCAGGCCAGACGGTGGATAAGGTGGAAGCGGCCATGGAGAAGATGGAATTCTCCGTCGCGCTCAGCGCAATCTGGCAGTTCATCAGCCGCACGAACAAATATATCGACGAGACGCAGCCATGGGCGCTCGCGAAGGACGAGGCGCGACGCGACGAGCTGGCATCGGTGATGACGCATCTGGCGGAGAGTCTGCGCGTCGCTTCGATTCTGCTGCAGCCGTTCTTGACGAAGGCGCCTGCGCTGATCTGGGAGCAGCTCGGATTGAAGCCGGAGTCATGCGCCGATTGGGATGCGGCCCGCACGTTCGGCGTCATTCCGGAAGGCACGCGCGTCGTCAAGGCGGCGCCGATCTTCCCGCGCCTGGAGGCTGCCGCAGAGGCGGCATTCATCGCGGAGAGCATGAGCGGCGGAGCAGCCTCGGCCGCGCCGGCCGAGGCGCCTGCGCCTGCAGCGTCCGCGCCGGCGGAATCGGAGCCTGCGGCAGGTGCGCCGGCCGACGCCAAGGAAGAGATCAATATCGACGATTTCGGCAAGGTCGAGCTGCGCGTCGGCCAAGTCACGCATTGCGAGCCGGTCCCGAAAGCGGACAAATTGCTCCGATTGGAGCTTGATCTCGGCTACGAGCAGCGCCAAGTCGTCTCCGGCATCGCGCAGTATTACAAGCCGGAGGAGCTGATCGGCCGCAAAGTGATTGTGGTCGCGAACCTGAAGCCGGTCAAGCTGCGCGGCGTCTTGTCGCAAGGCATGATTTTGGCCGCGTCCAAGGACGGCCAGCTCACGGTAGCTACCGTGCCGGACAGCATGCCGAACGGAGCGGTCGTGAAGTAGGGTATAGCTGGCGATTCTATCCGCATGCAAAATGGCGTTCAGATTGGAAATCAATTTGAACGCCATTTTTGTGCTTGTATCAACGAACATTTGTTTGTGATATAGTTGAAGAAAGCTTGGAAAATGATCCATGGGACATTGGGGAGGGCAATATGTCAGGATTGCAAAAGGTGGAATGCGGGTTATATACGATGTGTCTTGTGCAGGATGAAGACCGGGTGCTGCTGGTCAATCGTCCAGACAAGCTTGGATTTCCCGGGTATCTCGGTCCCGGGGGCAAGGTTGAGATTCCTGAAAGCATTGCGGAAGGAGCGGTGCGAGAGCTATGGGAGGAAACCGGACTGCGCGTAAAACCGGAGGATTTGATTTTTAAAGGAATAGACGAGTATGTCGTGCCGCAGACGAAATATCGGTATATCGTGTTCAATTATCTCGCCAAGCGGCATGAAGGGGAACTGCTGCCTAATCCGCCCGAAGGAGAATTGGTCTGGATAAACATACAGGAAGCGCTGCAATTGCCCATGCAGTCTTGGTTCAAGCGCAGATTCCCTCTCTTTTTCGAAGAAGGGACATTTGAAATCTCGGTCGTCTGGGACGAAGATGCAGAGGTTCCGTCGGATGAGAAGGTGAAGCAGCTCGGTTAATGGCGCTATATTACAAAAAGCTTGGCGAGAAGCCAAGCTTTTTGCGTATTGCGTTCGTTGCTTATCCGTTCAGATTAATTCAGGAACAGCAGCACGAAAAGGCCGGCTGCCACGCAGTACAGGGAGAACCATTTCAGATTGCCCCGCGCCATCAGCCCCATGAACCAGCGGAGCGCGAAGTAGGAGGCGACCAGGGAACAGACGAAGGCCAGCAAATACGGGCCGATGAACTGCCCGAGCGTCGGATCCTTCAACATATCCTTCCCTTCGAGAATCATGCCGCCCAAGCTGACGGGAATATACAGGAAGAAGGAGAAGCGCAGCGCCGTCTCCTGCTTCCAGCCGAGCGCCATCGCGGCGACGATGGTCGCGCCGGATCGGCTGATGCCGGGAATCAAGGCGACCGATTGGGCCAAGCCGACAAGGAACGTCTCGCCGAACGACAAATCTTTGTCGCCTTTGCGGCCGCGCAGGTTGCGAATCAGCCACAGGGCAAGCGCCGTGACCAGCAGCGTCGCGCCGATGACTTTCAGTCCCTTGAAGGTGTCCGCGATGACATCCTTGAACAGGACGCCGATGACGCCGGCCGGGATCGTCGCCAGGACCAGGTAGACGACAAACATGAAGTCGGCTTTCGCCGCCGGGTCGCGGCGGAACAGAAAGCGGCAGGTGTTGACGGCCAGCCGCGCAATATCTTGGCGGTAAATGAGCAGAATAGCCAATAAAGAGGCGAAATTGACGAATACTTCAAATCCAAGCCCTTCGATATGTAAGCCGAATAATTTTTCAACGATGACAAGATGTCCGCTCGAGGATACCGGGATGGGCTCCGTAACCCCTTGCACCAGGCCGAGGATGGCATATTTCAGCCAGTCAATCCATTCCAAACTCTTCACTCCTCGTATAGTATTTCCTGAAGGCAGTTTTGAGTCTTTTTCCAGTCCTTTATAGGAACATGGAATGCCTTCAAAATTTCCAGTTTTCATATTGAAAATTAATATTGGGACTGGACTTTCCGAATGTCTCCGGACAATGGAACTTAGGGTTCCATTCGGGGAAATTCGTTTCACTCCTGTAGTCCAATCTACTTTTTAAGTCTGTTTCTCCGGTACTCGCTTGCACTTCTTACCCGCTGGCTGTTCCCTTCGGCAACCCATGCCCGGCAGTAGC
>NZ_LDIG01000046.1:0-20000 GCF_015845845.1 Paenibacillus dendritiformis
CCGAAACAGAGCTAAACGGATTCAGCTAACGGGTTCTTACCGTCATCTGCAAAAGTTACGAACCCGCTGTGAGCATGTGTTTGCTGAAAGCAAAGTTGCGCATGGCATGGATCGTGCACGGAGCCGCGGACTCGACTGCATGCAAGAACAGGCGCTACTGACGGCGATCGTTCAAAATCTGAAAAGACTATGCCGGTTTGGGAAAAAGCGATCTCGAACTGGCATGTCGGCATGCCAAAAAACGAAATCCGTGATGACAGAGGCGTTGTCACGCCTACTCATTTCAGCGCTGGCTGAGTTGTTTTACTCGTTTTGCATGTCCATCAGACGGCTACAACTGCACTAATTCACCGGACTTTTAGACGTAATATCTAATATCATTGGTATTAAATACCCGCCAGCAACCCTTTTTTTGATTTCTACAGTAGTTCTGGTAATTTTATTGTTTAGGCAGTATGGAAAAACCTCTCTCTTAACTTACAAAGTTAATGATTTAATCAGGACTGTGGGCTTACTTTCATATGAAATTGACAAAATGAAGAATGAGAAGAACGAATATGAGAATAAAAAAGAACATCAAGTTAACAAATAGATTTTTAAAGACAATAGTTAGTTAAACTAATTAGGACTGACTAAATAGAATCTTTTCTAAGGAGAAAAAAATATGAACTTACTTATAACCGGTGGAGCAGGATTCATCGGAAGTAACTTTGTTATTTATATGCTGAACAAATACCCGGACTACAAAATAGTAAACGTTGACGCATTAACCTACGCAGGTAATCTTGAGAACTTGTGCGAAATTCAAGACAACCCAAATTATTGCTTCGTTAAAGCAGATATTGCAGATTCTCAAGCGATGGAGAAGTTGTTTGGCGAAGGTGTAGACGTGGTTGTCAACTTTGCGGCGGAGTCCCACGTCGATCGGAGTATTCTTGACCCTGAAATATTTGTGAAGACAAATGTATTAGGAACACAAGTACTTCTTGATGCTGCCAAAAAGCACGGTGTCACAAAATTCGTTCAAGTATCGACGGATGAGGTTTACGGTTCCCTTGGGGAAACGGGGCTGTTTTCTGAAACAACACCATTGGCCCCAAACAGTCCTTATTCTGCTAGCAAAGCCGGGGGAGATTTGCTGGTACGAGCTTACCATGAGACTTTTGGTCTCCCTGTGAATATCACGCGTTGTTCGAATAACTATGGGCCCTATCAATTCCCTGAGAAACTTATCCCGTTAATGATTGCCAATGCTCTGAATGATAAACAGCTCCCAATTTACGGAGATGGACTTAATGTCCGAGATTGGCTATATGTCGAGGACCATTGCAGTGCCATTGACTTGGTTATTCATAAAGGCCGCGATGGGGAAGTGTACAATATAGGCGGGAATAATGAACGGACGAACATTCACATTGTTCGAACCATTCTCGAGCAACTCGGAAAGCCGGATTCGTTGATCAAGTATGTGGAAGACCGGCTCGGTCATGACCGCCGCTATGGAATTGACGCGACCAAGATCATGACGGAACTAGGATGGAAGCCGAAGCATACCTTTGAGACAGGGATTAAAGAAACGATTGACTGGTATTTAAATAACCGAACATGGTGGGAGAGAATACAGTCCGGAGCATACCAAACCTATTATGAAAAACAATACGGGGTACGGCTGGGGGAGTAAGGGATGAAAATACTCGTAACAGGCGCTAATGGGCAGTTAGGGGCGGACGTAGTCCGCCTTTTTGCTGAAAAAGGACATTGTGTAATAGGTATGGGAAGATCGGAATTAGATATTACGGACGAGAAGCGATGTCGAGACATTATTACTGAATTGCAGCCAGAGGCGATCATTCATTGTGCAGCGTATACCGCGGTCGACCATGCAGAAACGGATCAAGATAATGCCTATCTGGTGAACGCCATCGGAACAAGAAATATTGCTGGAGCAGCAGAGCATGTGAAAGCCAAAGTTTGTTATATTAGTACAGACTACGTATTTGACGGCAATAGCTCAAGCCCCTATTATGAATATGACAATACCAACCCATTAACCGTGTACGGAAAATCGAAGCGAGCGGGGGAACAATTGGTTCAGTCCTTAAGTTCCCGTTGGTTTATTGTCAGAACGTCCTGGGTGTATGGAGCTTCAGGCAGTAATTTTGTCAAAACGATGTTAAAGCTGGGTGCTGAACGCGATTCCTTACAAGTCGTTAATGACCAATGGGGCTCGCCGACATACACATGTGATTTGTCGTTCTTTTTGGAAGAACTGATTGCGACTGAAAAGTACGGCATCTATCATGCATCGAATACGGGAATATGCACCTGGTATGAATTTGCCGAAGCTATTTTTGAAGAAGCCAAGATGGCAGTCCAGGTTGACCCATGTACGACGGAGCAATTCCCGCGCCCGGCTCCTCGGCCTCGTTATTCAGCTTTGGAGCCAATGGCCATTCGAGTGAATGGCTTTACGCCGATTCGGCACTGGCGGGAAGCGCTGCGTGATTTTTTACATCAACATTGAGATGGAAGTGAATGAGTATGGGAGAGCAGCGGGGCAAAGTTCAGATTCTTGTTTCTACTTATAACGGGGAAAAGTATTTGGCGGAGCAGCTTGATAGTCTATTGCAGCAGACTCACTCCCATTTCTTCATTACCATACGTGATGACGGTTCATCTGACCGTACAACAGCAATTATTCGCGAATATGTCTCTCACTATCCCCATAAAATAGAGGCGTTTTATGAAAAAAACGTAGGAGTCATTGCTAGTTTTTTTAACCTTCTTACCAATCATGTTCATAAGGATACAGACTATGTATGCTTCTGCGATCAGGATGATGTATGGATGCCGGATAAATTAGAGAGGGGTATACATGCGTTAGGCGGGGATACGAGCGATATGCCCATGATGCATATAACCTCAACACAAATGGTGAACGACATGTTGCAGCCGCTTAACTATTGGCCTCCAGCTCCACGGAAAGGACCATCTTTTTTTAATGCATTGATAGAGAACATAGCAGTTGGGGCTACGATGATGATAAATCGCCCGGCCCTAGGGATGATGCAGCGCCACGTGCCTCACTCGGGGCATATCATTATGCACGATTGGTGGGCCTACTTGGTTATGTCTGCATTTGGGAAAGTTATTTATGATGAGAAACCAAGTATCTACTATCGTCAGCATCAAAGAAACGTAGTTGGTGGGCAAAGTGGTCTTATAGAAACGTTTAAAAAAAAATGGAAAAACTATCAGAAACATTGTGAGGCCAAAATCTATTGGACTCAAGCAAAAGAGTTTGAACGTTGCTGGGGAGATTTGTTACCAAGAGATTTGAGAGAGGGGTTGCAGCACTTTCTCCTGTCAGGCCGGTCCCTGGCACGACGAACCCGTTATGCATTGACGACGCCGCTTTACCGGCAATCCAAGTTGGATAATCTGGTTTTTCGCCTTATGATGATTAGAGGGGACATTCTAAAATGATTGATTTATCCATCATCATCGTCAACTATAACACCAAACAGCTCACGCTGAACTGCATAGAGTCCGTCTACCAATCGGTAACGGACTTTCAGTATGAAGTCATCCTGATCGACAACGCTTCCCGCGACGATTCGGTACAAGTCTTCCGTCAGCAATGTCCGCAAGTCGAGCTTATCGCGAACGAACAAAACCTTGGCTTCTCCAAGGCTAACAATCAAGGGATGCAAATAGCTAAAGGCCGGTATGTTCTGCTTCTAAATTCCGATACGGCGATCCAACCGGATACGCTCGATGTGATGATTCGGTTCATGGATGAACATCCAGAAGTCGGAGCATCGGGCTGCAAAGTTGTGCTTCCGGACGGGTCACTGGATAAGGCATGCCGCAGGGGGTTCCCTACGCCGGCGGCCACGTTCTTCTATGTGTCCCGCTTATCGAAGCTGTTCCCGAAGAATCCGAGAATCAATGCGTATCATCGCGAAGATTTGAACCCCGATGAGGCTTATCCAATCGATTGTTTGATCGGGGCTTTTATGATGGTAAGGCGCGAAGCGATCGATCAGGTCGGCATGCTGGACGAGCAATTCTTTATGTATGGGGAAGATGTCGACTGGTGCTACCGGATCAAGCAGGCGGGATGGGTGAATTATTACTACCCGAAGACCCAGATCATTCATTACAAACGGGCCAGCAGCCGGAATAAACCGTATAAGATTACGTATGAATTTCATAGGGCGATTTACGTGCTTTACAATAAGCATTTTAAGAAAAAATATCCGTTCTGGGTGACTGCGCTCATGTATGCCGGGATAGGGGCAAAGCTGGGGCTCGCGATGCTCATGAATGTATTGGCCCGGGCAGGAGCGTCTCTACGTCCGTCGAAGCCAGCCTATTCCAACAAAAAGGATATATCGTCTTAACCTTATTGCCGAATCCTAGTATAATGGGGCTAGGTCTAGGAAAAAGAGGGTTGCATATGCTCCGCAAAAATCAAAGTTTTCTGTCGAAGTTGTATATGATATTCGACGTCCTGATCATCGCGTTAGCGTTTGGGATGGCCTGGTGGATAAAGTTTATAAGCGGATGGCTGGAAAACGACAGCGCGCTTCCCTACTCTACATATGTCGCTTGGGGCGGGATCTATGCGGTGATCGTGCTTCTGGTCGGCGCGATGTCTTCATTGTATCATTTTCATCGGAAAAAGCGCTTCGCTGATCAGCTTCTCCGCATTATCCAAACGCATGCTATCAGTTTATTTATATTGCTTGGGCTGTTGTTCTTTTTCAAGCAGGTTCACATCTCCCGTGAATTTTTGGCCATCTTTATTACGGCGGCCACGATAGGAACCGTTATTTATCGATATACGGTCAAGGTGATGCTGCGTTCCTTGCGGCAGAAGGGATACAATAAGCAATATATCGTTATTTTGGGAGCGGGCTCTTTAGGCAAGCGGTTTTATGAAAATTTGCGAAATCATCCGGATATGGGGTATGAGGTTATTGGCTTCTTGGACGATCAGGCAGAGTGGGATGCCCTGGAGAAAAAGCGATATAAGCCCATCCTCGGCACCCTCAACGACCTGGATCAGTTGCTCAACGATAAGCTCGTGGACGAAGTCATCATCGCGCTTCCGCTGGATGCGCATCACAAGTTCCCGGACATTATCGCGGCTTGTGAAAAGGCGGGGGTACGGACGCTCATCATACCGGACTTCTTCGATTATCTGCCGGCGCGGCCATACTTCGACAACTTTGCCGGTATGCCGATGATCAATGTTCGCGATATTCCGCTAGATGTGCTTCGCAACCGGGTGTTCAAGCGCGGCTTCGATATCGTGTTCTCGCTGATCGCGATTCTCATTGCTTCGCCGGTTATGCTGCTTATCGCCTTGGGCATTAAGCTGACTTCGCCGGGGCCGATTCTGTTCAAGCAGGAGAGGGTGGGGCTGAACCGCCGCACCTTCCACATGTACAAGTTCCGCTCGATGAAGGTGAGCTCGGACGCCGTATCGGATACGGTGTGGACGACGGAGAATGATCCGCGGAAGACGAAGTTCGGCAGCTTTCTGCGCAAGACGAGTCTCGATGAGCTGCCGCAATTTTTTAATGTGCTGCTGGGCCATATGAGTGTCGTCGGTCCGCGTCCGGAACGGCCTTTCTTCGTGGAGCAATTCAAGGAAGAGATTCCGAAGTATATGGTCAAGCATCATGTCCGTCCCGGCATTACCGGGTGGGCGCAGAGCAACGGCCTGCGCGGCGACACGTCGATCGAGGAACGCATCCGTTATGATATTTTCTACATTGAGAATTGGTCTTTATTATTCGATATTAAAATCATTTGGAAGACGATTTGGAACGGATTCGTTAATAAAAATGCATACTGAACCGGGTATCCAAAATATGGGTAGTGATGTAAGTGTGCAAATATAGTAAACTTGGTAGAAAAGGTCTTTTTATCTGAGGATAGAAGGACCATTTTTTGGGGCTCGAGTAACGATTTGGAGATCAATGAATGTGGTTATGCAGCCTAGAGGAGAAAGAAAAGATATGTCACGGAAGAAATCGCGCAGCAAACACAAACCCAGAAAAAAACGCGGCGCCAAATGGGCCGAATACGAGCCGTTGCCATTTGATCAAGATGAGAACTTTTACTTCATCGTCGGATACACCGACGGCGGGGCGCCTTACGGCATCACATGGGAAGAACATGAGGCGGAGCTGGAGGAGACGCGCAAGCGGAATAATATCATTTCTTTCGAAGAGGCAGGCCCGATACCTATCATTGAAATGCGAATGACGCAGCGGCAGTGGGATGAACTTGTGGCGGTTTACGGTTATCATAGGTACGAGGTGTCCTGCTTCCTGAATGTGGAGACAGGAGAAATCGCGATGTTATCGGATGATGATCCCCGGGAGGAAGACGAGGAGCTTAGGTTAGAAATTGCTGAAGGGTTGAATGAGATTTATTTCCGCGTTCCGCATCCCGACTTTAACGAAAGGCATGAACTCATGTGTGAATTCGCCTTATCGGTATCGAGCAGGAAGCTTCGGGTGAAGCTGGAACGGGCCCTGAGGGCGGAGCGCAAAGTATTCCGCAGGTTCAAAAACGCATTGGCCGAGAATAAAGTCGAGTTGGAACGGTATCATTCTTTCGTGGAAGAATCCAACCGGGAACGGGTGCAGGTTTGGCTTGAATCCATCGGAGTGAGGGCGGTTGTCGTTCCTTGATATTGGATATGGATATGATGATGGCCGAATTGATGTTGATGGAAGGGCAAGATAGAACGGGGGGAGAACGCAATGCCGGCATTTACGTTAGCAGATGTGAGATCATTATGCGGGGCCGCTTCCTATAAGCGCGGACATGATTATTACCGCTTGGGCAAGGTGTCCCGTTTAAAGAAGTCTGCAGATGGATGCAGCTATACTGCGCGCGTGAAGGGAAGCAATAGCTACTCGATTGAGGTTGAGATATGGCCTGACGGGGAGATCAGCACCTATTGCGATTGTCCCGCCTTCTATTCCTATGATAATGATTGCAAGCATATTGCAGCCGTGCTTATCGCGATCCATGATTTGGAGAGCGGGAGAGAAAGTCTTTACGTTGAAGGAAGCCAAAGCACGGCGCCGGCCTGGCTCAACACGCATCGCCCCGCTGACAACCGAGCTACGATGATGACGATGGCGGATAAAGAAACGGCGAAGTATCGGGCCGCCGGCGATCTCATTGCTCATTACAAGATGAACCAGGCTACCGGCATGGGGGAGAGTGCGCTCCACAGCTCTAATACAGGACAGGGCCTAGAGCGGTTGAAGTTTGAATACACGTTCCGTGTCGTGAGCAACCGATTTTTCAAAAATCCCAGCGTGATGATCGAATTGCGGACCGGCGTGAAGCGGCTGTATGTCGTCCAGAAGGTGAAGTCCTTCCTGCAAAGTGTAGAGCAGGCCAAGCCGCATCCGTTCACGGCGCTGTTCACTTATGATCCGGCGCGGCACGAGATCGGAGAGCATGATCGGGCGATGCTGGATCTGCTTATTCAGATGAAGCATAATGATGAAGCCTATCGGGAGTATTATTCCGATTTGGCAGGGTATTTGCCTGTGACGGATCGGAAAGACATGTTTGTTGATCCGAGACAATGGGGGGACATGCTGCGGCTGCTGCCGGATGTCGATGCGAGACTGGAAGGATTGGGGGCATCAGGAACCCGGATGGTACTTGGGGAGGGCAAGCTTCCTCTCCAGTTCCATATTACCCGGAAGACGGGGGCGAACTATCAGTTAGACGCAGGGGATCTGGCGAAGGTAACGGTATTGCCGTCTTATCGTTGCGCGATGATGAACGGTATGTTGTACCCGCTTGATCCGCAAGAGATCCACAAGCTTAACGATCTGTTGACTCATATGTCTGTGACTCAGTCGAACGGCAAGCTGGACATGTCGGAGGAGCAGTTGAACGGCTTCGTCCAGCATGTGCTGCCGCCGCTGCGCGAACTGGGACAGGTGAACATCGCCAAGCCGCTTCGTGAACGGATCCGGGAACCGGAGCTGCTGATTCAACTGTATGTGGATTTTGCTGACGGCATCTTGACCGCCCGGGTACTGTTCAGGTACGGGGATATCGAAATACAGCCGCTTGAGGAACGACAGGATGCCCCGTCGGAGCAAGACTGCATTCTGATTCGCGATGCCGCCCGCGAAGGGAAGCTCCTGCATCGGCTTGAGGCGGCCGGATTGCGGCATGACGGGCAGCGGTGGCTGTGCGAGACGGAGGATGAGCAGTATGAAGTGCTGTATCATTTGCTGCCGGAACTGGAAAAGGAAGAGGGAGCCGAGATCTATCTGTCGCAGACGCTGCAGAATACTGTTCGAAATCGTAAAATTCGGTCGAAGGTGCGCGCCGATCTGGCAGCGGATATGAATTGGTTGGAGATATCATTCGAACTGGAGCAGATCGAGGAGCGCGAGCTGCTGCACATTATGCGGAGCATTGTGGAGAAGAAGAAATATTTCCGGCTGCGCGACGGCTCCTTCCTGTCGCTGGAAGAGGAGGAGTATCAAGGCTTCGCTGACATGATGGATAGCCTTGGGATAGGTGCAGCCGACCTTCGCGGCAGCCGCATCCAGCTTCCCGCTGTACGAGCGTTGCAGCTGCCGGAGCGTGCAGCCGTATCCGGAAACATTCGATTTGGCCGTGATTTGCGTCAATTCGTGAAGCGGTTCAACGACCTGGAGGAACTCGATTATGAGCTGCCGAATGGGCTTCAGGCTCAGCTGCGAGATTATCAGGCACAAGGCTATCAATGGCTCAAAATGCTTGCATCCTACCGATTCGGCGGCATCCTGGCCGACGATATGGGCCTTGGCAAAACGGTGCAGAGCATCGCTTATATCCTGTCGGAACGGGAACAGGAACAGGCAGAAGAGAAGCTGCCCGTTCTCATCGTGTCGCCTTCTTCGTTAACCTACAATTGGGCGCATGAATGTGCCCGGTTCGCCCCTCAACTGCGGGTGCTCGTGGTTGCAGGGCAGAAGAAAGAACGTGCCGCGCTATGGGGGGAGATGAAGGAGGCGGATGTTGTCGTGACCTCCTATCCCCTGCTCCGAAGGGATATCGAGTTCTATGCGGAGCAGCCGTTCCACACCCTGATTCTCGACGAGGCGCAAGCGATCAAGAACGCTTCGTCTCAGACGGCCCATGCGGTATCCGAGATTAACGCGGCACGGCGCTTCGCGCTTACAGGCACGCCGATCGAGAATTCGCTGGACGAACTGTGGTCGATTTTCAATGCGGTCTTCCCTGGCTTGTTCACGAACCAGAAGGCGTTCCGTGAGCTTCCGGCAGATCGGGTTGCCCGTATCGTCCGCCCGTTTATTTTGCGCCGCCTGAAGAAGGATGTCTTGACCGAACTGCCCGACAAGATTGAATCGGTGCAGTACCCGGAGCTGGCGACGGAGCAGAAAAAGCTGTACGCGGCCTATCTGGCCAAGCTGCAGCACACGACAGAACAAGATCTGAAGACGGAAGGCTTCCAGAAGAGCCGAATGAAAATATTAGCGGGCATTACCCGCCTGCGCCAACTATGCTGTCATCCCGCGTTATTCGTGGAAGGTTACACCGGTCCTTCAGGCAAGCTGCAGCATTTGCTGGAGCAAGTCGAGGAATTGACCGCATCCGGCCGCAGAGTGCTTATCTTTTCCCAGTATTCCAGTATGCTTCAATTGATTCGGGAACAGCTGGAGTCCGCCGGAAGGACTCTCTTCTACCTGGATGGACAGACCCCGGCCCAAGAGCGCGTGGACATGTGCCAGCGTTATAATGCGGGGGAAGCGGAGCTGTTCCTGATCTCGCTGAAGGCGGGAGGTTCCGGGTTGAACCTGACCGGCGCGGACACGGTCATCCTCTATGATCTATGGTGGAACCCCGCCGTGGAGGAACAAGCGATCGGACGAGCCCACCGCATGGGGCAGAAGCGAGTCGTTCAAGTGATCCGTCTGGTGGCCGAAGGAACGATTGAAGAGAAAATATTAGAGTTGCAGCAGCGCAAGCGCGATCTGATTGACGAAGTGATCGATGCGGAAGGAAGCGCCTTGTCCGCCTTGACAGAAGAGGATATTCGCGAGTTGCTGAGCGTCACGTGACAAGTATTCATATACAATATTAATCTCGCCTCCATACCGGACTAATCTGCAGGAGGCGAGTTTTTCTGCTCCGAGTATATCCGCTGGCAACTTCCGTCCACAATGAGGATATACGTAAGATATGGAGGAGTGGACGATATGAACCATCGGGACAAGAGCAACGACACCGATCATCTGGCAACCGGCCGCGGCTGGGTCATTGCGCTGCTGCTAGGGGTGGCGCTATGGATAATCATCATTAGCATCGTGTACGAAATCTGGTTCGGGTAAGTCTCATAACATTGCACAACCAGTCCCCAAAGTCCTGTCCCGCACGTGCCCAGACACGACCGCTCCCTCCCTTCAACTTCCCCGTGACTTCCCCCCTCATTTTGATTACAATAGAACAATAAGAACATACATTCTGCTGTGCCGCATCTCTGCTCATTGACACCTCCTGACTGCATTCGTAGACTGAATTTGATACACTAGGAAGAGCAGTTTATTCGAAGCTTGGAGGACAACATCGTGCATACCCCTGTAATTTCAATTGAAGCGTGGCGACACGTGTTCAAATTAGACCCCGACAAAGAGATCAGCGACGAGGATCTGGACCGCATCTGCCTGTCCGGAACGGACGCCATCGTGGTGGGCGGATCGAGCGGCGTGACGTTCGAGAATACGGTGGAGCTGATGTCGCGCATTCGGCGCTATGAGCTGCCGGCCGCGCTGGAGGTGTCGAATCTGGATTCCGTCGTGCCCGGGTTCGATGCGTATTTGATCCCGATGGTGCTGAACACGCCGAATACCGACTGGATTGTCGGCCAGCATCAGCGTGCGATTCAGCAGTACGGCTATCTGATTCCGTGGGAGCTGCTCATCCCGGAAGGCTACATTATACTGAATCCCGAGGCGACCGCGGCCAAGCTGACGGAAGCGGAGACCGGACTGACATCGGCGGAAGCGGGAGCATATGCGCAGGTGGCGGACAAGCTGATGCGGCTGCCGGTCGTCTATGTCGAGTACAGCGGCACGTATGGCGATATGGAATTGGTTCATCATGTTCGAAAAAGCTTAAGCCACGCCCAACTATTCTACGGGGGCGGCATTCGCACGGAGGAGCAGGCCCGTGAGGCGGCGGAAGCGGCGGATACGGTCGTGGTCGGCAACATCGTGTACGACGACGTGGAAGCCGCGCTGCGGACGGTCGAGGCTGTCCGGCTTGTCCCATAAGGCGAGACGCCTTCCTCTCAACGCGCATTATCGATGACATCATGTAAGGATATGACAGCATACACAGCCGGTGCTTAGGGGCACCGACATCCGGCCGCTAACGCTAGCGCCCCTAGCAGGCGGTTAGACAGTAAGGATGAAAGGAGCACTTCCTCATGTTTGAATTTCTAGAATCGTCCCGCGCCGGAGTGGATCTCCATGAATCGATAGCGAGACTGAATCCGGAGCAGCGCCGCGCCGTCGAGACGATGGAGGGGCCGCTGCTCATTATGGCCGGCGCCGGGTCCGGCAAGACGCGCGTGCTGACGCACCGCATCGCCTATCTCATCTCGCAGCGCAAGGCTCCTCCTTGGGCCATTCTGGCGATTACGTTCACGAACAAGGCGGCCCGCGAGATGCAGGAGCGGGTCGCGAAGCTCGTCGGCGCGGAAGGCCGCGACATCTGGGTATCGACGTTCCACTCCATGTGCGTGCGCATTTTGCGCCGGGACATCGAGCGGATTGGTTTCACGTCGAACTTCACCATCCTGGACTCGACGGACCAGCTCTCAGTCATCCGGGGCTGCATGAAGGACTTGAACCTCGATACCAAAAAATTCGAACCCCGCGCTGTCCAGGCCGCCATCAGCGGCGCGAAGAACGAGCTGCTTACGCCGAAGCGGTTCGAGCAGAACATCGGCGACTACTTCCAGGTCGTGGTGGCGAAGGTCTATACGAAGTACCAGCAGCGGCTCAAGAGCAACAACGCGCTTGATTTCGACGATCTCATCATGACGACGATCGAGCTGTTCAAGGAAGAGCCGGAAGTGCTCGATTTTTATCAGAATAAATTCAAATATATCCATGTCGACGAGTACCAGGATACGAACCGGGCGCAATACATGCTGTGCCGCATGCTGGCGGACAAGCATCATAATATTTGTGTCGTGGGGGACAGCGACCAGTCGATTTACCGCTGGCGCGGCGCCGACATTACGAATATTTTGAACTTCGAGGAGGACTATCCGGAAGCGACGGTCATCTACCTCGAGCAGAATTACCGTTCGACGGCGAATATATTGAATGCCGCGAACAATGTTATTAACCAGAATACCGGCCGCAAGCCGAAAAAGCTGTGGACCGATCAAGGGGAAGGGCAGTTGATCAAGGTCTACCAGGCTGATTCGGAGCATGACGAAGGCTACTTTGTCACCGGCGAGATCAATAAGAACAAAGCGAACGGGAAATCCTACAGCAAACATGCCATTTTATACCGTACCAACGCGCAGTCCCGGGTAATCGAGGAAATTTTGATAAAATCCGATATTCCGTATCAGATCGTCGGCGGCATTAAGTTCTACGATCGCAAAGAGATCAAGGACATCCTCGGCTACCTTCGCCTTATCTCGAACCCGGACGACGATATCAGCCTGGAGCGCGTTATTAACGTGCCGAAGCGAGGCATCGGCGCGACGACGATGGCCAAGCTGGCGGAAGCGGCGGCCGAGCGGGGAACGTCGATGATGAAGGTGCTCGACGATATGGACGGGCTCGACATCGCGGCGAAGACGAAGGGCGCGCTGCGCGAGTTCTATGCGATGATCGACAGCCTGAACCGGATGGTGGACTATTTATCGGTGACGGAACTGACCGAGAAGATGCTGGAGCTGTCCCAATACCGGCTTGAGCTGCAGCGCGAAAATACTCTGGAATCGAAAGCGCGTCTCGAAAACATCGACGAGTTCTTGTCGGTCACCCAGGAGTTCGAGCAGCGGAATGAAGACAAGTCGCTCGTCGCCTTCTTGACCGACCTGGCGCTGATCGCGGACATCGACTCGATGAACGACGCCCCGGAGGAGCAGGACGATGCGGTCATACTGATGACGATGCACAGCGCCAAGGGGCTCGAGTTCCCGTATGTCTTCATCATCGGGATGGAGGAAGGCGTCTTCCCGCACAGCCGGGCCTTCAGCGACAACGAGGAGCTTGAAGAGGAGCGGCGTTTGGCATATGTCGGCATTACGCGGGCCGAGGAGCAGCTTTACTTGACCTGCGCCCGGTCGCGCACGCTGTTCGGCCGGACAAATGCGAATCCGCCGTCCCGGTTCCTGCGGGAGATTCCGGACGAGCTGAAGGAGGAGGTATCGCCGGCGGGCGCGCGCTACGAGCGCTTCGACCGCTACGGCCGCAGCAATTCCGCGGCTTCCTACGGCGGACGCGGACTCGGCTACAGCGGCGGGGCCAACGGCGGCGCATCCACAGGCGGCTTCGGGAGCCGTACAGGCGCTGCGGCCGGCCAGCGCACGTCAGCGGCTTCCTCCAAGCCGGGCGGGGTGACCGTGACCTCTGCATTCGACAAGGCGAAGCAGAACGGCGATTCATCCTACCAGGCCGGGGATAAGGTCGCGCATGCGAAGTGGGGCACCGGCGTCATCGTATCCGTCAAAGGAACGGGCACGGATATGGAACTGCAGATTGCTTTCCCGGCTCCGGTCGGCGTCAAGCGCCTGCTGGCCGCATTCGCTCCGGTAACCAAAGTATAACGTGACAGCGGGCGCTTGCCCGGCTCGAACCTGTTTTCATAACCACCTCATAAATGAATAGGAGATAGAAAGGAGTACCTCCGTGACGAACGCACAATCTCGAATGGAACAACTCGTGGCGGAATTGAACCGGTACAATTACCATTACTATACGCTCGACAATCCGGTGATCAGCGACAAGGAATATGATGCCCTGTATGACGAATTGGTCGCCCTGGAAAAAGAAACAGGGATCGTCCACCCCGATTCGCCGACCCAGCGCGTGGGCGGGGAGCTGCTGAAGGGCTTCGCGCCGCACCGCCATCTGGCGCGGCTGTGGAGTCTGGACAAGGCCCAGTCGGCAGACGATCTGTACACCTGGCATCAGCGGGTGCTGCGCCTGATTCAGGATTACAACGCCAAAAATCCGGATCGGGAGCCGCTGCCGAATCCGACTTATGTCGTCGAGTTGAAATACGACGGGTTGACGCTCAACCTGACGTATACGGACGGCAAGCTGGTTCAGGCGGCGACACGGGGCAACGGCACCGTCGGCGAGTCGATTCTGCCGCAAGTAAAGACAATCCGTTCCATTCCATTGACCATTCCGTACAAGGAAGGGACGATAGAGGTACAGGGCGAGGGGCTTATGAATCTGTCCGTGCTGGAGGCGTACAACAAGACCGCCGCCGAGCCGCTCAAAAATGCGCGCAACGCCGCGGCCGGCGCGCTTCGCAACCTGAATCCGCAAGTGACGGCGCAGCGGAAGCTGAACGCGTTCTTTTACAATATCGGTTACGCGGATCAATTGGCCTTCCAGACTCATCAAGAGATGATGGCGTTCTTGAAGGACAATCATTTCAAGGTCAATCCGTATATCTCCTACTTCGATTCGATTGAAGCGGTACAGGCCGAACTGGAGCAGATCCAGGAACGGCGCACAACGCTCGATTACCTGATCGACGGGGCGGTCGTCAAGATTACCGATATGCGCACCCGGGAGGTCTTGGGCTATACCGACAAATTCCCGCGCTGGGCGATCGCCTTCAAATTCGAGGCGGAGGAGACGACGACCGTCCTTGAAGAGGTCAACTGGGAAGTCGGCCGCACCGGGAAGATCACTCCCGTGGCGCGGGTCGAGCCCGTCGAACTGGCTGGCGTGACCGTCCAGAACTGCACCTTGAACAATATCGGGGACATCGAGCGCAAAAACTTGAAATACGCCCTCGGCTCGCGCGTATTTATCCGGCGTTCCAACGACGTCATCCCGGAGATTCTCGGCAAGGTGACGGAGGAGCAGGATGGGGAAGAGATCGCGTACCCGACGCACTGTCCGTCCTGCGGATCGGAGCTGGAGATGCGGGGGGCCCATCTGTTCTGCAACAACAAGCTGAACTGCAAGCCGCAGATTGTCGGGCGGATCGTGCACTTCGCGTCCCGGGACGCGATGGACATCGAGACGTTCAGCATTATGACGGCCGAGCAGATTTACAATGAGCTGGACGTCCATGATCCGTCGGATTTGTACACGCTGACGTTTGATCAGCTCGTCGGCCTGAACCGGTTCGGAGAGAAGAAGGCGAACAATTTGCTCCAGGCGATCGAAGCGAGCAAGACGCGCGATCTGTCCGCGTTTTTGTTCGCCCTCGGTATCCCGAATACCGGGAAGACGACGACCCGAGCGCTTGCGGAGCATTTCGGCACGCTGGAGGGCGTCATGAACGCGACGCGGGAGGAGCTTATCGCCGTTCCGGATGTCGGAGATATCGTCGCGGACAGCATCGTCTCGTTCTTCGAGGATGAAGTGAACAAGATGAGCGTCCAGCGCCTGCTCGAATTCGGCGTGCGGCCGCAGCCGATCGAGAAGCCGAAGCCGGTCAGCACGGAATCCTTCTTCTACGGCAAGACGGTCGTCTTGACCGGAACGCTGCATCTCATGACGCGGGAAGAAGCCACGGCGAAGCTGGAAGCGTGCGGCGCCAAAGTAACCGGGAGCGTGTCCAAGAAGACGGATCTTGTCATCGCGGGCGAGAAGGCCGGCAGCAAGCTCGCCAAGGCCGAGCAGTTGGGCATCCCCGTCATTACGGACGAGAATGAGCTGGTCCGGCTCTTGCAAGAGTCGATGCCTGCAGAATAGCAGCAGCGCAAGCGATACGGCAAGCCCCTTTTCCATCCAGGAAGAGGGGTTTTTTATATGAAAAGACGCATTTACACGAATTACAGATTTATGTAATCATGAGATATGAAACCATGGAATCAAGATTGTTCCTGGATGCCAGGGGAATCGGGAAGCGGGGGTGGTCATAAGCGGAAACTTCCCTTTTCATAAGACAGAGACAGATTGGAAAGAACCGCAAGGAGAGAAAGCCAGCTTTCCATTACAGGTGAAGAGGTGTTCATCGTGATGACAAGGAATCGGTTCATGAAGAAGCTAATCTCTGTATTATTGGCGCTAGCCCTGATCGCAGGTTATACGGCGGCCTATCCTCTTTCCGCAGTCGCCGCGGCGTCCGGACAATCATTAGGCCCGGTGACATCGAAGGACGTGATTTATCAGATTTTGACGGATCGGTTCTATGACGGCGACGGCGTGCTGTACGAACCGGATCGCGACAGCTCCGGCCAGTATGTGTTCGATCCGGACGGCAACCCGATCGATTACGGCGGCGACGGCCAGGTGGAGAACAAAATTGCCGACATCCTCAACGATACGAACGGCTTTTTCCATCATGAAGGGAACGGGCCGGACAACGATACATCCAAATTCGGGTACCGGCATAAGGAATTGGCCTCGCTCGCCGACTATTCCCAGGAGAACGGCGTCGTCATCGAACATTTGGAGAAGGCGGGGAAGTTCTGAAAGGCCAAGGGGGTTGACGGCTTCCGGCATGATGCCACGCTGCATATGAACCCGGCGTTTGTGAAGGGATTCAAGGATGCGATCGATTCCGACCCGGGCGGACCGGTGACCCACTTCGGGGAATTTTTCATCGGCCGGCCTGATCCGAAGTATGAGGAATACCGAACATTCCCGGATCGGACAGGCGTCAACAATCTGGACTTCGAATATTACAATGCGAACCGGCAAGCGTTTGGCGATTTCAGCCGCAGCATGAGCGACTTCGGACTTAAGCGGTGCGGCAGCGGTTGCATTCGGGTCTCAGCAGGCTGCGGTTGTATCCGCACAGGATAGCCGGATCGCGGCCGTGGTGCCGAATGTCCGGGCCGGGGATTACGCGATTACTGTCACGAAAGACGGGAAGACGAGCAACCCGTTCCGGTACCAGGTGCTGGGCGGGGTACAAGTGCAGGTCATTTTCCATGTCAATAAGACGACGAAGCCGGGACAGAATGTCTATGTCGTTGGCGATATTGCCGAGCTGGGGGCCTGGAATCCGGACAAAGCGCTTGATTCGTTCATGAATCCGAATTATCCGGAATGGTTCCTTCCGGTCAGCGTGCCGGCCGGGGCGGCCTTCCAGTTCAAATTCATCATCAAAGACGCCGCAGGCCATGTCACTTGGGAGGGCGGGGCGAACCGCATGTTCACGGCGACATCGAAACCGACCGGAACAAGCGATACTCCGGTATATACCTGGCAGCCTTAGACTCGGGTTGGCAGGCATAATTGCCGAGGCTGCTTCCGCCCGGGAGGATCGGCTTTTCATATATGTTTGTAGTGTGCTTCTTTAGCGCCTTCTCCATCCAAAAGCCTTGGTGGGTTCGGATTTATCCGGACATATCAAGGCTTTTTGGGCTGCGCGCAGCTAACTTTCCATTTCTGTAACGTTCCGTTCATGATGAGTTCATTTTCGTTTTCTATACTGACACCAGCGGGAGGGACAGGGGCTTGCAAAGACGGCGTTCCTGGCCGCCCCGTGCAGAGAGAGAAGGAGGGAACGCACATGTTTTTAGCGATGCGGGAATTGAAGCATGCCCGAGCCCGGTTTTTGTTGATCGGATTCATTATGATTATGATTGCTTCCTTAACGTTTATTGTATCCGGGCTGGCGAACGGCCTCTCGGATGATAATGCGTCCGCGATCAAGCGGATGAAGGCGGATTTCCTCGTCTACCAGTCCGATACGGAGTTCAAGCTGTCCCGATCCACATTGCCGAGAGAGCGGTTGGGGCAAGTCGCGGAGCAGGAGGGCGTGCGAGAAGCGACGCCGCTGGCGCAGACGATGCTCACGCTGACCCGGGACGGATCGGAGCGAAAGTCCGATGTGACGCTGTTCGCCATCGACACGAAGGGGATATTGATGCCTCCGATCGTGGAAGGAGCATCCCCGGCGGTGAACGACGCGCATGAAGTGGTGGTTGACCGGTCGCTGCAAAAAGACGGCGTGAAGCTCGGCGACACACTGACGGTCAAAGATACGAAGGCCAGCATGAAGGTCGTCGGCTTTGCGGAAGGACAGACGTTCAGCCATACGCCTGTAGTGTATATGGATATGAAAAGCATGGATGCGATGATGGACACGCTGGGGCGGCCAGCCCCGCCTTTTAACGCGATTGCGGTGATAGGGGACCCGTCGGTTCCGGATACGCTGGCTTCCCACATCGACGGTATCGAGACGGCGACGATGAAGGAGGCAATGTCAGGCATCCCCGGCTTCAAGGAAGAGCAGGGCTCATTAACGATGATGATCGGCTTTCTCGTGGTCATCGCCGCGTTTGTGCAAGCTGTTTTCTTCTATGTCCTGACCTTGCAAAAAACAAATCAGTACGGCATCATCAAGGCGATCGGGGCGAGCACATCGTATTTGGCGCGGAATCTTCTCGGCCAAGTGCTGCTGCTGGCGGTTGTCGCCGTCGCGATCAGCATTGGGTTGACCTTTGGCCTTAGCCTGATATTGCCGGCAAGCATGCCGTTCGAGCTCGGCGGCGGGGTTCTGGCCTCGTATTCGGGGCTGCTCGTGCTCGTCTCGGCAGCCGGAGCCTTGTTGTCGTTGCGGCGCATCGCTCAGGTCGATGCCATGGAAGCGATAGGGAGGGTGGAGTAATGACAGCCAAGCTCATATTGGAAAACATCAATAAGCAATATGGCGAAGGAGATACGGCGGTAATGGCTTTGAAAAATGTGTCTCTGCAGGTCAATGAGGGTGAATTTGTCGCCGTTGTCGGCCCGTCCGGCTCGGGGAAAAGCACATTTCTGTCGATATCGGGAGCGCTGCTGACCCCGACGAGCGGACGCATCCTGATCAGCGGCTCCGATATTGCCCATATATCGGCCCGCCGTCTGAATCGGGTTCGCCTTGAGCATATCGGATTCGTGTTTCAATCCTCGAATCTCGTGCCATATTTGACGGTGCTGGATCAGTTGATGCTGATAGGCAAGATCGGACGTCTGGGAAAAAAGGAAGCGGAGCAAAAGGCGGTGCAGCTTCTGAACGAGGTCGGGATGGAGCATCGGCTTCATCATTACCCGGACAACCTCTCCGGCGGGGAGCGTCAGCGGGTCGCAATCGCCCGTGCTTTAATGAACGATCCCGGCGTTATCCTGGCCGACGAGCCGACAGCGAGTCTGGATTCGACGCGCGGAAGAGCCGTCGTCGAAATGCTCGCCTCCGAGGTTCGCTCCCGGGGCAAGGCGGCCGTCATGGTCACGCACGATGAGCGCGTGCTCGATTTATGCGATCGCATCATTTTAATTAAGGACGGAATGCTGTCTGAAGCGAAGCAGGCAAGCGAACAATGATGGGCTGATATAGGCCGGCAGCCAATCAATCAGCATGAGCGGGAGGAATGGGGAATGAATGCGTTCCTTCCCTCGTGTATTTGTCAAATAATACATGTTGCAACGGGCACTTCCGATGTGGTACATTATTTCTTGTCGATTCGACGCGAAGCTTGATGAAACATCTCGATGAAAAAAAGATGTTGACAAGACAATGTCGATTTGATATTATAAATAAGCACTGACGCTTTAAAGCGGAAGTCGCAATAATGCAAATGAGTTCCTTGAAAACTGAACAAATGACGAAGCGTAAGAGAACTTCGAGTTCTCGTCAGCAATAAATGAGCAAGTCAAACTACTTTTATGGAGAGTTTGATCCTGGCTCAGGACGAACGCTGGCGGCGTGCCTAATACATGCAAGTCGAGCGGAGCGGATGGAGTGCTTGCACTCCTGATGCTTAGCGGCGGACGGGTGAG
>NZ_LDIG01000047.1 GCF_015845845.1 Paenibacillus dendritiformis
CCGAAACAGAGCTAAACGGATTCAGCTAACGGGTTCTTACCGTCATCTGCAAAAGTTACGAACCCGCTGTGAGCATGTGTTTGCTGAAAGCAAAGTTGCGCATGGCATGGATCGTGCACGGAGCCGCGGACTCGACTGCATGCAAGAACAGGCGCTACTGACGGCGATCGTTCAAAATCTGAAAAGACTATGCCGGTTTGGGAAAAAGCGATCTCGAACTGGTATGTCGGCATGCCAAAAAACGAAATCCGTGATGACAGAGGCGTTGTCACGCCTACTCATTTCAGCGCTGGCTGAGTTGTTTTACTCGTTTTGCATGTCCATCAGACGGCTACAACTGCACTAATTCACCGGACTTTTAAAAAACTGTGAGAAAACGAAGATAACAAAAAACAGGTCAATCATGGTGTGCTATCTGACCATAACAACCTGTTCAATGTAACGCTAAAGCGTTATTTAGGTTATAAAATTCAAGCAATTATGTGCGTACAAACGAATGACGAAGTCCTTATACAGATATTACATTGGGTAGTTATGTTATTGGTTGAATGATGGGTTTATTCGGGACTGGGTGGCCCCACATTTAAAATCTTAAATATTTAACGCAAGTTTTAATTTTTCATGTTCTGATTTACTAATATCCGAGACTTCAATCTTGGCGAGTAATTTTTGTTCGGTTAAGCCAAACCGTACTCGTCCATTCTGAATATGAGATACTATTGGAAGTTGATCAAATAATATACTAAAACTATTGTTACTAACCTCTACTTTGATATCGGTAATATCATCAAAGTAAACACTGTCGTTAAATATCGTGTCTTTGTTAAAGAGAGGAAGCCCTTGAATACTAGAGGTTACACCTTCATGATTTTCAGAAATCTTAACTTTCTCACTATCTATAAGTGTTAAAGTGAACGAAACTAAGCCACCGTCTTGTTCTGAAATCCCCATCTCAAATAAAGATTTTTTAAAATCTCCTGTTCTCCAATATAAGACTTTATCAAAACTTCTTTCATTTGCCCCCCACCTAACGGTGATCGGAACATATTCATCAAATTCTATGCTTTCTTCCTTAACACAAGAAATTTCATTTACCTGTATCATGTCTATAAACTCCTTCCCTTAATAATTTTAGGGAACATATAGAGCGTGTTTAATAACTGGTAATTGACCCCCTGCTCTAGGTTTACTAACTATTAACTCCCAGTTTTCAATCTTAATCATCTCATCATACTTTATTCCCTGCTTGACAGCTTGTTCAGTAACATCTTTAAAACTTCTTAGTAGCATTTGATCCGTCATTTTAGTACCATGTGATAAAGTTTTTGTTGAATATTCAGCCATATGTTTGGTCGCATTAGGATGAACCCAAAAAGTACTATCACCAACACTCAATTCAAATGATTTTGGAATAGTTGTATTTGGGTTTACTGGTTGAGTAGATTTCCTGAATCCGTGAAAGGGTTACGAATAAGAGAACCATCACTATCAGCTGTAACGATAGGCGCAGAAAGCAGAGGTGATGACTCGATTCACTTGAAAAAGACATCACGAAACAAAGCTTCCCTTGTGCAAAGCTTGAACGGAAACATAGGTTCGCAATCTATTATCCCGACAAGGTCCCGTAAATGCGCTGGAATGTCTGAAACCATGGACTATGTCTTCCGAAGCGGAGCTTCGTTTGTCTGGCATGCTCTACCATTCGAGAGGCCAGCCAGATCAGATTTTCGATGACCGTTTTGACCCGCCTGCAGCTGACTTTGTTTCGAAGTGGGGCATCCGGTT
>NZ_LDIG01000048.1 GCF_015845845.1 Paenibacillus dendritiformis
CCGAAACAGAGCTAAACGGATTCAGCTAACGGGTTCTTACCGTCATCTGCAAAAGTTACGAACCCGCTGTGAGCATGTGTTTGCTGAAAGCAAAGTTGCGCATGGCATGGATCGTGCACGGAGCCGCGGACTCGACTGCATGCAAGAACAGGCGCTACTGACGGCGATCGTTCAAAATCTGAAAAGACTATGCCGGTTTGGGAAAAAGCGATCTCGAACTGGTATGTCGGCATGCCAAAAAACGAAATCCGTGATGACAGAGGCGTTGTCACGCCTACTCATTTCAGCGCTGGCTGAGTTGTTTTACTCGTTTTGCATGTCCATCAGACGGCTACAACTGCACTAATTCACCGGACTTTTAAAACAAGTCCGAAGATATAGCGACAAGTAACTACCGTTTATCCATTTCTAATCAATTGATGAGCGCATATGTCTTCGCTTATCAAACTTCATTCCAATCCTACAATTTACTGCTCAAACCGCTCGACGTCGCGCGATTGTCATTCTTCAATTCCTCATATTTAATAATTATGAATAGCTGTGCCTCTACATATAGGTGGCATTCGCCCGACAAAAACCGATCGTTCCCGCTCCCAAATCATTCAACGCGCATTTTTTATGCGTATTAAATATTGACGCGCATTAATTATGCGTGTTATAATAGAACATGAAGGGAGGGAGAAATCATTGGGGAAGCAACGTACCGTCAGGGAAGTCTTACAAGCGCTCAAGGCTGCGGGGTTTTATAAATCCCCCACTCACGGCAAAGGCACTAGCCACCGTCGGTACATACACAAGGATGACCCTAAGCGATACGCCGATGTCAGTTACCACTCCAGCGGCGATGTACTAGCAAAGGGCACCTTAAAAAGTATTGAGCGCACGTCAGGGGTTAAATTCTAGCCCCTGATGTCCCCCTGCTCTCTCCCTTTATGAATATAAGGAGGTTCTTAGATGCCAAATTACATCTATCCTGTTGTTGTTGAAGAGACGCCAACCGGCGTAAGCATGTACTTTCCGGATTTCCCGGGCACCGCTGTAACGGCTCCGTCCGTCGTCGCCGGCATTAAAGATGCTAAGGCCATGCTCATTCACCGCATCGAGGAACTGCACGATAACAATGAATCTGTGCCGGAGCCTTCCGAGATTGATGCTATCGAACTGGAGGAACCGGGCGATCGGATTATCTATGTTGAGGTCTTCGTGATTCCACCAGCGGACGATAAGACCGTAACCAAAAACTGCACCTTGCCTAAGTGGCTGCGCGATGCCGGAGAAGAAGCGAACGTAAACTTTTCCCAATTGCTGCAGCAATCCGTGCGTGAAGCCTTGGGCATAGAAAAGCGGCCGTGATTAGGCCGCTTACTTTTTTTTATATTGGGTACATATCCCGCTCCAACAAACATCCACCGGAGCGGGTACATGCCGACCGAGATTACCCCGATCCCTCCACAGCCGTCAGATTGACGGATGAGGTTATCCCTTCCATGCCTACATATCGGCGTTTCCGCTGCGGCCTCTTTGTTGTGGCTCGATAATGTAGGGCTTACTGCTGATTGATGGGCTAGTCGGCCAGCCTTTGCATACCGCATACTATGAGTAAGCGGCCCCTCAGGCTCCCGGAACAAGTACCGCCCGCGAAGCGTCCTTGTCTACCCCGGCGCACGCCTGATATTTTAGACGCGGCGTGGTTTCCCGCCAGAATGATTCTCGACTCCCCTCGCCTAACCCCTTGGTTGCCAAGATGGAATGATACCTTATTGCTGGCTCTGTTTCCCGCGCGCCACGTCCGCATGGGCAGCGCCTTAACGCTACTGCCATAATACAATCATACAGGCTTTTTCTCCAAATGATCTGCAGGATATCTGCAAAATATCTGCAAAAAGTCTGCAAAGATTTTTTATGGCTCCTTATAGACTTCCAACCGCAGCGCGAAAGCAAGCCGGTGCATTGCTTTGGACTTGGCGAGGTAATAGCTCCGCTCAGGCATTCCCATTTCGACATATACGTTAATGTCCGTTACTCCCTCATCGGTCAGATAACGCCGTTCTATGATTTCACGTTGTGTGTCTGACAACTGCCCAACAGCCCGCATAACTTGCTCGTATTCCCGCTGCAGCCGTTCCTCCCGGTCTACATTGTATATAGATAGGTCGGCCGTCTGGTCGCTTGTTACGTTGGTGCAGCTTCGCGGCATGTCGCTGTATGACGCTGTTACCTTGGCCTCGCGACGAATAAATCCAAACCGCTTATAGAGCATTGCCGACTCAAGCCGTTCCTCGACTTTTCTCCAAGTCTCATTTTCATCAAGGCTGAACATCGTGAGTTGTCCCACGCCCCCCTTTTCCGTTCCTTCCCGCTCCCTCTTCTTTATCTCCGTCTCCTCTCCGCCCGCACATTCCATGCATTGAAAATCATACGGAGACTGGTTCCCAAACGTATACTTGGTTGCAGGTTTGCCGCATGTACACCATAGGCGAGAAAGATTGTCACGTAACTGCTTTGTCCCGTCTTCTTGAGTCTCGTAAGTTATCGAGCCATGTCCCATTTCGGGAATGGCGGACGTAATGACACGATTGTTTTCCGTCTGGTTCATTTATCATCTTCCTTCCCATGGTAATGCTTATTGATTGTTACGAAGTTGAATCCATGTGTCAGAAAGGCTAATCCCACGAATATTAGCGGCCACTCCAACCATTCATACATCCGTTGCTCCCCCTGTCATAGCTGCCCCTCATCAATAATTTCATAATCAAAAACTTCTACTTCCATTTCGTCCGGGGAACTCAGGTCGGAATCAACATCTTCGACAATGCCACACCCCAATTTTCGCAAATGGTACGTCACATCATCGGCCGTCTCAGATAGCCTTTCCGCCTTATCTAATACTCCGTTAATTGTTCCAGGCACTGCATCGTCAGACAAAGAAATTACTGCTTCTCTCTCATACGTCAGAACTTCTTTCATTCTTCACTTTCATTTATTCGTCATCCTCCCCATAATCAGCGTCGCTTTCAAGCATGTTGCAATCCGGGCAAAATCGCGTTCCACAGCACGGACAATCTTGCCACCATTTATCAGTTAACTATATCCCCGTACTCATCAACTTCAGCCGAGTATGTCTGTAATGGCTTCCCAGTGATGTCTTCAAGCAATTTGAATGAATCGAACGCCTCTTCCCCTGTCTGTCGCTTGTATTCCTCTTTAACTAGGAAAAAGTGCTCTATCCAGGCATCATGAAGATAATCATCGAAGTCCGCTTCGATACGCTTCAAAATAACAAGATCCTCAAAAGTATCAAAGTCAATCTCTTCTGGAATATCCACTACTCTTCTTGTAAATGACTCGATTGGGCTTCCATCCGAATATCTCAAAGACTTATCTACCGTGACTACTTGTAAGAAGTCATCACGCTTCATCTTGCGCCCATCTGAGAATAAGCCCTCAATTAGTACCCAATAGTCGATTTCTCCTTCAAAAAGCTTCTCTTCCATAACTTCTTTTAGCGTTTCTCTGTACGCTGTAATAATGGGGTCCACTTCGTAATACTTTTCTTTGAATCGCTCTTTCGCTTGAATATCGATCTGCTTCAACTCTCCAAGAAGCTTCTTGAGAACAGCTTTTTCTTTGTTGAACCGACGGAATATTTCTCTAATTTTTCGATTATGAATTCGAAGCGTAATCAGTGGGTTCATCATTCCATATGAATCCACTTCGACCCATTTATCAAAGTCATACAGCTCACTTAGTTTCTTGGCCTCTTTTTTGCAAATCTCCACTTCTTCAGGCTTCATATTTTGAACGAAGAACTTAACAAAAGAGCTGGTAATTTGTTTCTTGTGCTCATAGAGTTGTACTTGTGATTCCTTCAGGCAGTTTAAGAAGGTTTTCGATTTCTCGTTCGCTTCTTTCGCCCAAGCATTCAATTTCATTTCCAATTCAGCTTTCGATAATGTGGTCATACATATCTTCCCTTCCGAATGATATTTTTTATGATTACAGCATGCTGCAGAGGGCTTCGATTGAACCACAGGCGGGCCAAATGTTCCAATGTCATAGCGCTTACTCCTTCTTCACCTTTTCGTTACGCGATCCGTTTCAGCTTCGAACGCTCAAAATACTGAGTCAGTGTCCGCTTCCCATCATCGAACTCTAGCCCGGCCACCAACAATCCAATGTCCACACGCTGCAGCATTTCTACAGCCTGGATCTGTTCAGTATTCAGGTAAGGTCGAATTGAATGGCCCTTAGCTATTCCGTTGGCTTCCCGGAACTTCTTAGCACTAACCCCTAGCACGATCCGATTAATCATGTCGCTTTCGTTGCTGAAATGGTAATGTATTGGCACTTTCTTTGAATCCATAATCGCTTGTGTAAATGCCGGGTGTTCGAGTCTGGCGTTATTAAGGGATTGAATAAATTGTTCCATAGCTTCGAAGCGGTTTAGCAAGCCGATTTTAACAACGGTAGCCTTTTCGCCAGTAAAGCCCATGACAATAAGCATAGCTCCCTTTCTTGTCATTAAAACTTCCCTATTCCGCTTTCCCGAAGCGTCCTTATACTTGCCTTCAAAAAAATTCTCTGAATAAAATTGGTCGATTGTCTGTCCTGCAAGCAATATCATCAGTTCTTTACTCAGTCCAATTTTGGATTGAGCTATTTCATCGATAGAACGAAGGACGTGGCTGTGTTGCCTGTCAAACTCATTAGCTACTTGACGGCTGCTGTACAGCGCTTTTCCATTCATCTCATACAACATGCAGTCCGTATTAAGGATAAGTTTGCTCATATCTTCTCTCCCTTCTGCTTAGTTCGTGGTCGCTTAGGGCAATCTCAATTTGCGCTCACCTGACTTTTCAGGTCAGTCCAAGGTTGGACATACCCCTTTATTTCGCAATCCGTCCGAAGGTTAGCAGTTCTGCGCTCAACTCAATTTTGAGTTCAGCGCCGACTCATTTTTCGATTTCCTGTATTGTTCAGGCGGTACAAAATGAGAAACCCCTCCGGCTCTTCGCTTTTCGGCCTTTATCTGCTTGAGAATGCATGAAATCCTAGAGCATACCAGCGCGGGGCCGACTTCCCATGCTTCCTGACCGAATACAATAGCCCTGCCACACGCGGGGCAGAAGTCGATTATTTCTTCTACGACAGCCGCATCCTGTACATCTGTCAACTGCATCATTTCTATAGCCCTCCCATCAAATTGATTAAGTCAATACTTCATGCCGGCTTGCCGGGGTGTCGGTTGAGTCTACACCCTTTCTACTAATCACCCAACACCAGCCCGCATAGGTTTGCCGTTAAGCTCTTGAAAATGCTTGTCCAAGAATGCCCTCATTCCTGCAGCCCTGAACATCCAGCGGCCATTTTCGCAGCCATTCGAGATTAGCTTCATCTCTGCCTTGAACCGCGGGTTAAGCAGAATGTTCTCGATTAGCCAATCCCGCTTTCGGCATGTTTCGGCTTCAAGCCGCTTCATATCCCACCATGTTCCCGCGCCGGTTTCTTCAACCAAGCGTTTGACTTCTTCTTTAGCAAGTCGCTGAACAAAGTCTTTGTCCGGTTATAATAAAATCGGGTGATGTAAATGAGGGAAAAATATATTGATGAAAATTTAAAAGAAATATCAGAGGAATTCGGGGCCTTTATAAAACAAAAAAGAAAGGAAAAGGGACTTACCCTAGTTGAATTAGCGAAAAAATCTGAGTTATCTCATTCTTACTTATCACAATTGGAAAACGGTAAAAGGAATCTTCCGCCGATGTCAACCCAAATAAAAATTTGTCGGGCTCTCGGCGTATCAGTTTTGGAACTACCAACAACGGAAGAACATTATTACAGTTACGATGAACTAGAGCGCTTCTCTAATGAAGTTGATTATGAAGACATTGCAAAAGACATTAAGGTTTTAAGTAAAGATGCTGACAACTTCCGAAATGAAGTACTTGAAGATCCAAGTTTCAGGAGAGCCCTTCAAAATTACGTAAACGAGGTTGGATATACAGACTATACTGTCACACCTTCTGGCTTACTTGGAGTTTATGAATAGACCAAACATTAAGTTTAATGGTCGTAATCTCTCGACAGAGGAAAAAGAACGAATAGTTAAGATGATAAAACTAATGCTTCCAGACAAATCTGATGAGGAGTGAGAGCATTGGCAAGTTTCCAGAAGTACAAAACTAAAGACGGTTACAAGTGGATGTATAAGTATTATTCATCCATTGACCCACTAACCGGCAAAAAGAAGCCATCAACAAAGAGGGGGTTTAATACAAAGAAGGAAGCGCAGCTTCATGCAGCACAAACAGAGCGGGAAATAGAAAATGGAACATTCATAGAAGACTCAAAAAAACCGATCTTTGAAGCAGTTTATAAGCAATGGTATGCAACACATTCACCAACATTAAAACCACCTAGCAGGAGGGCGGTACGTTCTAACTTCAAGCAACAAATACTTCCCCACTTCAGAAAGTTAAAAATGAAAGACATTACTAAGCTCTATTGCCAGGAAGTTGTGAACAAAATAGCCGAAAAAATAAAATCAGTAGACAATATGCGAATGTATGCGAATCAAGTTTTCGAATATGCAATCAAAATGGACATTATTCAAGCGAATCCTATGGCATGAGTCTGACATCGATTCCAAGAACAAAATCCTTACCCTAAATAAAACATTGTACCAAGAGAATAACGCATATACCTTTCAGACGCCCAAAACGGCATCTTCTAGGCGTTCTATAAGCTTGGATGAGGGGTAACATTCAAGTTGCTCAAAAAATGGATTACAAGCGAAAAGAAGCGGTTTTTAGAGTTAGGTCAAAAATGGAGTGATAAGCAACTGCTTTTTACTCGACAAGACGGCACCCCGTTAAGACTGGCATACCCGAACGACAAGCTTAAAGAATCATTAGAAAACATAACCTTCACCCAATAACGGTACATGGCCTACGCCATACACATGCATCTTTACTCTTTGAAGCCGGGGCCAGTATAAAAGAGGTCCAGGAGCGCCTAGGACACTCTAATAGTAAAATGACGATGGACATCTATACCCATGTAACAAAGACAGTCAAAGAAAGAACAGCGACGCTATTCGGGGAATTTATGAGGTCATGACCTTAAAACCGAAAAAATATGGTCAAAATATGGTCACGGCAGTTTCCTTGATAAAATTATCGCCCCTGACCAGCAAGGGCCAAGGGCGATAATCGTTGATATAACAGGCTTCTTAACGCTTCGAGAACTGAGGCGCGCGGCGAGCCGCTTTGAGGCCGTATTTTTTACGTTCTTTCATGCGCGGATCGCGAGTCAGGAATCCGGCTTTCTTCAACGAAGAACGGAGTTCCGGATCGGCTTTCAACAGCGCACGGGAAATGCCGTGACGGATCGCTCCAGCTTGTCCGGAGATTCCGCCTCCGTGAGCCAATACGATTACATCATATTTGCCAAGAGTCTCGGTAAGGTTCAGCGGCTGCTTTACAATCAGCTTCAACGTTTCCAAACCGAAGTAGTCGTTAATGTCACGTTTATTAATCACGATGCGGCCTTCGCCCGGTACGAGACGAACACGTGCTACCGAGTGCTTGCGACGACCTGTCCCATAGTATTGTACTTGTGCCATGAAACTGTCCTCCCCTTTCTATTATCCGCGAAGTTCGTAAACTTCAGGTTGTTGTGCTTGATGCGGGTGTTCTGCGCCGGCATATGCTTTGATGCGAAGCTTCATTTTGTTGCCCATGCGCGTCTTAGGCAGCATGCCTTGAACCGCAAGTTCAATCATGCGCTCAGGCTTCTTGTTCAGCATTTCCTGTGCGCTTGTCACTTTCAGACCGCCTGGATAGAGGGAGTGACGATAGTATTTCTTGTCTTGCAGCTTGTTGCCGGACAAGACGATTTTCTCTGCGTTGATGACAACGACGAAGTCTCCGCCGTCAACATGGGGTGTAAATGTCGGCTTATGCTTGCCGCGGATAAGAGCCGCTGCTTCAGAAGCAAGGCGACCGAGTGTCTTGCCAGTTGCGTCGATAACGAACCATTTGCGCTCAACTTCAGCTGGCTTCGCCATATATGTGGTACGCATGAAACATCCTCCTCTGATGACCTTCGATACAGTGTGAACGGCACACTGTGTCATATCACAATCATTATTCATTACCATCGTTACGATAGTTCGTGTGTATATTCGTTCAGTACGTCTTCTCTTGATCTGTGAAAAAAATCTGTCAAAAACTGCCCGGAGGCAGCGTGATTTCTTTGCGGGGCCGTGGGAAAGCCTAAAGAAACACAGATGTTATTTTACCGTATTCGGTTCTATTATGCAAGGTCTTTTTTCCCTGCGGCAAGAAGCGGCGCGGCCTTATCCATCCGGTCTTCTCCGTCATATTCAACACTCCACAGCGTCAGGCCGTGGGGCACCGCCGTCGGTCCTGCGGCTTCCCGGTTTTTCGCCGCAAGAATGGGCACAATATCATCAGGAGAGAACTTGCCTTCGCCCACCCAGATCAAGGTGCCCGCAATGATGCGTACCATGTTGTACAAAAAGCCGTTCCCCGTCACGAACAAATGAATCCGGCCCCGGCCGGGCTCCTGGTTCGCGTTCGGTTCATGCTCCAATCGCGCCTCGTAAATCGTGCGCACATTGGTCAGTTTCGGTGATTTGGGCGATGCGACTGACGTAAAGTCATGCTCTCCGACGAAGTGCTGAAGCGCCTCACGCATCGCCTCAATATCAAGCGGTGCGGGATGATGGAATTCCACGTTGCGCCGGAAAACATCACGCGTCCGCTCCGCCAGGATTGAATAACGATACGTCTTGCGCTTCGCTGAGAACCGGGCATGGAACGATTCGGGAGCTTCCCATGCATCCCGGATGACGATGTCATCGGGCAACCGCGAGTTCATCGCGGCGCACCAACGTTCGATGGGTATCGATGACTCGGTCGCGAAGTTAACCACCTGCCCAAGCGCATGCACGCCGGCATCCGTGCGCCCGGAAGCCGTAACGGCCGCATGCTCCTTCGTTAACATGTGAATCGCTTCTTCGATGCGTCCTTGTATCGTGTCCCGACCCGGCTGCGTCTGGTAACCGCTGTATGCCGTGCCGTCATAGCTTAACAGCATTCCAATGTTACGCATAAAGCACCTCCGTGGTGAACCGCCTGCATGGCAGCGGGGACGGCGTCCCGAGGCGATTAAAAAGAAAAGCTCCTCATGGGAGCCTTCTTTCACGCCGCTGCTGCGTCGTTATCGTATCGCTAAACAGGACCGCGAACTTACGCGCGGTCAACCAGTTCCAAGTACACCATAGGCGCAGAATCGCCGCGGCGCGGTCCCAATTTCATGATGCGGGTATATCCGCCTGGACGTTCTGTGTAGCGTGGAGCAATATCCGAGAACAACTTCTGGATTGCATCCTGTTCCCCATTCAGAGTCTCGCGGCGAACGAATGCAGCCACCTGACGGCGAGCATGCAGATCCCCACGTTTCGCCAGCGTAATGAGCTTCTCCGCGATGGAGCGAACTTCTTTCGCTTTCGCTTCCGTCGTCTGAATGCGCTCATACAAGAACAAATCAGTTACCAAGTCGCGGAACAATGCTTTACGGGCACTGGAATCACGACCCAACTTTTGGTATGCCATTGCTATTTCCCCTCCTTCTAAGCCAAGTTCCTGTTAGTCTTCCATGCGAAGGCCCAATCCGAGTTCTTCGAGCTTCTCTTGAACTTCTTCCAAAGATTTGCGGCCCAGGTTCCGGACCTTCATCATATCTTCTTCGGTCTTCGTAATCAGCTCTTGAACCGTATTGATGCCTGCACGCTTCAAGCAGTTGTAGGAACGAACGGAGAGATCGAGCTCTTCGATTGTCATCTCAAGCACTTTCTCTTTTTTGTCTTCCTCTTTTTCAACCATAATTTCCGCGTCTTTCGCTTCATCCGTCAATCCGACGAACAGCATCAAGTGCTCCGTCAAAATCTTCGCACCGAGGCTCACCGCTTCTTCTGGTCGAATGCTTCCATCCGTCCACACTTCAAGGGTTAACTTGTCGTAGTTCGTCACTTGGCCGACACGCGTATTCTCCACGTTGTAGTTCACGCGGGAGATCGGCGTGTAAATCGAGTCCACCGGGATAACACCAATCGGTTGGTCTTCCCGCTTGTTCCCGTCAGCCTGCACATAGCCACGACCACGATTTGCGAAGATTCGCATATGGAGTCTGGAACCTTGCGCTAAAGTTGCAATGCGGAGATCCGGGTTCAAAATTTCCACATCGCTGTCCGCTCGAATATCGCCAGCCGTTACAATCCCTTCGCCATCCGCATCGATCTCGAGAACTTTCTCTTCATCGGAGTGGATTTTGAGCGACAGGGCCTTCAAGTTCAAGATGATTTCCGTGACGTCTTCATAGACTCCCGGAATCGTCGAGAACTCGTGCAGGACACCGTCGATTTGGACGGACGTCACCGCAGCACCGGGCAAGGAGGAGAGCAGAATACGGCGCAAGGAGTTGCCTAGCGTCGTTCCGTATCCTCGCTCCAGCGGTTCAACGACAAATTTGCCGTATGTGCCTTCCTCATT
This sequence comes from Paenibacillus dendritiformis, assembly GCF_015845845.1. Taxonomy (GTDB): domain Bacteria; phylum Bacillota; class Bacilli; order Paenibacillales; family Paenibacillaceae; genus Paenibacillus_B; species Paenibacillus_B dendritiformis_C. The sequence goes on from NZ_LDIG01000048.1 coordinate 10,578, forward strand.
GACGTCCACGGTCTCAATTTTCGGCTTTTCGATCTCAATCACTGTATAACCCTCCTTCAAACGTCGCTGGCGTTTTCCAACGTCAAACACCTACGGTCGGTCGATTCATGCAGTATGCCTAAACAACCATTATTCCCAACAGGCGCTAGCTTAATACTACACGCATCGGTGTGCCATCATTATACGCGACGACGTTTTGGCGGGCGGCAGCCGTTGTGCGGGATTGGCGTAACGTCTTTGATCATGCTGACTTCCAAACCTGCAGCTTGCAGAGAGCGGATGGCAGCTTCACGACCTGCGCCAGGACCCTTAACCATTACCTCAACCGACTTCATGCCGTGTTCCATTGCCGTTTTGGCAGCGGATTCCGCAGCCATCTGCGCTGCGAATGGCGTCGATTTACGGGAGCCTTTATAGCCCAAATTCCCGGAACTAGCCCAAGAAATAGCGTTGCCGTGTGGATCCGTGATCGTTACGATCGTGTTGTTGAACGTAGAACGAATGTGAGCCACACCACTCTCGATATTTTTACGGTCACGACGTTTTGTGCGTACGACTTTTTTCGCTTTAGCCATTGCTAGTTATCCCCCCTTATTACTTCTTCTTGTTCGCTACGGTACGACGAGGGCCTTTACGCGTACGAGCATTTGTCTTCGTACGTTGCCCACGAACAGGCAATCCGCGGCGATGGCGGATACCGCGATAGCATCCGATTTCGACCAAACGTTTGATGTTCAAAGAGATCTCGCGGCGGAGGTCGCCTTCTACTTTAATATTCTTGTCAATCGCCTCACGGATTTTGTTCACTTCGTCTTCCGTCAAATCGCGAACGCGAGTATCCGGGTTGACACCTGCTTGCGCAATGACTTTCTGAGAAGTCGATTTTCCGATTCCGAAAATGTATGTTAAGGCGATCTCAACGCGTTTATCACGTGGCAAGTCCACACCAGCTATACGAGCCATTAACGCTACACCCCCTTCTTTTATCCTTGTTTTTGTTTATGCTTCGGATTTTCACAGATTACCATAACGTTGCCTTTGCGTCGAATGACTTTGCATTTCTCGCAAATCGGCTTAACAGAAGGTCTTACCTTCATGCTGAATACCTCCTAGTTATCAAGTTGCACCCGTATCTCCAGCCCGCGTCTGACGGCCTGCAAGTGCATGCAAGTGCTCCTCGGCGATAGCCGGGGGCTACTTCCGATATGTGATGCGACCTTTGCTCAAATCGTATGGCGAAAGTTGCACGACCACTTTGTCCCCTGTCAGAATACGGATGAAGTGCATCCGCAGCTTGCCGGAAACATGGGCTAAAATTTGATGACCGTTCTCCAACTCAACTCGAAACGTTGCATTCGGCAACGGCTCAATGACCGTGCCCTCCACCTCAATTACATCTTCCTTGGCCAACGTCATTCTCCTTTCTGTTCAACATCTGCAGCGGCTGACTCTTCCGCAAATTTCGTCAGGACGTACCGGAGCTTACTGTTCGTAACCCGGCCGCTCTCCTGTAAACTTCGGACAACTTCATGGCTAATCTCGGGTAGCACCTCAAGATGAAGCAAGTTTTTTCGCTTAGGCTGGTCAAACTTCCGTTTGTCCCCATCCGCTATATTGACGTAGCGCGATTCTTCAATGCCGATGATGACTGCGAGCTTGCCCGCATCACGACCTCGAAGCACCTTGACGAATTGGCCGAGACGAGGGGTTGATAGTTCACTCATCTTCCATCACCTACTCAACCAGCTTCGTCAAAATTTCGCAACCTTCCGGGGTCACGGCTACCGTATGCTCGAAGTGAGCGCACAGCGTTCCGTCCACCGTCACTACCGTCCAGTTGTCTGCGAGCGTCTTGACATACCGCTCACCGACAATGACCATCGGCTCTATCGCAAGCGTCATGCCCGGTTTGAGACGCGGGCCGCGGTCCGGAATCCCGTAATTGGGGATTTGCGGTTCTTCGTGAAGATCCGTTCCAATTCCGTGCCCCACGTATTCTCGCACGACCGAAAAACCTGCATCTTCAATTACGCGCTGGATCGCATGGGATATCGTGTAAAGACGCGTATCCGGCTTGACCAGAGCGAGCCCGGCATAGAGCGATTGCTCCGTAACCTCGAGCAGCCGCCGGGCTGTCTCCGAGATCGTGCCGACGCCGTAGGTCCAGGCCGAGTCTCCATGATATCCACGGTATTCAGCACCGATATCGATGCTGATGATGTCGCCTTCGTTTAACTTGCGTTTGCCGGGAATGCCGTGCACCAGTTCTTCATTGACTGATACGCAGATGCTGCCGGGAAATCCGTTATAACCTTTGAACGAAGGTGTCGCCCCTTGGCTGCGAATGAACGTCTCTGCAATAGAATCGAGTTCACGAGTCGTGATCCCTGGCTTGATGGATTGGGCCAGAAGACGATGCGTTTCCGCTACAATTCGCCCAGCTTCTCTCATGAAGCCTAATTCTACTTCGGACTTACAGATGATCATCTTTTTAACCTCGCAGTAAAGATACGATTTCAGACGTCACCGTATCGATTTCCTTCTCCCCGTCAACCTGACGCAACAAGCCCTTGTTCCCATAGTATTCGAGTAAAGGAGCCGTTTTGTTGATATATTCGTCAAGGCGCGTGCCGACCTTCTCCTCGGTATCATCCGAGCGCTGGTAGAGCTCGCCTTGGCACTTATCGCAAACGCCTGCTTGTGCAGGTGGGTTAAATATGACATGGTACGTCGCGCCGCAAGACTTGCAGATACGTCGTCCCGTAAGACGAGCCAGCAATAAATCGCGGTCCACGCTCAGATTAATGACATGGTCCAGCTTGCGGCCCAGCTCCGTCAGGATGCCGTCCAGCGCCTCGGCTTGCGCCAATGTGCGCGGGAAGCCGTCCAGCAGGAAGCCGGCTTCGCAATCCGGCTGCGCGAGCCGTTCGCGAACGATGCCCACGGTCACGTCATCCGGAACGAGCAGACCTTGATCGATGTACTGCTTGGCTTTCAACCCGATAGGGGTGCCTTCGTTCATCGCTTTTCGGAACGCATCACCCGTAGAAATATGGGGGATTCCGAACTCGGCAACAATGCGTTCGGCCTGCGTCCCTTTCCCTGCCCCAGGAGGCCCCATGAATAGAATGTTCATCGAATGTCACTCCCCTTTATGCAAGCACAGGCTTAACTTCGCCGGAAGTGGGGTGCTTCGATGCCATTCGTTAAGCCTCTGCTATACAAGAAACAGCACAATAGGTGCCGATGAGCACAAAGCCTCATCAGAACCTATTGCCTATTTATTGATGAAACCTTTGTAATGGCGTTTAATCAATTGGCTTTCAATTTGCTTCATCGTGTCAAGCGCGACGCCGACGACGATAAGAAGCGAAGTTCCGCCGATTTGAACGGAACGAGGCAACCCGGCGAGTGATCCGAAGAACACCGGTATAATGGATACCACCGCCAGGAAGATGGCGCCGGCCAGCGTGATGCGAGTCATGACCCGCGTCAAATATGTGGCTGTCGCTTTCCCTGGACGGATGCCCGGGATATAACCACCGTTCTTTTTCATTTGATCCGCCATTTGTTGCGGGTTCAACTGCACGAACGTGTAGAAGAACGTGAAGCCGATAATCATGAGCACGTATAACACCATGCCCAGCGGTTTATCGATCATCATATGGGTGATTATCCATTGAGCCCACGCTTTATCCGCCCAGAACTGGGCGATTGTTGCAGGGAACATCAGCAGCGATGACGCAAAGATGACCGGAATAACCCCTGCTCCGTTGACTTTCAACGGAATATGCGTATTTTGTCCGCCGTACATTTTGTTCCCGACCACGCGCTTCGCGTACTGGACCGGAATTTTGCGGTTACCTTGCTGAATGTAGATAACCCCGATGATGATAAGAACGATGAACAGCGCAATGATGATCATCTTAATGATGTTTAAGAACAGCTGATTGCCGTCAATGAACTGGCTCTGTACGATCTCCTGGATATGCGTCGGAATACCTGCCACGATACCTGCGAAGATGATAATGGAAATCCCGTTACCGATTCCCTTCTCCGTAACCTGCTCGCCAAGCCACATCAGGAACGCAGTACCCGCCGTCAATACGATGGCGATTAGGATGTAATCCGTGTATGTGGCGTTCGGAACGAGCTCCAAGCCATATAACCGGTTAAAACCAATCGCTGTACCGAATGCTTGGATCAGACCCAGAACCACGGTGCCATAACGCGTCACTTGGGCAATTTTCTTCTTGCCCACTTCTCCTTCTTTGGCCCATTCGGCGAATTTCGGCACAACATCCATCGTCAGCAATTGCATAATGATGGACGCCGTAATATACGGAAATATACCAAGCGCAAAGATGGAGAATTTAAACAGCGCGCCGCCGGAGAACGTGTTCAGGAAGCCGAACAGCTCCGTGCCCTGGTTGGCATTAGCAAAAACCGATGTATCCACACCGGGTACCGGGACAAAGGATCCGATGCGATAAACGATCAAGATCATGAGCGTAAAAAGAATTCTGCGTCTCAGATCTTCGACTCGCCATATATTCGATACGGTCTTAAACATTAAATCACCTCGGATTTGCCGCCGGCAGCCTCGATCTTCTCCACCGCAGATTGAGAGAACTTGTTCGCTTTCACTGTCAGCTTGACAGTCAATTCACCGTTGCCCAATACTTTGATTCCGCTCATTGGGTTTTTCACGATGCCTTGTTCCATCAACAGTTCCGGAGTAACTTCAGTACCAGCCTCGAAGCGGTTCAATTCCGTAACATTCACTACCGCATACTCTTTGCGAGTTGGGTTGATGAATCCGCGTTTCGGCAAACGACGGTACAGTGGGTTTTGTCCGCCTTCGAAGCCTGGACGAACACCACCACCGGAACGAGCGTTTTGACCTTTGTGACCGCGGCCAGCCGTTTTCCCGTTACCAGTACCGATACCGCGTCCAACACGGCGCTTGCTGTCTTTACGGGAGCCAGGAGCCGGAGTAAGTTCATTCAACTTCATCGTTCGTCGCACCTCCTTAGTTATTTATGACTCTGCTATTTGTTGTCGCTATTGCGTGCGTTGCGATTGAAGCATGCATGAAGGAAGCTTACGCTTCGACTTCTTTGACGTCAACCAAGTGCTTCACTTGATCAACCATTCCGCGGATCGCTGCGTTGTCTTCATGGACAACCGTCTGATTGATTTTACGAAGACCCAATGTGTTCACCGTTGTACGGTGTGTCTCTGGGCGACCGATCAGACTGCGAACGAGGGTAATTTGCAACTTCGCCATTGTCGTCCCCTCCTTATCCTAACAGTTCCTCAACGGATTTGCCGCGCAGTTTCGCTACTTGCTCTGCCGTCTTCAGACGGGACAGACCTTCGAGCGTCGCGTTGACCATGTTGATGGAGTTCGAGGAACCAAGCGATTTCGTCAAGATGTCGCCTACTCCCGCCAATTCCAACACGGCACGTACTGGACCGCCTGCGATAACCCCCGTACCTTCGGATGCTGGCTTCAAGAGAACTCTGCCTGCGCCGAAATGTCCGATGACTTGGTGAGGAATCGTAGTGTTCACGAACGGAACATGGATGAGATTCTTTTTCGCGTCTTCGATGCCTTTGCGGATTGCGTCAGGTACTTCGGATGCTTTACCGATGCCTGCACCAACCCAGCCTTTGCCATCGCCGACGACTACGAGTGCACTAAAGCTGAAACGGCGTCCGCCTTTAACGACTTTAGCAACACGGTTAATTTGCACAACTTTTTCAGAAAGTTCTAACGTGTTAGGATCAACTCGCAAGTCGTTTACCTCCTTCGATTGAATTCTTAGAATTCAAGGCCGGCTTCGCGTGCTGCTTCAGCCAATGCTTGAATTCGGCCATGATACAAGTAACCGCCGCGGTCGAATACGACGTTGTCGTGTCCTTGCGCCTTGGCGCGTTTTGCGATCAATTCGCCTACTTTGCGCGCAGCCTCGACGCTGCCGCCGTTTTTGATCTCTTCGCGAAGCTCTTTGTCCATCGTCGACGCAGCTACGAGCGTAACGCCTTTAACGTCATCGATAAGCTGAGCGTAGATGTGCTTGGAGGAACGGAATACGTTCAAACGCGGACGTGCCGATGTACCTTCGATTTTCTTGCGGACACGAAGGTGTCTTTTCAGACGCGCTTTATTTTTATTCGGCTTAGTAATCATCTGATTGATTCACTCCCTTCGGAATAACCGTTAAGCTGCTAAGACAAGCGAGCTAGGCAAGATCTTATTTCTTCTTGCCTGCTTTACCTTCTTTGCGGAGAATGCGCTCGCCTTCGTACTTGATCCCTTTGCCTTTGTAAGGTTCTGGTTCACGTACGGAGCGGATTTTTGCTGCATATTCACCAACGCGCTCTTTGTCGATGCCTTTGACGATGATTTTCGTCTGAGCAGGCAGTTCGAACTCGATGCCCTCTTCTGGTGTAATCTCAACCGGATGGGAGTATCCGACGTTCAACACGAGTTTGTTGCCAGTCTTGTTCGCACGGTAACCGACACCAACCAGCTCCAATGTTTTGGAGAAACCTTCCGTTACTCCGTTAACCATGTTGCTGATGATGCTGCGAGTCGTGCCGTGCAAAGAACGGTGAAGTTTATTGTCAGAAGGACGCTCTACATGAATCACGTTCTCTTCAATGGACACTTTCATGTCCTTATGAATTTCACGGGATAAGCTTCCTTTTGGTCCTTTGATAGTAATCACGCTATTGTCCAGAGTGACAGTGACGCCGCCTGGAACTGTAATTGGCTTACGACCAATACGAGACATGTGTTGTTGCACCTCCAATCTTATGCGAATGGTTTACCAAACGTAGCAGATAACCTCGCCGCCCGTTTTTGCTTGGCGAGCTTCTTTGTCAGTCATAACGCCCTTGGACGTCGAGATGATAGCAATCCCGAGGCCACCCAGAACGCGTGGCACCTCAGTGGACTTCGTGTACACGCGCAGTCCCGGCTTACTGATGCGCTTCAAGCCTGTGATGACACGCTCGTTGTCGGCACCATATTTCAGGAAAATGCGGATAAGCCCTTGTTTGTTGTCCTCGATATATTCTGCATCGCGGATAAATCCTTCGCGCTTCAAGATTTCAGCAATTTGCTTCTTCATCGTCGAAGCAGGCATCTCCACGGTCTCATGACGTACTGTGTTAGCATTGCGAATGCGTGTAAGCATATCAGCAATCGGATCGGACATAACCATTAGTGTAAACCTCCTTCCCGCAACAGGGTTGATTACCAGCTAGCTTTTTTAACGCCAGGAATCTGGCCTTTGTATGCCAATTCGCGGAAACAAATTCTGCAAATTTTGAACTTACGTAATACAGAGTGTGGACGGCCGCAGCGTTCACAGCGTGTGTATGCCCGTACTTGAAACTTCGGTTTGCGTTGCTGCTTGATTTTCATCGAAGTTTTTGCCACGTGAGTTGACACCTCCTAAATCGTGTCCAAGATATCGATTCATGGAATCGTTCCGTTCGTACTACCTTGTTCGCCTTCGTTGCGAATTACTTCGCGAAAGGCATGCCGAGTTGCGTCAACAATTCGCGGGACTCTTCGTCCGTTTTCGCGGTGGTTACGAAAACGATGTCCATACCGCGCACTTTGTCTACTTGATCGTACTCAATCTCAGGGAAGATGATTTGTTCCTTCAGACCGAGCGTGTAGTTGCCGCGGCCGTCAAATGCTTTGTTCGAGATACCGTGGAAGTCACGGACACGAGGAAGCGTGACGTTGAACAATTTGTCCATGAAGTGATACATACGCTCACCGCGCAAAGTCACTTTCACACCAATCGGCATTCCTTCACGAAGCTTAAAGCCTGCGATAGACTTTTTCGCACGTGTAATTACTGGTTTTTGACCCGCGATCAATTGCAGTTCAGCAACAGCGGAATCCAAAACTTTGGAGTTTTGAACAGCCTCACCCATACCCATGTTGATGACGACTTTCTCCACTTTTGGCACCTGCATAACGGATGTATAGTTGAACTTCTGCATCAGAGCAGGAGTAATTTCGTTCAAGTAACGTTCTTTCAGACGAGCTGCCATAAGGCACAGACCTCCTTTCTTAGCGATTAGTCGATGATTGCGCCAGAGCGCTTAGCGACGCGCACTTTTTTGCCGTTCTCTACTTTGTAACCGATGCGCGTTACTTTACCGGACTTCGGATCCACGTGCATGACGTTGGATGCGTGGATTGGCGCTTCTTGCTCGATGATGCCGCCTTGCGGATTCGCAGCGTTCGGCTTCTGGTGCTTCTTCACCATGTTGACTCCTTCAACGAGAACACGGTTCTCGCGCGGATACGCAGCAATAACGCGGCCTTTTTTACCTTTGTCCTTACCCGTGATGACGATGACTGTATCGTCCTTCTTCACGTGCAGCTTATTGTTATGCGACTCGAGAATTTTCTTCAGTCGTGGCATGTGTCACACCTCCTGCATCTTGCCCGGCCGGCAAGTTGATTAGATCACTTCCGGAGCCAGGGAAACGATTTTCATGAAGTCTTTCTCGCGAAGTTCACGAGCAACCGGTCCGAAAATACGAGTTCCGCGTGGGCCCTTGTCTTCTTTTACGATAACTGCCGCGTTTTCGTCAAACGAAATGTAAGATCCGTCTTTCCGGCGAACCGAGCGCTTCGTACGAACGATAACAGCTCTTACAACGTCGCCCTTTTTGACAACGCCGCCTGGTGTTGCTTGTTTTACAGAACATACGATCAAATCACCAATGTGAGCCGCCTTGCGTCCAGTTCCGCCCAACACGCGAATACACATCAATTCTTTCGCACCAGAGTTATCTGCGACCGCCAAACGTGTGAATGGTTGAATCATTCGATTGTCCTCCTTTCGTTGAAGCTATTCGCTGCTTAAACGATGACTGCTTTTTCTACGATTTCAACGAGTCTCCAGCGCTTGTCTTTCGACAACGGGCGAGTCTCCATGATTTTTACAGTATCGCCGATTTTCGCTTCGTTGTTCTCGTCATGCGCTTTGAACTTCTTCGTATAACGGATGCGCTTGTGATACAGGTCATGCTTCTTGTATGTTTCGACCGCGACAACAACGGTTTTGTCCATTTTATCGCTGACGACTTTGCCGACTTGCACTTTACGAGCGTTACGTTGTTCACTCATGAGTGTTGGGCCTCCTTCCTGCATACAGGATCTCTATATTCCGATTCGACATCAAGGTCGATTAACTAGTAATCCCAAGTTCTCTTTCACGAAGAACCGTATGTGCGCGAGCAATCGCTTTGCGTACATCACGGATACGAGTCGGGTTGTCAAGCTGTCCGGTAGCCAATTGGAAACGGAGGTTGAAAAGTTCTTCCTTGAATCCGGCAATCTTTTGTTCAATTTCAGCAGTGGTCAAGTTGCGGAATTCACTAGCTTTCATTATGCTTCACCACCCATTTCTTCACGTTTCACGAACTTCGTCTTGACTGGCAGCTTGTGAGCGGCAAGACGCATTGCTTCGCGAGCTACTTCCTCGGAGACACCAGAAAGTTCGAACATGATCTTGCCTGGTTTAACCACAGCTACCCATTTCTCAACGTTACCTTTACCGCTACCCATCCGAACCTCAAGCGGCTTTGCCGTGATTGGCTTGTCAGGGAAAATTTTAATCCATACTTTACCGCCACGCTTGATGTAACGAGTCATCGCGATACGGGCAGCCTCGATTTGACGGTTCGTGATCCACGTCGGTTCCAATGCTTGGAGACCGAAATCGCCAAAGTTAAGCGTTGTGCCGCCTTTCGCTTGACCTTTCAAGCGCCCTTTGAATTGCTTGCGGTGTTTTACACGTTTAGGTACCAACATGATTAGTTGCCTCCTTCCTGAGCAGCCTTTTTCTTAGCCGTAGGAAGTACCTCTCCACGATAGATCCATACTTTTACGCCCAGACGACCGTAAGTAGTATGCGCTTCGGCTGTGCCGTAGTCAATGTCAGCGCGAAGCGTATGAAGTGGCACAGTCCCTTCGCTGTAACCTTCCGAACGAGCGATTTCAGCACCGCCCAGACGACCGCTAACTGCAGTTTTGATTCCTTTTGCGCCAGCGCGCATCGAGCGTTGGAGCGCTTGTTTCAGAGCCCGGCGGAACGATACGCGGCGCTCCAGTTGTTGTGCAATGCTCTCAGCGACGAGAATTGCATCCAGGTCTGGAGTTTTGATTTCCGAAATGTTGATGTGCACTTTTTTGCCGCCTGCGATAGCTGTTACCTCGCGACGAAGGGCTTCAACTTCGGAACCGCCTTTACCGATGACCATGCCCGGCTTGGCAGTGTGGATCGTCACGTTCACGCGGTTAGCCGCGCGCTCGATTTCGATGCGGGATACGGCTGCATCCTTCAATTTGTTTTTCAAATACTCACGAATCTTTACGTCTTCGATAAGCAAGGTACCGAAGTCTTTTTCCGCGTACCATTTGGATTCCCAATCGCGGATGATACCAACTCGAAGTCCGACTGGATTTACCTTTTGACCCACTCGTTATCCCTCCTTATTTTTCAGATACCACGATAGAAATGTGGCTGGTTCTCTTATTGATACGGCTTGCACGTCCCATAGCGCGCGGACGGAATCGTTTCAAAGTAGGACCTTGGTTCACGTACACTTGCTCGACTACGAGCTTGTTCACGTCCATTTGATAGTTATGCTCTGCATTGGCAATCGCCGAGTTGAGCAGCTTCTCCACTACCGGAGATGCCGATTTAGGCGTGTGGCGCAGAATCGCGATCGCTTCGCCCACTTGCTTGCCGCGGATCAAGTCAATCACCAGCTTGACCTTGCGCGGAGAAATGCGAACATTATTCGCATGTGCCTTCGCTTGCATGGAAGTACCTCCCCTCAAATGCTATATAGTCAAAATTAGCGTCTAGTTTTTTTGTCGTCGTTCGTGTGGCCTTTGTACGTGCGTGTCGGCGCGAATTCGCCGAGCTTGTGTCCGACCATATCTTCCGTCACGTACACTGGCACGTGCTTGCGTCCATCATACACACCGAACGTATGACCGATGAATTGAGGGAAAATCGTGGAGCGGCGCGACCAAGTCTTAATGACAGCCTTCTTGTTGGACTCGTTCATTTGCTCGACTTTCTTCATCAAATGACCATCGACGAATGGTCCTTTTTTCAAACTGCGACCCATGTGTGAATCCTCCCTTCACAAAACCTTATGCTTGCGTGCGTTACGCCGCAGAGTATGCAGTCGGGTAAATATTATTTCGTGCGATGACGTACGATATATTTATCGGAATGCTTACCTTTTTTACGCGTTTTGTAACCGAGCGTCGGTTTGCCCCATGGAGACATAGGCGTTTTGCGGCCGATAGGAGCTTTACCTTCACCACCACCGTGAGGGTGATCAACCGGGTTCATGACGACACCGCGGACGGTAGGACGCTTGCCCAACCAGCGGCTGCGGCCGGCTTTACCGATTTTGATAAGCTCGTGGTCGCCGTTGCCTACGGAACCGATGGTCGCGCGGCACACTTTGAGAACCTTGCGAACTTCGCCGGAGGACAGGCGGATCGTAACGTATTTATCTTCTTTACCGAGCAACTGAGCTTCCGTACCGGCTGCGCGAACCAATTGGCCGCCCTTGCCTGGCTTCAGCTCGATGTTGTGGATAACTGTACCTACTGGAATGTTCTCAAGCGGCATCGCATTGCCTGTCTTGATATCGGCTCCAGGGCCGGATACGATCACATCGTTCACTTTCAGGCCTTTCGGCGCGATGATGTAGCGCTTCTCGCCGTCTGCATAGTGAATCAACGCGATGTTGGACGTACGGTTCGGATCGTACTCAATCGTAGCAACGCGGCCTGGAATGCCATCCTTGTTGCGTTTGAAATCGATAATCCGGTATTTACGCTTATGTCCGCCGCCGTGGTGACGAACCGTGATTTTACCTTGGTTGTTGCGTCCTGCTTTTTTGTTCAATGGAGCGAGCAGGGACTTCTCTGGCACATTCGTTGTGATCTCTTCGAACGTAGATACGCTCATGCCACGACGAGCCGGAGATGTCGGTTTGTACTTTTTGATAGGCACTGGTTTTCCCTCCTTACTTGTACGAGTGTGTCATTATACCGTCTCGAAGAATTCAAGCGGCTTGCTGTCTTTGGTCAGCGTGACGAATGCTTTCTTCCATTCGGTTGTATATCCGGAGTAGCGGCCATAGCGTTTTGGCTTGGCTGGCACGCGAAGCGTGTTCACGTTCGCTACTTTTACTTTGAAAATCGACTCAACGGCTTGCTTGATTTCCGTCTTATTCGCACGGATATCGACTTCAAATACATATTTCAGGTCGTTCATCATGTCGGCTGTGCTTTCAGTGATGATAGGACGCTTAATGATATCGCGAGGGTCTTTCATTACGCGAACACCTCCTCTACCTTCTGAACCGCATCCTTCGTAATGATGAGCTTCTCATGGCGAAGAACGTCATATACGTTCACGCCGTCTGCCGCAACGAGCTTCACAGAAGGAATGTTGCGAGCGGAGAGTGCCACATTGTCATTGTACTCAGGCACAACGACCAACGCTTTGCGGTCCACTTTCAGATTGTTCAAGATTGCAGCGAATTCCTTCGTCTTCGGCGCATTCATCGTCAATTGATCCAATACGATGATTTGCTCTGCCAGAACTTTGGAAGACAGCGCGGATTTGATTGCCAGACGGCGAACTTTCTTAGGAAGCTTATACGCATAGCTGCGTGGCGTAGGACCGAATACCGTACCGCCGCCTTTCCATTGTGGCGAACGAATGGATCCTTGACGCGCGCGTCCAGTTCCTTTTTGTTTCCAAGGCTTGCGGCCACCACCGCTAACTTCAGAACGGGTTTTAACTTTATGCGTACCTTGACGCATCGATGCAAGCTGCATAACAACTGCATCATGAAGCACGTGCTTGTTCGGTTCGATGCCGAATACCGTGTCAGCCAGTTCGATCTCGCCGACTTGCGCACCGCTGATGTTGTATACTGCTACTTTTGGCATTCTGAGCTCCTCCTTTCCTTACGGATTACTTTTTAATTGCTTGTTTTACGTGAACGAAGCTGTTTTTCGGACCCGGAATGGAACCTTTCACGAGGATGACATTGCGTTCTGCATCCACTTTTACAACTTCGAGGTTTTGAATCGTTACGGTTTCGCTTCCCATGTGGCCTGGAAGGCGTTTGCCTTTAGGCACGCGGTTCGCTTGAATGGAACCCATGGAACCAGGACCGCGGTGATAACGGGAACCGTGAGCCATTGGTCCGCGGCTTTGTCCCCAGCGCTTGATTACGCCTGCGAATCCTTTACCTTTGGAGATACCTGTAACGTCAACGAATTCACCTTCTGCAAAGATGTCGGCCTTCAGCTCCTGGCCAACTTCATATTGAGAAAGATCCACACCACGAAGTTCTTTTACGTAGCGCTTAGGCGTTGTGTTAGCTTTCTTCGCGTGGCCGACTTCCGGCTTCGTCGATCTTTTTTCCTTTTTATCAGCATAGCCGATTTGGATAGCTTCATAACCGTCGTTCTCAACGTCTTTCTTTTGAAGAACGACGCAAGGACCTGCTTCGATAACAGTTACCGGCACAACGTTACCTTCAGCGGTAAACACTTGAGTCATGCCGAGCTTTTTACCTAAGATACCTTTCATGTTGACACCTCTTTTCGTTCCTTAATCCGAATCAATGTAATGCAAAGCTTACAGCTTAATTTCGATATCTACACCGGACGGCAAGTCCAGACGCATCAGCGCATCCACCGTTTGCGGCGTTGGATTCACGATGTCGATCAGGCGCTTGTGCGTGCGCATTTCGAACTGCTCGCGGGAATCCTTGTACTTGTGCACCGCACGAAGAATCGTGATAACTTGCTTCTCCGTTGGCAACGGGATTGGCCCGGATACTCCTGCACCGGAACGTTTTGCCGTCTCAACGATTTTCTCAGCGGATTGGTCAAGAATTCTGTGATCGTATGCTTTCAAGCGGATACGAATTTTTTGCTTTGCCATTTTAGTCCCTCCTTTTATCGCCCAATTTTGCATCGGACATACTCCATGAAAATTTTCCGACCGCACCGCCATGGCAAAGGGGCCGGGTGTGTCGGTAACCTCTCACTTCATCGCAACGTCGACGAACAACATTCACTATTATAAAGAAATGTCCGGGCTTTTGCAAGCTTTTTTCATAACTGTTTTCGTATCCGTGCTTGCAATGCGAAATCGGCATAAGCTTCGGGTCTCAACGGGTTCCGCATATGCCGATTTTCCCGTTCAATCTATTCATTTTCCCCTATATAATAGATAAACTTGTTCACGGAAATTCAATTACAAATGAAGCGCGGTCTCATTCAGCCTCTCTGCCGAAGCGTCCACCTCATCCGTCGCTTGTCCGATGCTCTCCGTCATCGCCAGCAGCGATTGCATTTCCCCCATGAACCGTTCCATCTCCTCAACGCTCTGAACGGCCTGCCGCACAATGTCCCCGAACGCCTCCTTCGTCCCATCCGCCTGCTCATGCACGGCCGCGACATTGTCCTTCACCAGCCCGATCCGGTGGACGACCGCGTTCGTCGCCAGCGTAGAATTGCCTATAAGCTCTTCAATATCGGATACGGTCTCCTTCGTATGAGCGGCCAGCTTGCTAACTTCCTTCGCGACGATGGCAAATCCGGCTCCCTGCGCTCCCGCCCTTGCGGCCTCGATGGAGGCATTGAGCGCCAACAGCGCCGTCTGGTCGTCGATCTCCTTCACGGCGCCTACAATTGTACCGATTCGGAGCGATGTATTCTTCAATTCTGTGATCTGAGCATGCATCTCCTGCGCATTGTGATCGATATGCCGGATCCCATCCGAAAATTCAACGATTCGTTCCATCCCCCTGTACGCCTTCTCCTGCGTCCGGGCTGCGGATTGCGTAGTCAGGGCGATTTTGTCCTTCATCTCCAGTCCTTTGCCCATGAACTGCTGTATCGTCTCATTCGTGCCGGCCGTCAAGCGGGCCAGCTCCCCGCTCAACTGCGCGACGCTCCCCTTCAGCTTCTCCTTCACCTCCTGATAGCTCCGCTCCCGTTCCATCTGGCTGCGCTCTTCATACGCATGAACGACAAGCTGCAGTTCCAGACTCAAGATCCGGTTCAGGGCAAGGATAGCTTCGATTCTCTTCGACTCCTCGCCGATATGGGCATGTAGCAAGGAAGTCAATTCATTCTGAAGATTTTGAAACGCGGCGATATACCATTTCGTGTCCAATCCGATCTGACGATGCATCTCGGCGATTTTCAATCTCTTCATAATGTAGGCCTGATCGATCCGTCCGTTGAACATCTCGCTAACATGCCCTTCCAGCGTCAACTGCAATCGTTCGATCGTGCCTATGGGCCATAATCATATCCCGAAGCTCGTGAATAGCGGTGATCTGGGAGTAAAAAATGCGGGTAACATCCTTCATATAAGGAAGAATATGAGGTTGAATGCGGCGGAGCAGGGTCAAGTCGGCATCGGTCAGACCGATCAGCCCGATTTGACGGTGCAGCGGATGGCCGGAAGGCAGTCGAATCTCTCCTGACACCAGTTGTTCATCATCATGCAAGTTCCACCTGTCGCGCTCCGGCGCGCCAGGCTGCCCGGCCTCCGCCGAACGTCTTCTATGTAAATGAGTTCCGAATCTTCTCCACATCTTGGTGCTTCTCATCCTTTCCCTGTCTCTTCGATGCGCGTATCGCTCTGCGGAGTGCTCGATTTTTTCCTATATTATTGTACATTGCCGATCTATACATATTATATAATCGATGTCATTCACAGCTTGGCTCAGATCGTCAATTCCGTGAACGGCCCGGGAAAGGTTCGGCCGCCCGCATGAAAAAGCCCTTCACTCCGAAGAGTGAAGGGCCGGGACCGCCGGCTCGCGCCGGCAGTTCATTATTTAATGATGGATGCAACCGCACCTGCACCTACTGTACGGCCACCTTCGCGGATAGCGAAGCGAGTACCTTCTTCGATCGCGATAGGAGCGATCAGTTTTACAGTAACGGTGATGTTGTCGCCAGGCATAACCATTTCAGTGCCTTCTGGCAGTTCAATGATACCTGTTACGTCCGTTGTACGGAAGTAGAATTGTGGACGGTAGCCCGTGAAGAAAGGCTTATGACGGCCGCCTTCTTCTTTCGTCAGTACGTACACTTGAGCAGTGAACTCAGTGTGCGGCTTAACGGAGCCTGGCTTAGCCAATACTTGACCGCGCTCGATTTCTTTACGGTCAATACCGCGGAGCAATGCGCCGATGTTGTCGCCCGCTTGAGCGGAATCCAGAAGCTTACGGAACATTTCAACGCCCGTAACAACGGATTTTTTCGTTTCTTCTTGGATACCGACGATTTCGATCTCGTCGCCGACTTTAACCGTACCGCGCTCAACACGGCCAGTAGCAACCGTACCGCGGCCTGTGATGGAGAATACGTCCTCGACAGGCATCAGGAATGGCTTGTCAGTGTCGCGCTCTGGAGTCGGGATGTAAGAGTCGATTTGCTCGAACAGCTCGACGATTTTGTCAGCCCAAGGGCCGTCTGGGTTTTGCAGCGCTTCACGTGCAGAACCGCGAATGATTGGTGTGTCGTCGCCTGGGAATTCGTATTCGCTCAGAAGGTCGCGAATTTCCATTTCTACCAGTTCGAGCAACTCTTCGTCTTCAACCATGTCGCACTTGTTCATGAATACGACGATGTAAGGTACGCCTACTTGGCGGGAGAGCAGGATGTGCTCACGAGTTTGCGGCATTGGGCCGTCAGCTGCGGATACGACGAGAATCGCGCCGTCCATTTGCGCAGCACCCGTGATCATGTTCTTAACGTAGTCGGCGTGACCTGGGCAGTCTACGTGTGCGTAGTGACGAGTAGCGGACTCATACTCAACGTGGGACGTCGAGATCGTGATACCGCGCTCGCGCTCTTCTGGAGCCTTGTCGATTTGGTCGTAGGCGATTGCGCTGCCACCGCCATACTTTTTCGTCAATACTGTCGTGATTGCAGCTGTCAAAGTCGTTTTACCATGGTCAACGTGACCGATCGTACCGATGTTAACGTGCGGTTTCGTACGTTCAAACTTAGCCTTTGCCATTTGAACCAGTTCCTCCTTAATAAGTGGAATAAGTATGTTGCGGCGGGCACATGACGTATCATGTGCGCCTGCCGTTGCAAACATCAAGTCGGCTAATTAGCCTTTGCTCTTCGAAATGATCTCTTCCGCGATATTGCGAGGAACTTCTTCATAGTGAGAGAGCTCCATCGAGAACACACCGCGTCCTTGCGTACCGGAACGAAGCGTCGTGGAATATCCGAACATCTCTGCGAGAGGCACCTTGGCACGGATAATCTGTGCGCCTGCACGAGAATCCATACCTTCGATGCGGCCGCGGCGAGAGTTCAGCATGCCCATTACGTCGCCCATGTACTCTTCAGGCACGGTAACTTCGACCTTCATGATTGGCTCGAGAAGAACAGGATTACACTTGTCCTTCGCCGCTTTAAGCGCCATGGAACCGGCAATCTTAAACGCCATTTCACTGGAGTCGACGTCGTGGTAAGAACCGTCGACGATCGTTGCTTTGATGTCTACGAGCGGATAACCGGCCAAGACACCGTTCTGCATCGCTTCTTCGATTCCCGCTTGTACCGGTGCGATATATTCGCGCGGTACAACCCCGCCGACGATCTTGTTCTCGAATGCAAATCCTGCGCCCGGCTCTTGTGGTTCGAACTCGATCCATACGTGACCGTATTGACCGCGACCACCAGACTGACGCACGAACTTACCTTCAACCCGTGCCGGTGTACGGAAGGTCTCGCGATAAGCAACTTGCGGGTTACCGATATTCGTTTCGACCTTGAACTCGCGGCGCATACGGTCGATGATGACGTCAAGGTGAAGCTCACCCATACCGCCCAGGATCGTTTGACCTGTTTCTTCGTCCGTATGAGCGCGGAGCGTAGGATCCTCTTCCGTCAGCTTCGCGATAGCTACGCCAAGTTTGTCTTGGTCCGCTTTGGTCTTCGGCTCGACGGCAATATGGATAACCGGCTCAGGGAAGTTCATCGATTCCAGAATAATCGGATTCTTCTCGTCGCACAGCGTGTCGCCTGTGCCCGTATCTTTCAAGCCAACGGCAGCAGCGATGTCGCCGGAGTAGACGATATCGATCTCTTCGCGGCTGTTCGCGTGCATTTGCAGGATACGGCCGATGCGCTCGCGCTTGCCCTTCGTTGCATTCAAGACGTAAGAACCGGAGTTCAGCACGCCGGAGTATACGCGGAAGAATGTCAGCTTACCGACGTAAGGGTCTGTCATAATCTTGAACGCCAGTGCCGCGAACGGCTCTTCGTCCGAGGAATGACGAACCGCTTCCGTTCCGTCTTCGAGGTGGCCTTTGATATCAGGCACATCCAGCGGAGACGGCAGGTAGTCGACGACAGCGTCGATCATCATTTGAACGCCTTTGTTGCGGTAGGAAGAACCGCAGACAACCGGGAAGATTTGAACGCTGCATACCCCTTTGCGGAGAGCGGCTTTCAGTTCAGGAACTGTGATCTCTTCGCCTTCGAGGTATTTCATCATCAAGTCTTCGTCGAGTTCCGCAATCTTCTCAACCATTTCCTGACGGAGTTCCTCGGCTTGGTCTTTCAACTCTGCCGGAATTTCCGTCTCTTCAATTTCTTTTCCGAGATCGTCTTTGAAGATGTACGCTTTTTCCGTCATCAAATCGACGATACCTACGAAATCATTCTCTGCGCCGATAGGCAATTGAATCGCTACGGCATTCGCTTGCAGACGATCTTTCATGGACTGGATGACGTTGAGGAAATCAGCGCCGATGATGTCCATTTTGTTGACGTAAGCAATACGAGGTACGCCATAACGGTCAGCTTGACGCCATACCGTCTCGGATTGTGGCTCAACGCCTTCTTTTGCAGAGAAAACGCCTACGGCTCCGTCCAATACGCGAAGGGAACGCTCAACCTCTACCGTAAAGTCAACGTGGCCCGGAGTGTCGATAATGTTAACGCGGTGACCTTTCCATTGTGCGGTCGTTGCCGCCGATGTAATCGTAATACCGCGCTCTTGTTCTTGCTCCATCCAGTCCATTGTTGCGGAACCTTCGTGAGTTTCACCAATCTTATGGGTACGACCGGTGTAGAACAAAATACGCTCCGTTGTCGTTGTTTTACCGGCATCGATGTGAGCCATAATCCCGATATTACGCGTATTTGCCAAGGAGAACTGTCTTGCCATGGAGTGATCTCCCTTCAAATTGGGTTAGGTAACTCAATAATCGAGACCTGCTCAGCTGAATCCTACCAGCGGTAGTGAGCATACGCTTTGTTTGCTTCAGCCATTTTATGCGTATCTTCGCGCTTCTTAACAGCAGCGCCTGTGTTGTTGGAAGCATCGATAATCTCTGCTGCCAGACGTTCTTGCATGGTCTTCTCTCCGCGGTTGCGAGAGTAGTTGACCAACCAGCGCAATCCCAACGAAGTGCGGCGATCCGGCTTCACTTCGATAGGCACTTGATAGTTCGAACCGCCGACACGGCGAGCCTTAACTTCAAGGACCGGCATGATGTTTTTCAATGCTGCTTCAAACACTTCCATAGGATCTTTCCCCGTACGTTCACGAACGAGCTCGAAAGCATCATATAGAATAGTTTGAGCAACACCACGTTTACCGTCGATCAT
The DNA here is from genome assembly GCF_015845845.1 of Paenibacillus dendritiformis. GTDB lineage: Bacteria > Bacillota > Bacilli > Paenibacillales > Paenibacillaceae > Paenibacillus_B > Paenibacillus_B dendritiformis_C. Next base: position 30,331 of record NZ_LDIG01000048.1, read on the forward strand.
GATGCGGTTAATCAGGCGAGTAACCAACTTGCTGTTATACACCGGATCCGGCAGCACGTCGCGCTTAGGAACTGGACCTTTGCGTGGCATGTGAATCCCCCTTTCCAAATAACTTCACAAGCAGAAGCGAGTCCGTCTTCCTCTCCCGAGGAAATCGTCTCTTTCTGTAACGGAATAAGATAATTTCACCCTATTCCCTCTGATTGCGATTAGGATTTTTTCTCCTTCGGACGCTTCGTACCGTACTTGGAACGAGCTTGCATGCGGTTGTTCACCCCAGCAGTATCCAATGCACCGCGAACGATGTGGTAGCGAACCCCCGGAAGGTCTTTAACCCGGCCCCCGCGCACGAGTACAACGCTGTGCTCTTGCAGGTTGTGGCCGATACCTCCGATGTAAGCAGTAACCTCAACGCGGTTCGTCAAGCGAACACGGGCATACTTACGAAGTGCGGAGTTCGGTTTCTTCGGTGTCATCGTACCTACACGAGTGCAGACACCGCGTTTTTGAGGCGCGCTCAAATCCGTTTCTTCACGCTTCAGAGCGTTGTATCCTTTTTGCAAAGCTGGGGACTTGGATTTTGTTACTTTATCTTTGCGGCCTTTACGTACCAATTGGTTAATTGTTGGCATGTTGGCACCCCCTTCCTATAAGTTTCAACACCTTTTACAATTCATTCATTTAAGCCCACAGATCCAGGTGGTTCATAAATGAACAAATGAAATGTTTTTGCCATAGGACTTCCCCCGACAAAAACAATAGGTTTGCTTATGAATTCGTGTTGACGACAGCCACTGCAGCCGCGCCGACCTCGATGCCGCACGCCTTGCCAAGCTCGCGCATCGTCTGGACATACGTCAGCTTGATGCCCTGCTTCTCGCACAGCGTGATAATCTTCGAAGTCACCCGCGCATCGGCGTCTTCCGCCACATATACTTCGGCGGCTAAGCCTTGCTCTACTATCTTCAGTGTCTGCTTGGTCCCAATCTTAATCTTCTCATCCTGTAACCCTTTATCATAAGACATGAATCATGTTCCTCCAAAAGTACAGGTCATTGCCTTGGGCACACTACGATATAGTAGCACTTTCAATTTCATGTGTCAAGAAATTATTTTTAGTTGAATGAGAGCTTCAAAAAGCACCGTGACGCATGCCGCCAGGCCGTCCCTCTAGCGGGTGCTGCTGGCGGCATGCTGCACGATTCTATTATTCGGCGGCGCCGACACCGGCGATGTCAAGCGCTTCTTCCGACTCTTCTTCCATCAGCGGGTTGATCAGCTTCACGCTGCGGTAGCGGCTCATGCCCGTACCCGCCGGGATCAGCTTCCCGATAATGACATTCTCCTTCAGGCCGAGCAGTTGGTCGACCTTGCCCTTGATGGCGGCATCGGTCAGGACGCGTGTCGTCTCCTGGAACGATGCGGCCGACAGGAAGGAATCGGTCTCCAGCGACGCCTTCGTGATACCTAGCAGCACCGGCTTGGCGACAGCCGGCTCTTTGCCGGACAGGATCGCTTCCTTGTTCGCCGCTTCGTACTCATGAAGGTCGACGTACGAGCCAGGCAGAAGTGTCGTATCTCCCGCGTCGACGATGCGGATCTTCCGCAGCATCTGCTTAATCATAACCTCAACGTGCTTGTCGTTGATTTCTACCCCTTGGTTCCGGTATACGCGCTGAACTTCCTGAAGGATGTAGTTCTGCACGCCGCGGATACCTTTGATGCGCAGCATCTCTTTCGGGTCGATGGAGCCGTCTGTAATCTCGTCCCCGGCTTCGATAGCCATGCCTTCGGTGACACGAATGCGGGAGCCGTAGGTGACGGAGTATACTTTGGTCTCCGCTTCGCCTTGAACCTCTACCTCGCGGCGGTCCTTCGCTTCGCGGATCTCTTTGACGACGCCGTCGATCTCGGAAATGATCGCTTGCCCCTTCGGATTGCGCGCCTCGAACAGCTCCTGGATACGCGGCAAACCTTGGGTAATATCGTCTCCCGCGACGCCCCCGGTATGGAACGTACGCATCGTGAGCTGGGTTCCCGGCTCACCGATCGATTGCGCGGCGATAATCCCGACCGCTTCCCCGATCTCGACGTGCTTGCCTGTCGCCAGGTTGCGGCCGTAGCAGATTTTGCAGACGCCGTGACGGGCGCGGCAGCTCAGCACCGAGCGAATCATCAGCTTCTTCACGCCGGCCTTGACGATCGCCTCGGCCTTGTCGGTATCGATGAGCTCGTTCCGGTTCACCAGCACTTCGCCTGTCTCCGGATGACGCACCGTCTCGAACGAATAACGTCCTTCGATGCGGTCATACAAGCCCTCGATAACTTCCTTGCCGTCGGAGATGTCGCTGACGAGGAAGCCTTTGTCCGTGCCGCAATCGTCCTCGCGCACGATCACGTCCTGCGCGACGTCGACGAGACGGCGGGTCAAGTAACCCGAGTCCGCGGTACGAAGCGCGGTATCCGCGAGACCTTTCCGCGCGCCGTGCGTCGAGATGAAGTACTCCAAGACGGTAAGGCCTTCGCGGAAGTTCGATTTGATTGGCAATTCAATAATCCGGCCGGACGGGTTCGCCATGAGACCGCGCATCCCGCCGAGCTGGGTAATCTGCGATTTGTTACCCCGCGCCTTGGAATCCACCATGAGCATGATGGAGTTATAGCGATCCATCGATTTCATGAGAATATCCGTGATGCGGTCTTTCGTATCCGACCAGATCTCGATGACACGGTCATACCGCTCGTCGTTCGTAATCAGACCGCGACGGTATTGATTCGTAATCACTCTGACCTTCTCTTCGGACTCCTTGAGGATCTCCGCCTTCTCCTGCGGCACGATAACGTCCGCCACCGCGATCGTAATCCCTGCGCGGGTGGAGTAGGTGAATCCAATCTGCTTGATGCGGTCCAGGATGACCGAAGTAAGCGTCGTATGGAAAATATCGAAGCAGCGGGCAATAATCTGACCGAGATAGTCTTTGCCTACCGCGCCCGTTTGCGGAATGTTCTGGACAATCTCCGGAATATTCGCGCCTTTCTCGTGAATAAAGTACATATCCGGCGTTCCCTCGAACAAGTTGCGCTTGGTCGGCTCGTTGATATAAGGGAATTCCGGCGGAAATATTTCATTGAAAATGATACGTCCTACCGTCGTCACGAGCAGCGCTTGCTGCTGCTTCTCCGTGAACGAGGTCTTGTTCAGCGCCCGGGCCGGAATGACGACGCGCGCGTGCAAGGAGGCTGTTCCGCGCTGGTAGGCGGATACCGCTTCATTGACAGAGGCGAAGATCATGCCGGAGCCTTTGGCTTCCTTGTTGTCCATCGTCAGGTAGAACGATCCGAGAACCATATCCTGAGATGGCGTAACGACCGGCTTGCCGTCTTTCGGGTTCAAGATGTTGCCGGATGCCAGCATAAGCAGGCGCGCTTCCGCTTGCGCTTCCGCGGACAACGGCACGTGAACCGCCATCTGGTCGCCGTCGAAGTCGGCGTTGTACGCCGTACAGACGAGCGGATGGAGACGAATCGCGCGGCCTTCGACCAGAATCGGCTCGAACGCCTGGATACCGAGACGGTGAAGCGTAGGCGCGCGGTTCAACAGAACCGGATGCTCGCGAATCACTTCTTCAAGGACGTCCCATACTTCCGGGCTGACGCGCTCGACTTTGCGCTTCGCGCTCTTGATGTTATGCGCCAAGCCTTTGTTCACAAGCTCCTTCATGACGAATGGCTTGAACAGCTCCAGGGCCATTTCCTTCGGCAGACCGCATTGATACATCTTCAAATACGGGCCGACGACGATAACGGAACGTCCGGAATAGTCGACGCGCTTCCCGAGCAGGTTCTGACGGAAGCGGCCTTGCTTCCCTTTGAGCATATGGCTGAGCGACTTGAGCGGACGGTTCCCCGGTCCGGTAACCGGACGGCCGCGCCGCCCGTTGTCGATCAAGGCATCGACGGCTTCCTGCAGCATCCGCTTCTCGTTCTGCACGATGATGTCCGGCGCGCCGAGATCGAGCAGCCGCTTGAGGCGGTTGTTCCGGTTGATGACGCGACGGTACAGATCGTTCAAGTCGGAGGTCGCGAAGCGTCCGCCGTCCAATTGGACCATCGGACGAAGCTCCGGCGGGATGACCGGCAGCACGTCGAGGATCATCCATTCCGGCGCATTGCCCGAATTGCGGAACGCCTCGATGACTTCCAGACGCTTGATCGCGCGGTTGCGGCGTTGGCCTTGGGCCGTGCGCAGCTCTTCCTTCAGCATCGTCAGCTCTTTTTCCACGTCCAGATCCTGCAGCAGCTTCTTGACGGCTTCCGCGCCCATGCCGGCCTGGAATGCATGGCCGTACTTCTCGCGGTAGCTGCGATATTCCTTCTCCGACAACAATTGCTTCTTCTCCAGCGGCGTATCGCCCGGATCCGTCACAACATAGGAGGCGAAGTAAATAATCTCTTCCAGCGAGCGGGGCGACATGTCGAGGGCCAAGCCCATCCGGCTCGGAATGCCCTTGAAATACCAGATATGCGAGACCGGAGCAGCCAATTCGATATGGCCCATCCGTTCGCGGCGCACTTTCTGGCGCGTGACTTCAACGCCGCATCGATCACAGACGACGCCTTTGTAGCGCACCCGCTTATACTTGCCGCAGTGACATTCCCAGTCTTTCGTCGGTCCGAAGATCTTCTCGCAGAACAGCCCTTCTTTTTCCGGCTTGAGCGTGCGGTAGTTGATTGTCTCCGGCTTCTTGACTTCGCCACGAGACCAAGAGCGAATCTTGTCGGGAGAGGCGAGCCCAATCTTCATATATTCAAAATTGTTGACGTCCATCAAGGAGCGACCCTCCTTAATTTGTACTAGAGTTCGCCGCTGTTGCACTTCACACAGGAGCGGCAGGCTGTGTTCCAATCTATAGGGGCTGACGGTGGCCGGCAGCGGCTGTATTCAGCACGGCTTCCGGCCACCGTCGATACCAACGTGTCCTGATGCAGTTCCGGCGGCTTATTCCGCCACGTATTCGTCATCCATGCCAAGGTTCAGCTTGTCTTGCGGAATATCATCGTCATCGTCGAATTCGCGCATTTCGATTTCTTCCTCGTTCTCCGTCAAAATCTTGACATCCATACCCAAGCTTTGCAGCTCTTTGATCAAGACCTTGAAGGACTCTGGAACACCCGGCTCCGGAACATTCTCGCCCTTGACGATCGATTCATACGTCTTCACCCGGCCGACGACGTCGTCCGATTTGACCGTAAGGATCTCTTGCAGCGTGTAGGCGGCGCCGTAAGCTTCCAGCGCCCATACCTCCATCTCCCCGAAGCGCTGTCCGCCGAACTGGGCTTTACCACCGAGCGGCTGCTGCGTAACGAGCGAGTATGGACCTGTGGAACGGGCGTGGATCTTGTCGTCAACCATGTGCGCGAGCTTAATCATGTACATGACGCCGACCGTAACTTCACGCTCGAACGGCTCGCCCGTGCGGCCATCGTACAGGATCGTCTTGCCGTTGCGCTGCATGCCGGCTTCTTCCATCGTATCGAATACGTCGTACTCGGTCGCTCCGTCGAAGACCGGCGTAGCCATATGCATGCCGAGGTAACGGGCAGCCATGCCCAGGTGAACCTCGAGCACTTGGCCGATGTTCATCCGGGAAGGAACGCCGAGCGGGTTCAATACGACTTGAACCGGCGTGCCATCCGGCAGGAACGGCATATCCTCTTCCGGCAGAATGCGGGCGATGACCCCTTTGTTACCGTGGCGTCCCGCCATTTTATCCCCTTCGGATATTTTCCGCTTTTGGGCAATATAAGCACGTACGAGTTGGTTGACGCCTGGAGGCAGCTCATCGCCGTTCTCCCGCGTGAACACCTTCACGTCAACGACAATCCCATCGGTTCCGTGCGGAACGCGCAGGGACGTGTCGCGCACCTCGCGCGCTTTTTCGCCGAAGATCGCGTGCAGGAGACGCTCTTCCGCCGTCAGCTCGGTAACCCCTTTTGGCGTTACTTTACCGACGAGAATGTCGCCAGCCTTGATCTCGGCGCCGACACGGATAATGCCGCGCTCGTCGAGATTCTTCAGCGCTTCTTCCCCGACGTTCGGGATATCGCGCGTAATCTCTTCCGGCCCCAGCTTCGTGTCGCGGGCTTCGGACTCGTACTCCTCGATATGAATCGAGGTGTAGACGTCTTCTTTGACCAATTTCTCGGACAGCAGAATCGCGTCCTCGTAGTTGTAGCCTTCCCAAGTCATGAAGGCAACGACGACGTTGCGTCCCAGCGCCAGTTCGCCCATCTCCGTGGACGGACCGTCCGCCAAAATATCGCCCTTCTTGACGATATCGCCTTTCTTCGCCAGCGGGCGCTGGTTAATGCAGGTTCCTTGGTTGGAACGCATGAACTTTTGCAATTTATATTTGACGAGGTCGCCCTTGACCTCTTTGCCGTCAATCATTTCAATGCGGCGGACTTGAATCTCGTTCGCCGTAACGCGCTCGACGATTCCGTCCACTTTGGACACGATGCAGACACCGGAGTCCTTCGCGGACTTGTGCTCCATTCCGGTTCCGACGAACGGCGCTTCCGGCACCAGCAGAGGCACCGCTTGCCGCTGCATGTTGGAACCCATCAGCGCACGGTTGGAGTCGTCGTTCTCCAGGAACGGAATGAGCGCGGTCGCAACCGACACGACCTGCTTCGGCGAGACGTCCATATAGTCGACGCGCTCGCTCGGCATCGTCAAAATATTGTCGGACTGCTTGTTGTAGCGGACGATAACCATATCGTCCTGGAACGAGCCGTCTTCATTCAACAGCGCGTTCGCCTGGGCGATGACATAGTTGTCTTCCTCATCCGCCGTCATGTAATCAATTTGTTCCGTAACCTTGCCGGTCTTCGGATCGACCCAACGATACGGAGCTTCGATGAAGCCGTACTCGTTGACGCGAGCGAAGGTGGACAAGGAGTTGATTAGACCGATGTTCGGACCTTCCGGCGTCTCGATCGGACACATACGCCCATAGTGGGAGTGGTGAACGTCGCGGACTTCGAAGCCGGCGCGTTCCCGCGTCAGACCGCCCGGTCCGAGCGCGGACAGACGGCGCTTGTGCGTCAATTCCGCCAGCGGGTTCGTCTGGTCCATGAACTGGGACAACTGCGAGCTGCCGAAGAACTCCTTGATCGAGGCGATGACCGGACGGATGTTAATCAGCGCTTGCGGCGTAATGACGCTCGCATCCTGAATGGACATCCGTTCGCGGACGACGCGTTCCATCCGGGACAGACCGATGCGGAACTGGTTCTGCAGCAATTCGCCGACCGAACGGAGACGGCGGTTGCCCAGATGGTCGATATCATCCGTGCTGCCGATGCCGTGCAGCAGGTTGATGAAATAGTTGATCGAGGCGATGATATCGGCCGGCGTAATGTTCTTCACCGATTTGTCGATGTTGCCGTTGGAAATGACCTTGATGACCTTGCCTTCCTCCAGCGGCGAGAACACGCTGATAACCTGCATCGGAATATCATCCGATTCCAGCACTCCGCCTGCGACGTGATACGTCTTGAAGCCGACACCGCTCTCCAGGCGCGGCATGATTTCATCCAGCAGGCGGCGGTCGATCATTTGCCCTGCTTCGGCCACGATCTCGCCCGTCTCCGCATCGAACAGCGTCTCGGCGAGGCGCTGGTTGAAGAGACGGTTCTTGATATGAAGCTTTTTATTAATCTTGTACCGGCCCACGTTGGCCAGATCATAACGTTTAGGATCGAAGAAGCGTGCGATGAGCAAGCTTTTCGCATTATCCAATGTCGGCGGTTCACCCGGACGCAGGCGCTCATAGATTTCGATCAGCGCTTTTTCCGTAGAATCGGTATTGTCTTTGTCCAGGGTGTTCCGGATGTATTCATCCTGTCCGAGCAGCTCCAAAATCTGCTCGTCCGTACCGAAGCCCAAGGCGCGAAGAAGGACGGTGACCGGAATCTTGCGCGTGCGGTCAATGCGGACATAGATGATGTCCTTGGCGTCCGTCTCCAGCTCAAGCCAGGCCCCGCGGTTCGGGATGACGGTTGCCGTATATGTCTTCTTCCCGTTCTTGTCGACTTTCGTACTGAAATAGACACTTGGGGAGCGAACCAACTGGCTGACAATAACACGTTCCGCACCGTTGATGATGAACGTGCCTGTCTCCGTCATGAGCGGGAAATCACCCATAAACACTTCTTGCTCTTTGACTTCTCCGGTCTCTTTATTGAGGAGACGCACTTTGACCCGGAGCGGTGCTGCATACGTTACATCGCGTTCTTTCGATTCATCGACCGAATACTTAGGCTCGCCCAAGCTGTAATCGATAAACTCCAGAACCAAGTTACCCGTGAAATCCTGAATCGGCGAAATGTCTTGGAACATCTCACGCAATCCTTCGTCCAAAAACCATTCGTACGATTTCTGTTGGATTTCAATCAAGTTCGGGACTTCGAGTACCTCTTTGATGCGCGCGTAGCTGCGCCGAGTGCGTCGACCATACTGAACAAGATGTCCTGCCAACTTTAACTCACCCCTCATGTCTACTCACAAAAATTGGATTGCGAATCCTTTTCGATATCCTTTATAATAAAGTCCACGAAAGAGACTCTGAAAACGAGAAAATGGGTTGAACAAACAAAAAGAAAAACGTACGTTCACGATAAAACGCCTTTTCCGATGGACGCCGTTTCTCCGTGCCGTCGTTTCCTGTTGTAGAACATCCTTCATATCCGATAGACTTGCCCAAAATGTAAACATTATACTTCATTTCACGAAAATGTATTCGTCTTTTCAAAAAAAAGCTTGACATTTTGGTCATGTAAAGACATGAAGGCCATCCTAATACTGACATTTTATAATAATACCATATCGGGCATGTCGAGTCAACTTCGAATTTAAACTATTCTTTGACAGCCCGATAGATGCGGTACCCCTTCTCTTTGGCTACCAGCTCCACTTGCTCCTCGCCGAACAGCTCCCGAAGCTTGGCTTCCGCAGAAGGCGCCCCCTGCTTCTTCTGAATAACGATCCATAGCGCTCCTCTAGCATTCAAATGAGCGTGTGATTGTTCAAAAATCCGGTGCACGACTTCTTTGCCGGCTCGTATCGGCGGGTTCGTCAAAATGACGTCGAAGGTTGACGAGCCGATGCCGTCCAATCCGTCGCTTTGCAGCACCGCCACATTGGATATGCCGTTGCGCTTCGCATTTTCACGGGCCAGCTCCAGCGCCCGTTCATTCACGTCCACCATCGTCACATGACCTTGCGGGGCAAGCTTGGCCGCCGCCATTCCGATAGGACCGTAGCCGCATCCGACATCAAGCACCTGCGCTCCGTCCGGAATGTCCATATTTTCAATCAGCACGCGGCTTCCGAAGTCAACTCCGCCCTTCGAGAAGACGCCGGCATCCGACACGAACTGCAGCGTATGCCCGCGCAGCTCCGCCTTCCAATATTGCCGATCATGCGGCGTATCCGGCCGGTGACTATAGTAATGTCCCGTCAACTTCCGCCCTCCTTCCTCTGCGTTCAAAGTGCTGCTGTTCATTGGCTAAGATGCGCTAGCCTCTGTGATGCTCTATCCCGGTCCTCTGTCCTCCGCCCCAAAGTTGCGGCAAGAACAGGCGCGTCGTGACGTCGTATCCTAGACAACGAACCCCTTGAATGTTCTTCAAGGGGTTCCGCACTTCAGCAAGCAAATACTATTTCAGTTCTACAGTTGCGCCAGCTTCTTCGAGCTTCGCTTTTACTGCTTCTGCTTCTTCTTTGCTTACTTTTTCTTTCAATGGCTTTGGTGCGTTGTCTACGAGATCTTTCGCTTCTTTCAGGCCGAGACCTGTGATTTCGCGAACGACTTTGATGACATTGATTTTGCCAGCGCCTGGGTTCGTCAGGATTACGTCGAACTCGGATTGCTCAGCTGCACCAGCATCGCCAGCGCCGCCAGCCATAACTGCTACAGGAGCTGCAGCGGTTACGCCGAATTCTTCTTCGATTGCTTTAACCAGGTCGTTCAGTTCCAATACGGACATGCCTTTGATGGCTTCCAAGATTTGCTCTTTGCTCATGGTTAAACCTCCATATTCATAGTAAGTTATAGTAGAAAATGTTCACGTTCCCGTATGGGCACGGAGTATCTTACGCTTCTGCTTCTTGCTTCTCTGCGACCGCCTTGACGGCGAGTGCGAAGTTGCGCACAGGCGCTTGGAGCACGCTGAGCAACATGGACAGCAAGCCTTCGCGGGAAGGAAGTTCTGCCAGTGCCTTGATTTGAGCTACATCGACAACGCGGCCTTCGACCACGCCACCTTTGATCTCAAGAGCGTCATTTTTCTTCGCAAAATCGTTCAAAATCTTCGCAGGAGCTACTGCGTCTTCCGGGCTGAAAGCGATAGCCGTCGGTCCGGACAACACTTGATCCAGCTCGGTCAATTCCGCTTCCGCTGTCGCGCGGCGAACCATGGTGTTTTTCAACACTTGGAACTCGATGCCTGCTTCGCGAAGCTGCTTGCGAAGCTCAGTCACTTGAGACACGTTCAAACCGCGATAGTCGGTTACAACCGTCGTTACGCTGCCACGCAGTTTCTCTGCGATTGCTTGCACTTCTTGCTGTTTCGCTTCGATAACTTTTGCGTTTGCCACTCGATCCACCTCCTACAAGTTCTTATCTAACCGCATCCTGGACTATTATGTTCTACCTACACGAGCATAAGAAAAGCCTCTGCAGCAATCTACAGAGGCATCACGAATGCGGCGGCGCCTGATCACGCATGTTCCCATGCGCCACCGCATCTTCTATTTCGAACACCTCGGTAGGAGATTAAGCCTTACGGCACCTACTGTCTATGGTACGATTATTCATTTTCAACATACACGCGAATCTCACAACCTCATTAGGATACCATAGCTGGCCAACTTGTGTCAACCTCAACTATAGCAAACCAAGAATGCGAGATACTGCCGAACTTAGCGATAGTTCGCTGTGTTCACGCGTACGGCAGGCCCCATCGTGGAAGATACCGCGATGTTCTTCATGTATACGCCTTTGGCCGCAGCCGGCTTCGCACGGTTCAGCGCGTCGATGAGTGCTTTCAGGTTTTCGTTCAACTGTTCGGCACTGAAGGACGCTTTTCCGATAGGCGCATGAATTTGGCCTGCTCTGTCCAGACGGTACTCGATTTTACCCGCTTTGATCTCTTGGATCGCTTTGGCAACGTCGAATGTAACCGTGCCGGCTTTCGGGTTAGGCATCAGGCCCTTACCGCCGAGGATACGGCCCAATTTACCTACTTCGCTCATCATGTCCGGTGTTGCCACGCAGACATCGAAGTCGAACCAGCCTTGCTGGATTTTGTTGATCATATCCTGATCGCCTACAAAATCAGCGCCAGCCGCTTCCGCTTCTTTCGCCTTTTCGCCTTTTGCAAAGACGAGAACGCGCTTCGTCTTACCTGTTCCGTGAGGAAGCACGACTACCCCACGCACGTTTTGGTCCTGTTTGCGCGGGTCAACGCCCAGGCGCACAGCAACTTCAACGGTTTCGTCAAATTTAGCCGTAGCCGACTTTTTCACCAATTCAATGGCTTCCGCCGGCTCGTAAGTTGCATCTCTATCGATCAACTTCGCGGCTTCTTCATACTTCTTGCCACGTTTTGCCATGATTTTGTTCCTCCTTCGTGGTAATAGCGGTTGAACCTCCCACATCTGTCACGAGACCCGATTAGTCTTCGATGACGATACCCATGCTGCGGGCTGTGCCTTCAACCATGCGCATAGCCGATTCTACGGATGCCGCATTCAGGTCTGGCATTTTTTGCTCAGCGATTTGGCGAACCGTATCGCGCTTCACTGTAGCTACTTTCTTTTTGTTTGGCTCGCCGGAACCTTTTTCGATCTTGGAAGCCACTTTCAGCAATACTGCTGCTGGAGGCGTCTTCGTAATGAACGTAAAGGAGCGATCCTCGAATACTGTGATTTCAACAGGAATGATAAGGCCTGCTTGATCGGCAGTCTTCGCGTTGAATTCCTTACAGAATGCCATGATGTTCACGCCTGCTTGACCCAGTGCCGGACCGACCGGCGGCGCAGGATTCGCTTTCCCTGCAGGAATCTGCAATTTTACCACTTTGATGACTTTTTTTGCCATTGTCGTACACCTCCTTGCGCTAATATGTGAGTCCGGAGCAAGCTCCCCTCACAACAGAAAACCTGTCAAAGATGTATTAAATCTTCTCCACCTGATGGTAATCCAGTTCAAGCGGGGTTTCCCTTCCAAACATGTTAACATGGACCTTCAACTTCGCTTTATCGAGAAGGATCTCTTCGACCGTGCCGACAAAGTTAGCGAAAGGCCCTACCTTAATGCGTACCGATTCCTTCAATTCGAAATCGACCTTCGGCTTCGGCTCTTCCATTCCCATCTGCCGCAAAATCTGTTCTACCTCTTCCGGCATCAGAGGAATCGGCTTCGAGCCGGATCCCGTGGAACCGACGAATCCAGTGACGCCCGGCGTGTTGCGGACAACATACCAGGATTCATCCGTCTGGATCATCTCAACCAATACATAGCCAGGGTAAACCTTGCGCATGACGGTTTTTTTCTTGCCGTCTTTGTTCACCAATTCTTCTTCCATCGGAACAAGAACCCGGAATATCTTGTCTTCCATTCCCATGGATTCGACGCGCTTTTCCAGATTGGCTTTCACTTTGTTCTCATACCCGGAGTAGGTATGAACAACGTACCATCTCTTTTCCATAACCAAGCCACCTTGGGACTTTATTAAATAATCGCTTCGACGATCGCGGAAATGCCGATGTCAAGGACCCAGAAATAAAGCGTCATAAAGATAACCGTCCCCAATACGACCAACGTATAGCTTGTCAGCTCTTTACGATTGGGCCAGCGAACTTTTTTTAATTCACCCCAGCTGTCGGCAAAGAAGGAAAACAATGAACTGAAAGGTTGTTTCAGTTTCCCGAAGAAAGCCACGGACTACACCTCCATCAGACTTATCTCGTTTCGCGATGAGAAGTATGCTCGTTGCAGAACTTGCAGAATTTCTTCAACTCAATGCGGTCTGGGTGATTGCGCTTGTTTTTTGTCGTCGTGTAGTTGCGTTGTTTGCAGCTCGTGCAAGCCATCGTAATAATTACCCGCATGTAGTACACCTCCTGAAGACACCTTATTGTGATAAGAAGCGTCGAAATTATAGTCTAACGAATACGGATACGCCCTCCTGCCCGATGACAGGGAGCTTCCGTTCCCGCAAGCTGAATAAGCCAAGCTTACTCAGTAATACGTACGCATATTTAGGCCTACCTAAAACACTTTATCACAAGGGTCAATTGAAGTCAATGAAAAGATAGCGCTGCTGTGGGGTTCGCAGGGCTTCCTCGCTATGCCGTTGGACAGCTGCTTGCCGGTAAATCCGCTCTCTCGAAATCGACTATTATTCATTATTGTGGAATCTGAACAAATCTAAACCTGCGACGATGAGGCAATCGACAGACAATGCGATAGGGGCGGTCAGCAGAAGGGGCAGATTTGGGTAAAAAAAGAAAGCGTCCGTCCTTCTCCTCTTAGAGGAGGTACACTACTGATTTAGTCGCAATCCGCGGACACTCTTCTACTCTTCTCCGTCGCCGTCCCGCAGTTCCAGATAGCGCTCCAGCTTGCGCTTGACGCGCTGGAGGGCGTTGTCTATCGACTTGACATGGCGATCCAGATCAACGGCAATCTCCTGATAGGATCGGCCATCCAAATACAACATTAGCACTCTGCGCTCAAGATCGCTCAAAATCTCGGCCATCTTGTCTTCCAGTCCGACGAATTCTTCCTGATTGATAATCAGCTCTTCCGGATCCGACACGCGGGAGCCTCCGATAATATCAAGAAGCGTCCGGTCCGAATCCTCATCATAGATCGGCTTGTCCAAGGATACATAGGAGTTCAATGGAATGTGCTTCTGGCGCGTTGCCGTCTTGATTGCGGTAATGATCTGCCTCGTGATGCACAGTTCGGCAAACGCCTTGAATGAAGCCAACTTATCGCCCTTGAAATCCCGGATTGACTTATATAATCCGATCATACCTTCTTGTACGATATCCTCGCGATCGGCTCCTATCAAAAAATAAGAGCGTGCCTTCGCACGTACGAAATTACGGTACTTGTTAATTAAATACTCTAGCGCTTCGCTGTCTCCCTCACGAACTGCGTCGACGAGAAGTTCATCCGACAACCGTTCGTACGGACAGGGGGTGCTCAATGCTCTGAGGTCAACACTCACTAGCAATCCCTCCGGCCTGCAACGCAATTCACCGTTACATCACAAATGATAGATTCAGTATATATGAATCTATCTCGCACCGTCAACCAAGTAAAGCCTTATCCGGCGCGGAATTCCAGCTATTCGACAAATTGTCCTAATCTTCTTCCCCCCGGCGCATCCGTTCGAGCTTCAGCAGTTGGTCGAGGCTGAGCTTTCCTTCCAGCGGATTGCGCTTCACCGGCTTCGAGGCATGCTCGCGAATCCGGCTCTCCACCTCCCGCCTCGATTGCTCCACGATAATCCGAAGCTCGCGGGCCGATATGCGCAGCGCGCCGAGGCCGAGGACGACGCGCTGCTCGGTCATATCCGAAGTGGCTACATAGATCTGGCGCCGGCGATGGGAGAGCTCCTTGACAAGACGCTCGATGCATTCGTCCGCCGTTTCCTTCTCCTTCGTGAAGTAGACTTCGATCTTCCCCTGTGTATAGGTGGCTCCCAGACCGGGGACGCGGTAGGCGTCAAAGACGGCGATGACCCGCCGGCCGGAATACGCCTGATACTCCGCCAGGTTGTCCAGCAGGCGGTCGCGCGCGTCCTCGAGCCTCCGGTCTGCCAACTGCTTCAGCTCGTGCCAGGCGCCGATCATATTGTAGCCATCGACCAACAGCACGTCGCGCCAATCTTGCTGCCGCATTCTCAGCCGCGGCGCCGGCGCACGACCTCATACATGAATATCCCGGCGGCGACCGACGCATTTAACGAATTGATCTGTCCGGCCATCGGAAGCTTCAGCAGCGCATCGCAGGTCTGCTTGACGAGGCGGCCCATGCCCTTGCTCTCATTCCCGATGACCAGCGCGATCGGCATCGTGAACAGGTCCGTCTCGTACAGGTCCTGGGTCGCGGACACATCCGTTCCGACGAGCCAGATGCCCCGCTCCTTCAACTGCTCCATCGTCTGCGCCAGATTCGTTACCCGCGCGACCGGCACATATTCTACGGCGCCGGCGGATGTTTTGGACACGGTGGCGGTCAAGCCGACCGAACGCCGCTTCGGAATGATGACGCCATGCACTCCCGTGCAGTCTGCCGTCCGGAGAATCGATCCGAGATTATGCGGGTCCTCGATCTCGTCGAGGATCAAGAGGAACGGCGCCTCTCCCTTCGCTTCCGCCCGGGCGAGGATATCGTCCACCTCCACATAGCCATAAGCGGCTACCTGGGCGACAACCCCTTGATGCTGCACGCCCTCCGCCATCTGATCGAGCTTGCGCTTGTCGGCGGTCTGAACGATGACGCCCGCCTTCTTGGCTTCGGCGATAATCGGCTGCGTCAGATGCTTCTGCGCATTGTCCGCAATCCATATTTTATGAATGGTACGGCCGGAGCGGAGCGCCTCGGTGACCGAGTGCTTTCCGGCAATGTATTCTTCCATGTCTATGCTGCCTCCCGTAATCTTGCTTCCTATTGCCGTTCAATCGGCTATTCCGGGTTGTCCCGGATGCTCCCGGCCGGCGGGCTTGGGCGAATGTTCTGCTCCGGAGCGGCCATCCATCCCGCTGCCCCGGCCGTTCCGCCGCGCCGCCTATTCGGGCTTCCCGCGTCCACCCGTCTGTGACGGCGCTTCGTCCTCATCCGGCGCCTGCACGACGATCTCGGCCAGCTCCCGAATGCGGTCGCCGCGGCCGATAAAGTACAAGTAGCCGAACAGCGCCTCCAGCGCCGTCGCCTGGCGGTACTCATTCACATTGGCGCTCTTCGGCACCGCAGACTTGGCATTGCGCCCCTGGCGAACGATGTCCGCCTCCTCCGCCGTCAGCAGCGGCGCAAGCCGCGCAAGCGCCCGCGCCTGCGACTTGGCCGACACGTAGCGCGTCGCCTGCCGGTGCAGCACCTGCGGGCGATGGTTCGGCATGGAGATAAGATACTGGCGGATCGCCATCTCATAGACCGCATCGCCCATATACGCCAGCACGATCGGCGGCAGCAGCTTCGGCTCCTTCGCCGGCGGAAAAGGGAACAGCCATGTTCCCCCCGCCTCGGCGCCGTCCCGGCGCACGGCATTCATTCCCCGTTCCTCATTGTCATTCATCACGTCTGTTGCTCCATCCTTCGCATCCGGCTGCACCCGCGGCTCCCTCATTTGCGGCGCCAACGGATGCCTTGCGGCGTATCTTCCAGGATGATGCCCTGGGCGGTCAGCATATCGCGAATCTCGTCGGCTCGCCCCCAGTTCTTCGCCTGGCGCGCTTCGGTGCGCTCCTGAATCAGGCGGTCGATCTCCTCGTCCAGCAGCTCCTCTTCCTCCTGCTCCGGTACAAGCCCAAGCACGTTGTTCATCGCCTCGATCGCATCGAGCAGCGCTTGCAGATTCGCCGTACGCCGCTCGTCCTCGCTCCCCTGTTGCATCGTGCTGTTCGCCAGGTTCACCCAGTCGAATATGGCCGTAATCGCATCGGCCGTATTGAAGTCGTCCTGCATCTTCGCGTCGAACGTATCGAGGATGCCGGCCAGCTTCTGCTGCAAAGCCTCGTCCGGCTCCCGCTCCGCCGCGTCCTCCGCCGACTTGAGCAGATGGCGGAGGTTCTGGACCGCATTGACGATGCGGCCTGCGCTCTTCTCGGCCTGCATCATCGCTTCCTCGCTGAAATTAAGCGGATTGCGGTAATGAGTCGCGAGGATGAAGTAGCGAATCGCCTCCATCTTGTAGCGCGCGCGGAGCTCCTTGACGATAACGCCGTTGCCGAGCGATTTCGACATTTTTTCGTTGTTGATATGAATGTACCCGTTATGCATCCAAATATTCGCGAGCGGCTTGCCGGTCAGCGATTCGGATTGCGCCACCTCGCACTCGTGATGCGGGAACTGCAAATCCTGGCCTCCGCCGTGAATATCCAGCGTATCGCCCAAAAATTTGCGCGCCATGGCGGAGCATTCGATATGCCAGCCCGGACGGCCCTCTCCCCACGGGCTCGGCCATGAGATTTCTCCCGGCTTCGCCGCCTTCCAGAGCACGAAGTCTTCCGGATTTTCCTTCCGTTCATCGACCTCGACCCGGATGCCGTGCTGCAGCTCCTCCAGGTTCTGATGGGAGAGCTTGCCGTATTCTTTGAACCGGTTCGTGCGGAAATAGACATCCTTGCCGGATTCATAGGCATAGCCTTCCTCCACCAGATTGGCGATAAAGGCGATAATTTCCTCGATATGATCGAGCACGCGCGGATTGTGCGTCGCGCGCCGCACGCCAAGGCCGTCGATATCCTCGTAGAATGCCTGAATGAACCGCTCCGCGATGGCAGGCACGGGATCGCCCGTCTCCATCGACTTGCGGATGAGGCGATCGTCCACGTCGGTGAAGTTCACGACATAATTCACCTCATAGCCGATCTGTTCCAAATAGCGCCGCACCACATCGAATACGATCTGGGGGCGGGCATTTCCGATATGAATATAATCGTACACGGTCGGGCCGCACACATACATGTTCACCTTATCCGGATTCACCGGAACGAAAGTTTCCTTGCGGCGCGTCATCGTGTTGTAAATCTGAAGCGTCATGTTGAGTTAACCTCCCTGTTTCATGTGCCCGTTTCGGGCTATTGACGTTGCGCAACCTCCGCGGAGCCCTCGCGGAGGGCTGCCGTCTCCTGCTTGTGCTGCTCCAGCTCCGCGCGCAGCGTATCGATCTCCCGCTGCATTCCGCGCAGCATGTCAATGACCGGATCCGGAAGCTGGGCATGGTTCAGCCGGTCGACGCGGACGCCGTCCTGCTTCACGATCCGGCCAGGAATGCCGACGACCGTGCAGTTGGCCGGCACCTCCCGCAGGACGACGGAGTTGGCCCCGATATTCGAATTGTCGCCGACCTTGAACGAACCGAGAACCTTGGCCCCGGAGGCGATAACGACGTTGTTCCCGATCGTCGGGTGGCGCTTGCCTTTCTCCTTGCCGGTACCGCCAAGCGTGACGCCTTGATAGATCACGACATCGTTCCCGATCTCGCAGGTCTCGCCGATAACGACCCCCATGCCGTGATCGATGAACAGCCGTTCCCCGATGCGGGCGCCGGGATGAATCTCGATGCCCGTAAAGAAGCGGCTCACCTGGGAGATGATGCGGGCGATCGTGAACCAGCGGCGCTTATAGAACCAGTGCGCCACCAGATGAGCCCAAATCGCGTGCAGGCCGGAATAGGTAAAGATCACTTCAAATCGGCTGCGTGCCGCCGGGTCGTTCTCGAATACGGCCCGGATGTCGGATTGCATTCTTCGGTAGATGCGTCGCATGACCCGTCCCCCTCTTCTCTGTCGGCTTTGATTCGTTCATAAAACGGTGGTCGGAGAACACGATGTTCGGGATATTCGATGCGTGTACTCCAAACGTGTACTTCAAACATGTACTTCAAACATGTACTTCAAACATGTACTTCAAACATGTACTTCAAACGTGTAGTCCAAGCATGCATTCCAAAATGCTGTAAAATTACATGATTTTCATAACAGCCGGCGAGCGCCCGAATGAATCCTGCAAATATACAGGAATTTTCGCTGTTCTCGCACGGTTTCGCCCAAATCCCGGAAAAATACTGCAATCTAGCAGCATTTTACGCAGATTCCCGCTCCGAGACGAGAAATTGCTGCATTTTTGCAGGATTGACGATGTGACAAGGGCCGCTCTCTGCGGAGTAGTCCAAGAGCAGCCCCCGCGGCATTTTTTGCCCCCATATAAAAAAGCCTCCGCAGCCGGTATCGGCTGCAGAGGCGCAAGGCGCGGTTCCACTCTGCATAGACAGCGATGAGGTCCCGGCAGCCCCCCCTGTGCAGGATCCGGCTGCGCGCAATAAATAAAGAGCTGCGGGTATCGCTATCCATCTTCACTGTCCCGTAACGCGGACAACCCGCCGCCCCCTACCCGTGCCGGTGCACGCTCAAGGGCGGAGCTTCCGGGCGCAACGCGCCAGCCGCGAACCGGAACGACTTGCAGCCTGTCAGGCCTTGGCTGTCCGCCGCGTCCTGCCGATCGTTCTCTCTGTGCGGTTCGTAATCGCTGGCACTCTCCCGTTCAACGCCTTTTTTTGGATGATTCGACTTTTTGTCGTTAATTTTAGTTCATCGTCCAGCCTAACTATCCCGACTTTCCTGACTATCCTGATGCTTCTCAGTATATCGGATCGGTCCTCCGAATGACAATAAGAAGTTGGCCCCTTAGATTTGCCGCGGACAACTATGCCCCTTGGCCAAGGCGGCCCCGCATCTGCACTCCTCGCCGTGATGGCCCCGCATCTGCGCTCCACGCAGTGCCGGTTCTGCAGCTACACGCCTAGGCGCTGACAGACCGCCGGTCCTGCCGCTGCCTGCCCGCCTACGCGCCTACTCGCCTTGGCGGAGACGGTTCAGTACGGTCTCTTTGCCGAGCAGCACGATCGTCTCGTTCAAATCCCGTCCGTGCATCTGGCCGGATACGGCGACGCGGACCGGCATGAACAGCCCTTTGCCCTTGGCGCCGGTCTCCTTCTGCACTTCCTTCAGCGCCGCCTTGACCGTGTCGGCGTCCCACGCTTCCGCCGCTTCAAGCTTGGCGTGCAGCGCCTGCAGCACCGCCGGAACCTGCGGCTCCTCGAGGACGGCCTTCGCCTCTTCCTCTATCGTCAGCTCTTCGCGGAAGAACATTTCCGACAGCGCGACGATGTCCGAAGCGCAGGTCATCTGCTCCTGATACAGCTTCACGAGCGCTTTCGCCCAAGCCTGCTGCTCTTCGCTCAGCGTTTCCGGCAAGCGCCCCGCCTTTTGCAAGTGCGGGATGGCAAGCGCCGCAATCCGCTCCGGATCCGCCTGCTTCATGTATACGTTATTCAGGTGGGCCAATTTGTTCGTATCGAATACGGCCGGACTCTTCGACAGCCGGTTCGCATCGAAAATCCGAATCAGCTCCTCGCGGGAAAAAATCTCCTCTTCCCCTTCCGGAGACCAGCCAAGCAGCGCGATGAAGTTCAGCATCGCTTCCGGCAAGTAGCCGAGCTGCTCGTACTGCTCCATGAACTGGATGATCGACTCGTCCCGCTTGCTCAGCTTTTTCCGGTTCTCGTTTACGATGAGGGTCATATGCCCGAATACCGGCGCTTCCCAGCCGAACGCTTCGTAGATCATCAATTGGCGCAGCGTATTGGTGATATGATCCTCGCCGCGCAGCACATGCGAAATGCGCATCAAGTAATCGTCGAGCACGACCGCGAAGTTGTAGGTTGGAATACCGTCTTTCTTCACGATGACCCAGTCGCCGGTCGTCTCGGAATCGAACGTAATCTCTCCCTTGACGAGATCGTTGAATGTATAGGAGCGCTGCTCCGGCACCCGGAAGCGGATGCTCGGCTGGCGTCCTTCCGCTTCAAGGCGCGCCCGGTCCTCCGCCGTCAAATGGCGGCAGGTGCCCGCATACTTCGGCGTCTCCCCTCGCGCCATCTGGGCTTCCCGCTCCGCCTCCAGCTCCTCCTCCGTGCAGTAGCAGCGGTAGGCGAGACCGCGCTCAAGCAGCTCATCCACATGCTTGTTATAAATATCGAGACGCTCGGTCTGACGGTACGGCCCGTATTCCCCGCCGACATCGACGCTCTCGTCCCAATCCATGCCGAGCCATTTCATATACTTGAACTGATTCTCTTCGCCGCCTTCCACATTGCGCTTCACGTCCGTATCCTCGATGCGGACGATAAAGTCTCCGCCGTGATGGCGTGCGAATAAATAGTTGAATAATGCCGTGCGCGCATTGCCGATATGCAGATGTCCTGTCGGACTTGGCGCATACCGGACACGAATGTCGTTGCTCATACGAATTCCCCTCCGGACACATTGCCTAGTCTTGATCTATCCAATTATGATACCATATCACCGCGAAACGTGAAATAAGCATACGACCGCTTGCGCCGCAATGCCTTCCCCCCGGCCCGTGAAGCCTAGCTGTTCGGTCGTCGTCGCCTTGACGTTGATCTGCGACACGTCCGCTTCCAGGAGACGCGCCAGATTGGCGGCCATCTCCGGCACATACGGCAGCATCTTCGGCTTCTGCGCGATAATCGTGCAGTCGAGGTTGCCGAGCCGGTAGCCCCGCTCCTTGGCGAGCGCCCATACCTTCTCCAGCAGGACGCTGCTGTCCGCGTCCTTGTAGGCTTCGTCCGTATCCGGGAAGTGCTTGCCGATATCGCCCAGACCGAGCGCCCCAAGCACCGCGTCGCTGACCGTATGCAGCAGCACGTCCGCGTCGGAGTGCCCCAGCAGCCCCTTCTCATACGGAATGCGCACCCCTCCGATAATGCAAGGACGGCCTTCCACCAATTGGTGCACGTCGAAGCCTTGTCCTACTCGTATCATGTTCTGCCTCTCCCTTCGTCGTTCCATCCGGTATTACCGCTCTTCCCCTGGCGCCGCCGCATGGCGGGCCAGCCACCAGGAGGCCCACTCCAGATCGTCCGGCGTCGTCAGCTTCACATTCGTGTACTCCCCTTCCACGATGCGCACCTGCATCCCGGCCCGCTCCATCAGCATCGCATCGTCGGTGCCGATGAATCCGTCCGCCGCGGCCCGTTCATGCGCAGCCATCACATCGGCAAGACGAAAAGCCTGTGGGGTCTGAATCGCCCACAAGCTGCGTCGGTCCGGCGTCGCCGTAATGACGCCTCCGTTCACCTGCTTAATCGTATCCTTCACCGGCACGGCCAGGACGGCCGCCCCATGCTCTCTGGCAGCCCGGTAGCATGCCTCTACGCTGCCCGTCTCCACGAACGGCCGCACCCCATCGTGAATCAGCACGTAGCCCAGACCGAGCGCCCGGACCGTCTGAAGCCCGGCGTACACGGAATGCTGCCGCTCCGCGCCGCCGGGGACGATGGCCCGGACCTTGTCCAAGCCGTACTCCTCCTGCCAAGCGGCGCAGCGGGCCGTATCCTCCGGGGAGGCGACCCAGACGATGGCTTCGCATGCCTCCATCGTCTGGAACCGCTCCAGCGTATGTATAATGACCGGCTTGTCCAGCAGCGGCAAATATTGCTTGCTCTCCGCGGCGCCCATGCGCGAGCCTCTGCCGGCCGCCACGATAACCACTCCAAAGCCCTGTTCCATCTCTGTCAACCTCCATGATGGTGCTCTTCCCATCATACCTGTTTATTGGGCTTTTTCCAACAGTTTCGGCTTGGCAAAAATCATGCGTCCGGCCGACGTCTGGAGCACGCTCGTCACCAGCACCTCCATCGTCATGCCGATGTACTCGCGCCCGCCTTCGACGACGATCATCGTGCCGTCGTCCAGATAAGCGACGCCTTGGCCATGCTCCTTGCCGTCCTTGATGACCTGGACGACGATTTCCTCGCCCGGCAGGACAACCGGCTTGACCGCATTGGCCAGGTCGTTGATGTTCAGGACCGATACGCCCTGCAGCTCGCATACTTTGTTCAGGTTGAAGTCGTTCGTGACCACTTTTCCTTTCAAGACTTTGGCCAGCTTCACCAGCTTGCTGTCCACCTCGGAGATCTCCTCGAAGTCCCCTTCGTAGATCAGCACCTTCACTTCCAGCTCTTTTTGGATCTTATTCAAAATATCCAAGCCTCTCCGGCCGCGGTTCCGCTTCAGCAAATCCGAGGAGTCGGCGATATGCTGCAGCTCCTCCAGCACGAATTCCGGGATGACGATCGTCCCTTCTATGAATCCTGTCTTGCAGATGTCGGCGATGCGGCCGTCGATAATGACGCTCGTGTCCAATATTTTATGCTCTTCGACGCGCAGCTCCTCTTCCTCCGCCACCGGCTCGCTCAGCCATGGCAGGGCGGCGATCCATTCCGCCATATCCTGCTGCTTCATCAGCGCAATCTGCAGGCCCGCGCTGGCGAACAGCACCAGCAGAACGGCCGACAGCATCAGCCCGGCGCTTCCGAATTCGCGCAGCAGCGGCGTCAGCAGCGCAGCGAAGCAGATTCCGGCGAAAGCGCCCGCCGTACCCGTAACCAAGGTTCCTGTGGACACGAGCGCGATGCGCTCCCGCCATTCATTCCAGCTTTTTGCCAACGGCATATAAAGTACACGACTGAGTACAAATAAGCAAAATGCCCCGCCCAATGCCCATGCGAGCCGGCCGGCAGATAGTCCCGGATTCGCCAATCCCGTGAAGCCCATGGTCTGGGCGTACCAATAGCCATGGAACTCCCAACCGGCCCAGGCGCCGATAATGCCCGCCATTCCGGTAAACCAACGTTTGAACATGTGCGTCCACCTCCTCACTTTCAATCGATTTCCTTACAATTATGGCCCAAGCTCCTCGCTCCTAATCGTTCATTTCCATATTTTCCTGCCTGTCCAAGTTGAAATCTGGTAATTCACAGACGTATAATGGACATGAAACCGTGTTGTGAGCGATTTATGCGGGCTTCGCGCCGCATCATATCAAGAATAGAGGTGGATGGAAATGAGTACTCCCAATTTGCAAGCGCTCCAAGAGCAAGTAGCCGATCTTGTACTGCGACACCGGAGCCTGTTGGACATTCTGTCCAAGTACGGCCAGTCCGACGCCTCGGTTAACCGTGCCGTGACGAAGGCAATCACAGAATGCGGATGCCTGGAGGTTCACGCCAAGCGGCAGCCTTACAGGGCAGAGATGGACGTGGAGGAAGCTCGCCAGTCCCTCGAAAGCCATGTACACGGCCATTTATGCGAAAATTGCAAAGATATCGTGAAGCATGAACTGGGCAAGCATCTGTTCTACATGTCGGCTCTGTGCAACCTCCTCGACATCAATCTTGACGATGTGGTGAAGCAGGAATCCAGCCGGTGCGATACGCTCGGTATCTTTAACTTGTCTTGAAAAAGCAGCTGCATGCGCGGCTGCTTTTTTGTGCCCGGGCACGCAAAAAAGCCCTCTCCGCTGATGGAGAGGGCTTCTTCGGTATAAACTCATGAACGATAGCAAGTGCAGGATGCCGTTACGAATGCTTCGAGCGGACCCATTCTTCCGAATCGCGCTGTTTGCCTCGACGCCGGTTCAGCATCCTAACGTTTTTTTTTAAGCCGAGCAGAGCATACAGAACCAGCGGCACGAAAATGAGCTTCGGCGTCTGTTCCGGCTTCCAGAGCGCGATGCCGACGGCTGCCGCGATGACGAAAGGCGTCAGCCACAGCGCTTTTTTGGAAATGCCGACCTTTTTGAAATTCGGATATTTCACGGTGCTAACCATTAAGTACGATAATAAAAGCATGGCGATAATGAGATACGGTGCCGGAATACTTTCATGGAACAGCGCCAGGGTGCAGGCTACGCCGCCTGCAGCCGGAATCGGCAAGCCGATGAAGTAGCCCGGAATGCCTGCCTTCACGTTGAAGCGGGCCAGCCGGAGCGCCCCGCAAATCGGGAAGATGGCTGTCACTACCCAGCCCAACGCCGGGTTCATATCGCTAAAAGCTACAACGTACATAATAAATGCCGGCGCCACACCGAAGGAAATGACATCGGACAAGGAATCGAGCTCTTTGCCGAATTCGCTTTGCGCGTTCAAGGCCCTGGCCACGCGGCCGTCGAGACCGTCCAGCAGCATGGCGATGATAATCATGAGAGCAGCCAAATCATAATTATTATGAAACGCAAGCATGATGGAAATGATTCCGAGGAACAGGTTAC
The DNA here is from genome assembly GCF_015845845.1 of Paenibacillus dendritiformis. GTDB lineage: Bacteria > Bacillota > Bacilli > Paenibacillales > Paenibacillaceae > Paenibacillus_B > Paenibacillus_B dendritiformis_C. Next base: position 55,272 of record NZ_LDIG01000048.1, read on the forward strand.
CGACGGTAAACAAGCTCGGAATGGACTTTGTAATCATAGGTTCACCTCTAATTTTACTATGCCCAACGTTCATCTTTTCATTGTAGGAAAATCAAATTTGCCTGTCAATGAATACCTGCTCCTGAATGCGCTTGAGCCCTTCCTTGATGGCGCGTGCGCGCACTTCGCCAATTCCGTCCACGTCATCCAGTTCTTCGATGGTAGCCATCATGACGTGAGGCAAGTATTGGAACGTATCCACCAGGTTCTGTATGATGACGTTCGGCAAGCGAGGAATCTTGCTCAGCACGCGGTAACCGCGCGGCGATACGGATTCATCCTGGATGGCGCTTGTCGTCGGGTAACCGAGCAGCCGTATCAGATGATGCGCGTCCAGCAGCTCGTCGGCGGTGCTCTTCTTGAGTTGAACGAGAATCTCGCGGACTTTGTCATCCCCGTTGTCGCGGGCATAATCCTTGAGCAGCAGCCACGCATCCTCTTCCGTGTTGCTGACCAGCTCTTCCAACTGCATGCTGATGAGACGGCCTTCCGTTCCCAGTTCGTTGATGTATCGCTTTATCTCCATTTTAATACGTAATACCATCTCGATCCGTTGCAACACATTCACGACATCGTACAGCGTCACTTGCTCCTCGAATTCGGAAGCGGTCAAGTTCGTCATTCCCTGGACGAGCACGGCTCTATATTTCTCCAAGGTCTGAATCGCCTGATTCGCCTTTGTCAGGATGACGCCAATCTCCTTCAGCGCATACCGGAGGCTTCCTTGGTACAGGGTAATGATGTTGCGGCGCTGGGAGATCGACACGACCAGCTTGCCCGTCTGCTTCGCGACCCGCTCCGCCGTGCGGTGGCGAATCCCCGTCTCCGTCGAAGGAATGGAGGAATCCGGGATCAGCTGCGTGTTGGCGTACAGGATGCGCTTCACGTCTTCGCTCAAGATGATCGCGCCGTCCATCTTGGCCAATTCATACAAATAGCTCGGAGAGAAATCGCTGTTGATGGAAAAACCGCCATCGACGACCTCCATCACTTCCGGGCTGTAGCCGACAACGATAAGCGCTCCTGTCTTCGCCCGGAGCACGTTCTCCAATCCTTCGCGGAACGGAGTTCCCGGCGCCACCATCCGCAACAGATCGTTCATAATATCCTGCTGACTGTCCTTCATTCTATATCTAAGCCCCCTAACCTAACGCTGCGGTCAATGCTTCCGCTACCGTATTTACGCCCACTATCTCAATATGTCCAGAAGGGGTCCATCCCCGCAGGCTCTTCTCTGGCAAAATAATTCGCTTGAAGCCCAGCTTCTCGGCTTCCTTCACGCGCTGCTCGGCACGCGACACCGCGCGCACTTCACCTGTCAATCCCACCTCGCCGAAGACAACGTCATACGCCTGGGTCGGCATATCGCGGAAGCTCGACGCCAAGGCGACCGCAATCGCGAGATCGACCGCCGGCTCATCCAGCTTCAGCCCGCCGGCCACATTTACATAGGCGTCCTGGTTCTGAAGGAACATGCCCATGCGCTTCTCCAGGACGGCAATGATGAGCGCCAGGCGCTGATGATCGATTCCCGTCGACATTCTCCGCGGCGAAGGAAAGTTCGTCGCCGACACGAGCGCCTGCATCTCGACAAGAACCGGGCGCGTTCCTTCCAGGCTGGCGACGACCGTCGAGCCGGAGACCCCCAGCGGCCGTTCCTGAAGGAACATCTCCGACGGATTCTTCACTTCCGTCAAGCCGCCCTCCGTCATCTCGAAAATGCCGATCTCGTTCGTGGAACCGAAGCGGTTCTTCACGGCCCGCAGGATGCGGTACGAATGATGGCGCTCGCCTTCAAAATAGAGCACGCAGTCCACCATATGCTCCAGCATGCGGGGGCCGGCGATGGCTCCTTCCTTCGTCACATGGCCGACGAGGACGGTCGCGATGCCCCTGCCCTTCGCAATGCGCATGCACACGCTTGTGCATTCGCGAACTTGGGCCACGCTGCCGGGAGCCGATTCGACCGCCGGCTGATATACCGTCTGAATCGAGTCGATGACAAGAAAGTCCGGGCTCATGGCCTCGATCGCCTCTTCAATATACTGCAAGTTCGTCTCGCTCAGGACGAACAGGCGCTCGGACAGCGCCCCGAGCCGGTCGGCGCGCAGCTTCGTCTGGCGCGTCGATTCCTCGCCGGACACATACAGCACCTTCAGGCCGCTGGCTGCCAGCGCGTTGGAAGCCTGCAGCAGCAAGGTCGATTTGCCGATGCCCGGGTCGCCGCCCACGAGGATGAGCGAGCCCGGGACCACGCCGCCGCCGAGCACGCGGTTCAATTCATCAATCGTCGTGGACAGGCGCGCTTCCTGTTTACTTTCTATTTGTATGATCGATTGCGGTTTTTCTTTCGTTTGAATGAGGGAAGTGTGGACGCCCGCCGTCTTGACGACCGTCTCCCGCTCCTCCACCATCGTGTTCCACTCGCCGCAGCCCGGGCATTTGCCCATCCACTTCGGGGATTCATATCCGCAATCCGTACAGAAAAACTTGGTTTTTACTTTGGCCATATGAGCCGACACTCCTACTGACTCATCATTGTATAGGTTGCCACATCTATATTAGGTTTATCGGCATAACGCAATACAAAGATAAAGCGTGACAATTTTCTACTGGCTTTTGCCGAAGATTGTACATTATCTTTAAGTTTACCATTTTTAAGTAGGGGGTGAAAGGACTTTCGCATTTCATGAAAAAAACGCATCTCCTCCCGGAGGAGGAGATGCGCTCGGATGGCTGCATCCTATGAAAATGTCAGGCCTTTGCCGGCGTATTGCGAAGCACGACCAGATTGCCGTCCTGTTCGTCGATCGTGACGGAATCGCCCTTCTCGATGTCGCCTTTCAGCAATTCCTCGGACAGGCGATCTTCGATATGCTTCTGAATCGCCCGGCGGAGCGGACGCGCTCCGTAGGCCGGATCGTAGCCTTCCTTGGCGAGGAACGCCTTGGCCGCATCGGTCAATTGGAAATCGACATCCTGCTCCTTGAGCCGCTTGCGCAGCTCCTCGGCCATCAGCGTTACGATCTCGGCGATATGCTTCTCTTCCAGCGAGTGGAAGACGATAATCTCGTCGATCCGGTTCAGGAACTCCGGACGGAAGCTCTTCTTCAATTCCGCCATCACTTTGTCTTTCATATTGTTGTAGTCGCGCTCATTGTTGTCGGAGGAGGTAAAGCCCAGCGTCGTATTGCGCTTGATCGCCTCTGCGCCGACATTCGACGTCAAAATGATGAGCGTGTTGCGGAAGTCGACGACCCGTCCCTTGGAATCGGTCAGGCGTCCATCCTCCAGCACCTGCAGCAGGATGTTGAATACTTCCGGATGCGCCTTCTCAATCTCATCGAGCAGCACGACGGAGTATGGCTTGCGGCGCACCTTCTCGGTCAACTGGCCGCCTTCCTCATAGCCGACATATCCCGGAGGCGCTCCGACCAGACGCGCGGTCGAATGCTTCTCCATGTACTCGGACATGTCGATGCGGATGACCGCATTCTCGTCGCCGAAGAGCGACTCCGCCAGCGCGCGGGCCAATTCCGTCTTCCCGACCCCGGTCGGACCGAGGAAGATGAACGAGCCCATCGGGCGCTTCGGATCCTTCAAGCCCGCGCGAGCCCGGCGAATCGCCCGGCTGACGGCCTTGACCGCTTCGTCCTGGCCAATGACGCGCTCATGCAGAACCTCTTCCATATTGAGGAGACGCTGCGTTTCTTCTTCCTTCAGCTTGACGACCGGCACGCCGGTCCAGCTGGAGACGATCTGGGCGATATCTTCCGGCGTGACCTCGGAATCCATGCGGCCCTGCTTCTCCTTCCACTGGTTCCGCACCGAGTCCAGCTCCTCGCGCATCTTCTGCTCCGTATCGCGAAGCGCGGCCGCCTTCTCGAATTCCTGGCTCTGCACGGAAGCGTCCTTCTCCTTGCGGATGTCTTCCAGACGTGCTTCCAGTTCCTTTAGGTTCGGCGGTACCGTGTAGGAGTTCAAGCGTACTTTGGACCCTGCTTCGTCAATCAGATCGATGGCTTTGTCCGGCAGGAAGCGATCCGTAATATAGCGGTCGGACAGCTTCACGGCCTGCTCAATCGCTTCATCGCTAATTTTGACGCGGTGATGCGCTTCGTAGCGATCCCGCAGCCCTTTCAAAATCTGAATCGTCTCTTCGATCGTCGGCTGATCGACCGTAATCGGTTGGAAGCGGCGCTCCAGGGCGGCGTCCTTCTCGATATATTTGCGGTACTCATCCAAGGTCGTCGCCCCGATGCATTGGAGCTCGCCCCGAGCCAGCGCCGGCTTCAAAATGTTGGACGCATCGATAGCGCCTTCCGCTCCGCCCGCGCCGATGAGCGTGTGCAGCTCGTCGATGAACAGGATGATATTCCCCGCTTGGCGGATCTCATCCATAATTTTTTTCAACCGATCCTCGAATTCGCCCCGGTACTTCGTGCCGGCCACGACGGAGCCCATATCGAGCGTCATAACGCGCTTGTCGCGCAGCGTCTCCGGAATCTCGTTGTTGATAATCTTCTGCGCTAGCCCTTCCGCTACCGCGGTCTTCCCGACGCCCGGCTCCCCGATGAGGACCGGATTGTTCTTCGTGCGGCGGCTCAGCACCTGGATGACGCGCTCAATCTCCTTGCTGCGGCCGATGACCGGGTCGAGATTGCCTTCCTTGGCGGCAGCCGTCAGATCGCGCGCCAGTCCGTCCAGCGTCGGCGTGCTCACATTCTGGGATTGCCCGTGATGGCTGGATACCGCTTCGCTGCTGCCCAGCAGCTGCAGCACCTGCTGGCGCGCCTTGTTCAGGCTGATGCCGAGGTTATTCAGCACGCGGGCCGCGACGCCCTCGCCTTCCCGAATCAGGCCCAGCAAAATATGTTCCGTGCCCACATACGTATGGCCCAGCTTGCGGGCTTCGTCCATGGACAGCTCAATCACTTTTTTGGCGCGCGGAGTGTATGCGATATTCGTAGGCTGCTCCTGCCCGCGCCCAATCAAGGACTCCACTTCGTCCTGAATCTTCTCCAGGCCGAGGCCGAGCGCCACGAGCGCCTTGGCTGCGATGCCTTCCCCTTCCCGGATCAGCCCGAGCAAAATATGCTCGGTTCCGATATTGTTATGTCCTAGACGCACGGCTTCTTCCTGAGCCAATGCCAATACTTTCTGGGCACGTTCCGTAAATCTTCCGAACATCATATTCAAGCACCTCCATTGGTCGTTTTCGATTTGCTTAATTTGTCGCGTATCAAGCTAGCCCGATACATGTCGCGTTCTTCCGTAGACAATGATTTCTTGTATATATGCTGAAGGAAGCCTGGCTGTGTCATCACGAGCAGTTCATTGAGGTCGGAAGGATCGAGATGGTTCAAAATATTCAGATCCGAACCAAGCCGGATATCCGACAGCCGTTGGGCCGCTTCCTTGGAATCCATAATCGCCGCATGCTTCAATATTCCGTAGGATCGGCAGATGCGATCCGTCAGGCGCATGCGATTGTTCTCGAGCAGCTGGTCGCGCGCGGCCTTCTCATGCTCGATGATCTGCTTCACGACGCTGTACAGGCTGTCAATAATCTCGGCTTCCGATTGGCCAAGCGTAATCTGGTTCGACACCTGAAACAGATTGCCTATCGCCTCGCTGCCTTCACCGTAGATGCCGCGCACCGCCAGCCCCACCTGGGTGACCGCCTGCAAAATGCGGTTAATCTGCTGCGTCATGACGAGGGCCGGCAAATGCATCATGACGGAGGCCCGAATCCCCGTGCCCACATTGGTTGGGCAGCTGGTCAAGTAGCCCCGCTTCTCATCGAACGCGTAGTCGACATGCGCTTCGAATACGTCGTCAATGCGGCTGGCCTGCTCCCACGCTTCCCGAATCTGCAGTCCCGGGTACAGGCATTGAATGCGCAAATGGTCTTCCTCGTTCAGCATAATGCTGATCGATTCATCCTCGCTCAGAATGACCGCCCCGTTGCGCGATTCATTCACGAGGGCCGGCGAGATCAAATGCTTCTCGACCAGCACCTGCTTCTCCAGATCGCTTAGCTCCGCCAAGTTCCATCGTTGGAAAGACGTATGGAAGCCTGACATCTCCGGCTGCTCGATGACCGCGGCCAGCTGGTTCAGCACTTCGACCGATTGCTGGTTCGTCGCAAGCAGCGGGAACGGCACGCCGCACAGGTTGCGCGCTACGCGGATGCGGCTGCTGATGACGATCTCGGAGTCCGGTCCCGTTCCGCGCATCCAGTCACTTATCGCATGCTCCATGAATTGGCGTTGGGCCATTTTCGTCATCTCCTTTCACCTTGCCGATCATTCATCGTTGTCATTCTATCGTTCAGGGGGTTAGCCATGCTGAGCAGACGAGTCAGGGCCCCCTTCGTTCCCTTCCTTCTCCAGCTGCCGAATACGGTCGCGCAGCTGCGCCGCCCGTTCGAATTCTTCCTGCGCAATGCTCTTCTGAAGCTCGAACTTGAGCTCATCCAGCTCGCGCTTGCGTTGAATGCGTCCCCCGCCGCGCTTCGGAATTTTCCCGGTATGAACCGTATTCCCATGGACACGCTTCAGCAGCGGATCAAGCCGGTTGCCGAAGAAGGAATAACATTTGTCACACCCGAACCGGCCCAGCTTCCCGAACTGGGAGTAGGTCAGCCCGCATTTCTCGCAGCGCATCGCCTGAGGCATCTGCGCACCGTAGTCGCCGCTTCCCTTGGCGGCTCCGCCGGACAAATCGAAATCGAGCAGTCCTGACAGCAAATTATGGATGGAGAAGCCGTTAGCCGTGCCCGGTATCCATTCGCCTTTCTCACGGGCACACGATTCACAGATGTGGAATTCCGTCTTCTGCCCGTTAATGATTTTCGTAAAGTGCAGAGTAGCCGGCTTCTGACCGCATTGTTGACACATCATGGCCATTCTCCTCCTTATCCTGGATCCTGGTGGATTCACTTATAGTAAAGGGATCAGCAGTCGGATTGGCGCCTGCTTCCCCCGGGTTAAAATAAAGGCAGCATACCTTATTGCTTGCTTAACAGCCCGAGCAGCATCGCCCGCAGGAGACGGGCGCGGATCTCGTCCCGGTAGGGCAGCTTCACCGCCAGATTGTCGCGTGATACCGCTGCTCGCAGCAGTATCGCTTCCCGCCGGGAAATGACGTTCGCTTCTTCCAGTTGATATATGAGCCCTTCCGCTGCCTCTTGCCCGATCCGATTCCCGATCGATTCGCATAGATGGGTATGAATCGCCCGCTGATCCGGAAGCTCAATCCGCTGGATGCGGATATACCCGCCGCCGCCGCGCTTGCTCTCCACAACGTAACCCTTCTCCAGAGTGAAGCGAGTGCTGATCACATAGTTGATTTGGGAAGGAACACAGGAGAACTGCTCTGCGAGGTCGTTCCGCTGAATCTCCACGGCGCCTTCCGGGCTGTCGATCAGCATGATTTTCAAATGCTGCTCAATCAAATCGGAAATATTGCGCATCTTCTGCCCTCCTTTGCGTCCATTTCTCTCTATATTAGCTTTAACCATTTTTGACTGTTCCTTATTCGGTGATGACAAAAACAATGGGTTTTTGTCAAATTAAGTCTGACTTTGACTTTCTTTGACCTTGACTTTATGATAGCACTTTTTTCTTGTGTTTTCAAGCGGCTTTTGCATTCGCTTGGTCCTTATTTAGTCTGCCAAAAGTTGACCTAAAATAAACTTGGACTTCAAAAAGAAATGAAGGGATGCGGTTGGCATAGAAAGTGATTCGCCGCTGCATCGAGCAGGGCGATGATCTGTGGACTGGGCATAGCCAAACGCCTTCTGCGCAAGCTTATCTACTCGAGATACCTCGCCCGCTGCGAATGATCCGGCTTATTCAGAGTTACTCATGCTGAAGAATGCTGAAGATGATCCATGTGCAGTTCAGTGTGGGAGGCGAAGGTCGACAATCAGATTAGCATAAGGAGTTAGGCCAAGAAGATTAGGAAGAATTTCGTGCTCTCTTGTGGGACATTTTGAAAAAGGAGAGGCATGGCGAGTCATATCTTTAATGGCTTCAACGATTTGGATGGAGACGCTGCTTGTCTGGACTCAGGATAACTGATAGTTCGATATTTCATTTTTAGCGCATCTGTGGATATCCCTTTTTTTAGCGCAGCATTTCAGGCGGAAATTATGAACATTCCGTGGATATTGTGCATGAAAATGTGGATGATGAGGATAACATGCAGCATTTTGCAGTTCAAAAAGATATTCACAGGTGGATAACATTTCGATTATGCCATTTGGGACTAATGAATAACATTTCGTTGCTTCGTCGGGTCTGACCTAGACGCAGACTCATTGAAGGAAATCCTGCAAAAACGCAGGAATTGGTTGAGCAGGGAAACTCCAAAAAGAGAATCCTGCAAAAGTGCAGCAATTTCCGCCGTTTTTCTTAGCCTTCCTTCACAAGAGAGTGAAAAGATGCAGTTTTGCAGGAATTCGGCCGTTTAACAACCCAAACGGTAAAAAATACTGTATGTATGCAGCATTTCAGGGTCCGCCGTCTGAACCCACTGCGTTCGCCCCGGGGGATATGATTCAGGAAATAAAAAAACCACCGACAGAAGTCAGTGGTCTTTGTCTGCTTGGCAGCGTCCTACTCTCCCGGGACCCTGCGGTCCAAGTACCATCGGCGCTGGAGGGCTTAACGGTCGTGTTCGGGATGGGTACGCGTGGAACCCCTCCGCTATCGCCACCAAACAGATAAGGTTTATACCTTAAAAACTGAATGCGAAAGTAAAATCATCAAACCATCCGGGGTCCCCGAAAAGTAATCGGTGTTGCTGCAACGCTTCACGTCACTTTTTGGGGTGAAAGTAGGATAAGCCCTCGACCGATTAGTATTGGTCAGCTCCATGCATTGCTGCACTTCCACCTCCAACCTATCTACCTCGTCGTCTTCAAGGGGTCTTACCAATGTGGGAAATCTCATCTTGAGGGGGGCTTCACGCTTAGATGCTTTCAGCGCTTATCCCTTCCGTACTTGGCTACCCAGCTATGCCTCTGGCGAAACAACTGGTACACCAGCGGTACGTCCATCCCGGTCCTCTCGTACTAAGGACAGCTCCTCTCAAATTTCCTACGCCCGCGACAGATAGGGACCGAACTGTCTCACGACGTTCTGAACCCAGCTCGCGTACCGCTTTAATGGGCGAACAGCCCAACCCTTGGGACCTACTTCAGCCCCAGGATGCGATGAGCCGACATCGAGGTGCCAAACCTCCCCGTCGATGTGGACTCTTGGGGGAGATAAGCCTGTTATCCCCAGGGTAGCTTTTATCCGTTGAGCGATGGCCCTTCCATGCGGTACCACCGGATCACTAAGCCCGACTTTCGTCCCTGCTCGACTTGTAGGTCTCGCAGTCAAGCTCCCTTCTGCCTTTGCACTCTTCGAATGATTTCCAACCATTCTGAGGGAACCTTGGGGCGCCTCCGTTACTCTTTAGGAGGCGACCGCCCCAGTCAAACTGCCCGCCTGACACTGTCCCCGAACCGGTTTCACGGTCCCTGGTTAGAACTCCGATACGATCAGGGTGGTATCCCAACGGCGCCTCCACCGAAGCTGGCGCTCCGGCTTCCCAGGCTCCCACCTATCCTGTACAGACCGTACCAAAGTCCAATATCAAGCTGCAGTAAAGCTCCATGGGGTCTTTCCGTCTTGTCGCGGGTAACCTGCATCTTCACAGGTATTAAAATTTCACCGGATCTCTCGTTGAGACAGCGCCCAAGTCGTTACGCCATTCGTGCGGGTCAGAATTTACCTGACAAGGAATTTCGCTACCTTAGGACCGTTATAGTTACGGCCGCCGTTTACTGGGGCTTCGGTTCATAGCTTCGCCTTACGGCTAACCACTCCCCTTAACCTTCCAGCACCGGGCAGGCGTCAGCCCGTATACTTCGCCTTACGGCTTCGCACAGACCTGTGTTTTTGCTAAACAGTCGCTCGGGCCTATTCACTGCGGCCCCCTCGGGCTATTCACCCTACCGGGGCACCCCTTCTCCCAAAGTTACGGGGTCATTTTGCCGAGTTCCTTAACGAGAGTTCTTCCGCGCGCCTTAGAATTCTCTTCTCGCCTACCTGTGTCGGTTTGCGGTACGGGCACCTTTACCTGGCTAGAGGCTTTTCTTGGCAGCATGAAATCAAGACCTTCGGTACTGTAATTTTCCCTCCCCGTCACAGCCCAGCCTTACGGTCAGCGGATTTGCCTACTGACCAGCCTCACTGCTTGGACGAGCATCCATCTGCTCGCGTCCCTATCCTTCTGCGTCCCCCCATTGCTCATAACGGCTACGGTGGTACAGGAATTTCAACCTGTTGTCCTTCGACTACGCCTTTCGGCCTCGCCTTAGGTCCCGACTTACCCTGGGCGGACGAGCCTTCCCCAGGAACCCTTAGGCTTTCGGCGGACTGGATTCTCACCAGTCTTTTCGTTACTCATACCGGCATTCTCACTTGTGTACAGTCCAGCAGTCCTTCCGGTCTGCCTTCCACCCGGTACACAACGCTCCCCTACCACTGCATCGACTTCACTCCAGCTTCGAAGTAT
>NZ_LDIG01000049.1 GCF_015845845.1 Paenibacillus dendritiformis
CCGAAACAGAGCTAAACGGATTCAGCTAACGGGTTCTTACCGTCATCTGCAAAAGTTACGAACCCGCTGTGAGCATGTGTTTGCTGAAAGCAAAGTTGCGCATGGCATGGATCGTGCACGGAGCCGCGGACTCGACTGCATGCAAGAACAGGCGCTACTGACGGCGATCGTTCAAAATCTGAAAAGACTATGCCGGTTTGGGAAAAAGCGATCTCGAACTGGTATGTCGGCATGCCAAAAAACGAAATCCGTGATGACAGAGGCGTTGTCACGCCTACTCATTTCAGCGCTGGCTGAGTTGTTTTACTCGTTTTGCATGTCCATCAGACGGCTACAACTGCACTAATTCACCGGACTTTTAGAATTTCTTTAGTTTTTCCGCGGGGAGAACTTCAATTTTTTGCGATAAGATAAGGAGGGAAAGGATAGAGGGGGGAGCGAGGATGAGCATGGCACTCGATCTGTCCTATGGGCTGGAGGTTGTCTGGATCGTATTGGGAAGCGTGATGTTCATCATGAAGCATAAGGATGAGGGAAGGCATGACGGCGACGATATTAATCGTGGATGATGATCCGGAGATTCGGGATGTCATCCATGTATATTTGCGCAATGAAGGTTATCAAGTTCGTGAAGCTTCCGACGGTCTGGAAGCGCTCGAACGATTGAATAGCGAACCGGTTAACGTCGTTATTCTGGACGTGATGATGCCGAATATGGACGGGATTCGGACCTGTATGAAAATAAGAGAAACTTCAAGTGTTCCGATTATTATGCTGTCCGCCAAGGAAGAGGATATCGACAAAATCAACGGACTGACGACCGGAGCCGATGATTATGTGGCGAAGCCATTCAATCCGCTGGAGCTGATGGCCCGGGTGAAGGCCCAGCTGCGCCGCCAGAAGTACGCGGAATCTCAGGCGCCGAACGAGGAGATAATTCGCGTCGGCGACCTCGTCATCGATCGGGTTCAACACGAGGTTACGGTACGAGAGCGCGCGGTCAGCTTGACACCGATTGAATTCTCGATCCTGGAGCTGCTGGCGAAGCATCGCGGCCAGGTGTTCCATGCCGATCGCATCTATGAGCGCGTATGGAAGGAGCCCGCAGGGTATTCGGACAACACGGTTATGGTGCATATCCGCAATCTGCGCGAAAAGCTTGAGCTGAACCCGCGCAGCCCGCAATATATTAAGACCGTCTGGGGAGTAGGATATAAAATTGATAAATAAACTCGTAACTCTATTCCATATCCGCAAAAGTATCCGGGGCGCGATATTGTGGCGGTTCGTGCTCAGCTTATTGTTGACGGTGCTGATTATGATTTTATTTAATCACATTAAGAATCATTATCCGATCGCGCCGTATATTGCCGTGCTCGACATCTTTATATTTGCGGGCCTCTTCACGGCGCTGTTCTTCTACTTCACCCGGCCGATTGTTCACGATGTGATGACGCTGGTCGAGGGGCTCCATGTCATCTCTCAGGGCGATCTTACTTACCGGGTGCCCGCGGAACGGGAGGATGAGCTGGGCAGAGTAGCGGACAGCATCAATGCGATGGCGGAGGCGCTGATGCTTCAGCAAGCCAATGAACGGGAGCAGGAGCAAGCGAAAATGGCGCTGATTACGGGGATTTCCCATGATCTGCGGACGCCGCTAACGAGCATTATCGGGTACCTGGATTTATTGACGAGCAAATCATATCAAGACACGGAGGAGCAGGAGCGATTCATTCACAATACGTACAAGAAGGCGATTCATCTGAAATATTTGATCGACGATTTGTTCGAGTATACGCGCCTGACTTCAACCGATGTGAAGGTCCAGAAGGAGCCGGTCGATCTGCGGGAACTGCTGGAGCAGTTGCTCGTGGAATTCGAGCCGATTGCCCAGGAGTATGGGGTGCACATGCATTGGCAGCTTGAACCGGCGCCTGCCCTGGTTCAGGTGGATAGCGAAAAGATCATCCGGGCCCTCGACAATCTGCTGCTGAATGCCTTGAAATTTTCGATCAAGCCGGGCGATATCTATGTTTCGTTCCAATCCGGGAACGGCCATCTGAGCGTTGCGATCGAGAACGAGGGCAAGCCGATTACGGCGGAGCAGGAGAAGCATCTGTTTGAACGCTTCTACAAGGCCGATGATTCCCGCACGGCGCATGCGATTCAATCCGGCTCCGGTCTGGGGCTATCCATTGCGAAAAACATCGTCGAGCTGCATGGCGGCACGATTACGCTCCGGCATGAGCATGGACACTTTACCTTTACGGTACGGCTGCCGAAGCCGTAACCTATTATTGCCCAACCGGGAAACGGTAGAATACAATAAGGCAAATACACAGGATGTCAAACCGCTATGTTCCTCGTTATGCGAAATGCTTCCAGTGAGAGCGGGATATGAAGTTTTCATAAATAATATTATGTAAACTATTATCTTCGCGATGGCTGGCGGACATTCCATCCTATCCATATCGGAAGGGAATTCGCATGTCCGAAGCCTGTCAGCAGGGCATCATGATGAACGGACAACGAGGCGCGGGATGGGGGTAGCTGATGAAGAATAAAAAGATAGTATTGACCGGAGGAGGCTCGGCAGGTCACGTTACCGTCAATGCCGCCTTGATTCCGAAGCTGCTGGAGCGGAATTGGGATATTCACTATATCGGGTCGTACGAAGGAATCGAGAGGAAGATTATGTCGTCCTTCCCTGAAGTGGAGTATCACGGGATCGCGACCGGGAAGCTGAGGCGCTATGCGGATTGGAACAATGTGAAGGATCCGTTCAAGGTCTTAAAAGGTTGTGGCCAAGCCTATGCGTTATTGAGGCGCATTGGGCCCCGGATCATTTTCTCCAAGGGAGGATTCGTGTCCGTGCCGGTCGTCGCGGCCGGATGGATGCGGCGGGTGCCGGCCGTCATCCACGAGTCGGATATGACGCCCGGCTTGGCGAACCGTATCGCCACTCCGTTCGCAACCCGGATCTGTGCGACGTTCCCTGAGACGCTTCAGCATATCCGCAGCGGCAAAGCGGAATACGTCGGCGCGATCGTCCGCGAGGAGCTGCGGCTGGGCAATGCCGCCAAGGGGCGGCTGCATTGCGGATTCCCGGCGGGAAAGAAGGTCCTGCTTGTCATGGGCGGCAGCTTGGGCGCCAAAAGCATCAACCAGGCGATCCGGGCCAATCTGCGTTCTCTGCTCGACACCTTCCGGATCGTGCATATTTGCGGCGCAGGCCAGGTGGACGAAGCTCTGCACCTTCCCGGCTATAAGCAATTCGAATTCGTCCAAGACGAACTGCCCCATCTGATGGCAATGTCCGACATCGTCATCTCGCGGGCCGGATCGAACGCGATCTTTGAATTGCTGTCGCTGCGCAAGCCGATGCTGCTGATTCCGCTACCGAAGGGGTCCAGCCGGGGGGATCAGATCCTGAACGCCAGATCGTTCGCGGACAGAGGCTTCGCCGAGGTGCTGCATGATGCGGACGTGTCGTCGGACGCCTTACTGCACATGATTCACAGGCTGGGAGAGAAGCGGGAGGAGTACGTGCAGCGGATGGATTCGCACTCAGGCGATGCGATCGGCACGACGGAGAAGCTGGCGGACATGATCGAGCGATATGCCAAGCGGTAGAGGGGAGGGAATCTCCTCTATCAGGGACGCCGCCGGAAAGCAGCTTAAGACGGGAGCACGTCCATAGATAAGGGCAGGCCTGCTACTGACAGACCTGCCCTGTGCCGGAGCCTTATTTTTTGCTTTTGCGGGGAATCGATAATGTGCTCCATTCCTCGGAGCGAATCTGCTTCGCGACGTAGACAATCTGGCCGACATGATATGAATAATGCGACATCTGGCGCTCGATCGCTTCCAGAACGGTATGGGCTTCGTTCCGGATAGTGACCGTCGCCAACAGATCGTCCGCGGTCAGGGAGCGAAGCGTATTCAGAAATACGTCCCAGCCTCGATTCCATACCCGCAGCAGATCGTCTATGGAACGAATCGAATCGATGAACTCATCGTCGCGATTGCGATCCGGCTTCTCCCCGTCGCTTGTCAGGAAGTCGGTCCAGCGGGAAATCATATTGCCGCTCATATGCTGGACGATAACGGCGACGCTATTCGAGTCCTCGTTCATTGCCCAATGGAGATCCTGCTCCTGAAGCTGAGCCATCGCCCGCTCGGCATCCGCTTTCAGGCTCGTGAATTTGTCAATGACGACCCGCAAATAATGTTGAGCTACGCTCACCTTCGAATCTTGCGGCATGATATATGCACCTCCGGCAAAGGAATTGATACCAGTATACAAATAAATAACACGGCAACCTATACCCTGGAAGAAAAAAAGGAACAGGCCTCGCTCGATTAGCGGCCTCAGGCCTGCTCCTCGCCGTATTGCGCCAGCAGCGCCTTCGCTTCCGCGATGACCGCGGCGCGCAGCTCGGCCGGCGCAATGGCCACCATCCGCGGCCCGAAGCGGAGAATCGTCTCGGCGGCCGATTCCAGCGTATGGAATTCGACCTCGGCCTCGGACCATCCGCCGCCTGCCGCCCGGACCGGACCGACACGGACGTACCGGTCCTGGGACAAGCGCGCCAACACATCGTCGCGCAGCCGTATACGTGCCGGGTAGCGCGGCAGGCTCGCGGTGAACTGGGCCGTCGATTGCGCCCAGTAGGAGGCGAGGTCGAAGCCGGCGGGGCGCGCGAAGGTCTTGTCCAGCAGCTCGGCATGCCGCAGCCGCGACAAGCGGTACGTGCGCAGCGAGGCTTCGCCGGTCTCCGCGACAAGATACCACACATTCCGCTTGGCCACGAGCCCGAGCGGGTGAAGCGTCCGGGTCACGACGCCATCCTCGCGTTCATATTCCACGCGAACCGCCCGCTCTTCCCAGACGGCCTCCTGCAGCAGGGGCAGACAGGGCGACGATTCCTTCGTCGACTCATGCCAACCCGCCCCGTCGATATGGAGGCGCTCCCGGGCAAATTCCGCATCCCGCCGCTGCTCGGCGGTCGTGGAGGCGAGCAGCTTCCGCAGGGCGCTGTCTCCCTCTTCCCGAAGGCCGAGATCATCGAGCAGGGAGGAGGGGATCAGCAGCAGCGACAGAAGCTCCGTCGCCTTCATCCCCGTCAATGTCGTGCGGTATCCCTCTGCCAGCATCCAGCCGCCGTTCGATCCGCGATCCGCGTACACCGGAATGCCGGCGGCGCTGAGGGCATCCATGTCGCGCATGATAGTCCGCTCGGATACCTCCAGCCTCCGGGCCAACTCCTTCGATGTCAATTTGCCATAATTCTGCAGCAGCAGCACGATGGATAACAGCCGATCCGCGCGCATCCTATCATCCTCTTTCCCGTGTAATCTTTTTCTTTCTCCGTTCATTTGCAGCGTGCTCATCAAATCTCATCATATCATATCAATATGACAATAGATGTCATATTGGGTCGGGTACACTAGGTTCGTAGTCAAGAATTCAGAGAGGATGATGAGGAATGAAGCCATTGGATGGGAAGGTGGCCGTAGTAGCGGGAGCGACGCGGGGAGCGGGCAGAGGAATCGCCACGATGCTGGGAGAGGCTGGAGCCACCGTATATTGCACGGGCCGTTCGGTACGCGGCCGTCAGTCCGACATGGGCCGGAGCGAGACAATCGAGGAGACGGCGGAGCTGGTGACGGCCCATGGAGGCCAGGGCATTCCGGTACGTGTCGATCATACGGTCGAGGAGGAAGTGAAGGCGCTGTTCGAGCGGATTCGGGCCGAGCAGAACGGTCAGCTGGATATATTGGTGAACGACGTATGGGGAGGCGAGTCGCTGACCCAGTGGGGAGCCGCCTTCTGGGAGCATTCGCTGGCCAACGGGCTGCGGATGCAGCAGCAGGCCGTCCATTCCCATATGATGACGAGCTATTACGGCGCGCCGCTCATGGTGGCCCGGCGGCAGGGCATTATCATCGAGATTACGGATGGCATCGATTATCGTTACCGCGGCAATCTGTATTACAGTCTGGCCAAAATATCCGCGATTCATCTCGCCGCCGCGATGGCGGAGGATCTGCGTCCGCATGGGGTAACCGCCGTCGCCGTTACGCCGGGCTTCCTTCGTTCCGAGGAGATGCTGGATCATTTCGGCGTGACGGAGGAGAATTGGAGAGAGGCGGGGAAGAAAGAGCCGCATTTTCTGATGTCGGAGACGCCGGTCTATATCGGCCGGGCGATTGCGGCGCTGGCCGCCGATCCGGACAAGCTGGACCTGTCGGGCAAGAGCCTCAGCACATGGGGCTTATCCGAGCGGTACCCGTTCACCGATGCCGACGGAAGCCGTCCGCATTGGGGCAATTATGCCAAGGAGCAGGGCATCGGGTAAGCGGCCGTGCTTCAAGCCTGGTGGGGAGAAGAACCGGGAACCAGAACATCCCGGTTCACGGCTTCTCCCGGCCGGAGAACCGCCGTGGAAGTTCGGCTAACGCTCGCTGCAGCCGTTTGATTCCTTCCCGGGTCTCCGGCTTTGCCAAATGCCCGTAGCCGAGAAATAGCTGGTTGGCGCGCTACTTCTTCTCAATCACGATCAAGCAGGTGCTGTCCGGCAGGCGGACAGGCTCCCCGCGTTCATTGAACAAGCTGATTTTCGGCGCCAGCGCCTCGGTATATCCGTCCTGCAAATAATGATCGCAGCGGAGAATCGCCGCACGCTCGCCAAGGGTGTGCTGAATGAACTCCGCATACTGCGTCGGCGTGAAATAGCCGAACTGCTCCTGCACCTCATGCACGTACGCTTCAGGTCCCCAGGTGTAGGTGTACAGAAATTCCATCGCGTCATTGATCGGCAGCTTCGCCTCGAACGGGGACAGGCGCTCGAACGAGATGCGCCGCCCGGCAAAGTCTTTGGCATACCGCTCCAGCCACGGCATGCCGTCCGCGTTCCGGAAGCGGATCATCCGCATCTGCTCTTCCGGCTCGCTCATAATGCCGTCGCGAATGATGATGCGTCCGCCTGGAGAGAGCACATCGAATGCGCTGCGCAGGGCGGCGGCGACCGTCTTCGGATTGAACCGCTGTCCTTCATATTCAATATAAGAATACAGCTCATGCAGAATCGAAGAGAAGATCACCGTATCGATGCTCTGCGGAGCAACGTACTGCTTCAAATCGAGGGCATCGCCCTTCATGACCCGCCAGCGCCGGTTCTCCAATTGCTTCTTCCGTTCCAGAGCCTCTATGACATTTTGGGAAATGTCGATGCCGATCGCTTCCACTTCCGGCAGCCGCTCTTCGAGCAGGTCAAGCATCACGCCGCCGCCGGGCCCGATATCAATGACGCGCGAGCCCGTCACGTAGTCGAGGATGACCTGCTTGTAATCGGCCGACCGGTTCATATCAGTCAGATATGCCTCCTCGTTGTGGAAGCGGTCATAGGCGTCGCGCCGCAGCTCGAACAGATCGAACAGCATCAGAATGGCCCGCTCGTAGAGGGGCGTCTTCTCGGCTTCGATGCAGAACTCAATCAGCTTCTCCGCGGCAGGGGAGAAGACGAAGTTCACGTAGACGCTGTCGGCCATCCCGTCCGCCCGTTCGATTCGCAAGTCCAGATGCGGACTGTCCGGCTTCGCTCCGTTCGCAATGCCGTCGCAGGTCAAGGAGCGGAGCGCCTGCTCGATCATCCGCTTTTTATAGAAGTTCAAATGCTTCCGGCCCCGGTAATCATAGTACATCCCATTCATCAGGCGCTCGAAGCTGATATGCCGGATGTGGGGTCCCATCTCCGGCGCTGCCAGCGCCAATAGGAAAATCTTCACGAATTCCTCGAACGTACACTCATGGAGCGCGGCTTCCACATACCAGAGCGTCTTCGGCTCCAACGCCTGGAGCGATTCCAGCGCCCGCGGCTGCTCCGCCAGCTTCGCCAGCTCCGCTTCCGTATTCTCGCCGCGCCGCCCGGACATCGCCCGCAGCCGGCGGATGCGATCAGGAAGGGTGAACCCTTCGGCGAAGCGACCGCTCACAATCTGGTCGATGACGAGCTCGGTATCGGCCTTCAGCGCATTCCACAGCTCCGGGGATACCGCCCCGATAATGCACTGGTTCAGCGGCAGGAGCAGATCACGCATTTCCTGCGCCGAGACGATGCCTCGCTCGATAAGATGATAGAGCGGCGCATTCTCCGCCAGCGGAACCTCGCCGCGCAAATATTGGCCGATAAGGCCATGCGTAAGTATGAGCGTATGGGTGAGCAGCACGCGTTCCTGCCGCTGATTCCGCGTGTGCTGCCCGTACAGCTGCGCCGAGCCTATATTATGGGCGAACAAGGAGATGCCCTGCTCCTGCCAGGCGATCCGTTGCCGAACGCTCCCGCCCTTGGCCGTCTCCGACCATTTCAATACCTCTTCGATCGTCTCCTTAATCCAGAACGACAGCGGCAGCACATCCAGCACCTGCAAGGTGCGCTCCACGTAATCCAGCACCGGATTGGAGTTCGCCAGCTGCTGCAGCGACTGGATCCGCTCCAGATTGACGATGCGCTCCTCGGCCGTAACGATATATTGCAGCCAGCGATTGTCCGCGAGCAGCGCCGGATCGCCGCGTCCTTCCCTGTATATGCGGATATGTTCTAATGATGTCAGCATGGCCTTCACTCATTTCCTTGGATTGATGCGATAAGTATCTGTTATTTTACCATATTGAAAATGGCGCATCTTCTTTTCATCCACTAAGATAAATGATTATAGTGCGAGTAGTGCGAGTCGCATTATTGAAGAAGAGGGAAGGGGGAACAGAGATGAAGGATCGCTGGAGCATTCGCGCCTGGAGGGGGAGCATGACGAGGAGGAGCGTTTTTTTGACCCTGCTGCTGTCGTACCTGGCTATCCTGCTGCTGCCGGTGACGGTGGCAGGCGTTTTTTACTACCGCACGGAGGAGATTATGATCAATCACGCGATCAGGACGAACATCGGCCTCCTGAAGCAGCTCAATCAGATTACGGATTCCAGATTGAAGGAAGTGGAGCAGTTGACGGCCCAGGTGGCGTTCAATCCCAAGGTCAGGTGGCTGCTGAACAATGCCGGCAGCGAAGGGCTGGAGAAGCAATTGAAGGTGATTGACGCCTTGAAGGAGTTGAATAAATACAAAAACATCAGCAGCTTTATCCATGATTTTGCGGTCTATTTTCAAGGGAGCGATATGATTCTAACCCCCGAGATGAAGACAGATGCTTCCCTCTATTTCTCGCGCATCGCCATCTACACCGCCCGCAGCGGCGAATGGGTCCGCCATCAGTTGCTGACGGGACTCCATCCGAAGCAGTATTTGCCTTCCGAATCCGTCAGGCGGGAGAATGTCCAATCCAACATGATCACCTTCGTGCAATCTCTTCCTTATGAGTATGTCTCGGATATAAAAGGCCAATTGATCGTTCAGATCGACGAGCAGCAGCTAAGGGCGATGCTGACGCAGATCGAAGGCGTCAATGACGGCTCGCTTATGATCCTTAACGAAAAGCAGGAGGTGCTGATGTCGACGGTTCACGGCGATACGGCCTCCGCCATTCAGCGTCATCTGCAGCAGGATAGCGGCTATAACGAGATGCGCATCGACGGGCAGCCGATGATCTTGTCGCGCGTCAAGGGAGGCAACGGCTGGGAATATGTTTCGGTCATTCCGAAAAAGGTGGTCCTGCAGGAGGTTCTCATCATCAAGCGCTGGGCGCTGATCCTTCTGGTGGGCTGCCTCGCGGCGGGGATCGGCGGCTCCTATGCGATGGCCTACCGCTCCTATCAGCCGATCAAGAGCGTGGTGAAGGTGTTGGCGCAGCGGGAACGGTCATCTGCAGAGACGTACCGGGACGAATTCGATCTGATCAAGCAATCGGTCATCCGGACCTTGGAGGAAGAGGATAAGCTGCGGCATACCTTGTCCGAGCAAGCGCCCGTGCTGCGAGCGAATTTCCTGTCGCGCCTCATTCGCGGCCATGTCGGCTTGTCTCACGGGATGAGCGAGACGCTCGACTTCATGGATATCCGGCTTGATCACGACTACTTCGGCGTCATTCTGATCGATATCGCCGATTGCTCGCAATTCATCCAGGGGGATACCGAACGCGAATGGGGGCTGGTCCGGTTCGTGCTGACGAACCTGGGACATGAGCTGCTGCAGAGGCGGGGCTATATCGTCGAGCTGGAGCGCGATCGGCTGGCCGTGCTGTTGAATGTGCCGGAATCGTCAGCCTCCGTCAGCGCGATCCGGGACGATCTGCTGCTGCCGCTGAAGGAGACGGCGCAGCTTCGCTTCAAGCTGTCCATCGTTTGCGGCGTCAGCTCGATTCACCACGGGATCGATCGGATCGCGGCCGCCTACAGTGAGGCGCTGATGGCACTCGATTACCGGATTGTGCACGGGACGGAATCGACGATGGTGTATGAACAGATTGACGCGGGACAAGCTCCGCACTATCACTATCCGATTGAGACGGAGATCCAGCTGATGAACGTCGTCAAGAGCGGCGACGCGGAACAGACGGCGAAGCTGCTGCAGCATATTTTCGAGCTGAATTGGCAGCGGGAGCAGGTGACTCCGGATCGGATTCGCTGCTTGACGATTGAGTTGTTAACGACGTTAATGAAAATCACGAACAGCATTCAAGTCGATGATCGGGAGGTGTTCGGCTCGCCGATCGACCCGGTGGGATTGACCGCACGGCCCGTAGCCGGGGAGGAGATGCAGGAGCGGATTATGCGTCAGTATGACACGCTCTGCCAGTACATATGGAGAGAACGCAGCGATTATCATGAACGGCTGCTCCGCAAGATGACGGTATACATCGAGGAGAATTACCGGGATCCGAACTTCAGCCTGAACGCGATGGCGGATGAGTTCGAGATGACATCGCCATACATCTCCGCTTTCTTCAAAAAATACGGTGGACGCAACATCACCGAATATATCGCCAAGCTGCGGGTCGAGGAAGCAAAGGAATTGCTGACGGACAGCCGGCTGACGATCTCGGACATCGCGCAGCGGGTCGGCTATGCGAGCGACGTCGGCTTCCTGCGCTTCTTCAAAAAACACGAGGGCGTCACGCCCGGCAAATACCGCGAGATGCTGGCCGGACAAGACGATCGGAAGAACGGTTAACCGATCTTAACAACGGTATACCGGCAATCATACCATCCGCTAATCATTCTTGAAAACGTTTACTTACCGGCGGATGAACGGATCGCTATAGTGGAAGCAGGCTTTCGCCAATCACCGAAATGGAAGACCACATTCGATGGGAGGTCATGTCATGCAACAATTATTATGGCGACGAACGATCCTGACGCTGCTG
The DNA here is from genome assembly GCF_015845845.1 of Paenibacillus dendritiformis. GTDB lineage: Bacteria > Bacillota > Bacilli > Paenibacillales > Paenibacillaceae > Paenibacillus_B > Paenibacillus_B dendritiformis_C. Next base: position 11,317 of record NZ_LDIG01000049.1, read on the forward strand.
TCTCTCGTGATGCTGACGGGAATGCTGGCCGCATGCGGCGGGAAGTCCGAGCAGGCGGCGGAGCCAGCGGCCGATGCGCCCGCGGGTGAAGTGCCGTATCCCGCTTCCTTAACGTACTGGGCCCCGATCGGGAATGCCGGCACCGTGATGAAGAGCTTCAGCGAGATGGGGGCGTATCAGGAGCTGGAGAAGCGGACCGGAACGAAGGTCGCGTTCCAGCATCCGCCCGCCGGGCAGGAAGCCGATCAGTTCAATCTAATGCTCGCTTCCGGCAAGCTGCCGGATGTCATCGAGTACACATGGGGCGGCGTCGCGAAGGGGCCGGATCAGGCGATTAAGGAGAAGCGCATTCTCCGCTTGAATGAGCTGATCGACCAGCATGCGCCGAATCTGAAGGCGGTGCTGGAGGCGCGGCCCGATCTGAAAAAGCTGGTCACGACCGATGAAGGCAATATTTACGTGTTTCCGTTCCTGCGCCCGGATGAAGAGCTGCTAACGTTCATGGGGCCAGCGATTCGGAAGGATTGGCTCGACAAGCTCGGCCTGCAGGTGCCAGCGACGATCGAGGAGTGGGAGAAGATGCTGATCGCATTCCGGGACGGCGATCCGAACGGCAACGGGAAGAAGGATGAAATCCCGTTCCTGCTGCGGGATATTAATGTCGCGTTCGTGGGTGCGTTCGGCATTACCGACGGCTTCTACCGGGAAGGCGACGAGATCAGGTACGGGCCGATTCAACCGGAATACAAGGATTACTTGACGATGCTGAACCGCTGGTATAAGGAAGGATTGCTGGATAAAGATTACGCGACCACCGACGGCAAGCTGCAGGATGCGAAGATGACGAGCAATGTGCTTGGCTCGCTCGTCACGTATAATGGGTCGGGGGTCGGGCGATACACGAATCTGATGAAGGGCTCCCATCCGGAGTTCGAGCTGGTCGGGGCGCCTTATCCGACCGCCATTCCGGGCAAGAAGGCGCTCGGCCAAGCCGATTCGCCGTTCGCGGGCATTGGCGCCGCCGTCTCGGCGACTGCGCCCAATCCGGAGCAGATCGTGAAATGGATGGATTATAAATATGGCGAGGAAGGCCATCTCCTGTTCAATTTCGGCGTTGAAGGCGTCAGCTATCAGATGGAGAACGGGTATCCGAAATATACGGACGAGATTATGAAAAATCCGGAAGGCTTGCCGGTCGCGGAAGCCATGGCCAAATATATGCCGGTGAACTGGTCCGGGCCATTCGTGCAGGACAAACGCTATATCGAGCAGTATATCGAGCTGCCCGAGCAGAAGCAGGCGATGAAGAACTGGCTCGATGCGGACCGGAGCAAGCTGCTGCCTCCATTGACGCGGACGTCGGAGGAGAGCTCCACCTATGCTTCCATCATGGCGGATATCGATACGTACAAATCGGAAATGTTCAATAAATTCGTCATGGGCGCCGAGCCGCTGGACCGATTCGATGCTTTTGTCGAGACCATTCAATCGATGGGGATAGAGGAGGCGATCCAAATTCAGCAAGCCGCGCTGGATCGGTTCAATAAGCGATAAAGCAGGCGGTTCGTGCCGGGGCGGGGGNNNCCGGCACGAGCCGTTGCAGAGAAGGAGGAATCGGCATGCCCACCCCCAAGCAAGCGGCGGCGCGTCCTCGCTCGCGCGCGGGACGAAGTCCGGATGCAAATGCGGACCGGAGCTTCCTGCAGCGGGTCATCCGCGACGCCAAGCTGAACAAATATGTCTATTTGATGCTGCTGCCAGTTGTCGCATACTACGCGATATTCCATTACGGCCCGATGTACGGCATTCAGATCGCATTCAAGGATTATTCTCCGGCCTTGGGCTTTCTGGACAGCCCTTGGGTCGGTTTCAAATATTTCGAAGAATTTTTCAACAGCCACTTCTTCTGGCGCATCGTACGCAACACATTGCTGCTTAGTCTCTACGAGCTGATCTTCTCGTTCCCGGCGCCGATCATCCTCGCGCTGATGCTGAACGAGCTTCGCCATCAACTGTTCAAGCGGGCGGTGCAGACGATTACGTACATTCCGCATTTCATCTCGATTGTCGTCATCGTCGGGATGATGGTCGATTTTCTCGCCCGGGACGGTCTGATCAACAATATCCTGAGCTGGTTCGGCGTGGAGGCGGTCGCTTATTTGCGGGAGCCGGGATGGTTCAGGACGCTCTATATCTCCTCCGGCATCTGGCAGGGCGTCGGCTGGGGTACGATTATTTATTTGGCGGCGATCTCCAACATCGATCCTTCCCTGTACGAAGCGGCGAAGGTGGACGGCGCCTCCAAATGGCGCCAGGTCGTCCATATTACGATCCCGGGCATCATGCCTGTCGTGATCATTCTGCTTATTCTGCAGATGGGGAGTATCATGTCCGTCAGCACCGATAAAATATTGCTCATGTACAACTCGTCCACCTATGAGACGGCCGATGTCATTGGCACCTATGTATACCGCAAAGGGCTTCTCGAAGCGAACTACAGCTACAGCGCCGCGATCGGCCTGTTCAACTCCGTCATCAATTTCGCGCTGCTTATTCTTGCGAACACGGTCAGCCGCCGGACAAGCGACTCGAAGCTGTGGTGACGCCCGGCAGGTGGCGCAGATTCGTACCGATTCAAGGAGGTAATGCGGTGAACAACATGTCGCTTGGCGAACGCATCTTTGAAATGTTCAACATTCTGTTCCTTATCTTGCTATGTCTCGTCACGCTGTATCCCTTCATCTACGTCCTGTTCGCTTCGCTCAGCGAGCCCGCCTGGGTCGTCCAGCAGCGCGGCTTGATCTGGCATCCTTCCGGGCTGAACCTGGAAGCGTACCGGCTCGTGTTCGACAACCCGATGATTACGAGCGGATATCTGAACACGCTGTTCATTGTCAGTGTAGGCACCTGCCTCAACGTCTTCATGACGGCCCTTGGCGCCTACGGGCTGTCCCGGCAAAACGTGATGTGGAAGAACCCGATTATGTTCTTCATCGTATTCACGATGTTTTTCTCCGGCGGGCTCATTCCGAGCTACCTGCTCGTGACGGGGGTCGGCATGCTGGACAGCTTGTGGGCGCTCATCATCCCGGGAGCCGTCAGCGCCTTCAACCTGATTATTATGAGGACGGCGTTCCAATCGATTCCGCACAGCCTGGAGGAATCGGCCAAGCTGGACGGCGCGAACGACTTCACCGTCATGATCCGCATCATCCTTCCGCTCTCGATGCCGGTCATTGCGGTCATGATTCTGTTCTATGGCGTGGGGCACTGGAATTCCTGGTTCGGCGCCATGATCTACCTTCGCGATCGCGAATTATACCCGCTGCAGCTTGTGCTGCGCGAGATTCTGATAACGAACAGCACGGACAGCATGCTGACGTCGGCGGGGACGGCCGACAAGATGCCGATAGGGGAGACGATCAAGTACGCGACCATCATCGTCGCCACCGTTCCCATTTTGCTGCTGTACCCGTTCCTGCAAAAATATTTCGTCAAAGGCGTCATGATCGGCGCCATCAAGGAATAGGACCAAGCCGCTTCCGCTTGAATACGGCTTGACTTGGCCCGGCTTGACTGTGAGCCTGATGCATGCAAGTGCATCGGGCTCTTTTTTGGTGCCCGGGAGTACATATAGGTTAGGGGTAGGGCTCCTTATATGCATTCTCCCATTCGGTCAGAAGAGTGCAGATGCTGGTTTACTTAGCAACACTCTCTCAATTGGTCAGGGTAGTATGTTATCTACAACATCTTATGCGCAATCTCCCATTCGGTCAGGAACGGAATGTAAATGTAGAACTACCCTGAATCCGTGAAAGGGTTACGAATAAGAGAACCATCACTATCAGTTGTAACGATAGGCGCAGAAAGCAGAGGTGATGACTCGATTCACTTGAAAAAGACATCACGAAACAAAGCTTCCCTTGTGCAAAGCTTGAACGGAAACATAGGTTCGCAATCTATTATCCCGACAAGGTCCCGTAAATGCGCTGGAATGTCTGAAACCATGGACTATGTCTTCCGAAGCGGAGCTTCGTTTGTCTGGCATGCTCTACCATTCGAGAGGCCAGCCAGATCAGATTTTCGATGACCGTTTTGACCCGCCTGCGGCTGACTTTGTTTCGAAG
>NZ_LDIG01000050.1 GCF_015845845.1 Paenibacillus dendritiformis
CCGAAACAGAGCTAAACGGATTCAGCTAACGGGTTCTTACCGTCATCTGCAAAAGTTACGAACCCGCTGTGAGCATGTGTTTGCTGAAAGCAAAGTTGCGCATGGCATGGATCGTGCACGGAGCCGCGGACTCGACTGCATGCAAGAACAGGCGCTACTGACGGCGATCGTTCAAAATCTGAAAAGACTATGCCGGTTTGGGAAAAAGCGATCTCGAACTGGTATGTCGGCATGCCAAAAAACGAAATCCGTGATGACAGAGGCGTTGTCACGCCTACTCATTTCAGCGCTGGCTGAGTTGTTTTACTCGTTTTGCATGTCCATCAGACGGCTACAACTGCACTAATTCACCGGACTTATAGAGGTGGGAGGTATAACCACATGATCATCAAAAAGCTTGTAGTTGCAACATTATTTCTCGGTTCCATATGCAGCGTAAGCTCTTCCGCGTTTGCTGAACCGCTTGAAACTGGGAGCAAAGTTGTTTTCGAACAAGCAGAGATTGTAGATACAAGTGAACTGCTGAAACGGGCGAAGAACGGAAATTCTGATAAAAAGAACTCGGTAGTAAAAACACATGCATTTGCAAGAAATACGGCAACGGGAGAGGTAAAGAATGCCAGGATCTTTTCCACTACACAAAAACTTAAAGTCTTGCAACGTAATGGTTCATTCACGGAGACCTATGCGACTACAACATTTGCCGAGTTTTTAGCAGACGGATCAAGAAGTGATTCTGGATACGACGATAGCTATAGCGTAAGAGCTTACTCGACTTTTTACTGGGACAATGTGAATATAAACAACGCCCATCACTACAAGATATTAAACGCAACAGGAGGCTGGCAAAATTCGGACTCTCAAATCAGCGTCCTGAATCGATCTGCAAGTCTTCTGGCATATGGATTTACTATGGATGGATTTTATGTTATCCAAAGTAAAGATGCGTCCCCCTCATCTAATTCGTTTAGCATAAATGCCGACAGTACTTGGAAACCGATATATGCTAAGCAGTCCAATTACGGAGACCTCGGTGTCTACACTAAATGTACCGTTAAAGACTTAACGAATAACGAAACCTGGGAGCTGGAATTAAAAAATTACCTGCCGGTATAATGGCAACAAATGCCGCCAATTATGGCGGCATTCCGTTTTCTTGAACGTTCCGGGAGCTTTATTAATATAATATAAAAAATACTTTAACAAGGAGATCTGAATGAAAAAACCGCTCTGGGTTGGATTCGGTATACTTGTCATCATTGCTGCTTTGTCCATCGTCAATTGGGATTTCTCCATCGCAATTAAGTTATCCGGTTATGTTGGATTGATTGCATTAATATTAGCTGCTCTTTTTTCTGGCGCTTTTATTGACCCTGATTCCAGACGTGTAGATATGGCGACCGAAGGTAGGGAATCGATGAATCGAAGGTTTAAATTATCCACTTTCTTTTTATTGGTCGGGTTACCGAATCTTCTTGTGTGTATCATCCTCTACTTCGGTTCGAAATGGTTTTGAGTAATGACTTAATTAGGCCTTCGGTTGCTCGTGTTCCAGTCCCGAAACAACTGGTAACCCCCACCATGATTAATCGCCACATGTCATAGATCGGTCATTGACCGGTCTTTTATTTATTTTTTGGATAGTTATAATGAACGTGAAAACAGCTCCGTCTTTTTAACGAAAAGCGGAGCAGATTGTGTTTCAAGAATACTGTCATACCATCCTGGAATGCGAGATGCGGTTAAAGCGCTGAAAGAGGCGATGGTCATGGAGGCAGCAGAGGGAGCGAATGCATCCGCGATTCGGGCTATGCAAGGACTCCGTGGAATTGGTCCCGCTAAAGCGGTGACAAGAACCCCTCACTACAAGTTCAAGAACTGCATCATCGCAACCGGCTTCCGTCCAATCGAATTGAAGGCTTTCCCGTTCGGCGGACGCATTTTGTCCTCTACGGAAACCAGATGTCTCTCATTTTGCTTCCATTTTTGGATCGCTTCGAGAGAGTCCCAATAAGACACCGTGATGCCTACACCTTCCCGGGCACTTTCCGCTCCCAGAAACCCGGGGCTTGAGTGAGGCAATCTTTACCATTTCATCGAGCATAACCATTAGCCTCTTCTGTTCGTTCAGAAGTGAAAATAACTGCATAGTATGTTGGCTGTGGGGTTAAGGCAATTCCGCTCATATCATCGATTCCTCCATTAGAAAACATTTGCGAAGCCATACTGCGACATTTCGACCAGCATATTTTATATTCGACCATGCGTTCTTCTATTCCTTGCTGTCTGTAATGCCTCTTGTGAATCCCTTTATGCGCGGGTTCTTCGTTTCCCTTTGCCTCGGCTGGGCGGAAGCCGAGTCTTTATTCAACGCCAGCATGAAAATCATGCCCAGGATACAGGCGGCGCCGATCCATTGGAACCATCCGAACGGTTCATGCAGCCACAGGACGGTTGCGAATACGGCCGCCAATGGCTCTAAGCTGCCGAGAAGGCTTGTTTCTTTTGGCAAGAGACTTTGCAAGCTTTCGATATAAAACCAGAACGCAAGCATCGTACCGAAAATAATGACAAAAAACAAATACACATATGCTTCGGCCGTTAAGCTGTGGAAGTCCACGCGCCATGGCGGATGGATGAAGCTTAAGGCGACACCGCCCAGGACCATCGCCCAGCCGACAATGACAAGGGACTCATATTGCGCGAGTAAAGGAACCGCATATAAAGTATAAAAGGCGAGCGCAACTCCGGATAATACACCCCATACGATGGCAGGCGTCGGCACCGAGAGCTGAGAGATGGAACCATTTGTCAATAAAAAGAAGCAGCCTGCCAAAGCAAGAGAAACGGTAAGCACATCTTGCCGCGTTAGAACAGATTGTCTGCGAATCAGGGAGTATAGAATGATCATGACCGGCGCTAAATACTGCAACAGCGTGGCAACGGCCGCATTTCCATGTTGAATGGAGGCCATATAGGTGTATTGAACCGCGAGCATGCCGAGTAATCCGAAGATAATGAGCCGACATGCGGTTCTTCTGTTTTTCCATACTCCTAAAATCTGTGAACGGCCTTGTCTGCAAAGCTGAATGGTTAACAGGAGAACGCCAGCGATAAGCAAGCGTGTCGTGACAAGCCAATTGACCTCGATGGCGAATTGTTGAAACAGCTTTTGGGCGACCGTTCCCCCGATGCCCCACAGGATCGCCCCTGTGATAACTAGAAAGAACCCCATACTTCTCGTGCCTGTCTTCATCCTTCAACCTCACCCTTACATCCCATAATAATGATATAATAAGGAAAAAATCAGCCAAAAAATACTTCAATCGGATGAAAAAATATCAATATATTGAGGCGAGCCTGTGCAAATCAAAAATTTCAAGATTGGCCGTAACTTGAAAGAGCTAACCCGGCACCGCACCGTTGAATTGCCGATGGCCTGTTATGAAACTTCGATTCAGCAAAATATAAATGGTTATATTCCGCTTCATTGGCATGAAGAACTCCAATTTGTGTTTATCCGCCGGGGGGAAGCCGTCTTCCAAATCAATGAAGAAAAAATAACGGTACAAGAAGGGGCGGGGCTCTTCATCAACAGCGGCTGCCTTCACATGGCGGAAGACAAGAATCACTCGGGTTGCGTGTATATTTGTCTCAATGTATCTCCGCAATTCGTCGTGCCTCAAGAACTCTATGCGAGCTATGTGTATCCCTACATTCAAGCGACGAATTTGCCATACTTATATTTGCACGCAAATGAGCCCTGGGGGAAAAACATTTTAGATGCCATCGGCAAAATCCATGAATGGATTGAACAAAAGACGCCTTACTATGAAATCGATATCGCCCTGCAGCTTACGTTCATTTGGAAGAACTTAATCGAGAATGGCTTTCCGTTAGAATATGATCGGACGGCCATGGTCAAGAGCGAGCGAATGAAGGAAATGCTGCAATGGATACATCTCCATTACGCGGAGAGCATCAGGCTGGACGATATTGCCAGAGCGGGACAATTAAGCCGTTCCGAGTGCTGCCGGTATTTTAAGCGAATGCTGAAAACAACTCCGTTGAGCTATGTCATCGATTATAGAATTCAAAAAAGCTTGGTTTTATTGCGGCAAGCAGACGCCAACGTGACAGAGGTCTCTTATCAGGTCGGATTTAACAGCACGAGCTATTTCATCGACAAATTCCGGCAGGCGATGAACATGACGCCGCTGGCCTACAAAAAATCCAATAGGAACCAAGAACAAGCTGAGCAATGAAGCATAAGAAATGAACAAGAGCAAACGCTATATTTATAAACACAGGAAAAGGGAGATACGATGACGGAGAAAAAAGCAATTCCGGAAGGATGGAATTTCGATAACAGTTATGCCCGACTGCCGCAGCTATTTTTTACGAAGCAAAGCCCCACTCCGGTGCGGTCGCCGAAGCTGGTTGTATTTAACGAAAAATTGGCGGCATCCCTTGGACTGAATGTCCCGGAGCTGAACAGCGATGACGGGGCGGCGGTGTTCGCCGGCAACCGGATTCCCGAGGGCGCCGCGCCGCTTGCCCAGGCTTATGCGGGGCATCAATTCGGGCATTTTACGATGCTGGGGGACGGACGGGCGATCCTGCTTGGCGAGCAGATCACGCCCGCGGAGGAGCGTATGGACATTCAATTGAAGGGCTCGGGCAGGACGCCATACTCCCGCGGAGGAGATGGCCGCGCGGCGCTGGGGCCGATGCTCCGCGAATATATTATCAGCGAAGCCATGCATGGACTTGGCATTCCGACCACCCGCAGCCTGGCGGTCGTGACGACGGGCGAGCCGGTATACCGCGAGACCGAGCTGCCTGGCGCGGTGCTGACCCGCGTGGCGGCCAGCCATCTGCGCGTCGGCACGTTCGAATACGCTTCGCAATGGGGCAAGGTGGAGGATCTGAGAGCTCTGGCCGATTATGCTTGGGAGAGACATTTTCCGGAAGCTGACGTGAGCGAGAACCGGTATCTGGCCCTGCTGCGGGAAGTCGGCAAGCGCCAGGCCAAGCTGATTGCCCAATGGATGCACGCGGGCTTCATTCACGGGGTGATGAACACCGACAATATGGTGATTGGCGGGGAGACCATTGATTACGGGCCATGCGCCTTCATGGATACCTATGATCCGGCGACCGTGTTCAGTTCCATTGACGTGCAGGGGCGCTATGCCTACGGCAACCAGCCGTATATCGGCGCATGGAATCTTGCGAGGCTGGCCGAGGCGCTGCTGCCGCTGCTGCATGAGAATCAGGAGCAGGCTATCGAGCTGGCCGAGCAGGAGATTGCGGCGTTCACCAAGCTCTATCAACGCCATTGGCTTGCAGGAATGCGGGCGAAGCTGGGGCTATACAATGAAGAGGCGGAGGATGAGTCCCTGATCGAAGAGCTTCTTGATCTGATGGAGAAGCATTCTGCCGACTATACGAATACATTCCGCGCCTTAACTTTGGGTGACACGGAGGAGACGGGCCTGTTCGGAACGGGCGAATATGCGCAGTGGCATGAGCGGTGGCAGGCGAGACGGGGCAGACAGGAGGAGCCGGAAGCCTCCTCGCGTCAGTTGATGCGAGACAGCAATCCGGCGGTCATCCCGCGCAACCACCGGGTGGAAGAAGCGCTCGAAGCGGCAGTGGAGCAGGGAGACTACAGCGTAATGGAGCGGCTGCTGGATGTGCTTGCCAATCCTTACGCCTACTCCCCGGAGCAGGCGGAATACGCCGCCTTGCCCGAGCCGTCTGCGTGTCCGTACCGAACGTTTTGCGGAACCTGAACCATGTCGCATGAACCTTGGCGGAGGCTGCAGCGGAACGATTGTTCTGGCTGAGCCTCCTCGATTGTTATCCAGCAGACTGGAACAGGTGATGGACAGTGGAAAATAGGCTTGACGCGGATATGAGAATCGGCGCATGACTCCAGCAGATTAGCGGGAGCGAACCGGCTCCCGGGTAATGAATAAGCACGAATTGTCCGCTATGCATCAGTTGATAGAGCGTCAGAAGAACGCCATCTGGCAGGCCGAGCCTCAGATTTGGGCGGCATCATCGGATCGTGCTGGAGAATGAACAATCATCTGATGCTGCCTTATCAGGACAGTCTACTGCAAGGCAGGTTGGATTTATCTTTATTTCGAGATATAATGGGGAAGAAGGCAAATTCGGTTGGCAGTCGGGAGGAATGACAGGATGAAAGTGGAGATTTGGTCAGACGTTGCATGTCCATTTTGTTATATCGGGAAGCATCGGTTCGAGGAAGCGTTGAGCCGGTTCGGGCACGGGGATAAGGTGGAGGTCATTTACCGGAGCTTCCAGCTTGACCCGAATGCGGAGAAGCGTCCGACGAAGGATGCGTATACGGCAATCGCCGAAAAGTATGGCATCAGCCGGGAGCAGTCGATCGCCATGCATGAAGATATAGTCCGTCAAGGCAAGGAAGCCGGGATCGATTATCACTTCGATTCGATGATCATGACCAACACGATGGATGCGCATCGCCTGATTCACTTCGCCGGACAGCACGGGAAGCGGGACAAGGCGGCTGAATTGCTGTTCAAGGCATACTTCACCGACGGGAAAAACGTCAGCGAAAAGGCTACGCTGCTCGATATCGCCGCGGAAGCGGGCTTGGATCGGGGAGCGACCGCGTCGATGCTGGAGAGCACGCAATTCACGTCCGAGGTCGAACAGGAGATGCGCGAAGCCGATCAACTGGGCTGCCGCGGCGTGCCGTTCTTCGTCTTCAACCGGAAGTATGCGGTTGGCGGAGCCCAGCAGCCGGAGACATTCCTTGAAGTGCTGGACACAGCATGGAAGGAAGAGCATCCGCTGACCGTGTTGACTCCGGACGGCGGAGAAGGGCTGTGCGCGGACGGCGCTTGCGGCATAGGAGAGAAATAATGCGGAAATCGAAGCGGTCGTCTCCCCGCAGACGGGATGGGAACCCGCTTGCTGGAATGCCGGGGAACAGGCGGAACTCACCTGACCTCACCACCTGCTGCGCTTGTTGTCGGTCTCATTCGCTCGGAATGAGCCTTGCCCAGTTATGTATCGGTTCCAGTGATGAGCTGCGTATAAAGACGGTAGCTTTGGTGATACTACAACCCATAGATGTGCCTACTTATATTAAATCGAACTATTATTTGTTATAGCATCTGTAGGCAATACGATCATATCGATAGTTGAAGAGGAGTGGTTTAGATGAGTGCAGCATTTCTCGATGCAGTCAAAAAAAGACGCAGCATCTATGCGATCAGCAAAGAGTCTGTACTGAGCGATGAGCAGTTGGAGCGCCTGATTGGAGAGGCTGTATTGCATACACCTACAGCCTTCAACTCGCAGAGCGCCCGCGTCGTCGTATTGTTGAAGGAGCAGCATGACAAGCTGTGGGATTTGACAACCGAGACACTTCGTCAAGTCGTGCCGGCCGAGAACTTCGGTGCGACCGAAGAGAAGATGCGTTCATTCCGGAACGGATACGGTACCGTTCTCTATTTCGAGGATCAAGCGGTTATCCAAGGCCTGCAAGAGCAGTTCGCCTTGTATAAGGATAATTTCCCAATCAGGTCGGAACAGTCTTCGGGCATGCTGCAACTGGTCGTATGGACCGCTCTGGAAGCGGAAGGCTACGGCGCGACGCTTCAGCACTACAACCCATTGATCGACGATGCGGTACGCAAGGAGTGGAACATTCCAAGCACTTGGAAATTGATCGCGCAAATGCCGTTCGGCAAGCCGACAGCAGCGCCGGGCGAGAAGCAGTTCGCACCGCTCGGAGAGCGGCTGCAAGTCTTCAAATAAACCAATACACCAATACGCATCCGCCGGATGACAGCAAAAGGGTCAAGCGTCCATACGCCTGACCCTTTTTTGCATATGTCAGCGGCTTTGACTTCATGCTCTTATTTGGAAGAAGGAGGGGCTTGAAGAAGGAGACCATCTTGCATTGGCGGCGTGGGAGGTGGGAGCAGGCTTTCTCCGCGAGGCCAAGCTTTGCCGGGGAGACCGGGGAGACAGGGCAGAATCAAATAAGGCAGGACGATGCTCTCGCTTCGTCCTGCTCCCAGGGGCTACAGCTTCGTCAATATTTCAGGACCGTTGTCCGTAATCGCCACGGTGTGCTCATACTGGACGCAGATCGAGTGATCCATAGTCCGGGCGGTCCATCCGTCACTTTCGACATAGGCGTGATAGTCTCCCAACGTCAGCATCGGTTCGATCGCGATGACCATGCCCTGCTTCAATCTCGGACCCGTACCTGGCCGCCCGAAGTGGGGAATGGCCGGCTCTTCCCACAGATCTTGCCCGATGCCGTGCCCGGTGAAGTCTCTGACATTGCCATATCCATGCCGATCGGCCAATGTCTGAATCGCGGAGCCAATAACGCCGACGCGATTGCCCGGGACGGCCTGCTCGATGCCGAGGAACAAGGCCTGATGGCAGACGTCCATCAACTGCCGGATGTCTTCGGACACGGTGCCGACGGCATAGGTCCAGCCGGAATCTCCATGATAGCCGCGATAATGCGCGCCGATGTCAATCGTGACGACATCGCCTTCCTCAAGCGGCTCGTCATCGGGGAAGCCATGGCAGATGACATCGTTCTTCGCTACGCATATCGAAGCGGTGAAGCCGTGATGGCCGAGAAAGCTCGGCACCGCTCCGCGCGAACGGATATGCTGCTCGACCAGCCGATCCAGCGCTGTCGTCGTGACGCCGGGCTTGATCGCTTCGGCCAGCTTGGCATGGCATTCGGCCACGATGCGCCCAGCCTCTCGCATGATGCCGATTTCTTCATTCGATTTCAATATTATCATTGACTCTCCTCCTGATCTTCTGTCCGCTTATCGCCGTTATCCTTGAACTCCAGAACTCCATGGCCCCCTTGCTCGAGCCTATGCATTGTGAAGCTTTCCGGTTCCATTTCATGGCAAAAATGTATCAATCCGCCGCATAACAGTCCTACCGCTTCATTCACCAAGGCGTCCAGCTCCTCCCCGGTTGTCTGCCGTTCAGACAGGCTCGCCATCGCGCCAAGGAGGCCCCCCCAGTATAGATCGGCGGCCAGGGCCGGGTCGGAGCGGCGAAGTTGTCCGGCCGTCATGCCTTCGCGGAACGTCCGGATAAGAGAGGGGCGGAGCCGGAGAAGATCGCGCTGTTCCCCGGCATGCTCGCCGAAGACGGCAGGCAGATCTTCATCGATACGGCGGATGAGCACGACGAAGGACGGCTCCTCCGCCGCACGCTGCAAATACTCGCGGGCATGCCGCTCCAGACGGGCGCCAGGTGCTTCTCCTGTATCCAGCGCCTGCCCGGCCCATTGCCGGGTATGATCGATAAAGTCGAGAAAGAGAAGCCGGAACAGCTCCCATTTATCCGGATAATAGTAGTAGATGGAGGCTCGAGCGATGCCGGCCCGTTTCGCGATCTCATTCATCTCCGCGCGGTGGATGCCCCAGTCAAGATAGACCTCGAACGCAGCTTGGCGAATCAGCTTCATACGCGCTGCCCGCATTCGCTCGTTCTGCTCTTTTGTTCGCGGCGACATCGGATCACCTCAATTCACTGACATCTTTGTCAGTTTATTATAGCTTTCACTGACGTCAGCGTCAATTTATACAGAAGCGCTCAGGTCTCCGGCGGAATGCCGCCGCCAGGCACGGGTTGTCACAACCCGTTCATAAATGTCCAATCTGTGAAAAATATGTGTCAAAAATCGTAACACTAGTGTTATAATAAAGGTAAAAGCTGCTAATGAGAGACCATCCGTAATCACCACTTTACAGAATGGAGCGGATCATTATGCATTATCGAATTATGTATCCGACAAGGACGAAGGAAGTGCTTGCGGCAACCTTCCTGTTCAGTGCCGCCATGCTGCATGTCGCGTTGATGACCGAACAGACATTGCCCGTGCTGTTCTTCCTGCAAATGGCTGCCTTGGCGGTGCTCATTGGATCGCTGTGTGCGGAAGTATGCATGCGAATGAAGAAGCGAACGGCAGACATTCGGGCGGAATCGGATTCCATCACGATACGGGGGAAGTCCATCGCGGCGGATGAAGTGGAAGAGATTGTGGTGAAGGGATATCGCCAAGCCCCTGTAGGCATCCGGCTGAAGGGGAAGACCTCCATACCGGGCTATTGCTGCTTCCGCTTCCCGGGAGGGGAGAACGGCGGCATGACCGAACTGGCCTGTTGGGCCGAAAGGCATGGCATCCCGGTGAACCAGGGCTATTTCATGACCTGGCTCTAATTGCTTCTATTATTTTGTAAGCCCTTACTTGATAGAAAAAAAGAGCATCGCGGCGTTGTGCTGCGATGTTTTATTTTGTCATTTTTCCAATCTCTTATTATACTGAAGGTACATTATGAACGGGAGTGTGATTAGCATGCGGCAAAGAACCACATTGCGAAAGGAGAACAATATGAGAGAAGAAATGAGGATTTGTATAAATGAAAACAATCAGTATCGGGATCGTCGCCCATGTCGACGCAGGCAAGACGAGCCTGACTGAACAATTATTGTATGAGACGAAGGTGATCCGGGAGCTGGGCGGCGTCGATTCGGGCAACACGCAGACGGACTCCCTGGAACTGGAGAGAAGAAGAGGGATTACGATCAAGGCGTCGGTCGTCTCTTTCATAGTCAACGAGGTTAAGATCAATCTGATCGATACGCCCGGCCATGCCGACTTCATCGCCGAGGTGGAGCGGGCGTTCGGCGTGCTGGACGGAGCGGTTCTTGTCCTGTCGGCCGTAGAGGGCATTCAGGCACAGACGAAGCTGTTAATGGCGGTGCTCGAGAAGCTGGAGATTCCGGTGATTCTGTTCGTGAACAAAATCGATCGGAGCGGCGCGCAGCCTGAGGCGGTCTTCAAGGCGGTTCGCGAGCGGCTGTCCCGCAGCGCCATTCCGCTGTACGGAACCGTGCAAGAGGGGACGAAGCAGGCCGATATCGTCGCCAAAGCGTTCGGCAAGGAGGAACCGGAATACGTCGCGGATTGCATCGAACTGGCGGCCGAACAAGATGAAAAGCTTCTAGCTTCCTATGTATACGGCGAGGAGATAAGCGGCTCCCGAATCGAGGAGACGCTGACCCGACTTATCCGGGAGGCTCGCGTATACCCGATCCTGGCGGGTTCCGCCATGACCGGGATCGGCATCAACGAGCTGCTGGAAGCCATCGCCCGCTTCATTCCCGCGCCGCAGCCATGCGCCGATGCGCCATTATCCGGAGTCGTGTTCAAGATCGAACGGGCATCCTCCGGGGAGAAAATCGCCTATATCCGCATATTCAGCGGATGCTTCGGCGTCAGACAGATGGTTCAAGTGAACCGGAAGCAGGATGACGGACAGATTGAGGCCGCTTCCTATAAGGTCAAGCGGATCCAGCTCTTCGATCGCGGGCGGACGGCCGACGCGGCGAGCGCGGGAGCCGGCGAATTCTGCAAGGTGTGGGGCTTGCGGGAGGTTCGCATCGGCGATGTGATTGGAACCTGGACGGAGCGGATTCGAGAGCTTCACGTCGCCGCGCCGCAGATGGAATCGCGCATCGAGGCGGTTCCGAAGAACCGCGATCATGAGTTGTATCAAGCCTTGATGAAGATGGCGGAGGAAGATCCGCTCATCCATCTTTGGCGGGATGAGCATCATCGGGAGACGTATATTCGCCTGTTCGGCGAAGTGCAAAAAGTAGTAATCGAAGCGACGCTCAAGAAAGCTTATCAGTTGGACGTTCGCTTCGCGGAGACGCGGATCGTCTGCATCGAGAAGCCGCGAGGGACGGGGGCGGCCGTGGAATTCATGGGGGAGGAAGGGAACCCGTTCTATGCCACGGTCGGCTTCCGGATCGATCCGGGCGAGCCCGGAAGCGGCGTAACCTACCGGTTGGAGGTGGAGCTGGGGGCGCTGCCGCTCGCATTCCACGCGGCGATTGAGGATACGGTGTATGCCACGCTGCACCAAGGCTTGTACGGCTGGGAAGTGACGGACATTGCCGTCACCTTGACCCATACCGGATATGCAAGCCCGGTGACGGTAGCCGGCGATTTCCGGAAGCTGGCGCCATTGGTGCTGATGGAGGCGTTGTCCCGGGCCGGTACGGACGTATATGAGCCGATTCATGAATATGAGCTTACCGTTCCCGCCGGCAGCATCAGCTCCGCCATGCACCGCTTGGCCGGCGTGCAGGCAGTGATGAAGGAGCCGGTCATGTCCGCCGACACCTGCCTGCTGACCGGAACGATCCCGGTCAAGTCGACGGAGGCGTTCAAGCGCAGTCTCCATGCGATTACGGAAGGGGAGGGCATGTTCATCGCGCGGCCGTGCGGCCATATCCGGATGGATTCTGGATATCTGGTGCGGAAGCGGTCGGACTATAATCCGCTGAACCGCAAAGAATACCTGCTTCACGTGCTTCGCGCCTACTAGGCAGGCGCGGCAGCGCGCAGCGAAGAGCCCCGGGGCCGTTCCCGGGGCTCTTCGCTATGGGCAGCATCCGGCTCCTTCGCCGGACTCGAGCATCGCCTTCAGGCTGGCCAGCATCTGCCGCCATGCCTCGACATGCCACAGCCGCGCCTGCTTCCATGCTTCCGTGTCCATCCAGCCGCTATGCTCCAGCCGAACCGCCGTGCCACGCTGCGCCGGCTCCAGGGTGACCGTCACCAGCGTCAGCCGTTCCTGCCGATTCATCGTGTCGGCGAACGGATCAGGCCCCTTCCATTGGAACGTGAACGAGCGTGGCTCATCGTAGCGGACAAATTTGCAGCCGATGGTGCTCATGCTTTCTTTGCTGGCGGGATTGAAGTACAGCTCGAATTTGCCGCCGGCCTTGGGCTCGATCTCGGCAGCCGGGGCGAACCATTGCGTAATGCGGTCGGATTGGGTCCAAGCTGCCCATACGAGCTCCGGTTCGGCTTGAATCCATATTTCCTCGGTAATCGTCATCTATCGAAACCCCCTTTCTCAAGGCAGGATGGCAGAGTCCGCTGTGTCTCAATGCCCGGACGGCGGCTTGCTGAATTCCAATAACTCGATGACATTGCCGAACGGATCGCGGATTGCGTTATAGACCCCCGGCGGGCATGGCTGCGGCGCATCGTAGACGGCTTCGATCCCTTGGGCCGTCAGCTTGGCGATCGTGACGGCCAGGTTGTCCGTCTCCAGGCCGATCACGACCTGGGCCTGCCGCGGATAGCCCGGCTCGGCCGCCTGCCTCACCTGGTACAGCACGATCGGGATGCCTTCATGCTTCAGGCTGACCGTATTCGCATCGTACTCCCGTGACAGCTCGAAGCCCAATTTGCCGCAGTAGAACTGCTTCGCCAGCTCCAGGTTGGATACATAAATCGAATGACGCATAGCTTCGGCATTTTGCTCCCCCTTATCTGGTCGGTATTCGTACCGCCTCTATTATATCGGGGAGCTCTGGCGGGAAATTCTTCTACTTTGCGGTGTTGCTCTCCTTGTTCTTCTCGAAGAGGAGCTGAGGCAGGCTGACGACGATCGGCGGATCGTAGGGCATCGGCTCGCGCAGTTGAATCGCAATTCCCAGCTCTGTCCGAGCATTCACCTCGATGGCGAAAGGATATTTGCCGCGGATGGCGCGATCCAGCACGAAATAATCCTTTGGACGGAGACTCCACGGGATGCCGGCGGCGAGCGCGTAATAGGTGCCTGGCGGCACGTCCGCGAACGCGCATGTCCGCTTTCCTCCGGCGAGCGCTGTGCCGGCAACCGGCCGCTGATCCGGTATCGGATGAGGGAACAGGCCGATGAAAATCAAGCCGCGGAAGGAGGCCGGCGCTTCAATCCGGCACGTAATCTGCGGAGCCGCCTCCTTCCCGGGAACGGGCAGCGACAATTCGCGATGCTCGAATTGATTCATATACGCCGTCAATGCTTGGGAACGGATGCGGAATGCCCGCGGCGGCACGCCGACCTGCTGCTTGAACCGCGTGTTGAATGACCCCGCGCTGCGGAATCCGATCGACAGCAGCACTTTGACGAGGAGCGACGGCTCCTTGAGCAGCGCCGATTTCCCGGATTCCATCCGCAGGGCGGACAAATAGTGGCGCGGAGAGATGCCGGTGACGCTTTTGAATATTCGCGTGAAATGATACGGACTGTACCCCACATGCTCCGCGAGCTGTTCGGATGTGATATCCTCATCCAGATGACTTTTCATATACAGAATGGCTTGTTCCGCCGCTGCGATATGCTCGTCCTTCATCAACTGCGTCTGCATGGCTTGCCCTTCCCGGGGGGCGGGACCGCGCTTTGCTTCCACCGGACGTCAGCCTCCTTGATCTCTTACTCTATGGTGATCCCTATATTACCAAATTGCTCTGCCTGCCGCATCCGCTCGAAGGCTTGAACCGTGTCTTGAAGCGGAAATACGCGGTCGACAACCGGGCGGATGGAATGGCGCTCCATGAACTTCAGCATGTCCTTGAACTCCTGGCGGCTTCCCATAGATGTCCCGATAATGCTTATCTGCGGGAAAAAGATCGCCCGCACCGGAATCTCCATCCGATCGCCCGAGCTGGCGCCGAACGTGACGATCCGGCCATTCGGCTTGATGACCTCGAAATATTGCCCGAATGTCGCCGGTCCGATGCTGTCCAGGATCAGATCGGCCGCTTCTCCGCCGAGCTCGTCTTTCCATTCCGATTGGCTGTCGAAGGCATGATGCGCCCCAAGCTCCAGCGCCCTGTGCCGCTTCGCCTCGCTCCGCGACGTGACGCTCACTCTTGCTCCCGCCGACACAGCCATGAGCAAGGCATAGGTGGCGACCCCGCCGCCGATGCCCGGAATGACGACATGCTCCCCGGATTGCAGCCGTCCTCTCGTGAACAGAGCCCGGTAGGCTGTCAGGGCGGACAAGGGGAGCACGCCCGCTTGTTCCCAGGTCAGGTATGCCGGCTTCGGGAATGCATTGCGGGCGGGAATGACGATGCTCTCGGCGAAGGTCCCGTCCGATGGACCGCCGACGATGGCGGGAAGGGCAGGGACGATATCCGGCGTCTCCCAGTCGAGGCACGGGTGAATGATGACCTCGGTGCCCACGAGGCCGGGAGACACCTCTTCCCCGACGGCTTCGATGGTCCCGGCGCCGTCCGAGCCGAGAATAAATGGCGGGTCTTGGGGCGTTCGGCGGGCCATCAGGAACAGATCCCGATGATTCAGGCCCGCGGCCCGCAGCCGCACCTTCACTTCTCCCGGTCCCGGCTGCTTCGCGGCCGTTTCCTTATATGACAAGCCCTCCAGACCGCTCCGGCCGTCGTGCACGATTGCTCTCACATGAATTCCTCCTTCGCTTGATGCGATGATTCGGTTTGATTGTACAGAACGAAGATCATCAAGTAAAATGAACAAAAACGAAGGTGAGTATCATAAACCTTTATACCAAGCAGGTGAGACATCGCAGTGGAGAGCGGAAATTTGAAAATATTTCAGGCCGTGGCCCGGGAAGGCAGCATCACGAAGGCGGCGCAGGCGTTGAATTACGTCCAGTCGAATGTAACCACCCGGATTCAGCAGTTGGAGGCTGAATTGAAGACCCCGCTGTTCCGCCGCTCCAATCGGGGGATGACGCTCACGCCCGCAGGCGAGAATCTGCTGGAGTACGCCGAGCGGATATTGAGTCTGCTGGACGAGGCGGAGAAGTCGGCGCGCTACTCGGAGCATCCGTGCGGACCGCTTCGCATCGGCTCCATCGAGACGGCGGCCGTCACGCATTTGACGCCGCTTTTGAAGTCTTACTGTCTGCAATATCCCGACGTGCAGCTCTCGCTCCAGACCGGGGAAACGCACCGCCTGACACGGCAAGTGCTGAACGATGAACTCGACGGCGCCTTCATCTATGGTCCGGTAGAGCATCCCGGTATCGGGCATATCGCCGCGTTCCGGGATGAGCTGGTGCTGATCTCGGAGCCTGGAGCGGTCAGCCTGGAGGAATGTCTGGCGAAGCCGATGCTGTTTTTCGATGTCGGATGCTCGCACCGCGCCCGCGCCGAGCGCTTCCTGAGCGAATCCGGCCACCCGGCCGGCCCGGTCATGGAATTCGGCACCTTCGAGGTGATTCTTCGCGGCGTATCCGAGGGACTCGGCGTGTCCATGCTGCCGAAGTCGTCGATCGCCGAGGCGGCGGAAGCCGGCCGAATCGCGACGCACCGCCTGCCGGACGGGTACCGCGATCTGCATATCTGGTTCGTGCATCGGAGGGAACCGGTCTGCTCCAGCGCGTTGACCGCCTTCATCGCGATGCTGGATGCCGATGCAACGCCGTAAGTCTTCCACGTAATTCGAAGACGGCTCAATAACGGCAGATGCCGGGCGAACCGGGCGGGAGCCGGCCGGTCCATTTATCGGGGAAAAGAGGTGCCCTCCATGGTTAAACCATTCCATAGCAAGCAGGCATTGACGCCGGCGCAGGCACAAGCCATCCAGCATGTCCGGGCGTCCGCCAGCTTCGTGCGGCAGCCCGCTCGCGAGCGCATCGAACGGCATTTGACGCGAGCGGGCTTCCCGTCTGCCACGCTGCGCGACATTCTTGCCGCCGTGATCGAATCGGCTCGGGTCACGGTCAATTTCCACCCCGACCGGCTGCTTGCCGACGGCTCGCTCGTCGTGGAGGGGCTGCTGCGGGACGGAGCGTACCGGAGCCAGTTCGAGACGGGCATGACGAGCGCCAGCCCGACGGCTTATCCCGGCGGGGATCGCGACCGCTGGGAGCGGAGGCTGTTCGGCGGCGCCTATCACCAAGCCGGGATTGTACCCGGGGAGCGCCCGAAATACGGGGCGCTGAATCTGATGCAGCACCCGGACGGGTGCGCGCCGAATTTCGGCTCCTGCCACTTGGTGCTGTGCAGTTCTGTACTGTCCCGATGCAC
Source organism: Paenibacillus dendritiformis (assembly GCF_015845845.1). Lineage (GTDB taxonomy): Bacteria > Bacillota > Bacilli > Paenibacillales > Paenibacillaceae > Paenibacillus_B > Paenibacillus_B dendritiformis_C. The sequence goes on from NZ_LDIG01000050.1 coordinate 16,916, forward strand.
GTATACGTTCGGGGACAGCTATTCCGAGCCGGAGCATAGCGGCACGATCGACGTCTTCGAGCCGCTGCTCGCGGAGCTGCTGGATGAGGCGGCGGCCGCGGGCTCCCCGCCGGGTCGGGATGCCGGCGGTAGCGCTGCGCTGATTCGCCGTCTCCTCGCCTCCGGCGAAGAAGCGTCCTCCGCCCTCCGCAGGGAGCTGGACCAATACATTGAGGCCCAGATTCACGGCGATATCGCGCTGGCTTCGGATGTGGAGGCGATTACAGCCGATCCGTCCTTCCGCGGGACGCGAATCGGCGGGCAGCTCGCTGCTCTCGCCTCACGGTATCGCGTGGCGCTGCGCTGGCATCACGGCTTCCAGCTCGCGGCCTCCGCCGTGCCGGATGACTTCCGGGGACCGAAAATGCCGCCGTTGGCGCGCCGGGTCGCACGGGATTTCGCCGCCGTGCCAGGGCAGTTGGATGCGTACGCGCTCGGGAAAGCCGCACGTTCGCTTGCCCGTCATCCCGAGCTTTGGGCGGATTGGGGGACGCCAGTGGAGGCATGGCAGCTTCTCAAGCAGCTCTGGCATCTCCTCGCGCGTTTCGGCCATCCTTATCGAGGCCATGGGGGATAAGGAATTTTACGGTAGACCTTATTACTCACAGGGAGGGAGGCTTTCCTAATGACCATGCCAACCCATATTGTCGCCGTAGGCGGTATTATAGAGAACCAATATGGACATATTTTGTTAGTGAAGACGCGGCATGAAGGTTGGGTATTTCCGGGCGGGCAAGTCGAGGCAGGGGAAAATCTGATCGACGCCTTATACAGAGAAATCAAGGAGGAAAGCGGAATCGATGTCGAAGTATCCTGCTTAGTCGGTATATATTCCAACACGGGAACCTATAAATGGCATGACGGAGTAACCGATGTTCCCACCAAGCTGATGCTCGACTATACCTGCACGGCCGTTGGCGGACAATTAAGCACCTCGGAAGAGACGTCCGCTGTCCGCTGGGTTGCGAAGGAGCAGGTGCTCGACTTGATTTCTGAGCCGGCTATCCGCACGCGCTACCAAGCTTATTTGGATGATAATGAACGCATCAATTATATGGCTTATGTGACGAAGCCAGAGTTCGAACTGAAGCTGGCACGAACGATATAGGAAGGAAAGATGAACATGATGCCGATCGATGAACCTGGCCCATCGATTGATCTGCCTGACAAGTTGCCCAAGCCCGCCCGCAGAGCGCTTATCGCTGCTGGTTATGTACGTCTGGAGCAGTTGGCGAAGCTTCGCGAGTCTGAACTGTTGAAGCTGCACGGCATGGGGCCGAAAGGAATTGACCAGCTCCGTCGCGCCCTTGCCGACAAAGGACTATCATTCGCAGACGGAAAATGAAGAACGGAGCGGCGCTCCGTTTTTTCATTCCGCGGTGTTGATTCTGCGTCCTGCTTGGCAAACGCACTCCCAACCATCCAACCAACCAACTATCCAACCATCCTCCAAAGCCTCCACCCAAGCATCCACCCCTCCGTTCAGCCGCTGCCGCAAGTCCTGAACGGCACGTAATCAATTTTTCACTCAATCCGTACTAAGTGTGTGTCATGCCTGGATTCCATGCCCCTGAGCCTCCCGAGCCCCTTACAGCACTCTCCCATTCGCTCAGTCAGAGCTGTATACGTGCTGCCGTCTAATTCCCCCTTACCCTTGTCGAGACAGATAGTTTGAGCTCCTTATAAGCAATATCCCCTTCGTTCAGCAAGCAAGTCCATCCATTTAACCCCTTTCACCAATCTCCCATCCATTCAGGAAAAGATATATTGGCAGATTCCTTTTGTGCAGTATCCCAACCACTCATGTACTATTTCGAGATTCGTTCTACTTAAAATGGAGCAAGTTAACCCTGTGCTTCGGCCTGCCATTGATAAGTGGAGACCACTCCAAGTCACTTCCAAATGTGAATTCAATGTAAAAAATCTGCTTGGGATAAAGGCCAACCTGACCGGCGGTAGAATGAAGCTTTACCTGACGCGATGGGAGAATGGACAAATGCAATAAAGGTAAGCTCGATATCCGGTGTGGCGCAGGATAATCGCAGGTCACACACTATGGGGCATTTAGCCGTAAAAACATTAAATAATCACTTGATTATATAATTGTCTGATTATATAATGAACACGAATCGAAGGAGGCGTGTTGCTATGGTAACGATTGACGCAATGGCGGATCAATTCAAATTGCTGGGCGATAAGACGCGTTTGAGCATTATCTCCATCCTCTTGCGCCAAGAGGCGTGCGTCTGTCATCTCGTTGAGATATTGAAGACAACGCAGCCGAATATCAGCCAGCATTTGCGGAAGCTGAAGGATGGAGGAATCGTAAGGGAGGAACGAAGAGGGCAGTGGATTTACTACTCGCTCACGATCGAGGATAAGCCCTATATTCAAGAAGCTTTAGCGCATTTGCCGGAGTTAGGAGAAGAGGCAGTATCGATTCTGGGCGGTCTGCCTTGTAAACCATGATAACGAGGGGGAGATTGGACATGAGTCAGCCTAGCAAGCGACTGTCTTTTCTGGATCGCTACCTGACATTATGGATTTTCGCGGCGATGGTCATCGGCATCCTGCTGGGGAGTCTGGTTCCAACCGTATCCGGCGCGTTGACCGAGATGCAGGTCGGCACGACTTCGATCCCGATCGCGATCGGGTTGATTATTATGATGTATCCGCCGCTGGCGAAAGTTCGTTATGAGAAGCTCGGCCGGGTATTCAAGGATTGGAAGGTGCTGCTCGTATCTCTAGTGCAGAACTGGGTGATCGGCCCGATTCTTATGTTTGTCCTTGCCATTCTGCTTCTAAGCGATATGCCGGAGTATATGATAGGACTGATAATGATTGGTCTTGCCCGTTGCATAGCGATGGTCCTGGTATGGAGCGATCTGGCGAAGGGCGATCCGGACTACACAGCAGGTCTGGTTGCATTTAACTCCATATTTCAGATTTTGTTTTATTCCGTGTTTGCCTACATCTTCATTACGATTCTGCCGGAATGGTTCGGGATTCAAGGTGTCGAAGTCCACATTACGATGGGGCAGATTGCGGAGAGTGTGTTCATTTACTTAGGGATTCCTTTTGTAGCCGGCTTCCTGACGCGATTGATTCTCGTTCGAGCCAGAGGAGAACAATGGTATGTTCAGAAGTTCATACCGAAGATTAGCCCGTTAACGTTAGTTGCGCTGCTCTTCACGATTATTCTGATGTTTTCGTTGAAGGCCGATATGATTGTCAGTCTCCCTTGGGATGTCGTTCGGATTGCGATCCCGCTAATTCTTTACTTTGTCATCATGTTCGTTGTCTCTTTCTTCTTATCGAAAAAGACGGGAGCAAGCTACCAAGTCTGCACTTCGCTGTCCTTTACGGCAGCGAGCAATAACTTTGAGCTTGCGATTGCGGTGGCCATTGGCGTGTTCGGCATTCACTCAGGGGCAGCATTTGCGGCCGTTATCGGTCCGCTCGTTGAGGTACCCGTATTAATTGGATTAGTATCCGTCTCGCGATGGATCGAGAGAACATACTTTTTGAATAAGGAGTCGTGAAAAATGACGAAGCCGCTTGTTTATTTCTTATGCACAGGCAACTCTTGCCGAAGCCAGATGGCGGATGCGTGGTTGAAGCAGCTTGGGGGAGAACGTTACGAAGTGCTCAGCGCGGGGCTTGAAGCTCATGGATTGAATCCAAGAGCCGTTCATGTCATGCAGGAATCCGGAATTGATATGACGAGCCATACTTCCGATGTGATTAATCCGGAGATATTGAATCGCGCCGCATACGTGATCACTTTATGCGGACATGCGGATGAACACTGTCCCGTCATTTCGAATCCGAATGTGATCAAGCGGCATTGGGGATTCGATGACCCCGCCAAGGCTACAGGCACGGAAGAAGAGATCATGCAGCAATTCCGAGCCGTTCGCGACGCCATACGAGCGCGGATAGAGCAATTTTTAACAGAAGAATAATACGCGCTGAAAGGGGGGGAGGAAATCCTCCCTTTTTTGATGAGGAAATTCTTTTCAAATTTTAATTGAAAAAGATTCTCACACGAGATATAATGAGAACCGTTATCATCCAATGGATAACGATTCTCATTATCATTTATAAGGGAGGAAGCTCATAGAATGATACATAGAAGGGGAAAGGCGGCCATTATCGTTTTGCTTCTGATATTGGTCGTGGCGGCCTGCGGCAAAGCGGGATCGGATCAAGCGGGGAGCACGGGGCCGAATCAAACGGCTGCGGAGGAGAACAAAGGTGCGACCGGAGTCGCCGCCCAGACAGAGAACGGCGCTGAGGACAATAATGGTGAAGCCGGCAGCGAGCAAGCGGCGAGTGAAGAGGATGGCGAGATGGCGGAGCTGCTGAAGCAGTTCGGCGAGCAGACGCCCGCCCGTATCGTGACGTTATCTGTCTCGATTACGGAAATATTGCATGAGCTGGGCGTCGAACCGGTCGGCGTGCCGACGACAAACAGCAAGCTGCCGGAGTCGCTGGCAAAGGTCCCGCGCATCGGTTCGTCCCACCAGCCGGATCTTGAGCAGATTGCGAAGCTGCAGCCGGATGTCGTCTTGGGACCGGCATCCATTAAGGACAGCATGGAGAAGAAGCTCGGTCCGGCTTCGCTGCCGAGCGCTTATCTGCCTGTCGATTCCCTGGAGCAGCTGAAGCTGTCGACGAAGACGCTTGGCCGCTTGCTCGGCCGTGAAGACCAGGCCAATGCTTTCCTTCAAGACATCGAGCGGCAGGAACGCGAAGCGATCGAACAGGTGGCAGGCAAGCCAGCGCCCAAGGTGATGTTCCTTTTCGGCTCGGCGGAAGCGCTGATGCTGATGAACGATAACACGTTCGCCGGAAGCCTGGCGCGCAATCTGGGGGCGGTCAATGTCGTGTCTGAAGAGCTGAAGCTCACAGAGGCCTATGTCCCGTTCAATATGGAAAGCATCGTCGCGGCGAATCCGGATGTCATTCTGCTCGTCGCGCACGGCGACCCGGATGCCGTCGCCAAAAAGTTCGAGGAGGACGTGAAGAAGAACGGCGCCTGGGAGAAGCTGAACGCCTTCCAGAACGGGAAGATGGCTTCCCTTGACTTCGAGCTCTTCGGCATCGCTTCGATTGTCAAGGCGCCGGACGCCTACAAGGAAATGGCGCGCATCCTATATCAATAAGACGGAGGTTCCGGGACGGTGACGGAGAACAACAAACAGATGCGCAAGACAGCCCTGATCGGGGGAGCGGCCGTATTGCTTGGAGCGGCGGTCCTGCTCTCCATCGGCATTGGCAGTGTCGCCTTGTCTCCGCTTGACACGATCCTGACCGTGTTCGGACGCGGGGATGCCGCCGCCGATACGATTCTGTGGGACATCCGGATACCGCGTGTCCTCCTCGCTCTCCTGATTGGCGCCAATCTGGCCGTATCCGGAGCGCTGCTGCAAGCCGTCATGCTGAACCCGCTGGCAGACCCGGGGTTGACGGGAGTATCCAGCGGCGCTGCCGTCGCCGTGCTGTTCATCATGCTGGTCGTTCCCGGGTACGCTTCCATGATACCGCTGGCCGCGATTGCGGGCGGCGGGATTGCCGCCGTGATGGTTTATGCCTTGGCGTGGAAGAAGCTGCAAGGGGGATTTACGCCGGTCCGCATTATTTTGTCGGGGGTTGCCGTCAATGCGGTATTCGGGGGCATCATCGGATTGCTGTCGATTTTGCACAGCGATAAGCTTCCCTCCGCCTTGCAATGGCTGAACGGCAGCCTGTCCGGCACGGGGATGAGGGATGTCGCCGTCATCCTTCCGTATTCGGTTGCCGGCTGGCTGGCCGCGCTGCTTTGCATCCGGCAGGCGAATATTTTGCGGCTGGGCGAGCAGACCGCCCATAATCTGGGGCAAAATCTGAACCGCATCCGGTTCGCGCTGTCCTTCATCGCGGTCTATCTGGCCGCCATCTCGGTCTCGACCGTCGGTCTGGTCGGCTTCGTCGGACTTGTCGTGCCCCATATCGCCCGGATGATGATCGGCTCCGACTACCGCTATCGCCTGCCGATGAGCCTCGTGCTCGGTGCGCTCGTTCTGCTCGTAGCCGATACGATCGGGCGCACGGCATTCGCTCCGTTGGAGATTCCCGCGGGCATCGTCATGGCGATGGTGGGCGGGCCGTACTTCCTGTATTTGATGCGGAAAGGAGGAGCTTGACTCATGCTGAAGGTGCAGTCGCTGAACATCCGGTATGCGGATAAAACCGTAGTTCATAACTTTTCCCTCGATGTGAAGGAAGGGGAAGTCGTCTCGATTATCGGTCCGAACGGCTCGGGCAAATCAACGATACTGAAGGCGATGACCCGTCTCATTCCATGCGAGAGCGGCCGGGTATGCATTGCCGATCGGGAGCTGCGTTCGCTCAGCACGAAGCAAGTGTCCCGGCTTCTGTGCATGCTCTGCCAATCGAACGCCAGTCCGGCGGACATGACGGTAGGGGAACTGGTCAGCTACGGCCGCATGCCGCATAAGAAATGGTATGAGCGCCTCGACGCCGAGGATGAAGAGGTGATTCAATGGGCCTTGGAGCAGACGGGCATGCAGGGATACAAGGATCGGCTCGTCGCCTCCTTATCCGGGGGAGAAGCCCAGCGGGCCTGGCTGGCGATGGCGTTGGCCCAGCGTCCGAAGGTGCTGCTGCTCGATGAGCCAACCACGTATCTGGACATCGCGCATCAATTGGAGGTGCTGGAACTCGTCCGCACGCTGAATCGCGAGCTGGGGCTCACGGTCGTCATGGTGCTTCACGATCTGAACCATGCGAGCGCGTACAGCGATCGGGTGTGTGTAATCAAGGACGGGAGTCTGCGCCTGTACGGCACGCCGCAGGATGTGTTTACGATGGAGCTTATCCGCAGCGTGTACGGCGTGGAGACCGAGATCCAATACGGGCCGGACAGCGATTGTCCGCGCATTCATGTATTGCAAAAATGGAACAGAAAAGCGGGGGATGTTCATGAAGCCATTGGATAACGAAACGGTTAAGCTTCAATATATGCAATTGACGGATCGCGTGAAGACATTGATGCTGGCCACGATCGACGAGAACGGCCGGCCCTTTGTCTCCTATGCGCCATTCGTGAAGAAGGACGGGAAGCTGTATATCTATATTAGCCGCATTGCCAATCATTATCGCCATGTGGAGGCCAATCCGGACGTCGATGTCATGCTGATCGAAGATGAATCCAACTCGGCGAACCTGTTCGCCCGCGAGCGCGCCCGCTACGTGTGCCGTGCCGTCAATCTCGGCAATGAAGGCCATGAGGAGCTGTTCGAACAGTTCGAAGCCTCGTTCGGCGCTCCCATGATTCGGGTGCTGCGCGGACTCGATTTCTCGCTGTTCGAGCTTACGCCGCTGGAGGGCCGGTATGTCGCGGGGTTCGGCCAGGCGTATGATATCGATCTGAACGCCGACCGATTCGAGCATGTCGCGCGGGACGGGCATTCGCAAACCGCCAAGCAAGCCGCCACATGACCGGACAATGGGAAAGGAGCCAAAAGCAATGACCTATTCATCTGTAGCCGTCATATGGAACACGCTTCATGAACGCTTCTACAATATGGCCAGCAGCTTGCCGGAGGAAGCTCTGGGCTTGCGCATCGGGACCGCCTCGATCGGCTATATGCTCCGCCATAATGCGGAAGTCGAGTATTTGTTCGCGGAATGGTTCTTCCGGCGCGGGCTGCCTCCGGGGCTGGAGATCTTGACGAGCCGCGGGCCTGCGGCAGGACGGGACCGGGCCGAATTCATGGATCGGGATGGACTGCTGGCCCTGCTGCGCGCCTCGAACGAACACGTGACGGAAGCGATGCGCGAGCTGCCCGAGGAGGCTTGGCAGGCGGCGGTGGATTCGCCGATGGGAGCCTCGACGCCGCTGGAGGCGGTCAGCCGGCTGCTCTATCATACCGGCCTGCATGCGGGCCAGATTTCTCTTATCCACAAGCATGCCCAACCGTCCGGGCAAGCCATGTGACTGCGTCGGAGACAAGAATCAACCTTCGGAATCAACCGAACGGTTGATTCTTTTTTTGTCCCTTCGTCGTAACATGAAGGCCAGAAGGAGGGATACGCATGAGTCAACCGATATTGCAGGTGACGGGGTTGGAGAAGCGCTTCAACGATTTCCGGGCGCTGCAGGACATTTCGTTCGAGATTTTTCCGGGAGAGATCGTTTGCTTTCTTGGGCCGAACGGAGCGGGGAAAAGCACGACCATCAATATTTTGGCCGCGTTATTGCGATATGACGGCGGAGAAATCCGGTTCCAGGGGGAACGGGTGGAGAAGCATCCGGCCCGGTTCAAGAAGAGCCTCGGCATTGTCCCGCAAGATATCGCGATATACGAGAATATTCCGGCGGAGGCGAATGTGAAGTTCTTCGCCGCCTTGTATGGATTGCGCGGCGAACCGCTCCAGCGGGCCGCTGAGGAAGCGCTCGGCTTCGTCGGGTTGTCCGGGCGGAAGCGGGAGAAGCCGAAGACATTCTCCGGCGGCATGAAGCGCCGGTTGAATATCGCCTGCGCGATCGCACACAAGCCCCGCTTCATCATTATGGATGAGCCGACCGTCGGGATCGATCCGCAATCGCGCAATCATATTTTGGAATCGATCAAGGCGCTGCGCGACGAAGGGGCCAGCATCATTTATACGACGCATTATATGGAAGAGGTCGAAGAGATTGCGACCCGCATCATCATCATCGATCACGGGCGCATGATCGCCAGCGGCACGAAGGACGAACTGAAGGAGCAGTTGGGGGAAGAGAAGCTCTACGATGTCGAAGTGGAGGACGCGAGCGTGGCCGATCCGGATGAGCTGTACCGGATCGATGGAGTGAAAAACGTGTACGCAGACAATAACCGCATCCGGATTACGACCTTAAAGGGAATCGAGAACCTCGATAAAATCATTGCGCTTCTGATGAGCCGGGGAATGAAAATTATCAATTTGACGAGCGCGTCCGCCAGCCTGGAAATGGTATTCCTCAAGCTGACCGGCCGGACGCTGCGGGATTGAGGTCGACGCAGATGCCGTCAACTCTGTACAGATTCCTCGTCATTCTGAAGCGCGACATCGTTAATCTGGCGTTGAATCCGGTGCTTCTCCTGTCGAATTCGGTGTTCCCGCTGCTGCTGATGCTCATTCTCGGATATTTGGCCCGCGGCATCTATGGCGGCGGCGAAGTGACCTCCTACGATTATTACGGGGTGACCATTCTCCTGTTTACGTCCCTGAATGTATCGATGATCGCCTCGAACAGCTTCATGGAAAAAAGCTTGAAGAAGAGCAACTTGCGGATTTTGCACGCTCCGGTGCGAACTGCCTATCTGTATCTGTCCAAAATCGCAGCCACCTTCTGCTTCTCGACGCTGAGCACGCTGCTGCTGCTCGCCCTGGCCCATTGGCTGCTTGATGTTCACTACGGCGGGAGCGGCTGGATCGCGGTCGCGCTGATTCTCATCGGCTTCAATCTGTTCTCCGCCGCCCTCGGCGTGTTGATGTGCTGCCTCTGCCGGAGCGAGGAGACAAGCAATAAAATTTTGAGCTTCGTCAATAACCTGCTGGCCCTGATCGGAGGCCTGTTCTTCCAGTGGGACGGCCTGGGCCGCGCCGCGGAGATTCTATCCTATCTCTCGCCGGTGAAATGGGTGGCGGAAGCGGTGTTCCGCGTCATCTACGATCAGGATGCCGGCATGGTCTTGCCGGTGCTGGGCGGCTTCGCCGCCGGCTCGCTTGTGCTGCTGTGGGGCTGCAGCCGGATTTTTCACGCGGAGGACTATGTATGAGGGAAATGGCATATGTTTTTCATCATAATTGGTTGAGATTAATGAGCCGCAAGGCGATTATGGCGATAACGGCGATGATGACGATCGCCTCGGTTGGCGCCGCGCTGCTGTTGACAACGGCACATGATTCGAGGGGGAGCATCGCCTTCGTAACGGCCGCTTCCGAGCCGGATGAGGCTTCCCTTGCCGGTTTGCGCGATTTCGAGGTGAAACGGCTCGCGGAAGTGCCGCGCAAGTCCGAGCTGGTGCGCAACAAATATGATGCCGTCATCATCGATGAAGAAGACGGGAGCTACACGATCGAGACGATCAAGAGCGAAGCGTATGCCACGATGGTGCGGCAAGCGTTGGAGTATCCGGAACAGCCGCTGCCGGAAGCGAAGAAGCGGGGCGCCGGGGCGAACATTGCCGGCTTTCTCATGATGTTCGTGCTGCTGCAGGGCATGTTCTATATGAATTTCTTTGCGGAGGACAAGACGCAGGGCACGCTGCGGCGAATTGCGGCCTCGCCGCTGTCCGTCATGAGCTATCTTGCGGTGCAGGCTCTGTTTTGCTTCCTTCTTATCAGCGTTCCGGCCTATCTGTGCATTGCGGGAGCAAGTCTCCTTCCGCGTGCCGATATCGGCTTCACGCTGCTGCAATACGGCTGGCTTATCGCCGTATTGTCCCTGCTGGCATCCGCGTTCGCCCTGTTCATTACGGTCTGTATCGACGATACCGACAATGCGGTTACGACGGCTTCCAGCCTGATTCTCGTCACATCGCTTCTGTCCGGCGGCTTCTACGCCGTAGAGCACGAAGGGGCGATGAACGCGCTGACCTATTGGCTGCCGCAGCGCCAGTATATGGCTGCCGTGACCAGCCTGGAGCGGGCTGCGTATGCAGACGCGGTCATGCCTCTGCTATATGTGCTGATCCTCTCCGGCATCCTGTTCGCGGCCGGCGCCATCATTTGCAGAAGAAGATGCAAGGCGGGAAGATATTGATACGTGCCAGCGGCTCCGGCGTGGTATAGTAAGAGAAGCGGATTCCCAGATGCTGGGTTCCCGTCATGCGGCAGTACACAAGTAAGTGGGGTAGAGGAGAAATGGATCGCATCAGGTTGATTTCGGCCAAGCTTATGGCGCCGGTTCCGCGCAAGCATTATATTCGGAGAGAGCGTCTGTTCGCCAAGCTGCGGCATGCGCAGGAATATAAGGTCGTTGTCGTGCAGGGAAGCGCCGGGAGCGGGAAGACGACGCTGCTCACCTCCTATATGAAGGAAGCGGGCCAGCGTCATTTTCGCTGGATTGCGCTGGACGAGGACAATAATGACCTGTATTCGTTCTGGTACTACGTGTTGGGGGCCTTGAAGGAGGATCTGGGCAGCAGCGCCGACGACTTGTATCAAGTATTCGAAGCGATCCCGCACAAGCATGATATGGAGACGATCTTGACCATGATCGTGAATCAGCTCCATCAGATGGAAGCGCTGACGCTGGTCTTGGATGACGCCCATGTCCTCGATAAGGAGGAGGTGCTTCGTTCCCTGGAATTTTTCATCAAGTACAGTCCGGAGCAGGTCCGGTTCGTGCTGGTGAGCCGCGAAGCGCCGAAGCTGTATTTGGGTGAATCGATGATGGACGGCCAATATGCGGAAATCAACGAATCCGACCTGAAATTTTCAGATGAGGAGGCGGCAAGGTTCCTGCAGCAGACGTTGGCATTGGAGGTGGATGATGACACGGCAGGCCGATTGAATGCGCAGACGGAAGGCTGGGCGGGAGGATTGCAGCTTATTGCGCTTGCGATGTCCCATAAGACCGAGCTCCCATCCGGTCATGGCAGCGGGCTCAACAAATATATGGTGACGTATTTATCCAATGAAATTCTTCGCTCGCTGGACGGAGAAGAGACGCGGTTTCTGCTGCATACGTCCATTCTTGGCTATTTCGATGAAGCGATCTGCAGTGGCCTGCTCGGCATAAGGAATGCGAGGATGTTCATCGACCGGCTGCAGGATAAAAATCTGTTCCTCGTCACGATTGACGAGACAGCCGGTTTATACCGGTATCATCATGTATTCGGCGAATTTTTGCGATATCGGCTGTCCGCGGAAGGCGAAGCGGCGATTCGCGATTTGCATGCCAAGGCGGCGGCGATCTATGAGCAGCGGGGCGATTTGGCCGAGAGCGTGAAGCATTATATCCAGGCCTGGCGGTATCCGGAAGCGATGGACGTCATCGCGCGCATGCCGCAGTCGATGCAGGGCTGGGTGCTGTTGAGGCAGATTCCGTTGGCCTGGCTGAGCGCTAACCGGGATTTGCTGTTCCAGCGGCTGTTCTACCATTTCTGCAATCAGGAGTTCGACCAATGCCGGCTGCTCTTGGAATCGCTGCAATCGGAGCCCGGCAGGGAAGTGGATGGGAGCGTCCTGCAGTTCACCCGCTTCTTCATGGACGAGACCGGTCCCGGCCTGGACTTCGAGCCCTGGTCTCTGGAGGAGATGAAACCGATCGGATTGTCTGCTCCGACGAGAGCGATTATTTACGTGACGAGCTCCATGATGCTCGGCCTCCGGGATCAATACGCGCAAGCGCTGAATTGTGTCGAGCAGGCGCTGGCCCTGGAGGAGTGCAGCCCGAATCCGTATATTCGCTACTTCGCGTTGACGTGCAAATGCCAGCTTCTTGAAGCCATCGGTGAATTCGCCGCCTGCGAACGGCTGTATGCCTCGCTGTTCCAATTGACCGAGGATCATCCATATCTCTCGCCGGGAATGGGGACGTATCTGATCGGAATCGGCGGCATTTATATGAAAATGATGCGGCTCGAAGAGGCGGAACATTGGTTCGGGAAGGTGGAGCGCCAGCTTCGTGGCAATTACCCTTCCATGGAAATGGGGTATGCCTACAACCGGTTGGAAATGGCCCTGCTGCGGGGGGATACGCGGACGGCGGCGGAGCTGATGAGAAAGATAGGGGACGATCCGGCGTTCCGCCATCATCCTTACTACCATCTATCGCTGCTGAGATACCAGTTGACCCTCGGGGAGCCGGATTCCGAGCTGCTGCAGCGGTTCCTGGACAGCGTGCAGGAAGGGGAAGCAAGAGGCAGGCTGCGTTATGATGAGCGGCTGCTCTATGCCAGAGTGCTGGCCGCCCGGGGAGCAACGCAGGAAGCGCTGAAGCAGACCGATGATATTCTGATGCAGGCGCGCAAGCGCAAGCTTCCATTGCTCCTGGTCGATGCCCTGCTGCACAAGATTATGATTTTGCATCGGGAAGGCTGTCGGCCGAGTCCCGAAATAATAAATCTCATCCGCGAAGCCGTTCATTACAGCTATGCGAACGAGATTGCCTATCTCTACCTGTTGGCCGGAGAAGCCGCGCAGCAGGCGCTTCATCGGCTGCTTCAGGAGAAGGAACAGGACCTGCTGGCGAAGGAGAAGGCGTTCATCCAGCGCGTCAGCTCGTGCTGGAAGCGGGATTCCGGCGGAGAAGATGTGCTGACCGAGCGGGAGCGCGAGGTGCTTCAAGCCGCGGCCTCGGGATTGAGGAACAAGGAGATCGGGGAGCGGCTTTGCATTTCGGTTGCCACGGTCAAGACCCATATGATCCACATCTATTCCAAGCTCCAAGCCTCCAACCGGGTGGAAGCGATCGAGAAGGCGCGCCAGCTTGGATTGCTGGCTTGAACAAAGTGCGGGAAGGGGGAACGGGGCTGGATCCAGAAGGCCGCATCAGCGTGCGGCACGAAGGCTCGAAGAGAATCTATTGGGAAGGAAATTCGCGCTCTTCAGGCGCTGGATGGCGCCAGCAAAAAATGGCTGAAGGATGTGTTATAGATGATTCAATATGCCCGCTGCACGGAAGCGGCTATGGATTTAACCTATGAAGCGTTTCGCATCGGCTTTTCCGACTACATCGTACCGATGGATATCAATCAGGAAGACTTCGTTAAGCGGTTCTTCGGCCCGGAAGGGAATCAGCCGGAGCATTCCTTCCTCGCGCTGGACGATGGCAAGCCGGTCGGGGTGATTCTCGGTGGAGTCAAGCTGTACGAAGGACGCAAGACGATGCGGTGCGGGACGTTGGCCGTTCATCCCGATTACCGCGGCTGCGGCGTCAGCAAGGAATTGTTCGCCCGGCATAAGGAGGAGGCGATCGCTTGCGGCTGCAGCCAGCTCTTCCTGGAAGTGATCGTGGGCAACGATCGCGCGCTCAGCTTTTACCGCAAGCTCGGTTACCGTAAAATATATGATCTGTCGTATTATCAACGGAAGGAGCTGTCGGGATTGGCTTCGGCACATGTGGAGGGGCTGGCAGTAAGGAGCCTGTCGCAGGACCAGTTTGAACGGGAGGTTCAGGGGTGGCTTCACTTCCATATCAATTGGCAGAATGATTTCGACTATAATCGGCTATCGGAAAACAACTCCTTTATCGACGCCTATCTGGACGAGAGGCTGGTTGGCGGAATGTGCGTGAACCGGAACGGGAAAATCAGCTTCTTATACGTCGACCCGGCTTACCGCAGCAGAGGCATCGCGTCCGCGATGTTGGGGGAAGTCAGCCGCATGCTTAACTTGACCGGCTTCTCGATCGGCTTTCCGAACAACCACTCGCTGGAAGGCTTCTTGATGGGCAAGGGCTTCGAGGAACCGTTCTCGGCCTCAGGATATTTTGATGCCGCTCCCAGCACGGGCGCCGTATGGTCGCAAGATGTGGACTTCCTCATCGATCAACTGGAATTGCTCCATGACGGCACGATGTCAAGCCCGCTGCAAGGGAAAAACGACTTGAACCGGATCGGCATGATGGGGCACTCGTTCGGAGGGGCCACGGCTTTTGAAGCGATCTATGCGAACCCGCGCGTCAAAGCCGGGATCAACATGGATGGCGCTCTTTATGATGTGGAAGACAAAGGAACTCTTCCGAAGCCGTTTCTGTTTATGGAAGCGGAAGATTTTATGGCGAGAAAGCGGCAAATCGAGCAGATAAACGAGAAGACGATCACGGACGAAGAATTGAGCAAAATGTACTTGACGCGGGAGATGCTGCACGGCTTGAAAACGCAATACGCCTGATCGATCGCGTGGCCCAGCAGGGAGCGACGCTGGTGTGCATCGAGGGGGCGGCCCATTATAATTTCACGGATTTCCCGCTGTTCTCGGGCTTGCTCCGCTACATCGGCATGGCGGGCGACATAAAGGGGGAGAGAGGAGCAGACATTATCCATCGATATGTGCTCGATTTCTTCAACAAGCATCTCAAAGGAAACGGAGGCAAGCTCCTGCAGGGTCCAAGCTCGGAGTACCCGGAGGTGAAGTTCCCGTATCTTTCGGATCCGCAGATGCGCCCTGCGGGTAAATAGCATGAGGAACGTGCAGCATCAGCCGCCTGCGCCATCGGCGTATTTTTCCATAAAAACAGCATAAAAGCCCGTTTTATTCGCACCCTATAGGTAGGATGAGGTTATTCATGCCAAGTCGGCAGGGAAGTTTTCCGGAGATCGCAGATTCATCGGTCTCCGCCTGCCATTGGCTCGTAGCCTACTTCATGTATAGGTGGGGTGACACGTACTTGCGGCTCAAAATGAGGTGTTTTATTGTATTGCTCTGCATTTTGGCAATCGCTCCCGGATGCCAGAAGCCCGAACCGAAAGCGAAGGAAGACCGAATCCAACTGCAGTCCATTCCAGGCACCGGTTCCAAGAAGGTTATCTATCTGATGATCGATTCCTTGATGGCGCAAGCCATCGATCGGGGCATCGAACGGAATGAGCTGCCTGCGTTCCAATTTCTTGTCGAGCACGGGCAATACTATAAGAACATGGTCTCTTCTTTTCCGACGATGTCCGTTACGATTGACAGCTCTCTGCTGACGGGAACGTATCCCGACGAGCATCGAATCCCGGGACTGACCTGGTATTCATCGTCCGAGAAGAAAGTCATTAATTACGGGACGGGCCCGATGGAGGTGGTGAAGCACGGCATTAACCCGGTATTGACAGATCTGCTGCTGCATCTGAACGGCTCGCATCTGAATCCCCAAGTTCCGACCATCTATGAGGACCTGGCCCGGCGCGGGCAGACAGCAGGCTCCATTAACGGGTTGATTTTCCGAGGGACGAAGAAGCATACCTTATCGATTCCCGCCTGGATTCAGCGTCCTGCCTCCTTGCCGCGGCAGATAGAGGTGACAGGCCCCGATCTGTTGGCGCTCGGCGCATTTTCCAACCCGTTCGAGGGGAAGGTTGATCTTCGCGACGGCATTACCCGTCGTATAGGGTTGAATAATGCATATTCCGTGGAAGCGGCGAGATACTTGATAAGCCACAACCAACTGCCGGATTTTTTATTTGTCTATTTGCCGGATCTGGATCAGAAGCTGCACAAGAATGGACCCGGGGAACGAAGGGGCGTCCGACAAGTGGACCGGCAGCTTCGTTCGCTGCTCGAAGAATTCGGCTCGATGGAAGACGCTTTGCGGCAGGCGGTATTTATCGTTGCCGGGGATAGCGGCATGACGTCCATTTTGCCTGCCCGGGACAATCCGGTCATCGAGCTGCCTTCTCTCCTTGCCGGCTATAACGTGCTGCGGCCGGGCGAGCCGGTATCCGATGAGACCGACTTGATTCTCGCGGTCAATGAGACGATGGCCTATATTTACACGAACGGCAAAGATAAGCCGCTGCGAAAGGTAGCCGATGCGCTGTCTTCCGATCCGCGTATCGACCTGATCGCGTGGAAGGATAACGGCTGGGTACATGCAGTTCCAGGGAATAAGAGACAGGAGATGCGGTACCGTGCGGACGGGCCGCTCCTTGATGCCTATGGGCAGGCATGGAGGATCGAAGGCGACGCGAAGGTGATGGATCTGCGGATTGATTCCGCGGCGAAGAAGATTGGCTACGGTCAATATCCGGACGGACTGCGGCGCTTATCGGCGGCGCTGCACTCCCATGAGGGAGAGTTCCTCGTCGTCACCGCGAAGCCGGGCTATGAGCTGGCGGATAGAAGCTCCCCGACGCATAAAGGCGGCGGGGGCCATGGGTCGATGCGAAGCGAGGAGTCGCTCGTGCCGCTGATTATTTGCGGCACCGATCGGAAGCCGGAGCATTTGCGCATCATAGACTTGAAGCCGTTTCTGCTCGAATTGCTCGAGCGCAAGGAAGAGTCTTAGAAGATATCGTCCATCATGGACATCCATAGGAAGCAGCTCCCATGCTCATCGGGAGCTGCTTCTTCGTTAGAACAACCCGCCTTCGCGGTATAACCCTTGAAAGGCGTGGTACAGCATATATGCCGCTTCCCGGCGCAGCAGCGGATCCGCGGCACGGACATCGATGCGGCCGTCTGGGCCTGGAACGGTATCCGGACCGAACAACTGGCGGGCCGCGATGCTCTGAACCGCTTCCGCCGCCCAGGAATCGGCTGTCCCGGCAAGCGCCGCCTCGGAAGGCTTCGCCGGAGCGACCTGGACGAGCGTCCGCCACAGGATGGCTGCCGCTTCCTGCCGGCTGATCGCGCGATCCGGTTCGTATGCGCCGCCGGCCGCGCCCTTGATGATTCCGCGCTCTGCCAATGTATTGATATGCCTCAGGTGCGGGTTGGCTTCGATATCCGTAAATGCGGCCGCGCCCCTGGACAGCGGCAGATCGAGCATGCCGGTCAGCAGGCGGGCGAATTCGCCCCGGGTCACTGCTTCCTCGCTATCGGGCCCAAGATCCGCCTGCCCCTTCAGCACGCCCAGCTTCTGCAGTTGTTCCATCGCATCGCGGTAAGGCTGAGCGGCCGGGATGCCGGTGATAGGGGACTGCTCCGGAGTCTTCACCGCCATGCTGTACGGATTCAGATACATCATATATCCGATCGAGCCATCCTCCCGCTCCTTGAATGCCATGGTCAATCCATAGTCATCGATGAACAGCAGCCGATCGATCTGCCGCATTTCCACTTTGCCGCCAACGCTGTCCTCGACGAGCAGCTTGCCATCGTCGGATGCGGCAATGCGGGTCAGGTTCATTCCTTTGCGCGCGTCGCGGTAGAGGCCGGCGAACCGCTCCAGCTCCGGGCGGCTCGGCTTAAGGAAGACCGGATTGGCCGACTCTTCAGGAAAGAAGCGGTTCATGAATGCCTGCATGAACTCCACTCGCAAATGGGAGTTTTTCGTATTATAGGCGATAAAGACTCCGACTTTCTCTTCCGGCAGCAGCCACATCCACGAAGAGAATCCGTCCGTGTCTCCCGCTTTTTCGATCACGTGCCGTCCATTATGCAGCGGATGCAGCGCCGCTTCGAACCCATAGGTCATATTGGGCTTTTTCGGGTGGATGGCATACTGGAAGCGGTGCATCTCCTTTGCCGCCGTTCCGGATAGAATACGATGGCCATCGAGCTCGCCGCCGTTCAGATGGGCCATCATGAACCTGGCCATGTCGCGAGAGGTCGAATGCATGCTTCCGTGCGGAGCGATGGTCGGCGTATAGGCGTAGGGTGCGATCGCCTGGCCCGAAGAGTCATAGCCGACGGCCATGGCGGATCGGGTGCCCGGATCCAGGACGAAGCCGGAATGCGTCATGCCCAATGGCTTGAATATATTGTTCTCCATATATTGCTCGAACGGCATGTCCGAGACCTGCTCGACAATATAGCCCTGCAGCAGATTGGCAATGTTGTCATATTTGAACATCTCGCCCGACTTCCGCACGACGGACGGCATGCGCTCCCGAAGATATTGCTCCATCGATGTATATTGGTCAAAATCGGTATGGATATCCTTCGCATCCATATCCGTATAATCGAAGCCGGTTGTATGGGTCAGCAAATGCTTGACCGTTACCGGTTCCTTGAACGGATTGTTCAGCTTCAAGCCTTCGCCCAAGTAAGCTTCGATATTGTCATCCAGCCCGATCCGGCCTTGATCGGCGAGCTGCATGACCGCTGTCGCAGTAACCGATTTGCTGATGGAGGCAATCCGGACGACCGTATCCGCCGTCATCGGTATCCGTTTCTCGGCGTTCGCCATGCCATACCCTTTATCGAGAAGAACCTGATTGTTCTTCACAATGGCAACGACCGCGCCGGGAGCGCCGGACGAGCGAAAAGAATCGCTTGCAAAAAACGCATCCGCAAATGCCTCCACTTCCTTCAGAACGCTGGGACCGAATGGCTCGGTTGGCGGCTTCGTTCCGATGTTCTGAGTCCCCTGTGCCGCGGCGGACGGACCGAACGCCATGACGGCGGCAAGCGCCAGCGTGAGAACGCGGGCCGCCATGTTTCTTTGCTTCACTGTTTTTTTCCCCTTTCTCCAAGCCTTGGTCGAGTATAACCGCTGACGCGGCGTCGCTTTCAACCCCCAATATGCAGCATGGAAAAAGAATGTTGTCCGGTTGCGGCCGGGCGGCAGAGGAAGGCATGCGGCTGGCGCTGTGCGATTGCGCCATCGCGGACACCGCCCTATAATGAAAATGCGATGGGAGGATTCTCCCAACCGCTTTTCTTATCGAACGCAAGAAAGGGTGATCGTATGTTTTTTCCATCGGCCATCATCTTCCGAACGCTCCATGCAACGTCTGCACGATAACAGATGGCGATAGCTGCATGGAGCTATTGTTAAAATATCGCCGATATTCATTCTGACGGGCTATTTTGTTTTGACGGCAGACTTGCGATCCTTACGATTTTCATAAGATAAGGAGCAAGTTGGAATGAAAGAAATGCATCAACGGATTTCCGCTTACATTCAAAATAATTTTATGGATAAAGTCTCGTTTGTCGCTCGGGAGAGCGAAGGCATGTCCGTGCAGGCAACGGAGCAATATCTGCTGGTCGATTGCGGCATGCCCGCGGATACGTTCAATATTGGCGTTCTGCGGGCAGATGACGCCGGATCAGAGTGCGCTGTGCGGCAGATGACGGATTATTTTGCGGCGCGTGCGTTCCCGATGTCGCTATGGTGCTGGGAGCCGCTGGGCGGAAGACCCCGGCTTGCGATTGAAAATGCCGGGCTAAGTCAGGCGGAGATCAATGAGGGCATGTATGCGTACGCGGAGGATCTGTCGCCGGAAGCGCAGATGCCGGAGGGCTTTACCGTGAAGCAGGTTCGGACTCCGGGGGAAGTGCGGCAATTTGGAGCGGTCCTGTCGTCTTTGTTCGGGGACGGCAGCGAAGCCAAGCATGTCAACCTGTACTATGATCGGCTTGCCGAATCGCCGCTATGGACCCGGCCTGAGATGGCATTGTATATCGGAGTGCTGAGCGATGGCACGCCTGTGAGCGTTGGCTCGACCATACGCAGCCGGGACAGCGTCGGCATATACGATATCGCGACCTTGGACGAATACCGGAAGCGAGGCTTCGGCTCGGCGATGTTCCATCATATTGTGTCCGACATCTTGACCTGGCATGACGGTCTTATCGTCCTGCAAGCTTCCGAAGCGGGAGCAGGCCTGTACAAGCGGGCGGGCTTCCGCCCGGTATGCGCCATTCGGGTCTTTGAGAACCGGCATGGAATGGAGTTGAACTGAATAGGCGTTGACATCGCGGCCCGTGAATGCGGGCATCGGAGCCCCTTCCTGGATCTGCGGATCAGGAAGGGGCGTTTTTCGTTCCTGTTTCAATTTTTTCCAATTTATTTGAACCGATCGCGCTGGCAGATCGTACTAAGTGTTAGATACACAATAAAGGAGGAACTGGAATGAAGAAAAGACTTTCTTGGGTGCTCGCCGCATTGCTTGCGCTGTCCATGATCATGCCCTCAGCTGCGATGGCTTCCCCGGCAGCCAGCAGCCCTGTCGCGGCGGCCGCCCAAGGCTTGGAGAAGATCGCGGCCGAGAAGGCGGCGCTGCTCACCGAATCGTACGGCACGGTCAGCGTCCAGTATGCGCTCATTGACAATGGCAAGCTCATCGTGTCCGGTCAGACCGGCAGGAATGATATGGAAGGGAAGAAGCCGTTACCAAGGATACGATGTATGCGATCGGATCGACGAGCAAAGTGTTTACGGCCGCTGCCGTCATGAAACTGGCAGACGAAGGGAAGATCGATCTCGATGCGCCCTTGGTCCAGTACATTCCAGACTTCACGATGAAGGATGAGCGGTACAAGCAGATTACGCCGCGCATGCTGCTCAACCATTCCTCCGGTTTGCAAGGCTCCAGCCTTGCAAGTTCTTTTTTGTTCGAGGACAATGACACCTATGCGCACGATAACTTGCTGAAGCAATTATCCGCCCAGAAGCTGAAGGCGGATCCGGGAGCGTTCTCGGTCTACTCCAACGACGGATTTACGCTGGCCGAGATTCTGGTAGAGAGAGTCAGCGGCATGGATTTTACCGCATTTATTCACCAATATTTTACCGAACCATTGCAGATGACCCATACCAAAACACCGCAGGACGATCTGAAAGGTTACGAAATGGCCGGGCTTTATTTCCCAGTCTATCCAGGACAGCTTCCGAACGAGACCGTCAATGCAATCGGGTCTGGAGGGATTTATTCCACGGCGGAAGATCTGGCTCGCTTCTCGCAATTGTTTACGGGCCGGGCGAACGGCATCCTTTCCGACCAGGCGGTACAGTCGATGGCACAGGAGGAGTACAGGAAGGGGATGTGGCCGGAAGAGACGGATAGTGACTTCAACTACGGCCTGGGTTGGGACAGCGTGAAGTTGTTCCCGTTCAACCGGTATGGAATGACAGGCTTGGCCAAGGGCGGGGACACGGTGCTGTATCATGCGTCACTTGTCGTGCTTCCGGAGCAGGACATGGCGGCGGCGGTGTTGTCCTCCGGCGGCTCCAGTGTGTTGAACCAACTGCTGGCGAGCGAATTGCTGCTGCATGCGCTCAAAGAAAAGGGAGCAATCAAAGCCTTCAAGCCGGAAAAGTCCTTCGGCAAGCCGGTCAAGGCGAAGATGCCCCCACAGGTGGCGAAGTATGCAGGCTATTACGGCCTTTCCGGCCAGAATATCCGGATAGATATTAAGAAAAACGGAGAGCTGACCCTGCCGGTGAGCTTTATAATGGACAATTCGAAGGAAAAATATGTGTATACGGCGGATGGAAGTTTTGTCAACGAGAACGGAACTTCCAAGGTCAGCTTCGTCACGGAGAAGAATGGACGCACTTACCCGTGGTTAAGAGAATATGTGACGATGCCGGGACTCGGGCAGATTGCCGCATCCTACTACGCTGCCGAGAAGCTGGAAAAGCATGAACTGCCGAAGGAGACGGCCCGCGCTTGGGCGAAGCGGGAAGGAATGACGTTCTATCTTGTGAACGAGAAGTATACTTCCGTCGTGTACCTCATGATGGAACCGACGGTACAGATTGCCCGTACTGACGAACTGCCGGGCTATCTGGGGGACAAAAAAATAACGGGACCGAACACGGCAGCGAGCCAGCTTCAGATCCCGGTGATGATGGGCCGGGATCTGGCTGAATCCCGCTTCTTCACGCAGCATGGCTCTGAATATATGGAGACGGCCGGCAGATTGTATGTGAGCGGGGCGAAGGTAAAGCCGATCCACGCAGGCAAACAATCCAAGGTCACGCTGCAAGCGGACGGGCATGCCAAATGGTTCACGGTTCCGAAATCGGCCGCGGGCAAGACGATGACCGTTGCGCTCCCGGCGAAGGGCGCGTTCGCGGTTTATGACGAGCAGGGCCAGTGCGTGAACTTCACGGTCGTCAGCGGCAATAACGAAGTGACGCTGCCGGAGAACGGCACGATCGTATTCGCCGGGGCTCCAGGCTCGGAATTCGGCATCGCATTGAAATAACCGTACGAAAAAAACCAGTAAGACACAATGAGATGTGTTTTACTGGTTTTTGCGTTTCCTTTATTCTTCGTACGGATCTTCCTCCGCATATTCATCCAGTTCAGCCGCGATTTTCTCCTTCACGCGGTCAAGACATTCGTTCACGGAACGCGCCGTAACGCGCTTGCCATTGACGAGCGCATAAGGCTGCCGGGCACACAGGCCGCACAGCGACAGACATTCCATGCGGAGGACGGGAATGTCCGGG
This sequence comes from Paenibacillus dendritiformis, assembly GCF_015845845.1. Taxonomy (GTDB): domain Bacteria; phylum Bacillota; class Bacilli; order Paenibacillales; family Paenibacillaceae; genus Paenibacillus_B; species Paenibacillus_B dendritiformis_C. The sequence continues at coordinate 39,777 of NZ_LDIG01000050.1, forward strand.
TTTTCCGCTTCGAACTGCTCCAGAGCGTCAGAATTGATGCCGTTATTGGCGCAGACTTCCACGATGACGAAGCCCATATTGTTCATGATGTTCCCCCCTTGGCTGACTGGATTCCGCCATTGGCCGCCTGGATTCGGTAGACGCACTTCCTGTCTCCGTTGGCCAGACAGGACGTCCGTTCCACTTCCGCTCCGAGCAAATCCTCGAACACCCGGAGCTCGCAAGCGCAGGCATGGTTATACTGATTCGCAATTCGGGCAATCGGGCAATTGTATTCGGTCAAGACGAATTCGTTCTCGCTTATTTTATCCCAATCGGCCATATAGCCGCTCTCATTCTGAATATCGGACAGCAGCGCGACCTTATCGGCGAGATCCTTTCCGCGCAGGCGGGACTCGTATTGTTCGAACAAGGAGCGCTGCCGGAGATCGAACAAGCGGTTCACCTTGTCTTCTCCGGAATCGCGAGCCAGCTCGGCCAGGAGCTCCAAGGCGACGGCATGATATTTCTTCGGAAAATAATCATCGGCGCCCGGAGTCAAACGATAGACGGCCATCGGACGTCCCATCGGCTGGCGGACGGTGCCGGATTCGATCAAATGATCGCGTTCCAGCGTATTCAAGTGCCGGCGCACTGCCATCAAGGTGATTCCCAGCCGCTCGCTCATCGCTTTGGCGCTCAGCTCGCCGTCTGTCTTCAGCATGTTCATGATTTTCTCGCGCGTCGAGAGCGGCGCGTTATTCATCATGGGCCATCACCGCCTTATTAGCGGACTGCTGCCGCGGAGGCCGAGTCATGCTCCCGGCATTCCTCGGAGCAATACCCTTCGTACTTATCTTGGCATGCATCGCAGCACAGATGCTGGCGATGGCAGGTATCATCCGCGCAGTTGATATAATTTTCGGTCGGCTGGCCGCAATGATAGCAGGTGCCCACGACGACGTTCTCGTCCGTATGGTTGATCGGAAACGAGATCCGTTCGTCGAACACATAGCAGCTTCCATCGAATAGCCGGCCTTGCGTAGCCGGGTCTTTGCCGTAAGTGACGATGCCGCCGTCCAATTGATATACATCCTCGAAGCCTTCCTTGCGCATGACGGCGGTCAGCATCTCGCACCGGATTCCCCCCGTGCAGTACGTAAGGATGGTCTTGTCTTTATGCTCCTTCATATTCTCCCGAAGCCAACCGGGGAATTCCCGGAAGCTGTCCACGTCCGGACGAATCGCGTTCCGGAAATGGCCCAGATCATACTCATAGCCGCTCCGTCCGTCCAGCACGATGACATCGTCACGCTGCAGATATTGCTGGAACTCGGCCGGACTTAGCCGTCCGCCTCCATCGGTATTGGGGTCCAGCTTCTGGTCGTAACGAAGCGTAACCAGTTCCTTTTTGTGACGCACGAACAGCTTTTTGAAGGCATGCCCGTCGCTCTCGTCCACCTTGAACAGCAGATCGCCGAACAGAGGATGGCCGTGCATATCGGCCATATACCGTTCGGTCTGCTCCACTGTTCCGGACAGCGTGCCGTTGATTCCTTCGCTCGCAATCAGAATGCGCCCCTTGACGCCGAGATCCTTGCAATATTGCAGATGTTCGGCCGCAAAGGCTTCCGCGTCGGGAATCGCAACATATTTATAAAAAAGAAGCACTCGGTAGTCTTTCATCGTGCCTGCTCATTCCTTTCAGTGTGGGTGTCTGTCAACAAGAAGAGCGGAAGAGAGAGGGGAACCTCTGTCTTCCGCCGCAATTCCGTTGCATAAATGAAGCTTGCCAATGCTTGTCAATTGCAATAAATCATATTCTAACGAGCGGCACATACATAGTCAACATAGAAGTTGATAATGTATCTATAGGTTAGGATGGAAGATGTCCGCCGCGCTCCTCGAATTGACAAAGCCGATACGTGTAGTTCATAATTATTATACATTAATGTTGTAAAAGTATCAAAACCATGATATGGATGTCGAACGTAGTGATAGTGGAGAGAGGGAGTGTCGGGCATGAAATTACTCGGTATATCAGGAACGATCGTTGGTTCGAAGACCGGAATCGCGGTGCAGAGCGCATTGCAGGCGGCGAAGCAATTCCATCCCGACATCGAGACCGAATATCTCGATATGAAGGATTATCAGGTCCAGTTCTGCGACGGGAGAGATCCGTCGGCGTATACGGGGGATACGAAGACCGTTATTGATATCGTGTCCTCCGCGGATTGCTATATCATCGGGACGCCGATTTTTCAGTCCTCGATTACGGGCGTGCTGAAAAATCTGTTCGACTTGGTTCCGACCGCGGCCTTGTACAATAAAGTGATGGGATTTGTCGCGACGGGCGGCACGTATCAGCATTACCTCGTCGTCGAAAATCAGTTGAAGCCGATCGCCGGTTATTTGCGGGCGTTCGTCGCCCCAAGCTACGTTTATTTGCATGACGATCATTTCAACGCGGAGCGGCAGATCGCCGATCCGGATGTTCGCGACAGACTGGAGAGACTTGCCCGCGAAGTCGTATTCATGAATCAGAAGCTGAAAGGTTGAACCCCGCCGTATCAGGCATTGGAGCAGCTCGCGAACGATATTTTGCAGAAAAATCAGCGTGAGCAAGGGACTTGACTTTTTTTGAAATGCGCGTGTAATATTAATTCCCATATTCACAAGGCGATGACCAAAGACATGATTCCCTGCACGGGCTGTCCAGAGAGAGAGGCGCATGCTGCAAGCTTCTTCGGCTACGGTTGCGGCATTACCCCTTTGCAGCCGTGGCGTTGAACCCGTCGAGCGAATCACGCGCGGCGGCAGTAAGCGGCAGCGTCTCATCCTCGTTACCGGATGTCCAATGAAGGATCTTGCATCTGCATGGCTAATGAAGCGAAGCGGCCAGGCGGCCATGCGAGGTCGAAGTAGGGTGGAACCACGAGCGGAACGCACTCGTCCCTGTCAGGGAGAGCTGCGTTTTTTTGCGTTCCCGCGTGCGTTCATCAAGCTTGGACCAGTATGGAGGAAAGGGAGGCTGAAGCATGGAGATCAAGGTTACATTTCCAGACAATTCGAACAGGAGGTATACGCAAGGCACGACCATCGCGGACGTGGCGGCTTCGATCGGCGCCAGCTTGAAGAAGCAGGCCATTGCCGGCAAAATAGACGGCGCGCTCGTGGATCTGAACCGGACGATCGAGCATGACAGCCTTGTCGAAATCATTGCGCAGGACAGCCCGGAAGGGCTCGGCATCCTGCGCCACAGTACGGCGCATGTCATGGCGCAAGCCATTCAGCGGATATATGGAGCCGATCGAGCGGCAAGTGGTCAGCCGCGAGGAAGCGCTGCGGCTATTTGAACAACGGGAAGAGCCGTTGAAGCTGGAATTGATTCATGATTTGCCTGCGGACGCGGTCATCAGCCTTTATAAGCAGGGCGAATTTGTTGATTTGTGCCGCGGTCCGCATCTGCCGTCCACCGGACGGATCAAGGCGTTCAAGCTGCAGAAGGTATCCGGGGCCTACTGGCGGGGCGACGCGAACAACAAAATGCTGCAGCGCATATACGGCACGGCCTTCGTGAAGCAGGAGCAGCTTGATGATCATCTGCACCGGCTGGAGGAGGCGAAGAAGCGCGATCACCGCAAGCTGGGCACGGAACTGGGCTTGTTCATGTTCTCCGAGGAAGCGCCGGGCATGCCGTTCTATTTGCCGAACGGGATGACGATTCGCACGGAACTGGAGAACTTCTCGCGCGAGCTGCAGCGGCAGCGCGGTTACGAGGAAGTGCGCACGCCGTTCATGATGAATAACCGGATGTGGGAGCAGTCGGGGCATTGGGATCATTACAAGGACAATATGTACTTCACGAAGGTCGACGAGACGACATTTGCGCTGAAGCCGATGAACTGCCCGGGACATATGCTGATTTACAAACATGGCCTGCACTCCTACCGCGAGCTGCCGATCCGGCTTGGCGAGTTCGGTCAAGTGCATCGCCACGAGATGTCGGGCGCCTTGAACGGCATGCTTCGCGTCCGCACATTCTGCCAGGATGACGCGCATATTTTCATCCGCCCGGATCAGATCGAAGGCGAGATCAACGAAGTCATGTCCTTGATTGACGAGCTCTACAACGTATTCGGCTTCGAGTACAAAATCGAATTGTCCACCCGGCCGGAGGATTCGATGGGATCGGAGGAACTGTGGAACGAGGCGGAGCGGGCGCTGAAGCAGGTGCTCGACCGACGCGGCGTCGATTATCGGATTAACGAAGGAGACGGCGCCTTCTACGGGCCTAAAATCGACTTCCATATCCTCGACGCCCTGAAGCGGAGCTGGCAGTGCGGAACGATTCAACTGGACTTCCAGATGCCGGAGAAATTCGATCTCGCCTATATCGGCGAGGACAGCCAGAAGCATCGCCCGGTCGTAATCCATCGCGCGATGTACGGTTCCATCGACCGGTTCATCGGGATCTTGACCGAGCACTATGCCGGCGCGTTCCCGCTGTGGCTGGCGCCCGTTCAAGCGAATGTGCTCCCTGTATCCGAGAAGTTCACGGATTATGCGCTTCAGGTGAAGCAGGCGCTCGCAGCGCGCGGCATCCGAGCCGAAGTCGATGGCCGCAATGAACGGCTCGGCTTCAAAATACGGGATGCCCAGCGCGGCAAAATTCCGTACATGCTCGTCGTCGGGGAGCAGGAGCAGCGGGATGGAAGCGTGTCTGTGCGCAAGCGGGGCGAGGGCGATCTCGGATCGCAATCCGTTCGCGAGCTGGCGGAGGTTATTGAGAAGGAAATAGGAAATAGACAGTGAAAGAAAGGGAGATGAGTGGCGATGAACCAGGATGGCGAACACGCGTTCAAGCGGCTCGATGCACAGCAGCTTGCCGCCATTCGTCAATTGGCTGACCTATGCAATGAGCATGACGGAATCATTCTGAAGCTGAACTGGGAGATGCTGCAAGACCGGAAGGACGATGCGATCATTGCTTTTCTGTATTACGCAGGCGGGCAAGTTGTCGGATTTCTGGGCCTGTATCAATTCCGATCGTCCGAAGTGGAAGTGAGCGGAATGGTGCATCCGCAGTATCGCCGCCAAGGCATATTCGGCAAGCTGGTTCGCGCCGCTCAGGAGGAATGCATCCGCCGGAATACAGGGAAGCTTATCTTCATCTGCGAGCGGCGCTCGGACTCCGGTCGGGCATATGCGGAGAGCGAAGGAGCGAGATACAACTTCTCGGAATACTGGATGCAGCTCGGCGGGTGGAATGAAGCGGCGGGCGCAGCTCTCGAGGTGGCGGTGGAGAATGAGAATGCGCTTGGGTTGTACACATCCTGCGGCTTCCGAATCCGCAATGCGAACGACTATTATGACCTGGATCTGCCAGCGGGGAAGCCGCGGACTGAATAGGAACGGGACGCGTTCCGGACCGGATATGCTGAAGATCGCTTCCCATTACTCTGAAATTCCGTTACACTAAAAGAAATGGGTCCACTCCAATAACCGCCGCCAATGCATACGTCGGCGACGATATCAAGAAGATAGCCCCTTGCGCCTTCCGGCGGACGAGGGGCTGTTCCATGTCCGGAGGAATGAACATGCAATTGATACAGCCAGAGAAGGTGCAGCATGTGCTGCAATTATGGCGAGAGAAGCCGCTATATCTCCATCTCGAGATGACGACCGGGGCCTATGCGTCTCATCGCGACAAGACGAAGCACACCGCTTCCGCCTTCGTTACCAATACCGTCATCCGCTATGCCGAAGGCTCGATCGCCGGGAAGGGACCGTACCGGGTCGGACTGAAGACGCCGGACGGCTGGGTGTACGCGGAAGGCTTGACCCATTGGGACGAGCAAGCACACGCGCACGCCAGGCTGATTATGGCGGGCCATGATCGGGAGGGCAGACTGATCGTCAGTCTGCAGCTAAGCGAAGAACCATTTTAAGATGACGAAGAGGAGAGCAGACATCTTATGAACAGACAGCGTCATATTGCCGTCATCCTGCCGCATCCGGATGACGAAGGGATCATCGCCGGCACATTGGCCGCGCATATTCATCAAGGAGCGGCTGTCACTTACGCCTGCCTCACGTTAGGGGAGATGGGGCGGAATATGGGCGATCCTCCGTTCGCGAACCGGGCTACGCTGCCGCTCATCCGCAAGGGAGAGCTGGAGGAAGGGTGCCGCCGCATCGGAATTCGCGATCTGCGGCTGTGGGGATACCGTGACAAAACGATAGAATTCGAAGACGAAGAGAAGCTCGCGGACCGGATCGAAGCCTTGTTGGCGGAATTGGAGCCCGAATGCGTCTATACCTTCTATCCCGGGTACAGCGTTCATCCGGACCATGACGCAACCGGGGCCGCCGTCGTCCGGGCCGTGGGGCGGATAGCGGCGGACAAGCGTCCCCGCGTTCTGTGCATCGCGATTGCGTCCGGCCGAGAGAAGCTGCTCGGCCCGCCGGACGAGATTCACGATGTCAGCGATTATGTCGAGCAGAAGATTCATGCGATTCATGCGCACAAAACCCAGGTCCGGCACCTGCTTGGCGGCGGAACGCTGGATGATCCGTCGTTCCGGGCTCGATACAGCCGGGAATTGTTCTGGAGGTATCGCTTCCCCGAGGAAGGACAAGGGGCCCCCCTGGAATAGGCGGAGCTTGTCCAATCGCCTTTCCAGCCCGAAGGGACGTTACAGCGGCCCGCTTGTGCAGATGCCCGGGAGGGACGGCATGCCTATGCATAGGAGCTGCCGTCCCATTGATAGAACGCGAGCAAGTCTTGATCCGGTTCAATTCCAATCCCCGCTCCTTCCGGAAGGGTGACGGCGCCGTTCTCCGGCCGCAGCGGGACAAGGCGGGTGAACGGATTGTCCATCACGTCCCATTCCACCGGCTCGATCGAATCGTTTTCCATTTTGGTCCATGGCTCGATACATGCCTGGGCGAACATGGCGTACAAGCGGGACAGCGCCCCGTCATAGGCGTGCGGAGCCGCGCGCATGCCGAAGGTGCGCGCCATGCACAGCGTGTGCCTGTACTCGTCGATCCCGGTCAAATGCAGCGGATCCGGCGTAATGATATCCAGCGCCCGGCGCATCAGCAAGGGCAGGAAGGCCGCCGCCGACCCGAGATTTTCGCCCCCGGCTATCGGCACGGCGATCCGCTGTCTCAGCAGCGCGTACTCTTCGACTTGCTTGATAGGAAGCGGCTCCTCCAGCCACATCAGATTGGACCACGACTGCAGCAGCGGCTGCCATTGCAGCGCCGCCGCGGCGTCATAGCTCTGATTCGCGTCGAGGGCCAATCCGATGCCGCCCGAGAGCAGCTTCTGCACCTCCTGCACATGCTCCTGATCCTCGGCGACAGACTTTCCGCCGATTTTTAGCTTGATCTTGTCAAACCCGTCGCTCAATGCTTTTTCCACTTGCTGCAGGGAAAGCCGCTTCCAATCCGCTTCTTCGCTGTAGGATTGGAAAGACGCATAGACGGGCACACGATTCCGATGCTTGCCGCCCCACAGTCGCACACCGACAGGCCGCACGCTCGGGCCATAATTTCTGTGCAGGCCATGCTGACGGCTGCAGCCGCGCGCGAATGCCAATTCTGGATCGTGCGCAGCCAGACGCCGCGCTCGGCGACCGGCTTGCCTGTCAAAAAAGGAATAATCCGTTCATGGAAGCCGGAGTGCAGCGTCGGCAGCCAGTCGGCGCATTCTCCCCATCCGGTAACGCCGGTGTCGGTTGTCAGCCGGATAAGATAACTCGTCCGGTACATTTTAGGGCCATTGGCATCGCCATATGGCCGGGCAAGACGATAGAAGAGCGGAAAGGTCTCGATCTGTTGTATCCGCAAGAAATGGCTCCTCCTTACATATCGTTTTGCCGCTTAGTATGTGCCGGGACGGCCATTTTATGAAGAAACAGGAAATTGCGCCTTAACGGGAGATTTCATTCCCCGTTCTGCCTTCATAATGATGGACGTGGGGCGTGCTTCCATTCACTGTCGTGGCGCCTTCGAACATATGAATATGCCCGCCCCCGGGCAGGGGAATGGCCGGGCCCGTCGTGCCTCTGATAATATGCGAATGTCCGGCATCGAATGAGGTTTCCGCGTAATATTGATGCGTATGCTGAACTCCGCTCGGAGCTGCTTCCGTCGTTCCGGCGTATTTATGCCGATGACCGAAATCCACGGACGTCACGCCGGAAAATTCATGCACATGCACAGGTCTCCCATTCCACGAAGTAATATATAACTTGTGGGAGTGCATGTTTCCCTCCTCGCTATGATGCACAAATCCGGTAATCGGAACTTCCATGATCGCAATCTCCTTCCATCGATGATTACCCATATCGTATGATGGGGGCAGTTCGATGTTACCGCGGAAGTCAAGCAATTTTGTGGAGTTCACAGCCACTCTCCGAATTTGCGGATATACCAGGTCTTGACCGTCTGAGTCAGCACGCAATAACAGAGCAACGTAGCGATAAGCCAAGGGAAGAACGACAGCGGCAGCGGCACAAGGCCGATGGCGGACCCCATTCCGGTAAAAGGAAGCGCGATTCCGCATGCCATGACCAGCCCTGTGAGCAGCAGGACGGGAACGCTGGCCGTGCTTTGGACAAATGGAATTTTCTCGGTGCGGATCATATGCACGATCAGCGTCTGCGACAGCAAGCCCTCGATGAACCAGCCGGAATGGAACAAGGCTTGCTGGTCTGCGGAATTGGCCGAGAAGACGTACCACATCAAGGCATATGTCGCAATATCGAAGATCGAGCTGATCGGGCCGATAAACACCATAAATCTGCTGATCGACTTGGCATTCCATTTTTGCGGCTTCCGCAAATACTCTTTATCCAACGTGTCCCATGGAATCGAGAGCTGGGACATATCATAAAACAGATTTTGCAGCAGCAAATGAATCGGCAGCATCGGCAGGAAGGGAAGGAAGGCGCTGGCGGCCAGAACGCTGAACATATTGCCGAAGTTGGAGCTGGCGGTCATCTTAATATATTTGATCATGTTGCCGAACGTCTTCCGCCCTTCGATGACGCCTCGCTCCAGCACCATCAAGCTTTTTTCCAGCAAAATCATGTCCGCCGATTCCTTGGCGATATCGACCGCGGTATCGACGGAAATGCCTACATCCGCTTCCTTCAGCGACACGGCGTCATTGATTCCGTCGCCCATGAACCCGACCGTATGGCCTCTGCTTTTGAGGACGCGAACGATTCGCGCTTTTTACAGCGGATTGATTTTGGCGAACACCGTGGTCAGCTCAGCGATCTCGGCCAACTGCTCATCCGTCAGGGCATCCACGGCGTCTCCAATCAGAACCGCCTCGGTGCGGATCCCGACATCCTTGCATACTTTGCAGGCGACGGCCGCATTGTCTCCCGTGATAACTTTCACATTGACCCCGTTGTCTGCCAGCGGTCCGGGCGGACCGGAATTCCTGGGTGAACGTAATGATAACACTGACGGTACCATCGTTGATATAATGAGAACGGCTTGAATATCCTGGTCGGCGATATAAGAAAAGGCCCCCAGGAAGAGCAGTATCAAAATAAATGGGTTGGCAAAGCACGACGCCAGTTGAATATACCAAGCAGGCGGCTTGCCGCGAGCTGCCTGATTTTTGCCGCAATGCTCAATCCGCGCCTTCGCTTCGGCTTCGGTCAGACCTTGAGGGCGGGTGTTCCATTCTTCTATAACGTCTTCTTCCAGCGAGATGGATGCCTGAATGAGGCGCTGCGCGATTTTTTGACCCAGATCATCTTTGATTTTCGCTTTACGTGCCATTGCAAATTCCTCCTCTCGCAGGTCATCACAGACTCCCTACGGTATCGATTCGTTTTGAACATACATAAAAAAGCTCCCCCTGTAATCCAGAGGGAGCCGGAACCGTATACCGATGCCGCTCAAGTCACATACGCATACTTAAATAAACCCGCCGCCATCGATTTTTTTCGGGGGAATATAATAAGTCGGGTATCGCTTGAAGAGCGGCAAGCAGACGGCTCTTCCTCAGTACAGGATGTTGGCGCCTATGCGGCTGATGGCTGCTCGATCCGCTGTCCATGGACATATTCCCCCTTTATCAACAGATAATAAAAACCTCCAGCAGAGCTAGAGGGTTGAATACGCGCAGAAATAGAGACTACAACGTCTATTGCTCCCCCTAGTCTAGTTTTAGCACTATACAACGTAAAGAGCGGCCGCTCTTAGCCACCTTAAGAAAAGCCTTAATCCGGCAGTTCCTGTTCTACCCATTGGCATCTTTCGATATTTCCGGGCAGTGGCCTATGTTCGTATAGGAGCCTCACCTAACGAGGATTTTATGAAATTTACGTTGTTATCACATGTCTTGTTTCATCCGTTTGTCAATGATAAGGAGCGAAATGGAAATAATTATTATCTTCTAGATTTTCTCCGTTTTCTTGTGCTGGAGCAAAATACATCCTTCTCTTTTACGGAATAGACATGCTTGAACACCGGCACGCAGAAATGTTGATTAATGACCTCGATCTGATGAATCACGTCGACCTGCTGCGGATGGTACGTTTTGTTGAAGATATATTGCGGCGGATCGAAAACCGCTTTTGTCGGGCAAAACTCTTCGCCTTTGCATCCATGAGACATGAGTCTCAGCTCCTCTCTCTCATTAATGTCGAACCTAATGGCATCATATGCAAGGCGTTTTGGTCTTGATTGGACATTCTACCCGCAGACAGCCACCTAGATTTTGATAGAAGCGGAAGGGGAGGGACATTTGCCGGCAAGGGGTTGAAAATAGAGAAAAGATATATGATACTACAGCGAGAGGGCAGGAAGAGGTTCATGAAGCCTCCTGCTCTACGAAGAGCGAAGCGGGGTTGACATCGTTGAAAGTCATCAAATCCGTACTGGTCTTTCTATTGAGCCTGCTGCTGCTGGCCGGCTGCGGTCTTGACAGCAAACCGTCCGCCATTCCGGATTCGGGCAAGCAGGAGCTGACCGGCTTCGAAGAGGTTGCGAACTATATCAAGGCGCACCACCAATTGCCGGATAACTTCATCACCAAGGAGGAAGCCAGGAGGTTGGGCTGGGATGCCCGCCAAGGCAATCTGCACGAGGTAGCTCCAGGCAAAAGCATCGGGGGCGACATCTTCCGCAACCGGGAAGGGAAGCTGCCCAAGAAAAAGGGCAGAATCTGGTATGAAGCCGATATCAACTATACGAAGGGCCACCGGGGGAAGGATAGAATTTTATTTTCCAACGACGGGCTGATCTATAAGACCGAGGATCACTATGAGACGTTCGAACCGATAGAATGAGAAAGGGGGGACGTTCCGTGCGCAACGTCGTCGTGGAGGGGAGCTCCATCGAGAGCAAGGAGCAGTTGCATGCGTTCCTGCAGGAAGCGCTGGAATTGCCGGAGCATTACGGCCGCAACCTGGACGCGCTCTGGGATTGTCTGGCCGGGTATGTCGAGCTGCCGCTTACGGTCACCTGGCTCGATTATGAGGCAAGCGAGCAAAGATTGGGCGAGTACGGCCGCAAGGTGTTCGAGCTGTTCGAAGAGGCGGCCGAGGAGATCGAAGGATTTTCATTTGTCGTCAAAGCTTGAATAGACGGACGGAAGGGCCGTCCAAACACATAAAGAAACCGTTTCTGGGTCAGATGGAGGCATCGCCGTCATCATAGGCAAGGAACGGTTTTTTTGTGCATTTCGGGAGCCGGGAGCGGTCCAATGAAGCCCGATGTTCCCGCGAAGAGAGGATGCTCTCCCGCCGAATTAGGATAACCGCGAAAACACGAGCTACAGCGAGGCAGGCAAAGAAAGTGCCGTTTGTAAACGCTGCCGTTTTCTTTAATCTTGCCAAAAAGGTATTTTTATGCCTTTCCGCTGCCTTTACAAAGCCTGGAGGCAAGCGTAATATACGATTCATGAATTTCAAATATTTTCATTTCACAATCGCTGAGTTTCCGCAAGGAAAGCGGGGGAACCAACGGTGCGGCCTGATCGGTGTGAGAGTCGATCAGCGGCACATGGGGTGAATCCTGAGCGCGGCGCCTAGGGCCGCATCACTCAGGTAGGGCGACTCTCACCGCCCGAATCCGTCAGCTAACCTCGTAAGCGTTGTTGAGTGCGGCATTCCGCGATCCGCGGCTGCTTCGCTCATGAGGGAGAGGATGATGAACTTGTGACCAATGCGGCCGCAGGGGGGCTCCTCTGCGGCTTTTTTCATGCCAACCGCACATGATTGTCTGTATCGCTGAATTCCTGCACGGCAGGGAACGGGGGAACCAACCGGATGTCTGCGCACATTCATGGGGTGAATCCCGGGGCATGCGGCGGCGCAAATGATGCGCCATGTCCCGAGGTAGGGCGACTCTCTCGCCCGAATCCGACAGCTAACCTCGTAAGCGTACCGAGAGAGGCAACGAACGTCGTGAAAGACACGGTTATTTTTGCTGTGCCTGGAAGCCGCGAGAAGAGTTCCTCTTGTTGCCGGCTTCTTTTTTGTTGCTGTCTCCGGACGAAGAATCGGAGGAGAGAAGAAATGGATCAACAGGAAGTCGTACTGGTGTCTGCGCCGAATGCCGCAGGCGAAGCCTTCGTCAAGCTTCTGCTGGAGAAGGATATTCCCTTCGCCGTCTTGGCGAATAACCGTGCGGAGCTGAAGCGGATGCGCGCCCTGGGCGCTCGTCATCTGATACTGCTCCATACGGCCGATGAGAAAACATGGGTCATCCCGCAGTTGCCCGTCGGCAAAATCTATTTGTTCGAACGAAGCTTGAATCTGTGCTGCCGGTATCTGCAAATCTGCCGAAGCTGGACGTCGAAGCCGATTTATGTCATCACGGCAAATCAAAATCCGCGGCTCATCTACCGCGGGCTGGGCGCGAACTATGTCATTTACACCTCGAGCCGGAATTATTCGTTCCTGGTAACGGACGATCTGGCCGCTTATTCCTAAGGAGGTATCCGCATGTCTGATCTCGTTATGGCCGTGCTTATTGCTGCGGCATTCGCCCTGTTCTATGGCTTCTTGGCCTGGTGCGGGCGGGTCGTCGATGAAGGAGGAGAGCGCGGATGATCGTCATCGGGATGATTGCTGTCTTTCTCTTCTTCTATTTAGGCTATGCTCTGGTTCATCCGGAGAAATTTTGAATCGGCGGAAGGAAAAAGGGAGGCAAGCTCTATGGACTGGTTGCAAATCGCCGTCGTGCTGCTGGCGCTGTTATTGCTGGTGAAGCCGCTCGGCACTTATATATACCATGTGTTCTCCAATGAACCGAATCGGACGGACCGGCTCTTCGGGCGGGTGGAGAACGCCATTTACAGATTGGGCGGGCTGGCCCGCCGTCCGGATATGAACTGGAAAAAATATATGTTTAGCCTGCTCGCCACGAACCTGATGCTTGTCGGGATCAGCTACGTGATTTTGCGGGTGCAGCATCTGCTGCCGCTGAATCCGAACGGAACGGATCGGATGGAGCACACGCTGGCGTTCAATACGGTCATCAGCTTCATGACCAACACGAATCTCCAGCATTACAGCGGCGAGACGGGATTATCGTATTTCTCGCAAATGGCGGTCATTACGATGATGATGTTCACTTCCGCCGCAACCGGCTTGACGGTGGCGATCGCGTTCATGCGAGGCTTGACGGGCCGGGCCATCGGCAACTTTTTCACCGATTTCGTCAAGGCGCACACGCGTCTTCTCCTGCCGCTCGCCATCGTGATGGCGCTTGTGCTGGGGGCGCTCAAGGTGCCGCAGACGCTCGCTCCGGCGGCGGAAGCGGCGACGCTTCAGGGCGTTACGCAGCATATCGCAGCGGGACCGGTCGCATCGCTCGTGTCCATTAAGCATCTCGGGACGAATGGGGGCGGCTTCTTCGGCGTCAACTCATCGCATCCGTTCGAGAATCCGTCTCCGCTGACGAACGTGCTTGAAATTCTGATGATGTGGTGCATTCCGGCCGCGCTTACGTATACCTTCGGCCGCTTCGCCGCGAACCGGAAGCAGGGATGGGTCATTTTCAGCGCGATGTCCATTCTGTTCCTGCTGTTCCTGAGCCTGGCCTACTATGCCGAGAGCGCGGGCAATCCCGCATGGAGCGCGCTCGGGGTGGATGCGTCCCAAGGCAATATGGAAGGCAAGGAAGTGCGCTTCGGCATCGCCCAGTCCGCCCTGTTCACCACGGTGACAACCGCCGCGACGACCGGTTCGGTCAACAATATGCACGACACGCTAACTCCGCTCGGCGGATTGGCGCCGCTCGCGCAGATGATGCTGAACTGCGTATTCGGCGGGGATGGCGTCGGCCTGGTGAACATGCTGATGTATGCGATCCTGGCGGTGTTCCTCGCCGGACTGATGGTCGGCCGCACTCCCGAGTTTTTGGGCCGGAAGATTGAAGCGAAGGAAATGAAGCTGATTGCGATCGCGATCCTGGCGCATCCGCTTATCATATTGGCGCCGACCGCGATTGCGTTCCTTACGGATCCGGGCCGGGAAGCCATTACGAATCCGGGCTTCCACGGGATTACCCAGGTGTTGTACGAGTATACTTCTTCGGCCGCCAACAACGGTTCCGGCTTCGAAGGGCTGGGGGACAACACGCCGTTCTGGAATTTGTCGACCGGGCTCGTCATGCTGCTGGGGCGCTACATCTCGATGATCGCTCTGCTTGCCGTCGCCGGATCGCTGCTGCGCAAGCAGCCGGTTCCCGAGACGGCCGGCACGTTCCGGACCGATAACAAGCTTTTCGTCGGCATTTTGGTCGGAACGGTATTGATAATCGGGGCGCTTACGTTCCTCCCGGCTGCCGTGCTTGGTCCTATCGCGGAGCATCTGACGCTCCGGAATCTGTGAGGTGAATCGGATATGAATACAACGAATCGCAAGCGCATGCTGACGAAGGATATCGTCAAGCAGGCAGGGAAGGACAGCCTGCGGAAGCTGAATCCGGTGACGATGATGAGAAATCCCGTCTTGTTCGTCGTCGAGGCAGGAACCTTCGTCGTCCTGCTGATGCTGTTGTTCCCGGGCTATTTCGGCACGAAGGAGAATATGGGCTTCAATCTGGCCGTGTTCCTGATCCTGCTGTTCACGCTGCTGTTCGCCAATGCCGCGGAGGCGTTGGCGGAAGGGCGGGGCAAGGCCCAGGCGGGCGCTCTGAAAAAATCGAAGCAGGACATCATGGCGAACAAAGTGACAGAGAACGGCACCGCCGCAGTATCCGCGTCGGAGCTGCGCAAGGGAGATATCGTCCTCGTCTCGCAAGGGGAAGTGATTCCCGGCGACGGAGAAGTTATCGAGGGTCTCGCCTCCGTGGACGAATCCGCGATTACGGGGGAATCGGCTCCCGTCATCAAGGAAGCCGGCGGCGATTTCAGCTCGGTGACCGGCGGCACGCGCGTTGTCAGCGATGCCATCAAGGTGCGGATCACGAGCGATCCGGGGGATACGTTCCTGGATCGGATGATCTCGCTCGTCGAAGGAGCGAAGCGGCAGAAGACGCCGAACGAGATCGCGCTCAATACGCTGCTGATCAGCTTGACGCTTATTTTCCTGATTGTGGTCGTGACATTGGCCCCGATTGCGTCCTACCTGAATATTCAGATCGATGCGGCGGTTCTCATTGCGCTGCTCGTCTGTCTGATTCCGACGACGATCGGCGGGCTGCTGTCCGCCATCGGCGTTGCCGGCATGGACCGGGTGACGCAGTACAATGTGCTGGCGATGTCCGGGAAAGCGGTGGAGGCCGCGGGGGATATCAACACGATGATCCTCGACAAGACCGGCACGATCACCTTCGGCAACCGGATGGCAAGCGAGTTCGTGCCTGTCGGGAATGAACAGGTGCGAACCGTGGCCGAATGGGCCGCGATTAGCTCCATGAACGATGATACGCCGGAAGGCCGCTCCATGCTGGAGTTGATGAAGAAGGAAAATCTTGCGTTCGATCCTGCCCTTGCGGAGGGCGGAGAGTGGATTGAATTCCGGGCGGAGTCCCGCATGAGCGGGGTCGATCTGAAGGACGGTCGCCGCGTGCGCAAAGGAGCCGTCGATGCGGTCAAAAAATGGGCGGCTGCCCAAGGCGGTACGATTCCCGCGGATCTGGACGAGCAGGGGAACCGGATCGCCTCACAGGGCGGCACCCCGCTCGCGGTCGCGGCAGACGGGCGGATCGTCGGACTGATTTATTTGAAGGATACGGTCAAGCCGGGCATGCGCGAACGCTTCGAGCAGCTCCGCAAGATGGGCATCAAGACGATTATGTGCACGGGCGACAACCCGCTGACGGCCGCGACCATCGCCGCCGAAGCCGGCGTGGACGACTTTATCGCGGAGAGCAAGCCCGAGGACAAGATCGCCGTCATCCGCCGGGAGCAGGCGGCCGGCAAACTGGTCGCCATGACCGGGGACGGCACGAATGACGCGCCGGCGCTGGCCCAGGCCGATGTGGGGCTGGCGATGAACAGCGGCACGATCGCGGCGAAGGAAGCGGCCAATATGATTGATCTCGATTCCGACCCTTCGAAGATCATCGAAGTGGTAGGGATCGGCAAGCAATTGCTCATGACCCGCGGCGCGCTGACCACCTTCAGCATCGCGAACGATATCGCGAAGTATTTCGCGATTATCCCCGCGATGTTCATGGTCGCCATTCCCGAGATGAAGATGCTGAATGTGATGGATCTCGGCTCGCCCATGTCGGCAATATTATCGGCATTGCTATTTAATGCCATTATTATTCCGCTGCTGATTCCGCTGGCGATGAAGGGCGTCTCCTATCGTCCGGTGAGCTCCGGACGGCTGCTCGGCCGCAATCTGCTCATCTATGGCCTCGGCGGTATCGCAGCGCCATTCATCGGCATCAAGCTGATCGATCTGGTCGTTCATCTGTGGGTATAACCGAATCGGGAAGGAAGGATGAAATATGATGAACCATTCTGCACAGGCGCCACAGGAGCCGGCGGCCCGAAGCGGCGCAGCGGCTGTCATCAGCTTGGCGCGAATCAGCGTCGTCTTCATCGTGCTGTGCGGCATTCTCTATCCGCTCGCATGCACCGGATTGCTGCAGGCCCTGGTGCCGGAACGAGCCAACGGAAGTCTTATCCGCGACAGCAGCGGAGCCGTCATCGGCTCCGAGCTGATTGGCCAGCCGTTCGACGATCCGCGCTATTTCCACGGCCGGATATCGAGCATCGGCTATCAGGCGGAAGCGTCCGGCTCGAATAACTATGCTCCGTCCAATCCGGAGCTGCTGGGGCGGATGGAAGCGTCCGTCCGCGATTGGGAGCGCAGCAATCCGGCGGTGCCGGCCGCTCGGCTTCCGATCGATCTGGTCACCAACTCCGCATCGGGGCTGGACCCGCATATAACGCCGGAAGCGGCGCGGGTTCAGATTCCGCGCATCAGCGGCTTGACCGGAATCGCGCCGGCGGAGCTGGAAAAGCTGGTTGCCGAGCATACGGAAGGACGCGATCTCGGGTTGTTCGGCGAGCCGCGGGTGAATGTGCTGGCCCTGAATCTGGATCTCCGGACGATGTTGAACCGGTAACCGATGGCCCTGCACCGCTTGCCTATAAGCGATACGCATTCGTCGTCAGGGCACAAGCAGGGCCTCCCCTGAAGGAGGGATCACGCATGGAAGAGGAATGGCGCCAGAGGCCGGAAGAACAAGGGCTGACGGTCCCGAAGCAGCGGCATGGAAGATTGAAGCTGTATATCGGCCCGGTCAACGGCTGCGGGAAGACGTATGAGCTGCTGCAGGAAGGTCAACTGCTGAAGCGCCGGGGCGTCGATGTGGCCGTCGCGGGCGGACCGGGGTTATTCCCGGGCGGCCTGGCGGAGCCGGGTACGGAGCTTGAATCCATTCCCGGCATTCCGTGGCCCCCAGGGAATGCCGGCAAGCAGGATCTCGATGTGGAGGCGATCCTGGCCCGCCATCCGGACGTGCTGCTCATTGACGGCCTGGCCCATCGCAACCGCCCGGAAGCGCGCCGCCGAACGAGGCTTGACGATATCCGCTGCCTGCTGGCCCGCGGCATCAGCGTCATTACGACGGTGAACGTCTATGAGCTGGACGGGGCGAATGAAGAAGCCCGCGCCTTGCCGTGCCTCGGGGGCGAAGCCGCGGTCAGCGCCGACGTGCTGGCGCTGGCCGATGAAGTGAGGCTCATCGACGTCACTCCCGAGACGATGATGGCCCGATTGTCCGCGGCTGCGAGCGCTGGTGAGGAAGGGGCGAAGGTTAGGGATGCCCCCGCGTTCCGGCGCGATCATGTGGCGCTGCTGCGGGAGCTTGCGCTCCGGCTGGTCGCCAAGGACGCGCACGCTTCGCTCGCGCAGCGCCGGGAAGCGAAGGGGATGGACGGCCCGGCCGGTTCGGCGGAGCGCATCCTCGTCGCCGTGCAGTATCACTGGAACGGCTCCCTTTATATTCGCCGCGGCCAGCAGATCGCCAAGCGGCTTAATGGCGATATGCTGGTCGCCGCGTTCATTCAGGCAGGAAAAAAGCTGTCCCGGGAGGAGATCGCCTTCCGGCGTTCGATGCGGAAGCTGACGGAGAAAGTAGGCGGACGCTTCGAGGAGCGTCCGCTGTCCTCGCGCCGTTCCTTCCCAGACGCGATTATCCGCTATGCGGCCGAGCGGCAGGCGACCCGGCTCGTCTTGGGCCATTCGAAGCGGACCCGGCTCCAGGAGCTCTGGCACGGCTCCGCGGTCAATGGCTTGCTGCGGAAAATGGATCGCATCGATCTGTTCTTCATGGCGGATCGTTCCCATTATGAAGGGGAACGCATGCTGTCGGCCAAAATGAGGGAGCCCTCCGCCGCCGGGAGCCGGGGACGGACGGATTCGCCGCGAGGAGAGGCCGCGGGCGCCGCGCCGAAGCGAGGCATCTTCAAAGTCTATGTCGGGGCCGCTCCGGGCGTGGGCAAGACGTACGCGATGCTGCGCGAGGGCAATGAACTGCAGCGCAAAGGGCTGCATGTCGCGATTGGACTGCTGGAGACGCACGGCCGCAGCGATACGCAGGCCCAAGTGGGGAGCCTCCCCACCGTGCCGCGCCGGATTGTCACATACCGGGGAGCGCGCCTCGAGGAGATGGATACGGAGGCGGTGCTGCGAACCCGGCCCGATGTCGTGCTCGTGGACGAACTGGCTCATACCAATGTCCCGGGAAGCGCGCGGAAGAAGCGGTATATGGACGTGCTTGAGCTGCTGAACGCAGGAATTTCCGTCATCTCGACCGTCAACGTGCAGCATCTGGAGAGCCTGAATGATGCCGTAGCGCAGTTGACCGGCATTCGCGTGCGCGAGACGGTGCCGGATCGCATGCTTCATGCGGCGGATGAAGTCCAGCTTATTGACTTGACTCCGCAGATGCTGCGGCAGCGGATGAGGGAGGGGAAAATCTATGCGAAGGAGAAGATAGAACAGGCATTAAGCCATTTTTTCAAGACGGTAAACCTGATCGCCCTGCGGGAATTGGCTCTGCGGGAGATCGCGGACGATGTCGACGATCGGCTGGAATCGTGGGAGCGGACCTCTTCCCTGCGCGGACCATGGCGCCGGCACGAGGCCATTATCGTCTGCGTCCCGAATGCCCGGCATGCGGAAACCTTGATTCGCCGCGGATTCCGCATCTCCTGGCGCCTCAAGGCCGAATGGCATGTGATCCATGTGCGGCCCGAAGGAAGGGAAGCCGCGGAGGAAGAGCTAAGCCGGATCGCCCGGCTGGAGGAGATGACCGTTCGCTTGGGCGGGACGTTCCAGGTTCATGGCGCGGCGAAGTCGGAGCGGATACACCAAGTCATTCTGCGCCAAGCGGCCGCATGCCGGGCGACGCAGCTCATTGTCGGGCAGCCCAGGAAGCGGACGCTCGCGGCAGAGCTTGTCCGCGGATCGACGGTCCGGTCGCTGCTGCGCCATGCCCGCGATATGGATGTGCTGGTCGTATCTTGCCATCGACATGGCGGCTGACGAATAAGAATACGATAGTTATAGCGAAATCTAAGCTTCATGTGTCGGACGCTGCTGGCGAAATGCCGATGAAACGCCGTCTGCCGCTGTCGCTTTGACTTAAGCGCAGGAAGCTTGTAAGGAAAGGAAGAGATCGAATGTTGACTATCGAAGCGTTGGATCATCTCGTTTTGACCGTAAAAGATATCGAAAAGACGATTCATTTCTATCATCATGTGCTGAACATGGAAGTCGTTACTTTCGGCGACAACCGGAAGGCGCTGCGGTTCGGCAGGCAGAAATTCAATCTGCATGAAGCAGGGCAGGACATCGAGCCGAGAGCGAGGAAGCCGGTTCCGGGCTCTGCCGACGTATGCCTCATTACGAAAACCTCAATCGAACAAATCATTGAGCATCTGGAATCTTGCGGCGTTCCGATAGAAGAGGGACCGGTGGTCCGCACCGGCGCCGTCGGCCGCATCATCTCGGTCTATGTGCGGGATCCGGATGAAAATCTGATCGAGATTTCCGTCTATGTGGATAAATGATAAATGATGCGTGATAACGGCCACGCCACGGGAGTATTCCATGTGTGTCTCTCCAATTTCCGGGTATAATCACTGCCGCCGCCTCATATGGTTTACTTTGTGCGGGGAAATAACCTACAGCTCCTCAATGGTTCATCCAGGAAGATGCCAGGCTACAACAAATTGAGGCGGAGGTGGTTAACGGGTGCAACACAATCCGAAGCAAGCGCAGCCGGAGTGCATCCCGCATCCGATTCGGAAAAGCGACGGCGCCGGTGCAACCGACTTTGGCCCGCGCGACGTGATGCGCGATCGGGAGAACCCGGATATGTTCGTGCCGCCGGTTACGGACGAGGGACTGGTGCCGAACTTGAAATTCTCGTTCTCCGACGCGCATATGCAGTTGAATCAGGGAGGCTGGTCCCGCGAGGTTACGGTGCGGGAGCTGCCGGTCGCGAAGACGCTGGCCGGGGTCAACATGCGTCTTACGCCGGGAGGGGTAAGAGAGCTTCATTGGCATCAGCAGGCCGAATGGGCCTTCATGATATTGGGCCGGGCGAGGATTACGGCGGTCGATCAGAATGGCCGCAATTTTATCGCCGATGTCGGTCCGGGCGATTTGTGGTACTTCCCGCCGGGCATTCCTCATTCCATTCAAGGGCTGGAGGAAGGCTGCGTGTTCCTGCTTGTCTTCGATGACGGCAATTTTTCCGATCTGAACACTCTGTCGATCTCCGATTGGTTCGCGCACACCCCGAAGGAAGTGCTGTCGGCCAATTTCGGAGTGCCGATCAGCGCATTTAAGCATGTGCCGGCCGAGCAATTGTATATTTTCCAGGACGAGGTTCCGGGTCCGATCTCGGAGGAGCAAGTGCCGGACCCGAACGGCACCGTCGAGCGGAGCTTCGTCCACCGTCTGCTCGCCCAGCCTCCGCTGACGACGCCGGGAGGCTCCGTCCGCATCGTCGATTCCTCCAACTTTCCCGTATCCGTTACGGTGGCCGCCGCCCTGGTGGAGATTAAGCCCGGCGCGATGAGGGAGTTGCACTGGCATCCGAATAATGACGAATGGCAGTACTATCTTAGCGGTCAAGGAAGAATGACGGTCTTCGCGGGCAACGGCTCGGCAAGGACGTTCAATTACCGGGCGGGCGACGTCGGATACGTTCCGTTCGCATTCGGCCACTACATTCAGAACACGGGGACGGACAGCTTGTGGTTCCTGGAAATGTTCAAGAGCGACCGCTTCGCCGACGTGTCTCTCAACCAATGGATGGCGCTGACTCCGCATGAACTGGTGAGAGACAATGTCTATGGCTCGCCGGAGCTGATGAAGGCGCTCCGCAAGACGAAATGGCCTGTCGTCAAGTATCCGGGAATTCCGCCCGTGATTGAGCAGGATTAGGCGGACGGGGGGTTCCTTGGGCCAGGGCCGGAGTGACGTGAAGGGAATCAGGCAGGGAACGCCGGAGCATGCGGGGTCCTCGCGGGCTAAGGCATATGGATGGCGCTCAAGACCGCGCGGACCCGGCACTTGCCGCGAACGGCGCCGCAGGCTTGCGGGCGTCTCCGCGCCGATGCGGCGGAGAGCCGCGGCCGGGATGTTACTCCTGCCGGGAGGGCGCTGCCGCCGCTCCGGTCACGGTCAGCTTCGGATCGAACTCCACCTCGGGATACGGAGACGACGGCCCGTCCAGCAGCGGCGCTTCCTTGCCGAGCAAGTAGCGGTCGGCAGCGCTTTTCTCGAAGACGGACTGCAGATCGGGAATATATTCCTCGTAGAACAGCTTCTCCCGCGTACCCTGGCCGATTCCGCCGTCTTCGGCGGCTTGCTTCCCTTCAAGCTGCTCCCGGATCATGTCCGCCGTATCGGATGTCAGCATATACATGAACGGCTGCTTCAGGCCCGTGTGCGCCACGCTGCCCCAGAAGCCGCCTTCCAGGCTTACCCCGGCCTTGAAGCGGCTGTCCTTGGCCATTGTCTCGGCCGTCGTCGCCCCGCCATAGGAATGTCCGAAAATGCCGGCCCGATCAAGGTCGATCTTGCCGCGCAGCAGATGGTCCGCATCGCCCGTGCCGGTGTTCCATCCGGTCAGCGTGTCCAGCACGAAGCGGGCATCCTCGGAACGAATGTCAATCCCGGTCACGTTCGCTTCATACTTCGCCGCGGAAGTAGGGTACTCCGGATCGGGGCGGTACAGCACGCTCCTCCCATCGGGATAATTCACCTCCGAGGACGTGTACGGGTGATCGATGCCGACGACGATATATCCGTTGCTGGCCAGCTCTTCGACGATCGTCATGTCGCGGCTCGGATCGGCCAGGTGATAGGATGCGGTGCCGATCGCATAGGAGCCTGTCGGTTCCGGCAGGGCGAAGACCGGGAACAGATACGTCAAATAGGCGGAAGCCCCGGACAAGGCCAGCACGAGCAGCGACAGCGCCGCGATCGTGATGCGGGCCGGGCGGAGCCGGCCATTCCCGCAGCGAATGAGTCGGGTGAGCAGCATCAGGCCTAGAAGCAAGGCCAGGATGTAGGCGGGAAGCATCTGCAGGCGAAGCGGGCCGATGCCGGCATGCAGCAGACAAGCGGCGGCCACAACGGACAGCGCCGCCGCATCCCGCCGCTTGTCCTTCCTGCCGAAGCAGATCCATGCGGCCGCCAGCAGGTTGGCGGCGATGACGGCAAGTTCCAATCCTGTCATGATACATACCTCCAGTGCAACGAACTCGCTCCCGGATTGAGGGAACGGGTTCTTCTGTTGTTGTCACCCGTAGTATAAAGTCTGTAGCATGCTACAATGTCAAGTCCTGTTCCCATCGTGCGGACGGAATGTCTGCAAATACTGCTCAATGTCCTCCTCCGCGGTCGCCAGCAGTTCGGTCAGCAGCCCCTTCATCTTCTGCAGCGCTTCGATTCTGGATTCAAGCTGGCCGATTTTGTCCCGCACCACCTCTCTCAGGTCATCGGCCTTCATTCGGGTTGACAGCAGCTGCAATGCTTCTTTGATTTCATTCAGCGAATAACCGAGCGACTTGGCGTCCCTGATGAATTTTAACCGGACCCGATCCTCGTCCGTGTAGACTCGGTAGCCGTTGGGCGCCCGTTCGGGGGCAGGCAGCACGCCTTGGAGTTCATAGTAGCGGATCGTCTCCTTATGGACTCCGGCAAGCTTGGCGAGCTGGCTTCTTGTCAACTTCATCGTTCCGATCCCTCCGTCGCAAGCAGATATAATGATTGAAATTGTACAAAGAAACGCTCTGGTTTGTCCATTGCCGGCCGGGAGCGGGCGGGATACAATGGCAAGCGAGTGAATGAGAATCAATATCAGCAGGCCGGATCATACATACGGGAGGAATGGAACGTGGAGGAAGCAATGGAACTGTATGACGTGACCATTATCGGCGGAGGCCCGGCAGGGATGTACGCCGCTTTTTACAGCGGAATGCGCGATCTGAAGACGAAGCCGGTTGAAGCGAAGCAGGAATTGGGGGCCGCATGCGGGGGTTCGAGCCGGATATGATCATCTTCGTTATCGTATCCGTTGCGGATGCGGGCCGCGCTTCCAGGCGCCAGCAAGCAGCATTTGTCAGCGACGAGATGGAAGGGACGGCCATCCACGGCGAAGCTTCCCGAGCCGCTTGTAAAAATAAGCAGAGAATGGCTGTTCTCCGTATGTATGTCGCCGGTCCATCCGACAGGACGTTCGATCAGCTCGATCTTCGATAGATGAAAGAGCAAAGAGCGGAGTTAGCGGAAGCCTTCTTCTCATCCACCATCAACATGCTGCTCCTCTCTAATTGATAATGATTATCACTGGTTATTGCAGTAGAAAAATGCAGGCTTTTCAATGGCGGGCGAAAAGAGGCGCATTTTATTTTGTGCAAAAGAAAAAGGGAAGAACGAAGGGGGGCGGGAAGCCGTTTGCATGGCCGATAGGCCGCGGTTGAGGGAGTTAGGCGGCAACCCCATCCACCGATGGGGCATGGAAAGCCTTTGATTTTGTGCAAAAAATCGCTTTCGTTTGTCCATTGTCACCACTGTGCGAACGACCTAGAATGATATTGATGAAAATGAGAATCAATATCACAACTATCATAAGGGTGACATGCATGAATCAAGCAGCAAACGCGTTGCGCAAGGAAACCGTCCCGGAGAAAGTCGAATTCCGGTCGCGTCCGCGGGCGGGCGTCATCATTATTATAGGCGGCCTGATTGCGTTGGCATTCGGCTTCGTCTTATCGGTATCGTTCGGCGCGGCGGATATCAAGTTCGCGACCGTATGGGAAGCGATCTTCCGCTTCAATCCCGATGTGACGCAGCATCAGATTATTCTAGAGCTCCGATTGCCGCGCGTCTTGGGCGGGGCGATGGTCGGAGCTTGCTTCGCTGTGGTCGGAGCCATCATGCAAGGCATGACCCGGAACCCGTTGGCGGATTCCGGACTGCTGGGGCTTAATGCCGGGGCCGGATTTATGCTGGCCATTTGCTTCGCTTTTTTCCCGGGCTTGCCGTTCATGTATTTGATTATGTACGGCTTCCTGGGCGCCGGACTCGGGGCCGGGCTCGTCTATGGCATCGGATCGCTGGCCAAGGGCGGACTGACGCCGGTGCGCCTTGTGCTGGCCGGAGCGGCGCTGAGCGCGCTGCTGTCGGCGCTGAGCGAAGGAATCGCGCTCTACTTCAAGATCGGGCAGGATCTGGCCTTCTGGTATGCGGGCGGCGTGGCCGGGACGAAGTGGTTCCAGCTCAAAATTATGTTCCCCTGGATAGCGGCCGCGCTGATCGGCGCGATCGCCATCTCGCGCTCGATTACGATGCTCAGTCTGGGCGACGAGATCGCGAAAGGGCTGGGGCAGCGCACCGGACTGGTGAAGCTGGCGGGGACGGCCATTGTCCTGATTCTGGCCGGGGCGGCCGTGTCCGTTGTCGGAGCGGTCGGCTTCGTCGGACTCATTATCCCTCATCTGGCGCGTTATCTGGTCGGCGTCGACTATCGCTGGATTATTCCTTGCTCGGCGGTATTCGGCAGCCTGCTCGTCGTATTCGCCGATCTGGCCGCGAGGATGATCAATCCGCCGTTCGAGACGCCTGTCGGCGCGCTGATTGCGCTTATCGGCGTTCCGTTCTTCCTCTTCCTGGCGCGTAAAGAAAGAAGGGAGCTGTAAGCAAAATGGCACAGATTACATCATTGACGCCCGAGCGCCGCAAGCGAAACCGGAGCCTTGCGATTATGGCCATATTGGGAGTATTGATTGTTGCGATGTTCATTGTCAGCATGAATACCGGATTCATCCGGCTGTCTCCGCTGGATCTGGCGCGCACCTTGTTCGGAGCGGGAACCGATAAGCAGCAGTTGATTCTATTTGAATTCCGCCTACCGCGCATCGTGCTTTCCCTGCTTATCGGAGCAGGCCTGGCCGTATCGGGCTGCGTCATGCAAGGCATCTCCCGCAATGCGCTGGCCGACCCGGGCATTCTCGGCATCAACGCCGGCGCCGGACTCATCGTGATGCTGTTCATCTCGTTCTATCCGACGACGGCTGCCGCTCCGGTGTTCCTGCTGCCGCTGCTGGCCTGGATTGGAGCGGGACTGACGGCCGCCCTCATCTGCGCGCTTGCCTATAAGCGCCATGAAGGGATGCGGCCGACGCGCCTGCTGCTGACGGGCGTAGCGGTGGCGGCGGGCATCAGCGCCGCCATGATCGTGCTGACGTTGCGGCTGAGTCCGGAGAAGTATCAATTCGTGGCAACTTGGCTGGCGGGCAGCATCTGGGGAACGAACTGGAAGTTCGTGCTGGCGCTGCTGCCGTTCATCGTCGTGCTGCTGCCTTACGTATTCTGCAAGGCGCGCATCATGAATGTGCTGAATCTGGGGGAGCAGATGGCGACCGGACTCGGCGCGAATGTGTCGCGCGAGCAGCTGAAGCTGCTCGGGGCGGCGGTCGGCCTTGCCGGCTCCAGCGTTGCCGTGAGCGGAGGCATCGGCTTCGTCGGTCTGATCGGCCCGCATCTGGCCCGGCGCCTTGTCGGACCGAAGCATCAACTCCTGCTGCCGGCATCCGCGCTGACCGGCGCGCTGCTTGTGCTGGCGGCAGATACGATCGGCCGCTGGATTTTGCAGCCGTCCGAGGTGCCGACAGGCATCGTCGTCGCCGTTATCGGCGCCCCTTATTTTCTCTATCTGCTTGCTCGCTCCAAAGCGTAAGCAAGCGGCGGACAGAGGTCCCGATCATGAAGGAAAAGAGAGGTTATCACTGTGCTGCGACGATTTTTTGCTTACTATCAGCCCTATAAATGGCTGTTCATTCTTGATTTCTCCTGCGCCATCCTGGCCGCTTTGCTGGAGCTGGCCTTTCCGGTCGCCGTCAACGGCGTCGTCGATCAACTGCTCCCGAGCGGCAACTGGCGCTGGATTCTATATGCCTGCCTCGGGCTGCTGGCCATTTATGTCGTCAGTGCCGGGCTGCACTTCGTCGTTACATACTGGGGGCACAAGCTGGGCATCAACATTGAGACGGACATGCGCAAAAAGCTGTTCGATCATGCGCAGAAGCTGTCCTTCCGCTTCTTCGACAACAATAAGACGGGCCATCTCGTGTCCCGCATGACGAACGATCTGATGGACATCGGCGAGATTGCGCATCACGGACCGGAGGATCTCTTCATCGCCGTCATGACGCTGGCGGGCGCCTTCGGCATTATGCTGAGCATCAACTGGGAGCTGGCCGTGCTGACATTCATCATCGTGCCGCTCATGATTTACCTGTCGCTCTACTTCAGCCGCAAAATGTCGCAAGCCTTCAAGCGAATGTTCGCCGATATCGCCGACTATAACGCGAGGGTAGAGAATAATGTGAGCGGCATCCGGGTCGTTCAGGCGTTCGCCAACGAAAAGCATGAAATTCGCCGCTTCGCCGAGAACAACGCCCGCTTCCGGTTGACGAAGCTCATCACGTACAAGATTATGGCCTGGAACTCCTCGATCAGCTTCATTCTGATGAAGCTCATCTCGCTGTTCGTGCTCGTATGCGGCACATGGTATGTCATTAACGAGCAGATGACGTACGGGGAATTCATTGCCTTCGTTATGCTGTCTAACGTATTTCTCGGCCCGACCAAGCAGATCAACGCGGTCATCGAAATGTATCCGAAGGGGATCGCCGGCTTCAAGCGTTACCTCGAGCTATTGGAGACGGCTCCCGATGCCCGGCCGATTGGCAAGCCGAAGGGGGATATTCGCTACAGCGGCGTCAGCTTCGGCTATGAGAACAAGGAGAAAATTCTGAACGGCATCGACTTGACCATTCGGGCGGGCGAAACCGTCGCGCTCGTCGGCCCTTCCGGCGCAGGCAAGACGACGCTGTGCAGCCTGCTGCCGCGCTTCTATGAGATCGACGCGGGCTCGATATCGATTGACGGGACAGATATTCGGGACATAACGCTCGAATCGCTTCGTTCCCATATCGGGATCGTGCAGCAGGACGTATTCCTGTTCGACGGCACGATTCGGGAAAACATCGCGTACGGCAAGCTCGGCGCGAGCGAGGAAGAAATTTGGAAAGCCGCGCGTCAGGCGCAACTGGAGGAGCTGATCCTGTCGCTGGAGCAAGGGATGGATACGCTTATCGGGGAGCGCGGCGTCAAGCTGTCGGGCGGTCAGAAGCAGCGCTTGTCGATTGCCCGCATGTTCCTGAAGAATCCGGCCATCCTCATTCTGGACGAAGCGACGTCGGCGCTGGATACGGAGACCGAGGCCGCGATTCAGGAGGCGCTGTCCGCGCTGTCGCAGGGAAGGACGACGCTCGTCATCGCGCATCGGCTGGCCACGATCAAGAATGCGGATCGGATCGTCGTCGTCACCGAGCAGGGCATTACGGAGCAAGGGAAGCATGAGGAGCTGTTCGCCGCCCGGGGCATCTACTACCGGCTGCATCAGGCTCAGTTCGGCGCTGGCATGCTGATTTCATAGATTATAGAGGTGCGAAAACCTGCCTTCTTAAACGCGTATTTCACGAATTGTATAATATAAAATACCGGAGCGAAGGGAGCAGAACGAAGATGAAGGGACGGCTTGAAACACAGAAGCTCGACATTGGTTACAGCGAGAGGGCGATTGTGCACAACTTGAATCTGTCCATTCCGCACGGCAAAATAACGGCCCTCGTCGGAGCGAACGGCTCCGGGAAATCCACGATTCTGAAAGCGATGGCCCGCATTATGGGGCCCAGCTCGGGGGGCGTGCTGCTGGACGGCCGCTCCATTCACTCGATGTCGACGAAGGAGGTGGCGAAGCAGCTTGCCATCCTGCCGCAGAATCCGTCGGCCCCGGACGGATTGACGGTCGCCGAGCTGGTCGGATACGGCCGCTTCCCGCATCAGAAGGGATTCGGCACGATGTCGGCGGAGGATCGGGATACCGTCGCTTGGGCTGTCGCGATGACGGGCATGAACGCCTTCCGCGAGCGTCCCGTCGATCAATTGTCCGGAGGCCAGCGGCAGCGCGCCTGGATTGCGATGGCGCTGGCCCAGCAGACGGACATTCTGTTCCTTGACGAGCCTACGACGTTTCTTGATATGGCCCATCAGCTTGAGGTGCTCCAACTGCTGCATAAGCTGAATCGGGAGGAAGGGCGGACGATCGTCATGGTCGTCCACGATTTGAATCATGCCTCCCGTTATGCCCAGCATATGGTCGCGATCAGAGCGGGGGCGGTCGTTAGCGAGGGAACGCCGGCAGAAGTGATGACACCGCAGGTGCTGCGGGAGGTATTCGGCATCGAGGCGGATATCGTGCCCGATCCAAGGACCGGCGTTCCGCTTTGCTTGCCTTATGAACTGGCGGGCTGCGCGGCTGCCGAGACCGATGCCGTGGAGCGAAGCCTCGACACCGCATGAATACAGAGGACGGCATGAATAAGAAGGGAAGACAAGCAAGGGGCTGTCCCATCAGCAGTTTTTTAGCTTCGACGAGACAGCCCCGCCTTGGTTCTGCCAGCTCGACTTGCCGGAAAACTGCATAAATACAGCTTTCCATTCTCACGTCGAGCGTAAATTCCTGCACAAATGCAGGATTGGCTGCCTCAACCATCTTTCACTGCCTGTCCCGATGGTCGTCCTGCTAGTCGCAGTGCTGGTCGCAGTCGTCCTGCTGAACGTCCCGCCGCCGCCATTTCCACGTCTACCTTCTCTGTTGTACAACTTTCCCTGCGTCACGATTCAAGGCCAATGAGACAGTCCCTAATCTATTGAGTTTTCAAATCCGCCGGCCGTATGTGCGCAAATAATCCTCCACGTCATTGTACGCTCCTGTCTGATTGGCGTATTTGACGTAGTTCTTCGCTTTGCGCAGCCATTCCAGCGCAGACGGGCGCGCGGTCTCCAGCAGCGCTTCGAAATCGGACATTCGAATCGGGCGCTCGCGGCCGGATTCGAGAATTTCGCCGAGCACCCGCTCGGCCGCGCTCTCGCATAAATGTTCAATGTCCGCCCCGGAGAAAAATTCGGTCCGGCTCGCCAGCCGCCTGGTATCGATGTTCTCGATATAACGGCCTTCCAGCTTCAAGCGGAACATATGCTCCCGCGCTTCCTCGTCCGGAGGCGCGACAAAGACGAGCCGATCGAAGCGGCCGGGACGCTTGAGCGCGTCATCGACGTCCCAAGGCATATTCGTCGCGCCGATGACGAGCAATTGATGCGTGCTCGTATCGATGCCCTCCATCTCGGCCAGGAACGTATCGATCATGCCGCGCATGCTGGACGAAGACTTCGAGCGGCTGAACCCGACCGTATCGATCTCGTCGAAAAACAGAATGCTCGGCTTGCGCGCGCGCTTTATCGAACAAATCCCGGAGATTTTGCTCGCTGACGCCGATGTATTTGTCCAAAATGTCCGCAATATGGACAGGGAAGAACGCGGCCCGGCATTCGCCCGCGGTCGCCTTGGCCATGAACGTTTTGCCGCAGCCCGGCGGACCGTACAAAAGCACGCCTCCGCCCGCCTTTTTGCGGAATTTGGAGAACAGCCCCTGATTCTGGAACGGGCTGATAATGCGCAGTTGTATCGTCTTCTTCAGATCCTGCAATCCGGCGACATCCGCAAACGTCACTTTGTGCGACGCATCCGCTGGCTGAGACGCCGCGGCTTTCCCGCCATCCAGCACCTGCAGGCCGATGCCCGAACGGGTGAAGACGGCCGCATGGCCGGCCTGAGCGGCTTCCCATTCCTCGTCCGCGGCATCCTCATCCTCGATTGTCTCGTCATCATCTTCTTCCGCTTCCGCGGGTTCCGGCGCATTCCTTCCCATGCCAGTCCGGGACTCAGCGCCAGATTCGCTGCTTGCCGCGCCGGCTTCCCTGCTTGCGCCGGCTGTCGCAGCGGGCGGTTCCGCCGGAACATCGCCTTGCCGCAGCCGGGCGGCCGCTTCCGTCAGACCCGCCAGCAATGCGGCGCGAAGCGGATCGCCGGCGCAGACGGCAAGCCCGGCGCTGTATTGCCCGATCGCGTCCACCCATTGTCCGCGGGCCGCGTATTCCGCCGCCAGCCAGTAGAGCGCTTCGGCATCGTCCGGATGCTGCCGTGCCATGCGCTGCAAAAATGATAGCCTGTCCATCCTCTTCATCTCCTTGCTTATGTTCGCTCTTTGTCCGGTTCGAACGATGCAACCCTTCGCGATCAGACAAAGCCGGCGGCTTCCGCTCCAATCCAGGCCGGCAACCCTTTTTTCCAGCAGCGGGTGCGTGCCCGATCCAGTTGGCCCGTGTCTGCGGCCCATTTCAGCTCCGAGTCGCCATACACGCCGCGCAGCATTCCGCCTTCCGCCACAATCCAGCGCTCCTCATCCGTATTCCGCACCGGAAGATTCCAGCGCGGCGCGTAAGAGGCGTCATAAGGAAAGCGAACCGGGTTGTCCGCCGCCGTCAGCGATTCGGCAAAATATGCGGGGATACCTGCTTCCCGAATAAATTATGGGATATCATATCGTTGACAAGCGGCGATCTGAACTTTTTAACGACGGCAGCGGCCATTTGGATCGCAAGATTTCGGTCTATGATTTTTCCATAAGGGATGGTAGACTTGATGTACTTTTGCAATGGGCAGGTTGAAAATTTTCCCGGAGGTGTTCGTATGTATCCGAAGCTGGAGGATCCAAGGAATCACCAGGAATGGGTTACGCCTCATTCCTTCGCTTGGTATGCTCAAATCGCGGAGTTATCCGGCGCATATGCGTATTCATGGAATTCGACGATAACGGAGCCGAATGCCGAGGTGCGGTTCGAGCAGGAAGTGAGGGACATGGTCCGCGATCGCATCGTGCTCGACATAGGCTGCGGTCACGGGGAATTCACGGCGCAAATGGTCACCGTTCGTGAAGCGAATCACCGGCTTGGATGTGACGAGCGGATTTATCGCGCCCGGAAGGAAGCAGCCTCCGCCCAATGTCTCCTTCGTCACCGCTAATACAAAGGAACGGCTTCCCTTCGTGGACGGGGAGTTCGACTGCGCCTACAATCGCAAGGGTCCGACCTCATGCTACCGACAGATTTGCCGGTCGTGAAGCCCGGCGGGCGCATTCTCGGGCTCCATCCGGGCGATCGGCTGTCGCGGGAGCTGCCACGTTGGTTTCCCGGATTTTTCGAGCCTGCTCCGGACGGAACCCCTATATTGGATCGCCTCGCGCATCGACTGGCGCAGGGAGGGCTGAAGCAGGTTGAGATCGAGACCGTCGCCAGCGTTCAATATTTGCATGATCCGCTGGATGTAATCCGCCTCCGCTGCTTCGGACAATCGCCTGTGCTCATCGCGAAAATAATCGATGAGTCTTTGCCCGGCATCGAGGCGATCTTCCGCCGCCATGCCACGGCTCAGGGCTTGCCGGCGACGTATGAACATTATCTGGTACGGGCCGTCAGCTAACGGCGGAAGGGGATGAAGATGAGCAGAGATACAATGGTCAGGTTCGCGTCTTATCCGGAAGCGGTGCAGGCGTATTGCAGGGGAGCGGCGGTCACGGTCGTCAAGGACAAGCCCCGCTCCGCCGTGTATCGCTTGGATCGCGCGGACGATTCATTTTATGTGAAGGTGACCGCTCTGGGGCAGATGGAGAAGGAAGCGCGGATGACGGCCTACCTGGCGAAGCTGGGCGCGTGCCCGAACGTCAGAATGTATGTCACCGATGCTTCCCGGCACGGACTGCCCGTTCATGAACGGATTGGAGGAGATGGTCAGCCGGGCGGAGGAGAATTACCGGAGCGGCAGGGCGGAGTGGAGCCTGCTCCGTTACGCGGGATATGCGAGCGCCGATGCCGCTTATCAGGATATGTTGGCTCTATACAGTGCCGTATCCGGCAGCGGGGAACGGACGCTCATTCATGGCGATTATTGCCTGCCGAATCTGATGCTGCATCAATTCGAGCGGAGCGGCTACATCGATGTGGGCTATGGCGGATTGGGCGATCCGCACTATGATCTGTTCTGGGCGCTGTGGTCGCTGCAATTCAATCTGGGGAGCGACCGCTATGCGGGGCGCTTCATCGATGCCTATGGAAGAGAACGGGTGGACGAAGAGCGGCTGCGGCTGTGCGGACTCGTATCCGCGTTCAACGGCTTCCGCGGGCAAGACTATTACGAACGGCAGGATCACCAGCCGAATGGAGGAGAGGAGCGGAATGGGGACCGTCGCGACGAAGTATTTTGACTATGGAGACCGGGAAATCAATTACTTGCGAAGCGCCGATGCGGCTCTGAGGCGGCAATGACCAGGCTCGGACGGGTGGAGCGGGTCATTATGCCCGATCCGTTCGCCGCGCTCGTCCATGCCATCGTGGGGCAGCTTGTCTCCGTGAAGGCGGCCAACACCGTATGGGAGCGGATGCAGGAGCGATTGGGGGAGATCTCTCCCCGGAATCTCGCAGCGCAGCCGGCTGAACGGATTCAAGGCTGCGGCATGCCGATGACGAAGGCGGAGCGCATCCGGGAGATTGCCCGGCTCGTCGCGAATGGCGAGTTCGTCCTGGAGGAGCTGCAGCGCTTTTCCGATGCGGAGGCCACCGCCCGCTTAATGACGCTGCCCGGAGTCGGGAAGTGGACGGCCGAGATGCTGCTTATCCACGCTTTGGAGCGTCCGGACATCGTGAGTTGGGGCGATATCGCCATTCGCCGCGGCATGATGGCTCTCTATGGGCTTGACGCGATGACGAAAGCGCAGTTCGACAGGTATCGGCAGGCGTATTCGCCGTATGGCTCGGTCGCTTCCATTTACTTGTGGGCTTTGGCTTATGAATAAGCGGTTGGCTCATGACCGGGCGGCGGTCAGGAAGATACGGACGGAATGAAAAGCAAGCGGGAGGAGATTCGACATGGAGACCACGATTCGGGCACAGATTATGGCGCTGGCGGAGGAGAAGTACCGGCAATTTTCCGCTTCCTTGATTCCGAATATCAATAATGTCGTCGGCGTGCGGCTGCCGGAGCTGCGCAAGCTAGCCCGGACTATTGCGAAGGGCGACTGGCGGACTTATTTGGCGCAGGCGGACAGCGATTATTTCGAGGAAGTGATGCTGCAGGGCATGGTCATTGGCTGCGCCAAGGCGGATGTGGAGGAGATTCTGCGCCACGTCGCCGCGTTCGTGCCCAAGATCGACAACTGGTCCGTATGCGACAGCTTTTGCTCGGGGTTAAAAATCGCTTCTTCGCATAAAGAGCGGACCTGGGAATTCATCCAGCCTTACCTCGCATCGGACAAGGAATACGAAATTCGCTTCGGCGTCGTGATGCTCCTGAATTATTATGCCGATGAGGATTATATACACCAGGTGCTGGAGAGGCTGGATCGGATCAAGCACGAGGGCTACTACGTCAAGATGGCGGTGGCCTGGGCCGTGTCTATCTGTTTCGTGAAGCTCCCAGACATTACAATGGGCTATTTGCGGGGCAATTCGCTCGATGATTTCACATACAACAAAGCGCTGCAAAAGATTACGGAGTCCTATCGCGTCGATCCGGGGACGAAAGCGCTGATTCGAAGCATGAAGCGGAAATAAGATGCTTACCTGCGCTGCCCTCCGCTCTACGCCGATAACTTGCAAAGGCAATGCGGCTCAATCCATCGGCGCGACATGCAAAGAAGCAGAGTCATTCCGGCACATTGCCGAAACGGCTCTGCTTCTTTTTAACTCCGGTCATGGCTCCCGCGCACAGATCGTCAAGGCTCGAATCCCGCCTGGCTGATGAACAGCTCTTCCTCGGTGAAATGACGCCGCAGCCGATCGTAGACGATGCGGTAGGCGGAGGGATGATACCATTCCTCCAGTCCGAGCTTCCGGTACAATGCCTGCATGTTCAACTGGCGGGTTCTCTTACCGCCGCTGCCGTCGCCCATAAAATAATCGTCGATGCAAACCCGGTTCACAAGCGGGCGAAGGACGGCCCCGAACGCCTCGCTGCTCGGCAGCACCGGCGCGATCGTGGCCTGAGCCGGCACCCTGGCTTCCGCCAGCAGCTCGAGTGTCTTAAGCCGTGCCGGAATGGGAGGAGCTTGGGGCGAAAAGTGCTTGCGTATCTCTTCGAGATCCGTCTCCACCGTCATGCTGACGCGTACGGCATCGCCAAGCCGGACGAGCAGATCGATATCTCTGCGCACGAGCGGGCTTCGCGTCTGCACGAGCAGGAAGTCGGGCGGACACTCGGCCATAATCTCCAGCAGCGAACGGGTAATGCGCTCCTTATGCTCGATCGGCTGATACGGATCGGTGCTGGACGACATGAAGATAGTCACAGGCCCTTTCTCCTTCGCCTTCCGGTATTCCTTCCGGAACAGCTCCGCCGCGTTCTGCTTGACATCGATCCAGCTTCCCCATTCCTCTTCGCGGAAAATCGACACCGGCATGCGCCGCACATAGCAGTAGGAGCAGCCGAACGCGCACCCTGTGTATGGATTAAGGGAGTGGCTGTAGCCCGACAGGAATCCGGTGCCTTTATTGAGAATGGTCTTCGGTGATTTGTAAGTGCAGCCCGGCCTCATGTCCGTCCTCCTTTACTTCGCATCATGGAAGATGATGCCTAAAGTGTATCTCGTGCCTTCCATAACGGTGCTGACGCCATGCCGAACCGCGGTCCGGTAATACCCGCGCACGCCTTGCACCGGGCGATGATTCGTCGGGAAGACGAGTCCTTCTCCTTGCGCCAGCGACAGGGCATGCCCCCGGCTCTGCGCCCGCGGCCGCTGCTCCACCAGCAGGAATTCGCCTCCCTTGTAATCTTCCCCCACGCGGTTGAGCGCGAATACTACCTGGAAGGGGAAGAACACATCGCCGTACATATCCTGGTGGAGGCAATTGTAGCCCTCCGCTTCGTATTTCAGGATGAGCGGGGTAGGGCGGGTCTGGCCGGCTTCGCGGCAGCGCTCCAGGAATTCGGCCAGCCGTTCCGGATATGCCGCGCCGCCGCGCCCGAGCCGCTGCAGCCAGTCATTGGCTATGCGGGCCAGCTCCGGATACAGCGTGTCTCTGAGCTGCTGCAGCAGCGGCGGAAGCGGCGCATCATAATATTTGTATTCTCCGATTCCGAAGCGGTATCTCCCCATGGAAATCGTCTTGCGGAAGTTCGCTTCCTCCGTATAGGTCCCGATAATATACTCGCAGGCGGCTGCATCGAGCAGCGGGGGAAGCTTCGCATAGCCGTGCTCGTCCAGCGAGCGCCGGACGTCGCTCCAGTCAAGCTGTGACATCCGTTGTGCCAGGCGGTTAAGCATGCATCCGCTCTCCTTCTGCCAACAGGACGTCCCGTTCCAGCCGCAGCAGCTTCGCTTTCATATCCAGGCCGCCGCGGTAGCCCGTCAGCGCTCCGTCCTTGCCTATGACGCGATGGCAAGGGACGGTGATGAGCACGGGATTGGCCCCGATGGCTGTTCCGACGGCACGTACAGCCGACGGACGCTGAAGCTGCTCGGCAAGCTCCGAATAGGACAGCGTCTGTCCATAGGGGATGCCGCAGAGCGCGCGCCAGACCGCCAACTGAAAAGGCGTGCCCTGCAAATCCAGCGGCATGGCGAAGCTGCGCTGCTTACCCTGCAAATAGCCGGCAAGCTCCTCCGCATATGGCTGCAGCTTCCCGTCATCCCGCTGCAGCAGTCTGCCCGGCCAGCATCGTCCTGCCCATTCGGCGATGGCATCGAGCGGCTGGCCCGGAGAGCCGACATAACAGAGTCCGGCTTCTATCGCCGCAATGATAAGATTCCACTCCTCGCATTCGACGACGGACCAATAGATAGACGCATCAGCTTTCTTTTCCATAGTCGATATCCTCCTCCGCATTCGCCTGCTGCCGCTTCCGGTATTCGGACGGAGTGCACCCGGCGGTCTGCTTGAACAATGCAATGAAGTAGGGGGGATGGGACAACCCGACGGACTGCCCGACCTCGGCGATGGCCAGCTTCGATGATCGAAGCAGTTCCTTGGCATGCCCAATCCGCCGCCGCTGGATATATTCGACCGGGGTCATGCCCATAATTTTTTTGAAAATCCGGTGCAAATGATAGGGACTTCCGTGGCTGATCTCGGCCAGGCGGCGGAGCGTCAGCTTCTCCGCATAATTCCGGTCGATATACGCGGTCACGATCGCAATCCATTCGTCATCCGGCAGCCTCTGTCCGGTCGGCTTGCAGCGCTTGCATGGGCGGTAGCGGGCGGACAGCGCCGCTTCCGGACTGCGGAAGAAGCCGACATTCTCGCGCTTGGGCGGCCTGGATTTGCAGGAAGGGCGGCAAAATATGCCCGTCGACTTCACGGCGTACCAGAATTGTCCGTCATAAGCGCTGTTATTGCTGACAATGGCCTGCCACATTTCATCGGTTACAGGTTCCGGCATGGGCGCTCACCTCCACCCCTAGTATATCCTTCGCCATAGTCGTTTGTACGGAAATAAGAATAGAATAGCAAGATAACGAAATTGTATATATCACATTATACTTCAGACCATGACCGGTACGGCAACGCCAGATGCTTCCGATTTCAAGAACGGTAGCGGTCAGGGAATATCCTGTGCTGCCATGTGACTAGATTGGGGTGGGATGATGAACAAGACCATTCGGAAAAAAGTCCCAAGATGAAATAAGTATATTTTCCGGAACCTACTTCGAAACAGGGTATCACGATGCCCTTATAACCAAACTCCCCATGGTTCAGGAAATCGCATATGCCAGTATCTCCTTTCAGCCAATCTCCCAATAGGTCATGGAATCGTATATATTCGGAGCTCCTTTTAACCCATCTCCCCATAGGTCAGGAAACTCGTATATGCTGGTATTCTTTTACAGAAACTCTCCCCAAGGTCAGGCAGAGAATATGCTCGGATCTATATAAGAAGGCCTCCTGACTTTCGGAGAAGAGCGAACTCAAAGAGATGAGATGGAGATGCCACCCCTGACTTGATGGGAGAGTGAAGAAAAATGAGCTGAAAGGGAAGACTGTTCTGACTTGATGGGAGAGTGAAGCAAAGAGCTGAAGCCCAAAATCGGCCTGACTCGACGGGAGAGTAGCGGGAGTAGGCGGAGGGCAGTCCGCCCCAGACCTGAAAGGTGGGGAAGGCGCCAATTATTTATTCGCGGCTTGTCTGTCGTTTATTTCCATGTTGAGCCTGCCTTAATGCTGACACATTCCCCCTGTATTGTATGGATTGCAGCCGCCGCAACGTATGACAAAGGGTTCTCGTGCAGATGCGGCAGGAAAAACAGGATTGCAGCAGCAATCACAATCAGGAGGAGATTCAATATGAAAAAGAGATTGACAGCAGGTATCGCATCGTTAGCTGTTCTGGCAATGGCCGGTTCGGCCTATGCGGCGGAAGTGCCGAGCGGCAGCATCGCCAGCAAAACCGTCAAGGTCTCGGCGGCAGAAGCGAATGGAAAGGCTGCCAATCACGGATTGCAGTCGCAGCTTCAGGTAATGCCCGCATCGTCTGCGCTCCGAGCAGAAGGCGTGTCCGGCGGCAAACTCAAGCGGCAGGTGATGAGCAAGAATATGGACCGTGGCGGCGCCGAGATCGCAGTTAGCGTCAAAAGCCTGGAAGGGGTGGCGAAGGCAAAGGGCATAACCGTAGAGGAACGGATTGCTCAGTTGAACCGGGAAGCGAAGACAAGCAAGAGTGAACAAGCGACGATGACGATATTGAAGAAGTAAGACTGATAAGCCTCTGGCCTTGATTGTGCCGGGGGCTTTTTTTCATAGGTGGCATAGAATTGTCTGATTTATTAGATATATGTTAAATAATTGCCTGTAGGAAACTATACTGCTATAATGATAGCAGATAACATCAATGAAATGGGGTAATGTCATGCAGCCTGAACAACCGGGATCGCTGGAAAACGCGCTGTCGCATCTGCAATGCGTATTGGTTGCGAGACGTGCGCGCATCAATCCGGAACAGCTTACATGGGCGCAGTACGATATCCTGGAGCTGCTCCGCATCATCGGACCGTTGATGCCTTCGGAGATCAGCGAGAGGCTGGGCATGTCGCGTTCGGCCATCTCCAAAGCTCTGCGAGTGTTGAAGGACAAGCAATTCATCGAACAGACGGCAGGCAAGCAGGATCGCCGCGAACAGACGACATCATTGACGGACGAGGGCAGAACGTTCCTGTCTATCGCCGCGAACAGCCGGCGCGAAGCCGCGGAGATCGCCGCTTCCGTTCTTACCCCCGGGGAACAGGGCATATTCGCGGAGCTGTGCCGAAAGGTAGCGGAGGCTTTGGATGACACCGCTTCGGAACAAGCGGATAGTTGCATATAGGAAATTAATTCTCGTATTTTATGCAAAAGGCAGGAGATAACATGACGGCCGAAAGTCAAAGCCCCGACCATCGGCACAATTGGATTCAGGTGGCAGGCGCCAGGGAGAATAATCTGAAAAATGTAACGTTGAGCATTCCGAAGAAGAAGATTACCGTTTTTACGGGCGTGTCCGGTTCCGGCAAGTCTTCGCTCGTCTTCGACACGATCGCGGCGGAATCGCAGCGGCAGCTCAATGATACGTTCACCAGCTTCGTGCGTCACAGACTTCCGCATTACGGGCAGCCGGATGTCGATTCGCTCGACAACCTCTCGGTCGCTATCGTCGTCGATCAGAAGCGCATCGGCGGCAA
Organism: Paenibacillus dendritiformis; assembly: GCF_015845845.1. Classification (GTDB taxonomy): domain Bacteria; phylum Bacillota; class Bacilli; order Paenibacillales; family Paenibacillaceae; genus Paenibacillus_B; species Paenibacillus_B dendritiformis_C. The sequence goes on from NZ_LDIG01000050.1 coordinate 79,402, forward strand.
CGCCCGATCGACGGTCGGAACCGCGACCGATATCTATTCGCTGCTGCGGCTGCTGTATTCCCGCACAGGGAAGCCGTTCGTCGGCTATTCCGACGTCTTCTCCTTCCACAACCCGCAAGGGATGTGCCCGAAATGCGAGGGCTTGGGAACCGTAGCCGCCATCCACATCGACCGTCTGCTCGACCGGAGCAAATCTTTGAATGAAGGCGCGATCCAATTCCCGACCTTCCGGCCCGGGGAGTGGCGCTGGAAACGTTATGTCTGCTCCGGTCTGTTCGACAATGACAAGAAACTTCGGGATTATACGGAGGAAGAGTGTTGACCGGTGTCGCCGGCTCCGGGAAAAGCTCGCTTGTGAACGGGGTGCTGCCTGAATTTTATCCCGAAGCGGTCTTCATCGACCAAGGCGCGCTTCGCGGCTCGAAGCGATCCAACCCGGCGACGTATACCGGAATCATGGATCCGATTCGCAGCCTTTTCGCCAAGGCGAACCGGGTGAGCGCCTCGCTGTTCAGCTTCAATTCGGAGGGGGCCTGCCCGGAATGCAAAGGCCTTGGGAAAACCTATACCGATCTGGCCTTCCTGGATCCGATAGTCAGCGTCTGCGAAGTATGCCAAGGGCGCAGATTTACCGACGACGTTTTGAGGCATACGCTGCGCGGCAAGCATATCGGCGACGTGTTGGAGATGAGCGTTGCGGAGGCCAAGGTATTTTTCATGGATGATGCGATTCGTCCTGTCCTGGAGCGGTTGAGTGATGTCGGGCTGGACTACATTGCGCTCGGGCAGCCGCTGAGCACGTTATCCGGAGGCGAAAGACAGCGAATCAAGCTTGCCGCCGAGATGGAGAGCGGCGGTCAAATCTATGTATTCGATGAGCCGACGACCGGATTGCATATGTCTGATGTCGCGCGGTTAATCGGGCTGATGAACCGGCGACAATGGCAGCACGGTGATTGTCATCGAGCATAACCTGGATGTCATCAGCCAGGCCGATTGGATTATCGATATGGGGCCAGGGGCCGGCCAGGAAGGCGGACGGGTTATTTTTGAAGGCACGCCGGAGCTCCTAATTGACTGTCCGCATTCTGTCACGGGGCAGTACGTTCGGAAGCATGTGCGAATGTAGCCGCGTTTCATGGAATAACAGCCAGACCTGCGAAGGAACTGGCTGTTATTTTTTGTTATCCGGTGCGAAGCTTTTTGCGAAGCTGCTTCAAGGATTGGTTTCTTCTTCCGTTCATGCGCATGCGCTGCTGCGTCAATCCGACGGCTGCCGCGCCGACGCCAATCGCCAATAAAGACCAGAGCGTTTTCCGATTATTCCAATTTTTCAAAAAACCAAACATTCCGTTCATCCCGATCCCACCCCCTTAATGACACTTGAATAATGGCATTCGCACACCGGTTTTATTGTGCTCCGGCATCGGCGGCGGCATGCAAGGAATGCTTTCCGTCTGCAGCGGCTTGTGGAATCAATGCATTGGGGGCAAGGATCGGCTGTCATAATTTTGGCATCTCGGGGAACGATAAATTGTACAGGATAATCGGATTCGGCAGGAGGAATTCCCATGAAAAATCGCTTGATCGCCCTTATCGTTTTCGCTTTATTATGCTCGTGCTTGCCGGCGATGAGCCGGGCAGAGCCCGATGCGGAACGGAAAGCGGCAGCCGCCTTTATCCGCGGCAATGATCTGTGGATGGCGATCGGCTCCGAGGAGAAGCGGCTGACCCGCGGAGAATATATCCGAAATCCGCACTGGTCCCATGACGGGAGCTGGCTTGCCTTCTCGAAGGGGAAAGAGGAAAAGGAAATATGGCTGTATCATGCCGCAACGGGCGAGATGCGTCAAGCCGGGCAGGGGGATAACGTACAGTGGTCGCCATCGCGCAACGTCTTGGCATTTCAATCGCAAGATGCTCGCCGCACCCTGTACGTCACAGATGCGGAAGGCAAGCGGGAGCCGGAGCGCATCGCGGACCATGTCGGCAACTTTTCCTGGAAGCCGGATGGCGCAAGTCTGCTATACTCTGTGGAAGCCCGCCTGCTGCCGGATGGAATATGGTCGGATATCGATTTATATACAGTTCGTCTGGACAAGGAGGCTCGCAGCCAGTTATTTTTTACCATCAAAAGCCAATCCCAGGACTTCTTCGCGGTCACGACAAGCCGCTTCAAATGGTCGGCGGACGGAAAATGGATCGCGTTCATCGCCGTTCCAACGGCGTCGCTGTCAGCAGACGGCAATACGTTATGCTTGTTGTCCGCGGACGCGGGGACCTTCTTGAAGGCGGGGCAAATGCTGAACTATGATGAGTGGTTCCAGTGGGGGCCGCAAGGCAGCACGCTCGCCTTTATCGAAGGATATGGACGGGAAGCGACCAGCAACAAGCGGCTGACCGTATTGACCGGCATGCCGTCGCTTCTGCAAAAATCCTATACGCCCGCGGGTTATGCCGATCGGGATCTCGCCTGGTTGGACCATGATACTCTGGTCGCCGCCCGGTCGAAAGAAGCCGCCTGGTCCGGCGAACCAAGCGAGCGCCCGCTTCCTTCTCTGGTGCTCGTGAATCTCGGAGGAGGGCGGCAGCCAGAGCTGACTCGTCCGCCTCGGAACGTGGGAGATTTTTTCCCGGTGCTGCTGAAGGATGCAGGATGCCTTGCCTGGATTCGTACCGACCGAAGCAAGGCGCACGTGATGCTGGCTCAGCCGGATGGAAAACGGGCGGTGCAGTGGATTCGCGACCTGACGGTGCCTGACGGTTATTACGAGCATTGGAGTTGGGGAGAGGTCATTGACTTTCCGAGATGAATAATTGCCTAAGCATTGTTGACTTGGTAACCAAGTCATCCGCTTACATAGCAAGGGGAATGAAAAAGCCGCAGATCTTATCTGACGGCTTTTTACTGCATGGAGGGGTAGTAATGCATATCATAATTGTTATATAATGGGCGGAAAAACTTATCTTTCGATGGGGGGAAAATCAAAAACGGCTCTTTTGAAGATCTGGTTTTTTATGGGATTGTGAATCCGATATGTGGTATTTTTATTCAAATAGGGGGTGTCCCATATCGCTGCAATGAGACAGGCCCCCTGATTCTCGAAGCTTGATTTTTCCGCAAAAATGCAAAAACCTCCATGAATGCAGTTTTCCCTGCCTCAACCATTATCCGCCGCTCTTCCCGCCGCCTAAATGAAAAAAGGGAGGAGAAACACATCCACGAAGCTGAAGAAAGGAATTCGGCGATGAAAGAAGCGCCGTCTCGGGAAAAAGCCCGGGTGAAAGCCGAATTGTCTGTAGTAGGAAGGCTGAGCCGGCATTCCGCTCATCTCCGTCATCATCTGTTCGGTCGGAATCGCCAGCGTGACGCCTTCCGGATCGACATGGGCGATAAATCCGTCATAACAGTGACCATCCTTCGTACGGATTCCGACATACTTGTTCATACAGCACCAGCTGAGCTGTTGGAAATCATGTGGGCTCATGGGTGACCTCCTGTTCGCATGTTCATCACAACATAAGTCTATCCGCTCCTCCCCATTTCGCTCACGGCATTTGCCCAGAGACGCATAATATCGGTATGATAGAAGGAGTCATACTTGATTCCTCAATAACGGGGCTCATATAAGGAGGATATGATCCTGTGCCGAATATCCACGATATCGCGAAGAAAGCCGGAGTATCGGTCTCCACCGTATCCAGAGTGATCAACAATTACAAATATGTGTCCGAAGAAAAGAGAAAAGCCGTGCAGCAGGTTATCGATGAATGGAACTTCGCTCCCAACCGCAATGCCATAGGCTTGATTCGAGGTGAGACCCGAATGATCGGGGTCATCATGCCGTACAATAACAATCAGCCCTTCGATCAGTTGCTGCACGGGGCATTGAACCGTTCGCGGGAACTGGATTACTCCGTGGCCGTGCTGCCGACGAAATATGATAAGAATAAAGAACTGGAATATCTCTATATGCTGAAAAATAAATGGCTGGACGGTGTGATTATTACCTCCCGCGCGAATGATTGGGAGCAGATATTGCCTTATGTCGAGTACGGATCGGTGATTGCTTGCGAATTCACCGAGCATCCCGAGATTGGCTGCGCTTATATCGATCGGTATGCCTCTTATGTAGACGCCTTTCAGTATTTGAAGGAGAAGGGACATACCGCAACGGCCTTCACGATCGCGAGGGGAGGGGAGAGCAGGAGCACGCAGCAGACGTTCGCGGCGTATGAAAACGTATTCGGCAGCGTGCCGGACGATTACGTCATCTCGAATTGCTATTCGTTCGAGGATGGGTACCGAGCGGCCGAGAAGCTGCTCAGCCTGGAGGACAGACCGACGGCCATATTCGCCAACGGGGACGAGGTGGCCGGCGGGATATACCGGTATGCGGTCTCGAACGGGCTGGCCATTCCGCATGATCTGGCGATTATGGGGCAGGAGAACCAGCCGGTCGGAGTAGCCCTCGACCTGTGCTCCATCGACCATCGGCTCGTGCAGGTCGGCGAGCAGGCCTTCGACCTGGCGGTGCGGCGTTCACGCGACAAGGTGAACATTCCTTACCGTATCCTTGCCAGATCTTCGGTATAAATTTTATTTTGAGGCTTGACTTGAAATCCATTTCATCCTGTACCATTGGTTGCGAATAAGGATAGGGGAGGATGAATGGGATGTATCAAGCTTTTCTCTTTGATCTGGATGGCACCATTATCGATTCGGAGCTTATCGGGCTTCATGCGCTGCAAGAGACGCTGGCCGAGCTCGGTCTCACGTATCATCTGGACGAGCTTCGCTTCTCGCTGGGGATTCCAAGCTACAAAACGATGGAAATGTTAAACGTGAAAGATATTCCAGCCGCCATAAAAAGATGTGCAGAGATAGAAAAACCGTATATGAGCAACGTTCCCATTTTCGAGGGGATGAAGGACGTCATTGCGAAGCTTCCGGCTTGCGGGATCGTAACGTCCAAGACGGCGGAAGAAATGAAGGACAGCTTCTATTTGCTCGGCATTGATCATTATTTTCAATCGGTTGTGTGCGCCAGTGATACGAGCAAGCACAAGCCCGATCCGGAACCGCTCGAATTGGGGCTGCGGCTTATGGATTGCCCGGCGGATAAAGCGATTTATATCGGGGACTCCCCCTATGATATGAAGTGCGCGATGGCGGCGGGAGTCGATTTCGGACTTGCGCTGTGGGGGGCGAAATCGGCATCCGGATTCGAGGAGGCCCGGTATATTTTCGAGACGCCGCTCGATATTTTGAAGCTGCTGCACCGGTAAACGGATGAAGCTTTCCACCGAAGCGGAATCCCGAAGCGACTCATCAATAACGAGGAAGACCAAGCAGGCATGATGCGCATGCATGATATTTCCGATCGGCGGAGGCCATCCTTAAGCGGGATGGCCTCGTACACGGGCGACGTCATCAAGAGCTGACATCCGGTCAAAATAAACGCTCCAAAAAAGGCTTTTCCAAGCTTGCTTTCACTGCTTGCCGGTGGCGGCCGATTTGCTCGATAATCGGACGCTTGTGGGCCAGCGCATAGGCGGCCGTGTCGCGTATCCGCTCGGCGAGCCGCGCCGCGTCCGTGGAGATAGCCAATTGAGGAAGACCGATGGAATGGGCGAAATCGAACGATCACACTCCCGTCATTGGGTTCGGGCTTGAACAGCCGTATAGATTTCATCCATCCGCGCCACGATTTTATGAATATCAAAGTGCCTCAAGGTCCATCTGCGGCCTTGCGCTCCAATTTCCTTGAGAGCGTCCCGATCGGCCAATGCTTTTATCAATGATTCGGCGACTGCGTCTTCCGTCGCCTTGCATTCGGAATCATGGTCGCCGAAATAACAGTCCCACGCTTGTCCGTATACCGCCGGCTCGACAAGACCGAAGAAGCCGTGGTTGCCTACGGCCAGCACGGGCTTCCCGCAAGCCATCGCTTCAAGAGCAACCCGGCCGGTGCCCACCACGATATCCCCAAGCGCGTAATATTCACGAATTTTCGTCTGATTCCCGGCCATATGAATAAAGGTGTGTCCGGTATGATCATGGATGGCATCGACTATCTCGCAAATTTCGGAAAATTGGATGCCGTCGCCGACCACGACCAGATGCAAATTAGGCACCTCTGTGCCGCGCAGCCGTTCCGCCGCCTTAATCAACATCGTGCAGACGATGGCTTTGTCCCAGGCGAGCCGGCTTGCATAGACGATAACGGTCGCATCATCCGGAATCTGGAGCGACTTCCGCAGTTCATGAGAGGGCGCCGGGTAGAACGCCTCCGGGTCGATCCCGTTCGGCACCAGCAGGGAAGTGAGCCCCATGTCTTGCAAATAGCGCTGCACTGGCTTGCTGACACAGATGACCGCGTCGCTGTATTGGGCCGTGTTGATAAGCTGTTCCTCGGGATAATAAGCTCCGTGAACCGTAAAGACGACAGGGATGCCCAATTCTTGGGCAGCCATGGCCGCATACATTCCCGACGGGGTTTGATGCACATGGACGACATCGATTTTGCGGTATCGCATGATCTGCTTCAAGGTGCGGATCGTTTGCTGAAGCGAGCTATCCAGCATAAAGGCGCCGGCTGTTAAATCGACGGCATGAATCGGGCATCCCGCCTGCGTGAAGGAATTGTACAATAAGCCGTTCGCTCCGCAGTATACCGGCTTCACTCCTAATTCTTGCAGCCCCTTGACCAGACTTAGCACATGGGTTTCCGTGCCGCCGACGGCCAAGCTGTCCAACACCATCAGCACACGGTAGCCTTTATTTCTCATTGCGCTTCATCCGATTTTTTCCAAAGTATTTCCGGGACCGCTGATTCGGATGGCTGCGGTAATAATACAGAACATCCGGTATATTGGCGATATTCAGGGGCTTTGCCTTCAGCGCCTTGGCAATAAACTCATAATCTTCCGCGCCTTCTATTCTCCTTGTATGCCCGCCGATCCGATCGAACAGCTTCCCTCGAAGCATGGTGGTCCCATGGCATACGCAGTGGCCGCCGTTGGCATACACTTTGCGTATTTGTTCCCCGTACCGGATCCAACCCGCTCTTGATCTCGGCTCCCAAAGATTGTGATGAAACACTTCATAGTTGGTTCCCACCACCTCGATTTCCGGACGGCCCAACAAAAAGGACACTTGCCGCTCCAGGCGTTCATGATGCGAAATATCATCCGAATCCTGGGCAGCGATATATTCCCCCGCAGCCAAAAATAAGCCGGTTGTCACCGCTCCGGCATACCCGATATTGCGGGGCAGAGGCACCGTAATAAACGTGCGGTCGGCCAATTGCTCCCGGTTGACTTGCAGCCATTTCTCCACTTGCAGCAAAGAATCGTCTGTCGAGGCATCATCGACGAGAATGATTTCCCAATTCGGGTAAGTTTGCCGTAAGATGCCATCCAAGCAATCAAGCAAAAAAGCTGATTTGTTATAGTTTGTTATCACAATGCTTACAAGACCGGGCACTCTTGGGTAGGTCATCATGTTCACCACCTTATTTCAGCTTGTTATGAAGTCACGCGGACATAGGACACCATATGGAGTTGAAAGATCGCATACTGTCCATTTTGATATCCCGTCAACCGGGAATTGCGGACAGTCAGCTTCATATCGTCGACGGGTACGAGAATGCCTGTTATCAAATCCAATGCGCTTGCCACCTGGACTTGTTTTCCAATCAATGATCGGAGCTTTTCTTTCATTTCATTCACCTTCCTTTTATTGAATTTGGAACGAGATGACTTGGTTCAAGTGCACAATCACGATCGATCCATCCGACTCTCTAATTTCTGCATAGTCCTCTCCGACCTCGGTGATAATGCCTTGAATCGTTCCCCCGAACGAGGTCAACTCAACCTGGCGATGAACATATCTTTCGAGCGATGGCTTGAGCGGCGAATCCGAGCCGCGATTCCCTCCGCCCCCCATCTCCTCCCGAATCGCTGTCCGAAACGCTTGAACGAGCTTGTCTCCTTGGAGCTCGTCCCCCGTAATAGACTCCTTCACGACTTGCTTCATGAGTTGAGCCATTCCCTCAAAATAACTTTGCAACTCCTTTTCGTTTGCTTTCAATTTCACAATATTTCACCCGCCTTTCATTTCCGTATTAATAGAGTATAAAAAAAGGAGAAGGCTTGACTAAACTTCTCTCTAACTTTTGGCAATTTTGTTCGTTTGAACAATCGCATGAAATGGGGAACGTGGCCGATCACCGGGGGAAACCGTCGCGGAAGGCGCATGTCGCCCAAGCGCTTGGCCGTGGTTCGCAAGGGAGCCGCCGCTTGCGGAACTGACGGGAAAGGCAGGGCCTGGCTCATTGAGCGGGAGGCTGCGTTCGAGAGTTGAGCCATACGTCTCTACTCTCTAGCAGGGTTAAAGGATAATAGAAAAAAAGAACATCCATCACAGATGTTCTTCGGTAAGGCCGGATCGCGCTCAGGCGCGCGTCCGCCCGAGCCACTGCTTCGCCGCGAGCGTGAGCAGCGCCAGGGCGACCAGCAGCGAGGCCAAGGCGAATGCGGCGGAGAATTGATACTCGTTATATAGGATTTCCACATGCAGGGGGAGCGTGTTCGTCTCGCCGCGGATATGGCCGGAGACGACCGATACGGCCCCGAATTCGCCCATGGCGCGGGCGTTGCAAATAATAATGCCGTAGAGGAGCCCCCATTTGATATTCGGAAGCGTAATGCGGCGGAACATCGTCCACCCCTTCGCGCCAAGCGTGGCGGCCGCTTCTTCTTCCAGCGTGCCCTGAGCTTGCATGATCGGGATGAGCTCCCGCGCCACGAACGGAAAGGTAACGAACAGCGTGGCGAGCACGATCCCCGGGAGCGCGAATACGATCTGCACATCATGCGCCGCCAGCCAAGAGCCGAACCAGCCGTGGGCGCCGAACAGCAGAATGAAGAGGAAGCCCGCAATGACCGGCGAAACGGAAAAGGGCAGGTCGATGAGGGTGATGAGCCATTGCTTGCCGCGAAAAGCGAACTTGGTCAGGCACCATGCGGCGGCGATGCCGAATATCGTATTCAGCGGCACGACGATGAGGGCCGTGATCAGCGTCAGCCGGATGGCCGACAGCGCGTCCGGCTCGGTCAATGCCGCGAAGTAGACCTCCGCGCCGCGCTTGAACGCCTGCGCGAAGACGGCCGCGAGCGGGAGCAGCAGGACGAGACCGATGAAGCCGAGCGCGACGGCGATGAGCAGCCGGCGGACGATCGTGGATTCGGTCGTGCAGCCGGCGCGGGGCTTGCGGGACGCTGGAGGCGGGGCAGGGGAGACGGCAGCGGACGGAGAAGCGTCCATTCGTGTAGTCCTCCTTCGGGATGAAGTAACGGAAATAAGCAGAGCGGTTGACCCCTTGAATGAACTCGGCAGGCGTTCATGCCTTCATAGCGAGCTCATGCGGCGCGCCGCCTTCCATTGCAGCGTATTGATAAGGAGCTGCATCAGAAAGGACAGGATAAGCATGACGAGCGCGACGGCGGTGGCGCCTGCGTAATCATACTGCTCGAGCTTGGTCATGATGAGCAGCGGCGCGATCTCGGTCTTGTACGGCATATTGCCGGAGATGAAGACGACCGAACCGTATTCCCCTATGCCGCGGGCGAAGGCAAGCGCGAATCCCGTCAGGAGCGACGGAAGGAGCTGCGGCACGATGATGCGGCGGAAGACGGTCAGCCGCTTCGCTCCGAGCGTCGCGGCCGCTTCTTCGACCTCGGTCTCCCATGACTCCAGCACCGGCTGAACGGTGCGGACGACAAAGGGGAGACCGATGAAGACGAGGGCGATCGCGATGCCGATCGCGGAGTAGGCGCTCGGGATGCCGATCGCGTACAGCCAGCGGCCAATCCAGCCATTCTCGGCGTAGATCGCCGTGAGCGCGATGCCCGCCACCGCGGTCGGGAGCGCGAACGGCAGATCGATCATGCCGTCGATCAGCCGCTTGCCTGGGAACGTGTAGCGCACGAGCACCCAGGCGACGATCAAGCCGAACACGACATTGACCAGTCCGGCCGCGAACGCTGTCGCGAAGCTGATGCGATAGGCCGCCAGCACGCGTTCATCGAAGACGGCGGCCCAGAAGCCGCTCCAGCTCAGCTCAAGCGACTTCAGCACGACGGCGGACAGCGGGATGAGCACGAGCAGCGACAAATAGCCGACGGTAAACCCGACCGTGATGCGAAATCCGGGCAGGACCGCATACGGTTTGCCCTTTTGCGGGGGCCGTTTTGGGGGTGGTGTGGCAGTCATGGGGCATTGCCGCCTCCTTTTGCAAAAGATTGAAATTTACCGTTTATAGATTTCGTCGAACAGCGCTCCGTCGGCGAAATGCTTCTTGTGGGCCTCGGCCCAGCCGCCGAACTGCTCCTGGATAGTCAGCAGCTTCACTTGCGGAAAGCGCTCCTCGTACTTGGCGGCAACGGATTCCAGCCTCGGCCGGTAGTAATGCTTGGCGGCGATTTCTTGCCCTTCCTCGCTATACAAATAGTCGAGGTAAGCTTCCGCCGCTTTGCGCGTTCCCCGCTTATCCACGATTTCGTCCACGACCGCGACCGGCGGCTCCGCCAGAATGCTTAGGCTCGGCACCACGATTTCGAATTTATCCTTGCCCAGCTCATTGGTGGCCAGGAACGCCTCGTTCTCCCACGAGATCAGCACGTCGCCGATGCCGCGCTCGACGAAGGTGGTCGTCGCTCCGCGTGCGCCGGAGTCGAGCACGGGCACGTTGCGGTAGAGGCTCCGCAGCCACTCCTTCGCCTGTTCCTCATGATTGCCGCTAGCCGCGAGCGCGTAGCCCCAGGCGGCAAGGTAGTTCCAGCGCGCGCCGCCCGAGGTCTTCGGATTCGGCGTGATGATCTGGACATCCGGCTTCACGAGATCGTTCCAATCGCGGATGCCTTTCGGGTTGCCCTTCCGCACGAGGAAGACGATGGTAGAATAATAGGGGGCGCTGTTGTCCTTCAACCGCTTCTCCCAGCCGTCCTTGATCAGGCCGGCCTGTTGGATGGCATCGATATCGTATGCCAGGGCGAGGGTGACGACATCGGCCTGCAGCCCGTCGATAACGGATCGCGCCTGCTTGCCGCTGCCGCCATGGGATTGCTTGACGGTAATGGATTGTCCCGTCTTCTTCTGCCAATAAGCCGCAAAAGCTTGGTTGTAGTCCGCGTACAGCTCGCGCGTCGGATCATAGGATACGTTCTGAAGCACGATTGGCTCCGTGCCGCTGCCGTCCGTTCCGCTTTGGTCGCCCGTCTTCGCGCCTCCGGATCCGTTTCCGCAGGCGGCCGTCAGGCCCAAGGCCGCGATAAGCGCCCATAGCATCGCTTTTTTTCGGTATGGTCTGCCCTTCATCTTGCATGCTCCTCTCTCGCGGCCGTTTCAGCTTCGCTGGGCCGCCTGCAGCCCGCACCGTATGAATTGTGCCGGCTCTTTTTCAATAACTCCGATGGGACAACTTGGTTATTTCGGTATATGCAAGTATGGTATCAGCCCTCTCGCGTGATAGTCAATAAAGATTTGCAGGAATGCAACTTATTCCCATATTCGTCGAAAGACCGTTCCTTCGCTTCGCGAAAACGTTTTATATTGATGCGGTTCCGGCAAATGGAGGTCCGGTTTTATCCAAATTGCGCATTAGGGAACAGGGGGGTAACCTCTCGGATTCGATGGAAGCAAATCTATGTTGGCGCAAGCAATTGAGAGATTGGCGGCATGAAGCAACCCGTAAGCAGGACAAATTGATTTCTTCCGTCGAAGTAGATAGGGGATGCAGTTCAAGCTCCGCGCCCTTCGAGGCGCTCATCGCCGATCTGGCGTCGCGACGGCCGAAGAGCGTTTTAACGGGCCGATAGGGTCATTCGCTTCCTGCCCAAGCTGTGGGTTACGTTGGAGGCGATGTGGGCGAGAACCCGGACATCGTGGAGAAACAGCACTCTGCTGCCGGCATGAAAGAGGATCTAGCCGCCATGAAAGGGAAGCTAACGGCAGGATCTTGCGGACAGAGAAGGTAAACAACTGTATATGAAAGTCATAAAAAATCTCTTTCCTGCGGGGCGAACGGTCAATTATTGTTATATTGAAGGCGCTTACATAAACGGCTTCGAAGGCTTCTTGACCTGTGCATCTCCGAGAAGGGAGGGAATTGATAGGTGTCGGGCGCGAGGCAGTCGCGCCTAGAGAAGCGGCATGGGGGATCGTAAACCACACTCAGGAGGGAAAATGATGCTATCTTTGAAAAAGAGAATATCCCTGGCCTTATGCATGATGATGCTGTTCACCTTCATCCCGGTTCCGAATGCGCATGCGGCCGAGAGCGAGGCGGAGCTTCGCAATCTGGCCAAGGACTCCACCTATGTATGGTCGGAGGCGCCGGATTACCGCTACCCGGATACCGGTAACAAGCTGACGGACGGCAAAACCGGCGGCACAAACGTGCTGGATCCGGCCTGGACCGGACATTTGCAGAAGCAAACGCGGGAGATCGTATTCGATCTGGGCGAGGCGAAGTCCATCTCCAGCATCAAGTCGCATTTCCTTCAGGATTGGCCCGGATCGGCCATCCTGTTCCCATTGACGGTATCGATATACGTCTCGAACGATAACGTGAATTGGGGTGAGGTATCCCACAAGGCGACCGAGCTGCTGTGGGTCGACGGTCCGCCAAAGGATCAATATTATGTGTGGGACGGAAGCAAGGACGGCATTCCTTCGGCGGGAGCAGACGCCAAAATGGCGTATGCCCGGTACGTCAAAGTGATGTTCTCGATGCATCCGAAAGCCTGGACCTTCCTCGACGAGATCGAGATTATCGGAGCGGACGGCAAGCTGGAGGGCGCCAGGGAGGTGCCAACCAAGTCGTTCGAATATTTGCGCCCGGGCGCGAATACGGCGGGAATCCGCAATCTGTCGCTCGTCTATAACGGGTACTACAGCGATATGCCGGAATGGACGAAGGAGAATCTGATTCCCGAGATTGGTTATGTCAACAAAAACGGGGAACTAACGGACTGGTTCTTCGACGGCGTGCTGATGCTCGGCTTGAAGTCGCCTGAAGGACGCGATTTGGGGTACGATTCGCTCTTGCCGGACTGGAAATGGTACCTCGACAAAACCTTCAAGCCGGAAGGCGATATGAGCCAGTTGAATGAAGCGGTGAAAGAAGTCGGGCAGAAGTTGAATCAGCCGGACTACAAAATGAAGGTGGTGGCGATGATCCCGCTTCCGGCCGAGCATGTGACGGACTTCGGCGATGTGGACGGGGACGGCGTGTCCGAGAACTTCAGTGAGGGAAGCGTCGGCCGGGAGCAGGCGTTGGCCAATCGGCAGAAGGCGGTCCGCTGGTGGATCCAGGAAGTCCTCAAGCGTTGGGAAGAGAACAAGTACTCCAACCTGGAGCTTGTCGGCCTGTATTGGCTGGATGAGTCGATCAGCACCAGCGAATCGGGTCCGGAGTTCGTCCGCAGGGTCAATGCCGATGTGCATGCGCAGGGCCTGACATCGTTCTGGATTCCGCACTCTATGGCATATAAAGCCTTTATGTGGAAAGATGTCGGATTCGATGCGGCAGCATACCAGCCGAACTACTTCTTCGAGCCGCTGCCGATCGATCGTCTGATTGACGGAGCCAAAACGGCGAAGCGGTTCGGCATGGGCGTAGAACTCGAGTTCGACAACCGCATGCTGACGGACGAGGCATTCCGCAAGCGGTTCCATGAATATCTCGATGCCGGCTATGAGTATGGCTTTGCCAGCCCGGACACGTTCAAGGCATACTACAAAGGAAGCGGTCCGGTGCTGCGCGACGCGGCGTACAACCAGGATCCGCAAATTCGCGAGCTGTACGACAGACTGTATCAATTCGCGAACGGCAAAAGCACGGGCGGCAATACGCCGCCCGCAGCGTCGGACGCCTCGTTCCGCACGGCGGCCAATACCCCGGTAACCGGCACGCTCACGGCTGCCGACAGCGACGGGGATGCGCTGACGTACAGCATTGTCGACAACGGCACAAAAGGCAAGGCCGTGGTTACGGATGCGTCGACAGGCGCCTTCACCTACACGCCGAATGAGGGAGAGACGGGCACGGACACGTTCACCTTCAAGGCGAATGACGGCCAATCCGATTCGAATATCGCCACCGTCACGGTAACCATCGATTCGGCCGCGGCCGGATGGCAGACCCAATTGAGCGGGGCAAGCAACGTCCAGCCGGGGGAGAAATTCACCGTAACGTACGGCTTGAACGGCGGCTCGCAGAACGTCTATGCGCAGGATATCCGAGTCGAGTATGATCCGGCTTTTATGGAACTGGTGTCCGTCAAATCGGTCAAGAAAGGCATCAGCCTGATCGATAGCGACAAAAAGACGCCCGGCAAGCTGCATCTGATTGTGGCCAGCCAAGGCGAGGGCAACGCGGTGAATGGCGCGGCGGATCTGCTGGAGCTGACGTTCCGCGTCAAGAAGGAGATCGGCTCGAATACCGGCGTCATCTCTATCTCCAGCGCGGTGCTCGGCGATGAGCAGGGACGGGAAGCGCAGGCGGCTCCCTCTTCGAAGACGATTCAAGCCGGGGCATCGCTTCCCGGGGACTACAACGGGGACGGCAAGGTAACCGTTGGCGATCTGGGTATCGTCGCGTCTCATTACGGCAAGACGAAGCACAGTCCGGATTGGGAGCAGGTGAAGCATATGGATGCGAACGGCAACGGGAAAATCGACGACCAGGATTTGGCCTTCGTCAGCCGCAAGCTGATGAACTAGAAGGGGCCGACACGCGCCAAGCGCTTGCGCTTCGCATGTGTCGGCTCTTGTGCCGGCATAACCTCTGAATGAGACGGGGACGCGGAGTGCTTCCCGATCCCGATTTTTATTGCTGTTCCTGTTCAAGCCTGCCGAGCATGAGCCGGTAACTTCCGTTGCCATAGTGCAGGATTCGCTTGACGCGCGAGATAATGGCCGTGCTTGCGCCGGTCTCCGCTTCGATTTCCATATACGTGCTGCCGTTCAACAGCATTTTGGCGACTTCCAGCCGTTGGGACAAGGCCTGCAATTCTTTCGGAGTCGTCAAGTCCTCGAAAAAATCATAACATTCCTCGACGCTTTGCAGCTTCATAATGACCTCCAACAATTGTTCGATGGCCGGGTCGCCGGAACGCTTGGCATACATATCGTCCTATCAACTCCAATTCGAAATGAATACCATAAATGCGCATACTCCTTATTTTTTGACAAGAAGCCGCCTATTTCCTTCTGTTTGTTCAAAAAACATTCACAATTTCGCGCCTTTCCGAAAAACAGCCTGATACTTGGTGATGCTTCAATGCGATAGCGTCCCGCTGCGGTTTATTCCTGCCGGATTTATGCGCCGGGGTGCAGCCGCGGTTCATCCGCCGCGCGTTGGAGCATGCTCGCGTTCGAGTACGCTTTTGCTAGATATTGGAATCCATCATATACTCTCAGTGGCAGCAATCAAGCGTAGGAGGGTGTTTATGAAAAAACAAGCGATTACCGAAAGAACGGAGCAAGAAATTTTCCCGATTCAGGACATCGACTACATTGAATTTTATACGGGGAACGCGAAGCAGGCGATGCACTATTTCGTCAAAGGGTACGGATTCCGGCCCATCGCCTATTCCGGCCTGGAGACCGGCAACCGGGAGCAAGTATCGTATGTTGTCGAGCAGAACAAAATTCGGTTCGTTCTCTCCGGCGCTCTCTCCGACAGCCACCCGATTGCCGAGTTCGTCAAACTGCACGGCGATGGGGTCAAAGATGTCGCATTGCGGGTCAGCAATGTTGAAAAGGCTTACAAGGATGCGGTCTCGCGCGGCGGCATCGCGATTATGGAGCCGGCCGAGTATTCGGATGAGCACGGCAAGGTCAAAAAAGCGATTATCGGCACGTATGGCGACACGATTCATACGCTGATAGAGCGGGACGATTATAATGGGCTGTTCTTGCCTGGCTATGAATCGATCGAGGACAGTCTGCCGCATCAGCCGGCCGGACTGATCGGCATTGATCATGTCGTCGGCAACGTGGAGCGAATGGATGAATGGGTGGCTTACTATGAAAAAGTGATGGGCTTCAAGCAAATGATTCATTTCGATGATGAGGACATCAGCACGGAATATTCGGCTCTCATGTCCAAAGTGATGCATAACGGGGGCAGAATCAAATTCCCGATCAACGAACCCGCGACCGCCAAACGCAAATCGCAGATCCAGGAGTATCTGGAATATTACAACGGACCGGGCGTGCAGCATCTCGCCCTGTTGACGAACGACATCGTCTCGACCGTGACGGCGCTGCGCGAGAACGGGGTGGAGTTCCTGAGCACGCCGGATACTTACTACGATATGCTGACGGAACGGGTAGGACGGATCGATGAGGATATCGCCAAGCTGAAGGAACTGAAAATTTTGGTCGATCGGGATGATGAAGGCTATTTGCTGCAGATATTCACGAAGCCGCTTGTCGACAGACCGACGCTGTTTTTTGAGATCATTCAACGCAAAGGAGCCGTCGGCTTCGGCGAAGGGAATTTCAAGGCCTTGTTCGAATCGATCGAACGGGAGCAGGAACGCCGCGGCAACTTGTAGCCCCGCGCCGCAGGAAGGAGTAGAAGCCGCATGCAAATTGCACCGCACGAGCTGCACTGGAGAGACGCTTATAAGCTGATGATAGGCTCCATCCTGCCGCGTCCGATTGCTTTTGTGTCCACGATCGATTCGGAAGGTACGGCGAATCTGGCTCCGTTCAGCTTTTTCACGGCCATCTGCGCGGAGCCGCTCCTAATCTGCTTCGCCCCGATGCGCCGGGGGACGGACGGCCGCAAGAAGGATACGCTTGTCAATATTGAAGCGACCGGCGAATTCGTGGTCAATATCGTCGGGGAACGGATCGTCGAACCGATGAATGAGACGGCCGCCGAATTCGATCCGGAGGTGGATGAGTTCCAGGCGGCGGGCTTGACCCCGATCCCGAGCCGGCTCATTCGTCCTTGCCGGGTGCAGGAAAGCGCCATCCATATGGAATGCGTGCTCCATGATATCCTTCATTTCGGCGATCAGCCGGGCGCTGGGAGTCTCGTCATCGGCAAGGTCGTGCTGATGCATATTAGCGACGAGTTGTATGCCGACGGCAAAATCGACATGGAGAAGCTGCTTCCGATTGGACGCATGGCCGGCCATGTCTATTCCCGGGCCGTCTCCGACACATTTATGCTGGAGAGAAAAAAGTAACGGCCACGGGATGCGGGAGGTTCTATGAAATTCGTGACATTTGACACCGGCACGGGCGCGCCGCGCTCCGGTTGGCTGAGGGATGGATGCGTCGTCGACATGCAGGCCGTCAGCGAGGGGCGGCTGCCGGGCGAATTGCTGGAATTAGTGCGCCATCATGAGGATTATATGGAAGAAGCAGGGCGAATCGACCGCCGTCTTGGCCCGGATGCGGAGTCGATGCTCGCGCATGCGGGCGTCTATCCTGCGGCCGATGTCGCCTTGCTCGCGCCGATTCCGAAGCCGCCGAGCGTCCGGGATTTCTATGCCTTCGAAGCGCATGTGATCGCGGCGCGGCGGCGGCGGGGGCTCGATATGGTTCCGGAATGGTACCGGTTCCCGGTGTTCTATTTCAGCAATCATCAGGCCATTGCCGGTCCGGACGCGCTCATCCGCAGACCGGCCGCCACCTCCGCTCTGGATTACGAGCTGGAGGTGGCCTGCGTCATCGGCAAGGAAGGACGGGATATCGGGGCAGAAGAGGCGAACGCTTATATTTTCGGCTATTGCATCATGAACGACTGGAGCGCGCGCGATCTCCAGCGGGAGGAAGTGAAGGTCGGCCTCGGCCCGGCCAAGGGCAAAGATTTCGCCACGTCGCTCGGTCCTTATCTGGTCACCAAGGACGAGCTGGAGCCCTATCGCGCCGGCGGGCGCCACGAACTGGAGATGGCGGCTCGCGTCAACGGCGTCGAGCTGTCGCGCGGCAATATGCGCGATCTGCATTATACATTCGGGGACATGATCGCGCGGGCTTCGGCGGACGCGACGCTGTATCCCGGCGATATTATCGGATCGGGCACGGTCGGGACGGGCTGCCTTCTTGAGCTGGGACCGGAAGCGCACCGTTGGCTGGAGTCCGGCGATGTCGTCGAATTGGAAGTCACGGGACTCGGTCTGCTGCGCAATACCATCGGTTGAACCGGCGAAGAAGCCCGCCGACCGGTGCTGAATTGAGAGAGGAGGATGCATGTCATGGCCTATTACCGCCGCATGGGAGACATTCCGGGCAAAAGGCATACGATGTTCCGCAAGCCGGACGGCACTCTGTACCGCGAGCAAGTCATGGGAACGAAGGGCTTCTCCGGAATTCAGTCGATCTTGTATCACCATTATCCGCCGACGGCTGTCGCCAAGGCGGAAGTGCACGCCGCCTTCGACATTGAATTCGAAGAGCAGGGCGCTCTGCGCCACCGTCATCTGCTGACCGGCGACTGCACGGATACGGGCGATGCCGTCGCCGGCAGACGGTATATGCTGGGCAACGAGGACTTGCTCATCGCCATTGCGAACGTCGATCGGCCGATGGATTATTTTTATCGGAACGGGGACGGGGACGAGCTGTTGTTCGTGCATGAAGGGGAGGGCGCCGTAGAGACGATGTTCGGCACCCTTCGTTACCGGCCGGGGGATTATATTGTGATCCCGATCGGAACGATCTATCGCGTCATTCCGGAACCGGGGCGTACGAAGCTCTTGGCCGTGGAGACGAACAGCTGGATTACGACGCCGAAGCGCTATCGCAACTCGCATGGCCAGCTTTTGGAGCACAGCCCATTCTGCGAGCGGGATTTCCGCGGTCCGGAGAAGCTGGAAACCTATGTCGAACTCGGCGAGTTCGAGGTAAGAACGAAGTCTAGGGGATATATCCATCAGCATATATTCAATCATCACCCGTTCGATGTCGTAGGCTGGGACGGGTACTTGTACCCATGGATTTTCAATATTGCCGATTTCGAGCCGATTACGGGCCGCATCCATATGCCGCCGCCGATTCATCAGACCTTCGAGGGGAACAACTTTGTCGTTTGCTCCTTCGTTCCCCGGTTATACGACTATCATCCCGAGGGGATTCCGGCCCCTTATTTCCACAGCAACGTAGACAGCGACGAGGTGCTCTATTATGTCCGGGGCAACTTCATGAGCCGCAAGGGCGTGAAGGAAGGCTCCATCACCTTGCATCCGTCGGGCATTCCGCACGGTCCGCATCCCGGCAAGATCGAAGACAGCATCGGCAAAAAAGAAACGACGGAGCTGGCGGTCATGATCGATACGTTCCGGCCGCTCCGCGTCGTCAAGCAGGCGTTGTCCTATGAAGACAGCGATTATATGTACAGCTGGTGTGCCAGCTCGCCGGAAGCGTCGCGCAGCGTGTAAGCGCGTGTATGAGGTTCAAGATATGCCGATGAAAGGAGCGCATGGCATGAAGAAAGGGAAAGTCGTGCATTCCGCCGCCGAGGCGATAGAGGGGATTCGGGACGGAGCCACCTTGATAGTGGGCGGATTCGGCCTGTGCGGTATCCCCGAGCTGACCATTGCGGCGCTGAGAGACAGCGGCGTGAAGAATCTGACCATCGTGAGCAATACTTGCGGCGTGGACGACTGGGGGCTCGGCCTTCTGCTCCCGAACCGCCAGATTAAGAAAATGATCGCCTCGTATGTCGGGGAGAACAAAACGTTCGAGCGCCAGCTTCTGAGCGGCGAGCTGGAGGTGGAGTTCGTGCCGCAGGGCACGCTGGCCGAGCGCATCCGCGCGGGCGGAGCCGGCATCCCGGCTTTCTACACGGCGACGGGCGTCGGCACGATGGTGGCGGAAGACAAGGAGCATAAACAGTTCAACGGCCGCACCTACTTGATGGAAAAGGCGATTGTCGGCGATTTTGCGCTCGTGAAGGCGTGGAAGGGGGATTCATTCGGCAACCTGGTCTACCGGAAGACGGCACGGAACTTCAATCCGCTGGCAGCGGCTGCGGGCAAGATTACGATTGCCGAGGTGGAGGAGCTGGTCGAGCCGGGACAATTGGATCCGAATGATATTCATACGCCAGGCATCTATGTGCAGCGGGTGCTCCACGGAACCGGGTACGAGAAGCGGATTGAACGGCGCGTCGTGCAGCCGGCGACGCTCGGAACGGAGGGATTCTCATGAGGGACGCACGCGAGGCCATCGTCCGGCGGGCCGTGCTGGAGATTAAGGACGGGATGGCGGTCAATCTCGGCATCGGCATACCGACCATGATTGCAGGAATCATTCCGCGGGAGTTCAATGTGATGCTCCATTCCGAGAACGGCTTGCTCGGACTCGGCCCCTATCCGTTGGAAGGGACCGAGGACCCGGATCTGATTAACGCGGGCAAGGAGACGGTGACCGTCGTGGAGGGAGCCTCCTATTTCGACAGCGCCGAATCGTTCGCCATGATCCGGGGCGGACATATCGATCTCGCCATTTTGGGCGGAATGGAAGTATCGGAGCAGGGCGATCTGGCGAATTGGATGATCCCCGGGAAAATGATCAAGGGCATGGGAGGCGCCATGGACCTGGTGAACGGCGCCCGGCGCATCGTCGTCATTATGGAGCATGTGAACAAGCACGGCGAACCCAAGATCAAGCGCGAGTGCAGCTTGCCGCTGACCGGCACGCGAGTGGTCGACCGGTTAATTACCGATTTGGCCGTGTTTGATTTTACCGAAGAAGGCATGGTCTTGATCGAGACGCAGCAGGGAGTTGACGTGGAAGAGATTCGGCACAAAACCGAGGCGCGGTTCCGGGTAAGCCCTGCCTTGAGCACGGAGAACGCGCCGCCGCGGGAATCGCAGTAAAGCGTGGCAGTAATGGGCGAAGGAGGATGGTCTATGCAAGTGTCTGTCAAAATTCCGACGAGAAAAGAAATCGAACCGTTAGGCGTGTACGTGCCGGGAAAACCGATTGAAGAGGTAAAAAGGGAGTTCGGTCTTACGGAGATCATCAAGCTCGCGTCCAATGAAAATCCGTACGGTTGCTCGGAATTGGCCGCTCAGGCCGTGATGCGCGAAATGGAAAAATGCGCTTTCTATCCGGAAGGCACCGCTCCCGAATTGGCGGCCAAGCTGGCCGCCAATCTTGGTGTTGATCCAGAAAATGTCATCGTCGGAAATGGCTCCGACGAGATTATCCGCTTATTGACGCGGAGCTATATCGCGGCAGGGGACGAAGCGATTATGGCCGATGTCACGTTCTCCCGCTACGAGACGAACGTCCGCATCGAGGGCGGCGTTCCGGTCACGGTGCCGCTCATCGACGGCGTTCATGATCTGGCCGGCATGCTGAAGGCCATCGGCAGCCGGACGAAGATGATCTTCGTCTGCAACCCGAACAATCCGACGGGGACGATCGTGGGGCGCAGCGAGCTGCTGGCCTTCATCGAGCAGGTGCCGCGCCATATTATGCTAGTCATCGACGAAGCTTATTACGAATATGTATCCGATCCGGATTACTTGCAGACCGTGCCGCTGCTCGCCGGCTATCCGAACCTGGTCATCCTGCGCACGTTCTCCAAAATCTACGGTCTGGCGGCGCTGCGGGCAGGTTACGGCATGATGCACCCAAGCATCGTGCAGGAACTGATCAAAGTGAAGGAGCCGTTCAACTCGAACCGGATGGCGCAAGCCGCAGCCATCGCCTCCTTGGACGATCCGGTGTTCGCCGCCGACTGCGCGCGCCGGAATGAGGCGGCCAGAACGAAGCTGGCCTCGGAGCTGAAGCAGCTCGGGCTGTCCTGCTATCCTTCGCATGCCAACTTCCTGATGGTGAAGCTGGGACGCTCCGGAGACGACGTATTCCGCTCCTTGCTGGCGCGGGGCGTGGTGGTGCGTGCGGGCAGCCTGCTCGGCTATCCGGACACGATCCGCGTCTCCGTCGGAACGGAGCAGGACAATCAGGTGTTCGTGGAGGCGCTGCGGCATATACTCCGACCTGACGGCCAGCCCGCGTGAACGTAGCGGGATGCGTCCTGGCTGCATAGTCGATTGGTGAGGACTTGATAGCGGAATGGAGGGGACGGATCTGACGGATGTCGTGATTGCAAGCGCCGTGCGGACGCCGATCGGCGCGTTCATGGGCGGATTGAGCGAAGTGCCGGCGGCCGAGCTGGGAGCGCTGGTTATTGCGGAAGCGCTGCAGCGCGCCGGGCTTCGCCCGGAAGCGGCGCAAGAAGTGATGATGGGAAATGTGCTGCAGGCGGGCAGCGGCCAAGGTCCCGCCCGTCTGGCCGCGATGAAGGCGGGCCTGCCCTGCGAGGTGCCGGCCGTAACGATCAATAAAATATGCGGATCGGGTCTGAAAGCGGTCATCATGGCCGCACAGGCCATCAAGGCGGGCGACGCGGATCTTATCGTCGCGGGCGGCATGGAAAATATGTCGATGGCGCCATATTTGCTGACGCAGGGAAGAGCCGGATACCGGCTGGGGGACGGAGTGCTTGTGGACAGCGTCCTCAAAGACGGGCTCACCTGCTCGATCGGCGGCATCCATATGGGACAGACCGCGGAAAATATCGCGGCGAAGTACCGGATTGCGCGGGAGGAGCAGGATGACTTTGCCTTGACGAGCCAGCAAAGAGCCCGCGAGGCATGGGAGCGCAATGAATTTTCTGCCGAAATCGCGCCGGTGGAGATTCGGACCAAGAAGGGGCCGACGAATATAGAAGCCGATGAGCATCTGCGCCCGGATGTGACGCTAGCCGCGCTGGTCCGGCTCAAGCCTGCCTTCCAGCCGGACGGCACGGTCACGGCCGGGAATGCCTCGGGGATTAACGACGGGGCGGCGGCGCTTGTCGTCTGCTCCGGGCGCATGGCGAAGCAGATGGGGCTGCCCGTGCTTGCGCGCATCCGCGGCTACGCCTGCACAGGCGTGGACCCCGCCTTGATGGGCATGGGCCCGGTATCGGCCGCGCAAGCGGCGGTGAAGAAGGCGGGGATGTCAATCGCGGATATCGACCTGGCGGAATTAAATGAAGCTTTCGCCGCCCAGGCGATCGCCGTCATCCGCGAACTCGGCCTCGATCCGGCGATCGTCAATGTGAACGGCGGCGCCATCGCACTCGGGCATCCGATCGGCGCCAGCGGGGCGCGCATCCTCGTGACGCTGCTGCATGCGATGAAGCGCAGGCAGGCGGCCACCGGGCTTGCCGCCTTGTGCGTCGGCGGCGGTCATGGCGTCGCTGTCGTCGTCGAGCAACAATAACGTATGGAATATGCAGAGGCAGCACCTCCGCTTCCGATTGGATCGGCGGTGCTGCCGTCTATTCGGACTGATCCTGTTTGCGTTCGAGATTTTTTCATAGGCAGGCTGATTTGCGTTTTGTCCGAATGTATACTTGGCTGACATTTCCTGAATGTTGATGCGGACAATGGAGGTGCATTTGATCTGACCCGAGACCGGATGGCCGGACAACTCCTCGGCAAGAACGTATGCTATCTTCAAACGCTCCTTGCTTTTGTCATTCATTTGTTTACGGCTATCTGCGCATAGCGTGCTCCATCACAACACCGACTGAATATCATCCAGCAGGTAGCGCTGGCTTAATTGCTTCAGGCGCGCGAACTCTTCCTCCAGCTGATTTCTCAGGCTGCTGTCGGGCACATATCGCGGCGTCAGTACCTGATGATACTGCAAACTCTGTAATCTGTACGAAGTCGGCGGATGGGTGGAATCCAGCTGCACATCGATGGAATCGCAAATCCGCTGGATTCGCTTCAGCTCGCTTGCGGGGACATGCTTCATCTTATGGCGGAACTCCCCGAACAAATCCGAAGCAAAGCGGTAGCGGGCGATTCGCTCAGCCGTCAGCCAGAATACGGGAGCGAAGTGACATTTGCTCAAGGCCGAGCAAGCGGCATCGGTTCCTGCTATCTCGCCCGCGACTCGGTCCGCCAAATACTCGGCGCGCTGGCTCTCATCCCAGACCGTAATACCGAGGCCGTAGTATAGGATGAAAATCAGATTCGCCAACTGCAGCCGGGCATAACGAATCGGTGTGGAGATCGGCCTGAGCACTTCGCCCTCTTCGCAGTATGGAAGCACGAAATCGTACCAAGAAGCCATAATATGTCTCGCTGACTCGATAAACCAGGAACGGGTCACATCCTTATGCGCATGATGCGCGGTCTTGTGGGCGAGGATCGCGATCTTCTCTTGCAGAGTCAATGCCGAAAATAGAGGTATTCCAATCCCGATGATCTTGGTGCGGCGCCAGCCAAACTTGGTAAAGTAGGCATTGTAGGCATTCGTCATCCAAATCTCGTCGATCGGCGGTGCTTGAACGGCTGCGGCAATGTCATCGGCAGACGATACAGTTCGGGATATTCCTCCCGCCGCAAAGGCTGGCCCGACAGCTTCCGCCTGTAAGGCAGCATCAAGCCGATGAATAGAAGAAACAGGACAAAGGCTAGCTGGGTAAGTAATAACGAATTGCTATAAAAAACCAATTCACCGCAATAATCGGCAGACTGAAGGTACCTGCATGGATACTGGCGGCTATCAGATAAGCGAGCGCTTTGCGCCAGGTCCAGGGATACGTAATCCGCTCGGTGTACATATTCTCCTCAAGCAATTGCTGTGATTTTTTAACCCCCATGCGATAATTGATCCGTTCCACAAGCCCCAGCGAAGAGATGGGGCACCCGTTCGGATCGATGTTCCAATTGCATTCCTCGCACCAGGTAACATACCCCGGCACGGCTTCCATTTTGTGCCCGCATTCCGGGCGTATTCTGTTGTATGATTTGTCATTTTCCCACTCCATCTTGATGAATTCATAAAAGTTCCTTTATTATGTATCGGAAAATGACACCAAATTCACTAGCGTTGCATCAATCTTTTTACGAAAATTTTCACCCTATAATTCTCTATATTTGTAACTTATTGAACTATATTCGTGGACAAAAATAAAGAAATCTCCTATTGTTGAGTTACCCTAAGCGTCATCCATAAAACGCCTCAACAAAGGAGATTCCTATGGATAACGTACCGAATCAAAACGTCATTTGTCAATGCCTAAAATGGTTACATGTGAATTCCACTCGAGATGAGTCATTGGACTACCGAGCCCAAAAGTTGTTTGTCGGCGCTTCGACACTCTTGTTTGTAGAGGCACAGCTCCAGCAACGAGACTCAT
>NZ_LDIG01000051.1 GCF_015845845.1 Paenibacillus dendritiformis
CCGAAACAGAGCTAAACGGATTCAGCTAACGGGTTCTTACCGTCATCTGCAAAAGTTACGAACCCGCTGTGAGCATGTGTTTGCTGAAAGCAAAGTTGCGCATGGCATGGATCGTGCACGGAGCCGCGGACTCGACTGCATGCAAGAACAGGCGCTACTGACGGCGATCGTTCAAAATCTGAAAAGACTATGCCGGTTTGGGAAAAAGCGATCTCGAACTGGTATGTCGGCATGCCAAAAAACGAAATCCGTGATGACAGAGGCGTTGTCACGCCTACTCATTTCAGCGCTGGCTGAGTTGTTTTACTCGTTTTGCATGTCCATCAGACGGCTACAACTGCACTAATTCACCGGACTTTTAAATAATTCCCATAAATATAGCTGTAACGACGAGAACAATACTGATTCCCCATATCCAGAACAGCGAATAGCGGATATGGCGGCCCATCTCCAGGCCCGCTAACCCTAGCGCCAGCCACAAGGCCGGGGACAGCGGGCTCACGAACGTGCCGACGATATTGCCGATCACCATCGCGTATGCCGTGGACAGCGAAGCGACGCCGAAGCCGGAAGCAATCTGATCGACGACAGGCAGCAGGGCGAAGTAATATGCATCCGTGCTCAAGATTAAATCGAACGGCACGCCCAGCAAGCCAACGATAATATGCAGGTAAGGCGCGATGCTTCCTGGAAGTATCGTCACGGCATCATTCGCGATGGCCGTGAGCATGCCGGTTCCGTTAAGTATGCCCAAAAATAAGCCGGCCGCAAGAATGATCGATGCCATCGTGAGCGCATTGGGCGCATGGGCGCGCAGCCGTTCCATCTGATCATTCACCTTGAAGAAGTTAAGCGGCAAGGCGATGCTTACCCCAATCATGAAGGCCAGGCCCGCCGGGATAATTCCGGCCACGAGCACGCCCACGACCGCGATAGCCAGGCAAGCATTGACCCACAGCAATCCGGGACGAGCGAGACCGTTCGCCTGCCCGGTCCGGACGGAAGCGGAAGCATCCGGCGCGGCCGCGGTCGTTTCCAGCGTGGCTGCTACCTCCAACGAGCCGTACTTTCGAATGATTCTCCGCTTCTCCCTGATACCGAGAAGTACGGCCAATCCAATCATGAGCACCATCCCGATGATCTGGATCGGAATGAGCGGCTGCCATAATTCCGTGACATCCGCTTCCAGGACGGTCGCCGTTCGGCCCAGTGGGCCCGCCCACGGAATCATATTCATAATACTTGCGCTTCCCCCAATCAGCAGGAGCAGCAAATACGGATTCATTTGTAAGCGCTTGTAAACAGGTAAAAGCGCAGGAATCGTAATTAAAAAGGTTGAAGCTCCCGAGCCGTCCAAATGGGCAATCGCGGCCACGAAAACCGTTCCGACACTTACCGTAATGACGCTTCCGCGCGAAAAAGCGACCATTTTATTAATTAATGGATCAAAGAGCCCAACATCCTGCATAATGCCGAAAAAGATAATCGCAAAAATAAACATAATCGCGACATGAATAACCGAGCTGACGCCGTTGCCAAAAAAGCCGCCGATTTCCGTAAAACTATACCCCGCGATTAATGCGCCAAGGATCGGCGGTATGACCATGGCTACAATCGGGGTCACTTTGCCGCTGATAAGCAAGGCGACAATAATTAAAATCGTAATCAGACCAATCAAACTAAGGCTCAATAGGATATCCCCTTTCCGTGATGTGCTTGCCAGCGTTTCACACCTAACCTCATTCCACACCATATGAATGCGTTTACAATTCGGTGTAAAGCATAATCCTTTGTGGATTAGTATGAAATTTATCACAGTTGAGGCGGGGGATAAATATTGTGAGCATAAAAACAATATCGCTCATTTTACCGATTTTGTTCATAAGTGTCACAGAACATATATCTTCGTTCCGGCCTTCCTACCGTGCCATAGATGAGCTTCGTCTTGACCCTCTTCAAGGACACTAAATATTCTAAATAACGCCGTGCCGTCGATCGGCTGATGCCGAGCTCGAAGCTTAATTCAACGGCCGTAATTCCGCCGATCTCCTTCTGCGTGAAGACGCGGTGAATCTTGTCCAGCGTGATCGAGTCAATCCCCTTCGGGAGCGCCCCATCCGCTCTAGCGGAAGATCCCGAAGCGCGATGCAGTCCGAATACAGCGTCGATATCGGTCTGCTCCATTTCTTTGGTGGAACGCAGCAAGCTCCGGTATTCCTTATACTTTGTCAGCGTATAGGTGAAACGCTCCTCATCTACGGGCTTGACGATATAATCGAACACGCCGGCGCGAAGCGCTTCCTGAACCGACTTCGCCCCCTTCTCCGCCGTGACGATAATGATATCGGTGTCATGACTGGACTGACGAAGCTCCCACAACAGGTTCATCCCTTCCACATCCGGGATATATACATCCAATAAAATAAGATCCGGAACCGCTTCGCCGCGTTCCATATAAGCCAGCGCTTCTTTACGGCACTTGGCCATGTATCGAACGGCAAAGCCGGTTGTTTTTTCAACATATTGACGATGAATATCCGCTACTCGAAAATCATCCTCGATAATCAGCACCGACAACAAGTCCTTCACAGCGATCCCCTTTCATCCTGCGGCATAATAATCATAAAACAAGCTCCTCCGAGCTCCCCTTCCCCTGCTTCTAACAAAATCTCGCCGCCAACGCCATTCAGCATCAGCTTCGACAGCGCCAGTCCCGTTCCCCGATGGCTGCCCTGCTTCGTCGAAAACCCTTGCTCAAAAATGCGGGGGCTATCCGTCTCGGCTACCCCCGGACCGGAATCTTCAATTTCAAAAATGCAATCCTCCCCGATATCCGTAAAAAAGATGGCCACCTTGCGCTGGCCGTCTTCCTTCTGCTTGACCGCCTCCAATGCATTCTCAATAACATTGCCCAGCGCGGTTAACAGCGCATCCTGCTTCTCGTCTGCAAATGAGCCTTCCAGCCGGCTGTCCGGATGAATGACCATGGAGATGCCCAGCTCATTGGCTTGGTTGAACTTCCCTTGCAACAATGCCTGAAGCAGAGGGTCCGCTACCTTTTCCGATAAAAACGTTAACCTGGCCTGCTGCATATTGCTTTCCTTTTTAATAAAATCGATCGCTTCCTTATACCGCTGGTTCTGCACCAGCCCAAGGATGATATGCAGCTTATTGGAGTACTCATGCGTCTGCGCCCGCTGCGCATTCGCATATTGCTTAATGCGGGACAGTTCCTCCGTCACCGTTTCCAGCTCTGTTTTGGCGCGGAACGTATAGACGCTCCCCGTAACTGCATCTTCACTTACAATAGGAGTCTGATTGACGAGCACGACATCCTCGCCCAGCACCATTTCCCGGTTCACCAAGCGGCTTCTCTGCTTGCCATGCCTGTTCAAGGAAGGAACAATCTGTTGAATGGATGTGCCTGCATAATTGGTTTGTTGCTGGGCCATTTCCGTGAACAGAATCTCCCTGGCCGCTTTATTCATCGCCGTAATAGCCCCATCATTATCCACCGCGATAATGCCTTCATGCGTGGACTGCAGAATCGCTTCCTTCTGAAGATACAGATGAGAGATCTCCTCGGGCTCCATATTATGCAATAATTTTTTGATATAAGAAGCAATGAAGACAGCTCCCGCGATACCGAACAGAATAATGAGACTTAAGGTCAGCCAGAGGGCTTTGCTCTGGTCCGCCACGAGGCGGTGCACATCATTATTGAGAAAACCGACCGATACGACCCCCACGATCTTCCCTTCATCGAAAATGGGCACCTTCCCCCGAATCGACAAGCCGAGCGTTCCTTCCTTCTCAGATACGTACGACTCGCCATGAAGCAAGGCCCTGTCATTATCGCTTCCGACCATTTTGGCTCCGATAATGCTCGCATTGGGATGGGATTGCCGGATTTCCTGCGTATTCCCGACAACAATGAACTCCGCGCCCGTCTCCCGCTGTATCGGCTGCACGATCGGTTGAATCACCACGGAGGGGTTTTCCAAGCGGAAGGCTCTTTGGATTTCCGGTATATTCGCGACGCTTTGCGCCAGATTCAACGCTCGTTTTCCGGTCTGATCCTCGGCCATATTCCAGATAAACCGTTCCAGAAATACTCCGAAAATCGCACAGATTCCAATAATCAAGAGGCTGATAAGCAAAATCATCTTCAGCCGTAAATTACATTTCAGATTCAATAATCGGCCCATTCTAGTACTCCTAAAAATTGAAATCAATATTTTTGAGTTATCCTGGCGTCAAATAATTCCATTATATCATTATCCGCTTTTCTGAGCAGAAGGGAGATTGCCCGTAAGGAACGCAACATAAAAACACTCCCGCAGCGGCAGAGCCATGCAAGAGTGTTGTCCCTTCTAATAACGAAGCTGCATCAACAGAGCCTTCATTTCCTCGTCCTGCATCAGCTCGTCATAATATTTTTGCGAGATGGCCGCCAGCGCGACATCATGATAGAAAAATTCCGTGAAGAAGGTGACGAACGGCTGCGCGCCCGTCTGCATCGCCTGCCAGTTCCCGTGGTCGAGTCCGCCGAACATCAGCCGCTCGCCATCGACGACGATGATCGCGAACCGCTCCAGCCGCTGATGCTCGTCCGTCGGCGTCAGGGTATGCAGCTTCGACAGCCGGGCCTGCGGCACATGATAGCCGGTCACCATCGCCTCGACGCGGACTCCTTCCTGCTCCTTCCGTTCCAAGAGCGGCACATAGGCGGCGAAGTCGTCCTTCCACATCGAGATCAGAATCGATTGCTCCGCGCCCTCGATCAGATGCTTGCCATACGCTTGAATGCTCGTGTCCGATTTGATGGTCCACACCTGATCGTCAACGTACGCCCTGCGTTCGCTGCTTCGTCTGAGCTGGGCAATGCTGTTCTCGAATTCCTGGGCCAGCTTGTCGATGACGACCTCCAGCGGCAGCGCCGCATACAGCTTCTTCTTGCCGGAGATCGTGTCGGACACGACGCCCTTGTCGATGAGCCGGGCCAGCACCTCATAGATTTTCGCTTTGGGAACGCCCGAATATTTCACGACGGTCGTCGCGTCCAGCGGTTCGCCGCTGGAGACGAGCGCCTCGTATACTTTGCTTTCATATTGGGAAAATCCAAATTTCTGAAGCATGGCTCCTCCTTCTTCCCTTCGTTCTCATCCTATTGCCGTATCGATGCCTGTCATTTATTTTACCATGTTCTATTCTTGATTATCTTACTCTTCTTTCCGAACCTGACACAGGGTTGTCAAGTTCCATGGCGTATACTAAAGCCATCACGTGATGAGGAGTGAATGTTCATGGAACAAACCGTGCAACGCGAATGCCAAAGCTGCGGAATGCCGCTGCACAGCGAGGAACAGCTTGGAACGGACAAGGGGAACGGCAAAGTGCAGGATTACTGCATCTATTGCTACGAAGGCGGAGCCTTCAAGCAGCCGGATATGACGATGGAAGAGATGATTGAGGTGTGCGTCCCCTTCGTCGTCGAGAACGGAATGGAAGAGCAAGCTGCGCGAGCAATGCTGAAAAACTATCTTCCGACGCTAAAGCGATGGGCCGATCAAGCGGGGACGGCCGTTCCGGATCTGCAGCCGGTGAAGATCATCGAGCGGGGAGAGATGATGCTGGCCGGCATCTCGGCCCGCACCTCGAATATGCGCGAATATACGCCGGAAGCGGTCATTCCGCAGATGTGGGAGCGATTCTGGAAGGAGGGCCTGCTGGCGCGCATCCCGAATGCGGCCGAGCCGGGCGTCATTTACGGCTGTTATCATGACTACGAGAACGGGGCGTCCGGAGAGTATTCGATGCTAATCGGCACGAGCGTCATTACCGATGCGGCGCTGCCGGAAGGATTCAAGGCGGTGACGGTTCCCGCCGCGAAGTATGCGGTATTTACGACGGCACGCGGGCCCTTGGCCAAAGTCGTGACGGAAGCATGGGCGGCCATCTGGAAGTGGTCGGCAGCCTCGGGGATGACGCGCACGTTCACCGGAGATTTCGAACGTTATGATGAGCGGAGCGCCAATCCGGATGACGCGCAGGTGGACATTTATATCGCGGTGCAATAATGTCGCGGGGCACCGGGCCAGACGGCTCGGTGCCGCTTCTGTTTAGGCGGTAGGAAAAAATTTCCCTTAACTTTTCTCCTGGCCTCCCGTATTATTAAGATGAGCGGCCCAGTCTGACAACGCCTAGGTCGATGTGATGGATATAATGGAAGAAAGAAGGTACTCATTGCGGGCAATGACGCGCTGACACCGGAATACCGGCCGTCAAGCCCATTCTACATAATCGCTGCTGCGCAATACGCTCGCCTGACGTTGAAGGAGGAAAGCCGCCGGAACATGGAAGAGGAAAGCGGCATGTTCGCATGTCTTCCATAGTCATGAAGGGGGAAGGGTCAAGATGAAGAAAAGAATCGTAGCGGCTGTGCTGGCCGCAGTCATGGCATGCTCCATGCCGTTGACTGTGATGGGGGCAGAGAAAGGCTCTGCCGCGCCTTGGTATGCCCATGGCGTGAATTCGCTTGTCACGGCAGGAGTTGTCGACGCCAAGGCCGATCTGACCGCCAAGGTTACGGCCAATGATTTCATCCGCTATGCGGTAACGGCGCTCACGTACCAGCATGGCGCCGATCCGATGAAGGTCGCGCAGAAGGAGGGCTGGATCCGGGAAAGCGAGCTCGCATCCCCGGAAGACGCGATTACGCGCGGCGAGGTCGCCCGCATATTGGTCCGCGCCTTCGGGCAGGACAGCGGAGAGGGCAGCCTGACCGCCTATGCGGAGCAGGCGAAGTCGCTCGGCCTGCTGCACGGCTATCGCGACGGCAGTCTCCGCGCCGATGAGGCGATCACCTTGCGAGAAGCGGCCGCCGCGCTAGACAACGTGAAGAAGCTGCGTCTGGCCTCGATCGACGATAAGGGCGTCGCTCCGATTCCGGTCGAAGACTTCATGCGCAATCCGGGCAGTCTCGCCTACCAGATCTCTTCGGACGGCAATTATTTGACATTTATGGCGCCGTGGGAGAACCGGGCCAACGTATTCGTGAAGAACATGGGAGGCAGCGGCGAACCGGAGCGGGTCACCAGTTCCAAGGATCGGGATATCGCGGCCTTTTTCTGGAAAGGCGACACGCTCTTGTATGTCAAAGATAACGGCGGGGATGAAAACTTCCACATTTACTCGTCCAGCTTCAATGGAGCGCAGGAGAAGGACCTGACGCCGTATTCCGGGGTGCAGGCCGGCCTGGTCAGCCTGCTGTCGGGACTCAAGGACGAGATTCTCGTCACCCTGAACAAAGAGAATAAAACCGTCTTCGATGTCTACAAGCTCAACATCAAGACAGGAGCGCTCCAACTCGTCGCCAAAAATCCGGGCAACGTCCAGGGCTGGCTCGCGGATCGCAACGGCAATATCCGGATGGCCGTCGTATCGGACGGGGTCGTGGGCGAAATTATGTACCGCGATTCGGATAAGGAGGAATTCCGCTCCTTCCTGAAGCTTAATGCCGGAGACGAAGTGAACCTGCTTGGCTTTACGCAGGACAATCAATCCGTCCTCGCCGTATCCAATCAAGGACGGGATAAGGCGGCCCTCGTCCGCTTCGATCTGCAAGCGAACGAGAAGGTGCTCTTCGAGCATCCCGAAGTCGATATTGCCAATGCGCTGTATGATTCGAAGCGGGACCGGCTGCTCTATGCGGCTTATGTGACAGACAAGGCTCATCTGCACTTTTTCGATAGCGAATTCGAAGGGCTGTACCGCAAGCTGATGGCAAAGCTGAAGGTGAGCGAAAGCGAGATCGGCATCAACGATTACAACCAGGACATGAACAAGTTCATCGTCAGCGTGTCGAATGACAAGACTTACGGCCGGTATTACTATTACGATTCCACGACCGATCAACTGACGGAGCTGGCCAATCTGAGCCCGTGGCTGAAGCCGGAACTGATGGCCGATATGCATCCGATCTCTTACAAGAGCCGGGACGGCCTGACGATTCACGGATATTTGACGCTGCCGAGGAATAAAAAACCGGAGAACCTGCCGCTCATCGTCAATCCGCATGGCGGGCCATGGGCGCGGGACATGTGGGGCTTCAATCCGGAGGTGCAGCTGCTGGCGAACCGCGGCTATGCGGTGCTGCAGGTGAATTTCCGGTCGTCTACGGGCTATGGCAAGGAGTTCCTGAATGCCGGCAACAAGCAGTGGGGACGGAACATTCAAAATGACATTACCGACGGCGTGCAGTGGGCGATCAAGCAAGGCATCGCCGATCCGGATCGCATCGGCATTTACGGCGCATCCTTCGGCGGATACGCCACCTTGGCCGGCATTACCTTCACCCCGGATCTGTATGCCGCCGCCGTCGACTATGTCGGGGTCTCGAATATCTTTACGCTGCTGGAGACGCTGCCGCCGTACTGGGAGACGTTCCGCAATATGTTCTATGAACGGGTCGGCCATCCGGAAAAAGACAAGGAGCTGCTGAAGGCCGTCTCGCCGGTCTTCCATGTCGACCGCATCAAGACGCCGCTCTTCGTCGCTCAGGGCGCCAACGACCCGCGCGTCAATCAGGCGGAATCGGATCAGATCGTCGAAGCGCTGAAGAAGCGGGGCGTCGATGTCCAGTACATGCTGAAGGACAACGAAGGACACGGATTCAACAACGAGGAGAACCGGATCGAGTTCTATAACGCGATGATCAAGTTCCTCGACGAACATTTGAAGAAATAAGGACGCTGGCCGGATCTCGCTCTAACGGCACTTGGTCCGAGGAAAAAGAAGCCCGGAAGGTTCCTCTGCGATGGTGCAGAGGGCCTTCGCGGGCTTTTGTTCGTGTCCGTCCGCCTCGGCCCTCACCGGGAGATAGCGGCGATTAGCAGCGATTAGCGGTGATTAGCAGCGATTAGCGGTGATTAGCAGCGATTAGCGGTGATTAGCAGCGATTAGCGGTGATTACGGCGATTGCGGCGATTGCGGTCGCTCGCTATGAACCGCCCTATCCCCAGGCCTCAGACCGATTCGCGGCACGAAAAAATCCCTTGGACTTTCGCAACAGCCTGATTTACGGGACCCAAGAGCCGCGTCGGTTCCTGGGGACATCATCACCTTCTGGAGTCATCGTTGCCTCCTGGGGCCTGAACGTGTGGAGGGAATTGCTGCTATTTTACAGGAATTTCGGCTCAATGAGTCCACATCCCGAGGAATTGCTGCATATCTACATCATTTTAGGCCCTTTTGCTCCAAGTCGTAGCGAAACGGGTGAAATTCCTGCAGGTTTGCAGGATTCCCTTTCTGGTGAAGTCGTCCATATCGAATTGCTGTATTTGCGCAGTATTTCGCCTACCGGATAGACGTGTCTGGAGAAATCGTGCAGTTTCGCCTACCGGATAGACGTGTCTGGACAAATCGTGCAGTTTTGCGGATTTCGCTTACCGAATAGGCGTAGCTAGGGAAAGTGTGCAGGTTTCAGGCCGTTGGAAACTCCTTTTTTTACGAAAGCGCGGAGATTATCCATTTTCCTAACCAAGACTTGGAACTCAGAGCGTTTTAAATCAATTTTTTCTACTGAGAGACGAGTCCAAATGAAGTGCCGAAAAATACCTTGGACTTTCTCAATAGCCTGCGTCTTGCAGGAATGTCGGTCACAGAGTAGACGTCAAAACGGAAAACTGTATTTTCGCAGCTTTTCGGCAAGTCAAGCTATGAGAAGCAGGGGGGGCTATCTCAATGCAGGTAGAAACTACTTATAGAACAGCACCTTCATAGAATCACAATAGCGCGCTGTTTTGCTAATTCAATGTGCTGCTTCTCTTCAGCGTTCTGCTTCTTCAGCGCCGGCCACGATTCACGCTGAGGCGTAAGACCTGCTTACCCCCCCAAAAAAAAATTTATAAATTCTATAATATTTGTTCAAAAACGCCGGGGACGCAAATCCTCCGGCGCTTCCAAATTGTTGTTGTTACTAGCCACCTGCCCCGATGGAAAAGAGCAGCGGCTTCTCGTCTTCCGTCTGCTGATAGACGACGAGCAGATAGCTCGGGGCGTCCTCCATCTCCAGCCTTCCGGCCCTGTGGACGGCATCCGCCCTCCATGCAAAAGGAAGTCGCTCGACGACGGCATGCTTGTGCAGCTCCTTCTCGCTCAAGCCCAGCGCCGCGAAGGCAGAGGACACGGCCTCCGGCCGTTCGGCCGCCTGACGCATGACGCGGGACGCTTCTTCCTTCGACAAGGTCGTCTCCCACCATGTCTTGCGCGGCTTGTATTTGTGGTTGCGGAAGTAGTCCAGCTTCATCAGCCCGCGCGCCACGTCCGGCCGCCGCAGTCCGTGCGCCTCCAGAAAGGCCTGCAGGCGCACGAACAGATCCTCCAATTGATGTCCGATCTTCTGCCACCCGTTCTCTTCCCAAAAGTCGCCGAACGCCTGGAAGAAATCGAACGGGGAATCGAATTCCTCCTGCATCAGATGCTCCATCGTATAGTCCATCCGGTGGGCGTTCCAATATTTCTCGAGCACATCCTCCAGCCGCTTCAGGCGTACCACGTCGCTGAAGGGCAGCACGTCATTGCTCAGCATTTCATAGGGCGCTTGATCCATATATACATACCCGTACTTGTCCGCGTCGTTCCGCAGCCCGGTCCCCCGCAGCATCTTCAGAAAGCCGAGCTGCAGTTCCTCCGGCCGGAGCGCGAACACGTCATTGAACGTTTTGCGGAACGTCCCGTAGTCCTCGAGCGGCAGGCCGGCGATCAGATCGAGATGCTGATCGATTTTGCCGCTCTCCTTCACCTTCGTCACGGTGCGGGTCAGCTTGGCGAAGTTCTGGCGGCGCTTCACGAGCTCGTTCGTCGGATCATTGGTCGACTGGACGCCGATCTCAAAACGGAAAATGCCGGGCGGCGCGTTCTCCGCCAGGAAGTCAAGCACCTCCGGCCGCATAATGTCGGCCGTAATCTCGAACTGGAATACGCAGCCGCGATGATTCTCGATCAGGAAGCGGAACATTTCCATCGCGTAATCCCGCTTGATGTTGAACGTGCGGTCGACGAACTTGATCAGCTTCGCTCCGTTGTCGATCAGGAACAGCAGATCCGCCTTCGTCCGCTCGATATCGAAATAACGGACCCCGACCTCGATGCTCGAGAGGCAGAATTGGCAGCTGAACGGACAGCCGCGGCTGGTCTCGAAGTAGACGACCCGCTTGCCCAGATGCGGCAGATCCTCCGCGAACCGGTGCGGAGACGGGATCGTGTTCAGATCGAGTTTCGGACGGCCCGGATTGATGCGGACCTCGTCCCCTTTGCGGTACGCGAGGCCGAACACGAAGTGATACTTCTGTTCGTCGCGAATCTCGCGCAGCAGATGCAGGAAGGTCTCCTCCCCTTCTCCCATGACGATGAAGTCCACCTCGGGCAGCCGATTCATCCAGTATTCGGTGTCATAGGAGACTTCGGGCCCGCCCAGGACGATCCGCAGATCCGGCCTTACCTTCCGCAGCATGCCGATGACCCGGATCGTCTCCTCGATGTTCCAGATATAGCAGGAGAAGCCGATGACATCGGGCTCGCGGCGGAACAGATCGGAGACGATATTCATCGCCGGATCCTTGATCGTATACTCCGCCAGCTCGACATCGAATTCGTCCCCGCAGTGCGCCTTCAGGCAGCGGATGGCAAGCGAAGTATGAATATATTTCGCGTTCAATGTGGATAGTACGACTTTCATGTTGACTCCCTTCTATCGTCGCGCAAGCGCAGCCAGACCGCATCCTGTCCGGCTCGCTTCGCGCCATGGCCTAGGCAATCGGCGTTCCGTTCGGCACCGCCTCATCCGTCCGCAGCAGCACGACATCCCCTTCTTCCGGCACGCCGCCGAGCACGAGCACCTCCGAGGAGAAGCCCGCAATCTTCCGCGGCGGGAAATTGACGACCGCGGCAACCTGGCGTCCGATCAACGCTTCGGGCGTATAGCGGACCGTAATCTGCGCGCTCGAGCGCTTCAGGCCGAGCGGACCGAAATCGATCACCAGCTTAATCGCGGGCTTGCGCGCCTTATCGAATGGAGACGCCTCCACGATCGTGCCAATCCGGATATCCAGCTTCATAAAATCTTCGATGGTCGCCTGGGCAGCTTGCGGCTGCGTTGCTTCCCCCGCATTGACGCTGCCCGTACCGGCGCCATTGCTATGCTTATCAGGATCCATCATCCCCATTCCTCCTGTGCGTCAAGCCGGGCCGACTCTTCTTCCCGTTGACGGAAGAAGGCCATGAACGGCTCGCCGAATTGTTTTAGCTTCGCTTCCCCGACGCCCTTGACGAGCATCATCTCGGCCTCCGTCGTCGGCATCCGCTCCGCCATTTCCCGCAGCGTGCTGTCGTTGAACACGATATAAGGCGGCACGCCCGCCTTGTTCGCCAGCTCGCGGCGAATCAACCGCAGCTGCTCGAAGATCGTCTCGTCGACCGCGCCGGCAGCCTTCGGCTTGAGCGAGGTCGCCACCCGCTGCGTCACCTGGCGCTGCCCCTTCAGCACCTCGGCCGCGGGCGGCAGCAGACGGACGACCGGATACTGTCCTTCGCTCAATTGCAAATAGCCTTCCGCAATGAGCACATAAATCAGGTCGGCGATCGCCTTCTCGGTCAAATGCCGCATCTCTCCGTGCGTCGGCAGCTTCTCGAAGCCGTATTGGACCACCTTTTTGTTCCGCGATCCCTTCAGCACGGAAGCGACCATCGAGACGCCGAACCGTTCCCGCATCCGGAAGATGCAGGAGAAAATTTTCTGCGCCTCCGTCGTAATGTCGATCGATTCGCGCTCATCCTTGCAGTTCCCGCACATGCCGCAGGTCTCGTCCGATATTTCGCCGAAGTAGCGCAGCATGTACGTCTGCAGGCAGCCGGTCGTGTAGCAGTAATCGATCATCGCCTGCAGCTTTTTATATTCATGCATCTTCCGCTCCGGCGCGGCTTCGCTCTGTTCAATAAAAAATTTCTGCGTCAAAATATCCTGCGGATGGAACAGCAGCACGCATTCGCTCGGCTCGCCGTCCCGCCCCGCGCGCCCGGCCTCCTGCACATACGCCTCCATATGCTTCGGCATATTGTAGTGCAGCACATAGCGCACGTTCGATTTGTCGATGCCCATGCCGAAGGCGTTCGTCGCCACGATGACGCGCAGGTCGTCATACAGGAACGCCTCCTGCATATGCGCGCGCTCCTCGTCCGACATGCCCGCATGGTACCGGCCGGCGGCAAGGCCCGCCTTCCGCAGCATCTCGCACAGATCCTCGACTTCCTTCCGCGTCGAGGCGTAGATGATGCCCGGCTGATGCGTCCGCTCCCGCACATATTGCAGCGTGAACGACCGGCGCTCCTCTCCGCGCAGCACGGCGAACGCCAGGTTGTCCCGCTTGAAGCCGGTGACGACCCGCTCCGGCTCTCCAAGCTCAAGCAGCCGGATTAAGTCCTCCGTCACCTCCGGCGTCGCGGTGGCCGTAAAGGCAGCCATGAGCGGGCGCGGGCGTCCCGCTTCCTCCAGCTCCTTCAGGAAAGGCGCGATCGCGCGATAGCTCGGGCGGAAATCATGCCCCCACTGCGACACGCAGTGGGCCTCGTCCACCGCAATGAACGCGATCGGCAGCGACTTCGCCCGCTCCCGGAACCATTCGCTCTCCAGCCGCTCCGGCGCGACATAGAGCAGCTTCAGCCGCCCTTCCTCCGCCCGGCGCACTATCCGTCCCGCCTCCCCCATCTCCTGGGTGCTGTTGATGAACGCGGCCTCCACGCCCAAGCTGTGCAGCGCATCGACCTGATCCTTCATCAGCGAGATGAGCGGCGAGACGACCAGCGTCACGCCCGGCAGCATCAGCGCCGGAATCTGGTAACAGATCGATTTCCCGCCGCCGGTCGGCATAATGCCCACCGTATTTTTTCCTTCCAATATATATTCAATTATTCGCTTCTGTCCCTCGCGGAAGTCTTCGTAGCCGAACACCCGCTTCAATGTGCTCCGCGCTTGGTCCAGGTCCATTGCTATCATATCCTCGAACTCCTTCTCGCTCTCCCTGCTATTGTTCTAGTATAACCCAACGGGAAGCCGGTTGGGAGGGCCAAGCCGGATTCTCTCGGAACAAGGCCGGATTCGCACATGGATTTCCCGCCTTGTCGGGTAGCGGCTGTGGCATCAGGCATGCTACTTCGTCTCCTTCGTCTTCTCTCGCAGTCGTCTCCTCCCTCATCCTTGGTGCGCAGTCGTCTTCTCCTTATCCTTGAAACGCCGTCGCCTTCCTCTTATCCTTGCCCCTTTTCTTCTCCTTCGTCCTCGCTTCTTCTGTTGATCTTGCAAACATCACTACTCTTTGCTGTTTAACCTCCGTTGCCGGCGGTTGGCGCTGCCCCGTTCTTTTTGCTATAGTGAGAGCAGTTGAATCTGAAGGCAGGAGCGAAGACCAGACATGAACGAACGAAGAACCGGTACGGACCGGAGTCATAGAGGAAGCAATCCTAAGGAGCGAACAGTTTGGAAAAAGGGTCCGCGTCCCGGCGCGCCTAAAGCGGGACCGCGGGTGACCGATGCCTCGGCTGAGCAGGTGAAGGTTGGCGACCGTATCGTCGTCACGATCAAGCGGATCGGCATTAACGGAGAAGGCGTCGGCTATTACAGGAAAAAAGCCGTCTTTCTCGACGGCGCTCTTCCGGGGGAGGTCGTGCGGGCGAAGGTCACCGCGGTGCACGACAAGCATATCGTCGCCGCCGTGACGGCGTACGAGAAGGAATCGCCGGACCGGCGCCAGCCGCCTTGTCCGGTCTACGAGCGCTGCGGTGGCTGCCAGCTGCAGCATCTCGCTTACGAGGGCCAGCTCCGGGCAAAGGAGGAACTGGTGCGGGAGGCGTTCCGCCGTTATGCCGGCATCGAAGGGGATGCGCTGCCGCTCAAGCCGATGCTGGGCATGGACGATCCGTGGCACTACCGGAACAAAGCCCAGCTGCAGATCGGCGCCGGACGGGATGGCCGCATCGTGGCCGGCCTGTACGAGGCCCAGTCCCACCAGCTCGTCGATATTACGGGCTGCACGATCCAGCATGACCGCATCAATCAGACGGTCGAAGAGGTGAAGGCGATTCTGGAGCGGCTGCACATTGCACCGTATGACGCCAAGCGCCGCACCGGCGTCGTCCGCACGATCATCGTGCGGACCGGCTTCCAGTCCGACGACCTGCAATTGACGCTCGTCACCGGCACGGAGACGCTGCCGAAGAGCGACCAGCTCGTCAGCGAGCTGCTCCGGAAGATCCCCGACCTGACCACCATCGCGCACAATATCAACACGCGCAAGACGTCGCTCGTGTTCGGCGACAAGACGCGTATCCTCTGGGGCAAGCCGACAATGGAAGACTCGCTCGGCGACGTGAAATTCTCGCTGTCGCCGCGCACCTTCTTCCAGCTCAACCCGCAGCAGACGCTGAAGCTGTACGAGGCGGTGCGCGTGGCCGCGGCCTTGAGCGGGCGGGAACGGGTCGTCGACGCCTACTGCGGGACGGGCACGATCGCCCTCTGGCTGGCTCCTTATGCGGCCGAGGTGCGCGGCATCGAGCTCATCCCGGAGGCCGTCGAGAACGCCCGCCAGAATGCCGAGCGCAGCGGCCGCACGAACGCCGCCTTCTATGCCGGAGAAGCCGAAGCGCTGCTTCCCCGCTGGGTGAAGGACGGCTACCGCCCCGACGTCATCGTCGTCGACCCGCCGCGCACCGGCTGCGACGAGCGTCTGCTGCGGGCCATCCTCGCCGCCAAGCCGAAGCGGCTCGTCTACGTCTCCTGCAATCCGTCCACCTTGGCGAAGGATTGCAAAGCGCTGCTGGCTGGCGGCTACGAGCTGGCCTCCGTCCAGCCGGTGGACATGTTCCCGCAGACGGCGCATGTGGAGTGTATAGTATCAATACATTTTACCGGATAATGGGAACTTTCAAACCATGGGCGTAGTTGAAAACAAGCTGTGTGCAATAAATATTTGCATACGGCTTTTTCCTTCAACAAGAATCTACAATAAAATTACAAGTGCCTGTCGAAAAAAGGAGTTTTCAATTACTTAGTAGAATAATACTAATGAACTATAAAGCATTTCTAGAAGTCTGGTGAAAAAGTCCGCTTAAACAGGTCTTTCCCACGGTTTTGTCGAATTTGTACTGTAACAAATAATCGAGAGTAACAAATAATCGAGAGAGTGATTGAACATGAAAGCCTATAAGTCATCGGCTGTCCAGCCTCAGATGTTTCAATTCGTGGATATGGATGAACTCGTGCCGAAAAAGCACATCCTGCGTCAAATCAACGAGGCGCTTGATTTATCCATCGTCCATGATTGGGTAGCGCCGCTATATACGGAACGCACCGGTCGCCCGGCGGCTGACCCGGAGCGAATGGTTCGACTGATGCTGCTTTCGTATTTGTTCAACCACTCCGAACGGGAATTGTATCAACTGCTGCCCATGCATGCGGGCTATTTGTGGTTTTGCGGACTGGATTTCGA
>NZ_LDIG01000052.1 GCF_015845845.1 Paenibacillus dendritiformis
CCGAAACAGAGCTAAACGGATTCAGCTAACGGGTTCTTACCGTCATCTGCAAAAGTTACGAACCCGCTGTGAGCATGTGTTTGCTGAAAGCAAAGTTGCGCATGGCATGGATCGTGCACGGAGCCGCGGACTCGACTGCATGCAAGAACAGGCGCTACTGACGGCGATCGTTCAAAATCTGAAAAGACTATGCCGGTTTGGGAAAAAGCGATCTCGAACTGGTATGTCGGCATGCCAAAAAACGAAATCCGTGAGGACAGAGGCGTTGTCACGCCTACTCATTTCAGCGCTGGCTGAGTTGTTTTACTCGTTTTGCATGTCCATCAGACGGCTACAACTGCACTAATTCACTGGACTTTTAGATATAAGATCACAAATGTAAAATTCATACTTACCAAGAGCCTCGATAGTAGACAATTGTGCTGATTCTTCTTTTATTTTTTCAATAATTTTATCTTTATACGATGCACTCTTAACCATAACGAGACCAACCTCGTTTTTACCGACATCCAAGTTCCCTGTTCTTCCAGTATGCTCAAACATTCTTAAAATTTCTATTTCTAGAAAATCCAATCTCATCACCAGGTCTAAAAATGTCTCTTTAAAATCTGAATGATAAGTAGCAGAT
The DNA here is from genome assembly GCF_015845845.1 of Paenibacillus dendritiformis. Taxonomy (GTDB): domain Bacteria; phylum Bacillota; class Bacilli; order Paenibacillales; family Paenibacillaceae; genus Paenibacillus_B; species Paenibacillus_B dendritiformis_C. The sequence continues at coordinate 629 of NZ_LDIG01000052.1, forward strand.
GTACTCGAAACCAAAATATTTCTAAAGATCATTAATTTCTGTTCACTTTTAGTTTCAACAACACGTTTAATTATCGTCATACACATATCATTAAAATCTTCGGACGTAAGAATGTCTTTATTTAAGGTAAGTCCCACACCCTGCAAATAATCTAAAAACCGCTCTATAAAATTATTTATTCTTCTTTGAGCGATATTTCCTCTTATTTCCAATAGTTCGTTGATGATTCCACCGCAGGGCAGTTCTGATACAGCAGCTTTGGTTATCCCAATGATAACTTCTTTCAACTCATCGTTCATTTAGTAAAACCTCTATTTTTAAAGAATTTTCAAAGAGGATCCTAACTACCACATGCATATTTACTCGGATCTCAACTAACCTTAAAGTCTCTTGGCTTCCCAAAATGGAAGGTGCCCAAGAATCAATTTTTATAAGATTCCTTTTATCAAAGTAACTCCTCATTCAAATGCCGATTCCCTTTCAATAGGCTCCTTACTCTTGACATCGTGCCTTTTCGGGTAGGCAAATAAGACATTCTGTGAAGCAATATCCACCTTAAGGATGCCATTGCCTCGAACAGCTCCAGTTCCTCCTGTGTATAGGGAGTTTCCGATAAAATGGCAGAAAGATAATGGGAACTTGACCGCATGCCGCCATATATCCTGATCAGAACCAATGACCAGGCGATATCGTATCTAGGGTCGCCAAGCTGTCCGTTTGTCCAATCGATTAGGGTATGCGTCCCCCCCGCTTCCAACACATTCCCTATATTAAAATCCCCATGAATCAGGCAATCTTGCTTCATATCCGCTCGTTCCATGAGTTGAACAAGCAGATCTCGAAGATCAACATGTTCTTCAATCCCAGGAAAAAAATAAGGAATAAAATCATGCTTGGGAAGCGCCAATTCATCTATATCTTGGATGGGCATTCGATGTACCCGCGTTAACATCATTGTAAGCGTTTTAAATAAAGACTGATTTACTTTGACAATAGGACTCCCGTCAAAGCTGGTTAATAAGACCGGATTTTCGTCTCGATCAAGCCCCCAACCATACGGTTTGGAAACGGGCAGCCCCCGACTATAAAGTGCTTCTAAAAGCTTATACTGCGCATGGACATTCGGCTTGGAGTCCCGATTCCATAGTTTGAGCACAAAATGAAGCCCGCCTATGCTGACTTTCGTTACCTCTGCTTCCAGACCGGGCTTTATGGGATGAATGGCGACGCCCGACTCCTCTGTCTGGAGCAGTAAATGTGCCTCGCTACGGATTTCCATCCAATCTATGTCTCGAATAGAATTCGTCAACGCTTCTCTTCCTTTCCAGGGGCCTTATCTTATCGTTGTATTCCTGGCACCTGCTCCTACAGACTACCCAAGACTGGTCTAGCCCTTCAAAAAAAGTAAAAAAATTCTGCAATCTTCATTGCAGACTCAATAATTCAAGCTTGTCTAAGTCGATGTGAAATTTTCCATTCAGTAATATATCCAGACCAAGCAACCCGTTGATGTTATGGTACTTAAAAGAAGTAAAAGTCCAATGAAACGTTTCTTAAAGTGTAATCCCCGATCGCTATGGATTGAATAGTCTTTGTAAAAGCATGTTCCTTCCCGCCAATACCAAAGCTTGCAATAATATCGTCTTCCACTGTTACTTTGATTCCAATCCAATGACGATTTCGGTAAATAACAGCCCATCTTTATATTCGATTTTCATGACAAATAGTTCCTCAACCCGGCATTCCTTCGAATTTTCACAATTACTTTATCCTTAGAAGTATGATAAACGAGAGTCTTGCCCTTACTTTCTAGTAGTTCTTGAGTAGCTTCCTCATCTGTTACCGGTCCAATAACAGCAACGTCTTTCTTTGACCTACCCACAAATCTTAACCGTTGTTATAATCATCCCAATCAAAATCATGAATTTTCACAAACCTCCCTGTCTCTTGATCACGTTCATAGGCACACTGAGGTTCATCTTGGATAAACGCCAAAACGGAATCATCCATATTCAAAATGGCGCCAATGGAAATCACTTGCAGGTTATCGGGATCATTCACATAATCGTCATCTTCATAACCGCTAAAGACGATCCATCCCGTATCTTCATCGTCTCTAGGATAATCCCTTAACAAGAAATTGAATTCCTCTCTTTCGAGAACATCATTGCTTACAATGATCTTGCTGTCGAAATAGTAATTCCATATATGTTCCTCAGGGTCTCTATATTCGGTATCGCAAATATGTTCTTTTGAAAAACTTACGGTATGGCCGAGCCCTAAATTGGTGAGTTTGACTGGATGGTTTATTAGTGTACCTATAAAACATTCGCCATCCAATTTTGCAATTTCGACCCACATTCGTTCGCAAGCATACTCCTCTTCCGTTTCCGCCGACACAAAAATAAGTTTGACTTTATCGCTCTCTTGAAGCTTCTCAATTACGGAAGGGCTTGGAATATAGAAGGTGTAGGGGGCCTTTTTATTTCTTTCCACAGCGCTGTCGAGCAACCAACTCATCATAATCCTCGCTTTTTCGTTTATTGTAGTGAACTCCGTCATGTTGAAGTGCTCCAAGTTCCTTCACGGCGCCTCTGCCTTCTTCGCCGCTGCTCGAGGCTACTCATAACTCTTTCCCATATACAGGATTTGAGCACATCGCTTCCATGGGTTATCGGGTTTGTTATAGTAGGAGAGACCGTCGATCGACGCCAATCCCCATTCCGAAGCGCCTTCCAGAAAAGCTTCTATCGAATCATTCTCCCACTCTTCTGTATGGTTTGCTCTGTCCTTTCTAAGCTCGTTCATAAAGTGGAGAAAGGATTTTTCATCTGTCACTTCATCTATCAGTTCGAATAGTATCTTATTCATCTTTTAACCTTTCAATCCTTTTTCATTTTCCTTAAGAAATTGCACATCACGACTCTATTCATCATTGCCTGCTCCAAAAGCTTTTATAATCCGACTCGCCATTAACGAGCCGGCTACGATGGCACGCATAATCTTGTTTTTGTTCGCGCTGGCTTTCACATGCGTTCGCATCAATAAAGAGTACGTCAGGTTCAAGGAAACCATGGCGAGCAGCTTCTTCGAGGATGCGATCAAAGATAGCTTCAAATAGTGCCGTATCCCGAAAACGACGTACTTAATTTTTACCCAGCGTGGAGAAGTGAGGGAAGGGTTGACTGAAGTCATATCCAATAAACCAACGGTACGCGATATTGGTTTCAATTTCCTTCATGGTCTGGCGCATGGAGCGAATCCCGAAAAGGCATTGAATAAGCGCTAATTTAATTAGAACAACTGGATCAATGCCAGGGCTACCGTTATCTTCACAGTAGGCATTTCGAACCAAGTCATAGATGAAGTTAAAGTCGATGGCGTGTTCGATTTTACGGACCAAATGATCCTCTGGTACAAGCTCGTCCAAGGAGACCATGGAGATTTGGGAACGTCCTTGGTACCCGTTTTTCGCAACATATTCAAGCACTCCCGCACGAATTAATTTTCTATATTATACCATATTAATGCGCTCCGCCAATACTGCAAGAATGCAGCAATTTCATTGACACGAGGTTGCGAAAATACGATTACTGCAAAAATACAGCAATTACCCTACGGCAAGGCATAAATAGCATTCAAAATGGAGAAATAATGTAATTTTGCAGGATTTCCTCAAAATTTATCCTCTTGAGGTTAAAAATGCTGCGCCTGTGCAGCATTTTCATGCGGGGAACAGCTTGCTTCATGCGCGGACCCACTTGCCCTAACCTAACCTGTTCTGCCTTTCCCGGCCCCGCCCATCCTAAGAAAATAACTGTCGACAGGACTTTGTCGACAGTCTGAAGCACCTCTTTAGGTCCTTTTTCTTTTCCCAGAAAACGACGAATTATAAGCCGATTTGAGGAACGTACGTTCTAAATGGGGTAGAAAGGATGAGGATTAGAAAACGGCAGGGCGGGGCCGTAGAATCGCTGTGCGGACGTATTACGCAGGCACCCGCGAGAAACAAACACAACTCAATCTTCTTAAAAAAATTTTGTTATTGGCACAATAGCCTCGGCCCACTCTTTAAATGCGTCAGGAGTAACTATAATGTCAGGGGTATGTGCTTGCCAAACTGCATATCCTGCCATATTCTTTAATGCGTCATCAGGAATTGTTTCATTCCAAACGTCTTCTCGACTTGGATCCCCTATGTAGACACCATCGACACCATACGTGCGGGTATCAGTCGCATGAAGGATGTCGCCAGAAGCATCTGTAAGAAAAACAACAACAGACCCAGTAAATCCTTCCCAATGATCAGAAGTCCACGTTTTTGTAGTAGCGTCAATTCTTCCATTTGCTGAAATTGTAAATCTTGTCTCCATTCTTCTATGGTCTCCTAATTCATCGTGCTTAGAACCATGAACTGGAAAAGAAATCATTTTCATCAACCTTTCCTTAAGCATTTTTTCGATATTAATGTTCACCAAATGAAAGAATAAAATTCTGTATTTTGATTATTTTTACTTAGAGGTTACAGGAATGAACAGCAGAATCATGCCGATAGAGCAGATAAATGTAGCTGCCTACAATCCTCGCGTTGACCTGCAGCTGGACGGCCCTGAATACCAGAAGCTTCGCCGCAGCATAGAGGAGTTCGGCTACGTTGAGCCCATCGTCTGGAACGAGCGAACCGGGAACATGGTCGGCGGGCATCAGCGCTTCAAAATCCTTGTTAACGAGCAGGGGCGCACGGAGGTAGAGGTATCCGTCGTTCACCTGGACAAGTCGCAGGAGCGGAGGTTGAATCTGGCCTTGAACAAGGTTTCTGGCCGCTGGGATGACGAGGCACTGGCCCGGCTGCTCGGCGAGCTCCAAGCCGAGGGTGCCGACCTGAGCCTGACCGGATTCCAACAGGATGAGATAACTTAAAACGGAGAACGACAAAAAGCATCCGAACGCAATTCAATTGGAAGCCGGTGAATTTGTGTCTCTCATCCAAGTGAATACGGATTTCGTCCGGGAGCGCATCCGTAATAAGGCCATCAATAAGACATTCACAATTCCAAAATGGCTAAACGATGCTGCTGCCGAGGAAGGGATCAACTTCTCTCAGACGCTTCAGGATGCATGGAAGGAGAAACTTGGTGTTAAAGACTTCTCCTGAATCCGTGAAAGGGTTACGAATAAGAGAACCATCACTATCAGCTGTAACGATAGGCGCAGAAAGCAGAGGTGATGACTCGATTCACTTGAAAAAGACATCACGAAACAAAGCTTCCCTTGTGCAAAGCTTGAACGGAAACATAGGTTCGCAATCTATTATCCCGACAAGGTCCCGTAAATGCGCTGGAATGTCTGAAACCATGGACTATGTCTTCCGAAGCGGAGCTTCGTTTGTCTGGCATGCTCTACCATTCGAGAGGCCAGCCAGATCAGATTTTCGATGACCGTTTTGACCCGCCTGCGGCTGACTTTGTTTCGAAG
>NZ_LDIG01000053.1 GCF_015845845.1 Paenibacillus dendritiformis
GCAAAAAGAAGCCGCCGCGTTTCTGTCGCACAGTCTAGAGTATGCCCGCCGCATCACCGACCTGCCGCTACTCGTACGCATGGATGCCGGTAACGACGCGCTGGAGAATTTGAATGTCTGCCTGAACGAAGAGGTAGATTTTATCGTCAAACGCAATCTGCGCCGGGAATCGCCGGAAGAATGGCTGATGATCGCCAGGCAAGACGGGATGTGCTGTGAAGAACGAGAGGGTAAGCGTGTTTATCTGGGCTCCATGGAATGGACCGACAAGAAGCTGGAACGCCCCATTCGCGTGGTCTATCAGGTGATTGAGCGAACCGTGGAAGCCGATGGACAAATCCTGCTGGTACCCCGGATTGAGGTGCAGGTGTTTTTGGATCCTCGCTATACGTTGTGGGAATAGTGTCGTTTTACCAGATCGATAGAGCGATTTGACATGGAGCCTCTGCGGGCATGAGTACTCGCGAAAGCCGCGAAGGGTAAGGACTTCGCGTTGCTAACCAGCTTATCATGCCCGCCCCTCCATATAAAATCGCAATCTAATTACCCCATTCAGAGTAGCGAGGAAGCGTGTTTTTCACCACGCTACGGTGTTCGCCTTGGCAAGTGATGAAGCTGTACCGTGACCACGCTACCAGCGAGCAGTTTCACAGCGAACTCAAGACGGATTTAAATTTGGAGCGATTGCCTTCCGGCAAG
>NZ_LDIG01000054.1 GCF_015845845.1 Paenibacillus dendritiformis
GCTGCTCCGGCTGGAGGGCGGATCGGCGGATTATCCGCGCGATGCGAGCATTCCGGAGCTGTTCGCGGAGCAGGCGCGGCTTCGTCCGAATCATCCGGCGCTCGTATGGGGCAGCGAACAGGTCGCCTATGGACAGCTGCGCGAGCGGGCGCAATGTCTGGCCGAGGCGCTCAGACAGCGGGGAGTCGGCACGGGAGAAGCGGTCGGACTGATAGCGGATCGTTCGATCGGGATGATCGAGTCCATCCTCGGGATTCTGACCGCGGGCGCGGCGTATGTGCCGCTGGATCCGGGCTTTCCGCCCGAGCGGCTTGCGCATATGCTGGAGGATAGCGGCGCCCGGATCCTGCTCGCGCAGGACGGCATGGCCGTGCCCGGCTTCACGGGCATCACGCTGCCGCTGGACGAGGGGCAGCGGGCGGAAGCCGGGACGCGGGCGTCGGTGGAGGACCTGACCATTCCGGCGGAATCCGCGGCTTATATCATGTACACATCCGGTTCGACCGGCACGCCCAAAGGCGTGATGATTACGCACCGGAACGTGATCAAAACCAGCATCCGCAACGGATTTATGGATATGCTGCCCGAGGATCGGGTGCTGCAGTTGTCCAATTATGCCTTTGACGGCTCGACGTATGAGATTTTCGGAGCGCTGCTGAACGGGGCGACGCTGGTTCTCCTTCCGAAGCATAGCGTGCTGGACGCCGAGGAGCTGGCGAGGACATTCGAGGAGCAGCGCATTACTACGGCCTTCATGACGGCGGCTCTGTTCAATACCGTCGTGGATTGGGATGTAACCTGCCTGAAGCATGTGCGGAAGCTCTTCTTCGGCGGAGAGGCGGGCTCGAAGAAGCATGTCGTGAAGGCGCTGGAATATCTGGGGCCGAACCGGATAGCCAACGGCTACGGGCCGACGGAGACGACCGTGTTCGCCACGACGTACACGGTGGATGAGAGCATGCGGGAGCGAAGCAGCGTGCCGATCGGCAGGCCCGTGCACAACACGCGGGTCTACGTCCTGAACCGCTGGGGGCAGCGGCAGCCGGTCGGGGTGCCGGGAGAGCTGTACATCGGGGGAGACGGATTGGCCCGGGAATATGTGAAGCGGCCGGATCTGACCGCCGAGAAATTCGTTCCGAGTCCGATCGTGCCGGGGGAGAGGGCGTACCGGACCGGGGATCTCGTGCGCTGGCTGCCGGATGGGAATCTGGAATTTCTGGGCCGTCTGGACAGACAGGTCAAAATACGGGGGAACCGCATCGAGATCTCGGAAGTGGAGGGCCGGCTTCGCTCGCTGGCGGAGGTGCAGGAGGCTGCCGTCGTTTCGGGCCGGGACGAGCAGGGGCATTCCTTCCTTGCGGCCTATGTCGTTCCGGCGGTTGCGGAGCGGAACGGGCTGGCGACTTCTATTCGCGAGCGTCTGCGGCGGCTGCTTCCGGAATACATGGTGCCATCCAGCTTCACGCTTCTCGACAAGCTTCCGCTCACAGGCAATGGGAAGGTGGACCTCGCTTCTCTGCCCGCGCACCAGCGGCTGGGAAGCGGGGATTGCCAAGCGCCGGCGAACGAGATGGAGCACCGGCTTGCTGAGATTTGGGCGGACCTTCTTGGCGTCCGCCAGGTCGGCGTCAACGATCACTTTTTTGCGCTTGGCGGCCACTCGCTGAAGGCGATGACGCTTATTGCTCGAATTCACAAGGAGTTTAATGTGAAGCTGTCGCTTCAAGACGTGTTTGCCCGCCCTACCGTTCAAGAGCAAGCCGGACTGATACAACAGGAAAAGGGGCGCGATATGCACGTGTCGCTGATGCCTGCTCCGAAGCAAGATACTTATCCGGTCTCCTCCGCCCAATGGAGGCTGTACTACATTCAGCAGCTGGATAAGGAAGGGATCAGCTATAATATGCCGATGGCCTTCGAGCTTCGCGGCCAGCTTCATGAGGGCCGGCTGCGGAAGGCATTTGCCTCCTTGATTTCCCGGCACGAATCCTTGCGTACCACCTTTGCCATCGTCGGGGAAGAACTGAGGCAAAAGATATGGCCCGCCGACGAACTGCGCTTTCACCTGGAGCAAGCCGAATATTCGGGAGACGCGGAAGAAGATGAGGCCGGGATCCGTGCGAGGACGGAGGAATATATCGCTTCCTTTGTCCGCCCGTTTCATCTCTCTGAACCGCCGCTTTTCCGTGCCGGACTGCTGCGGTTGTCCGCAGCGCGGCATTTGCTTGCCATCGATATTCACCATAGCATCTCTGACGGCATATCGACCGGAATTATGATGAGAGAGCTATTTCAGCTCTACGAAGGACAGGAGCTTCCGGACGTCTCTATACAATATAAGGATTATGCCGTATGGGAGCAGCGGCAGAAGCAAGGCGGCATGTACCGTGAGAACGAGAAGTTCTGGCTGGATCTCCTCCAGGGAGAACTTCCGGCATTGAGGCTTCCCTACGATGCTTCCCGCTCCGGGAACGAGGCATTGGAAGGAGCGGAAGCCCGGCTTCGGCTAGACAGGGAATTCACCCGTCTGCTGGAAGAGCTTGCTGCCACTCACCGCACGACCCTCTTTGCCGTGCTGCTCGCAGCCTACTCGATTCTGCTGTCCAAGTATTCGGGAGAGGAAGACATGATTATCGGCACGCCCATCTCCGGCCGCCAGCATGCGGATGCGGCAGAAATCGTGGGGATGTTCGTCAATACGCTGCCGCTTCGGCTTGCGCCGCGGGGAGATCTGGAGCTGCATTCTTATATCGGCGAGGTCAGGGATCGACTGCTTGACGCCTTCGAGCATGGCATGTATCCGCTGGAAGAGCTCATGGAGAAATTGAATGTGCCAAGAAATGCAAGCCGGCATCCTCTCTTTGATACCCTGTTCATATTGCAAAATATAGAGGAATTTTCGTTCACGGATACGGAACTGCATGTACGCCAGTTGGATGCCGGAACCCGGGAACCCAAGTTCGATATGACATGGGGGGCGGTGGAGACGAGTGACGGGTTATCCGTTACCGTGGAATATAACCGCAGCTTGTTCTTGCCAAGAACCATAGAGAGGATGCTAGCGCATTATGAGCATATTCTGCGCCAGATGGCGGAACAAGAGGCATCGCGCATCCGCGATATCGAGCTGATCACCGAGGGAGAGCGGCTTGGGCTGCTCCGGCTGGAGGGCGGATCGGCGGATTATCCGCGCGATGCGAGCATTCCGGAGCTGTTCGCGGAGCAGGCGCGGCTTCGTCCGAATCATCCGGCGCTCGTATGGGGCAGCGAACAGGTCGCCTATGGACAGCTGCGCGAGCGGGCGCAATGTCTGGCCGAGGCGCTCAGACAGCGGGGAGTCGGCACGGGAGAAGCGGTCGGACTGATAGCGGATCGTTCGATCGGGATGATCGAGTCCATCCTCGGGATTCTGACCGCGGGCGCGGCGTATGTGCCGCTGGATCCGGGCTTTCCGCCCGAGCGGCTTGCGCATATGCTGGAGGATAGCGGCGCCCGGATCCTGCTCGCGCAGGACGGCATGGCCGTGCCCGGCTTCACGGGCATCACGCTGCCGCTGGACGAGGGGCAGCGGGCGGAAGCCGGGACGCGGGCGTCGGTGGAGGACCTGACCATTCCGGCGGAATCCGCGGCTTATATCATGTACACATCCGGTTCGACCGGCACGCCCAAAGGCGTGATGATTACGCACCGGAACGTGATCAAAACCAGCATCCGCAACGGATTTATGGATATGCTGCCCGAGGATCGGGTGCTGCAGTTGTCCAATTATGCCTTTGACGGCTCGACGTATGAGATTTTCGGAGCGCTGCTGAACGGGGCGACGCTGGTTCTCCTTCCGAAGCATAGCGTGCTGGACGCCGAGGAGCTGGCGAGGACATTCGAGGAGCAGCGCATTACTACGGCCTTCATGACGGCGGCTCTGTTCAATACCGTCGTGGATTGGGATGTAACCTGCCTGAAGCATGTGCGGAAGCTCTTCTTCGGCGGAGAGGCGGGCTCGAAGAAGCATGTCGTGAAGGCGCTGGAATATCTGGGGCCGAACCGGATAGCCAACGGCTACGGGCCGACGGAGACGACCGTGTTCGCCACGACGTACACGGTGGATGAGAGCATGCGGGAGCGAAGCAGCGTGCCGATCGGCAGGCCCGTGCACAACACGCGGGTCTACGTCCTGAACCGCTGGGGGCAGCGGCAGCCGGTCGGGGTGCCGGGAGAGCTGTACATCGGGGGAGACGGATTGGCCCGGGAATATGTGAAGCGGCCGGATCTGACCGCCGAGAAATTCGTTCCGAGTCCGATCGTGCCGGGGGAGAGGGCGTACCGGACCGGGGATCTCGTGCGCTGGCTGCCGGATGGGAATCTGGAATTTCTGGGCCGTCTGGACAGACAGGTCAAAATACGGGGGAACCGCATCGAGATCTCGGAAGTGGAGGGCCGGCT
>NZ_LDIG01000055.1 GCF_015845845.1 Paenibacillus dendritiformis
GCTGCTCCGGCTGGAGGGCGGATCGGCGGATTATCCGCGCGATGCGAGCATTCCGGAGCTGTTCGCGGAGCAGGCGCGGCTTCGTCCGAATCATCCGGCGCTCGTATGGGGCAGCGAACAGGTCGCCTATGGACAGCTGCGCGAGCGGGCGCAATGTCTGGCCGAGGCGCTCAGACAGCGGGGAGTCGGCACGGGAGAAGCGGTCGGACTGATAGCGGATCGTTCGATCGGGATGATCGAGTCCATCCTCGGGATTCTGACCGCGGGCGCGGCGTATGTGCCGCTGGATCCGGGCTTTCCGCCCGAGCGGCTTGCGCATATGCTGGAGGATAGCGGCGCCCGGATCCTGCTCGCGCAGGACGGCATGGCCGTGCCCGGCTTCACGGGCATCACGCTGCCGCTGGACGAGGGGCAGCGGGCGGAAGCCGGGACGCGGGCGTCGGTGGAGGACCTGACCATTCCGGCGGAATCCGCGGCTTATATCATGTACACATCCGGTTCGACCGGCACGCCCAAAGGCGTGATGATTACGCACCGGAACGTGATCAAAACCAGCATCCGCAACGGATTTATGGATATGCTGCCCGAGGATCGGGTGCTGCAGTTGTCCAATTATGCCTTTGACGGCTCGACGTATGAGATTTTCGGAGCGCTGCTGAACGGGGCGACGCTGGTTCTCCTTCCGAAGCATAGCGTGCTGGACGCCGAGGAGCTGGCGAGGACATTCGAGGAGCAGCGCATTACTACGGCCTTCATGACGGCGGCTCTGTTCAATACCGTCGTGGATTGGGATGTAACCTGCCTGAAGCATGTGCGGAAGCTCTTCTTCGGCGGAGAGGCGGGCTCGAAGAAGCATGTCGTGAAGGCGCTGGAATATCTGGGGCCGAACCGGATAGCCAACGGCTACGGGCCGACGGAGACGACCGTGTTCGCCACGACGTACACGGTGGATGAGAGCATGCGGGAGCGAAGCAGCGTGCCGATCGGCAGGCCCGTGCACAACACGCGGGTCTACGTCCTGAACCGCTGGGGGCAGCGGCAGCCGGTCGGGGTGCCGGGAGAGCTGTACATCGGGGGAGACGGATTGGCCCGGGAATATGTGAAGCGGCCGGATCTGACCGCCGAGAAATTCGTTCCGAGTCCGATCGTGCCGGGGGAGAGGGCGTACCGGACCGGGGATCTCGTGCGCTGGCTGCCGGATGGGAATCTGGAATTTCTGGGCCGTCTGGACAGACAGGTCAAAATACGGGGGAACCGCATCGAGATCTCGGAAGTGGAGGGCCGGCTCCGCTCGCTGGCGGAGGTGCAGGAGGCTGCCGTCGTTCCGGGCCAGGACGAGCAGGGGCATTCCTTCCTTGCGGCCTATGTCGTTCCCGCGGTTGCGGAACAGGAAGGGCTGGCGGCCCTTATTCGCGAGCGTCTGCAGCGGCTGCTTCCGGATTATATGGTGCCTTCCGTTATTGAACCCGTGAGCGCGCTGCCGCTGACTTCCAACGGCAAGGTGGATCGGCGTTCATTGCCTCGACCGATCCGGTCCGCACAGTCTGAATACGCGGCGCCGCATAATATGCTAGAACAGAAGCTGCTTCTGATGTGGTCTGACGTACTCGGGATCGATCACCTCGGAGTTGACGATCATTTCTTCGAACGGGGAGGCCATTCTCTCAAAGCCATGATACTGACGGCGCGTATCCGGCAGGAACTGAATGTCCGCATCGAATTGCAGTCCTTATTTCAGTATCCTACCGTTCGATTATTGGCGAACCGGCTCATGGCGGAAGGGGAAGCTGTGCGCTCCGGCAAGTATGAACCTGTCGAGCCTGCGCCTGAACAGGAAGTCTATCCGGCTACTCCCTATCAGGCTTACGGTTATCTGAGCAGCCTAGGGAATACGAGCTGGAATATGCCGATGGCCTTTCTGCTCGAGGGCCCGCTTGACATCGGATGCCTGGAGCGCAGCTTGCAACTCCTGATTGCGCGTCATGAAGCGCTTCGAACGACACTGGAGATGCTCGGTGATCAGATCGTGCAGCGAATTCATCCGGAAGCCCGCTTTCAACTTGACATGGCAGCACCGGCATCAGAGGAAGAGCGTTTGCAGCTGATGAACTCGTTTATCCGGCCGTTTGCAGCATCCTCTTTGTGGCTGAGGGCAAAGATTCTCAAGCTGGATCAGGAAGCGCATGTGCTCCTGCTGGATATGCATCATGCGATTACGGATGGAACCTCGCTTGGCATTATGCTTCATGAGCTGTTCAAGCTCTATGGCGGCTCGACATTGCCGCCTGTCTCGCTGCATTACAAGGACTATGCGGTATGGCAGAAAAATAAGCTGGAGCAGGGGGCGTTTTCGTCATCTGCCCGCTTCTGGACGAATCATCTCGCAGGCTATCGCCCATTCCGGCTTGCTGCGGACCTTGAGCGGCAGAACGGACGGGATTCCGGCCACCATGGCGATGTTGTCCGCGTCGAGGTGCCAAAAGAGCCGATTCATGTCCTGAAGCATCAGTTAAGCGCAAGCGCTACGAATTTCACCATTTTGTATTCCGCCTATTTGATCTTGCTGCATCAGTTGACGCGGGAAACCGATCTGGTCGTAGGAACCTATGCGTTCAACCGCGAGCGTCCCGAATTGCAGGGAACGGTAGGATTGTTCATCAATTCCCTTCCTCTGCGGAACCGAATCGTGCCCGGACAATCCTGCCAGGACCTGCTCCAGACGATTCAGAAGCGCTTGAACGAGGCTTTCGAGCATCAGCATTACCCGTTCGAGAAGATGCTGGAAGACGCGGAGATTCCATTGGAGCCAGGCAAGAATCCGTTATTTTCCACCATGTTCAACCTGAATAATTTTACGGTTCGCCCTGTGGAGGCTGCCGCCGCGGAGCTGCAAGTTTCTCCGTATCCGTATGAGTGGGACTTCTGCGAATACGATATCTATGTAAGCGCTCAGGAGCTGGACCGCTCATTTGCTGTTCAATTCGACTATAGAACCGGGCTCTTCGAGCGCACCGCCATCGAACAACTGGCGGCCCATTACGCCCGGTTAGTAGAACAAATCGCGGCCGCTCCAACTGCGCCGGTGAAGGAATTGGCTTATATTAACATTTGTAGGGATTCTGTGTTACACTGACCTTAACGCCAATAAAGGAGGAGAAAAATGAAAAACAAATTTTTCAAATTCGGTGTCGTTAAAAGTGAGGAAGTGCCAGAGGAAGTAAATGAATTCGTCCGCGAAGTGGAGAAGCTTCCGGATACCATTGCTAACACGATTAGCGAGGCCTTTAAGGAAGAAACGGAAGAGAAGTAGTACGCCGAATTCGCTTTGCATATACAGCTATTCCGCACTCGACGCCCTCTTGCAATCAGGTGAGTCCGCAGATGAGATGCAGGAGGGCATCTTGCGGGATTGACGGTAATTTATGGGTGTGCTACGATTGGACTGACCGGTCAGTTTATTATTGGGGGGAGCTTGAATCGAGGTTAAACGCAGGAAAGATGTAGCCCAGATCAAGAAAGACATTGCGCGGAACACGAAGGAATTATTTGCCCAGAAAGGGTACAGCGCTACATCGATGGAAGAGATTTGTGCCGTCAACAATCGAAGCAAGGGCAGCATTTACTATCATTTCAAGAGCAAGGAAGAGCTGTTCATGTTTTTGATTAAGCTGAATAACGAAGAGTGGATGGACTCCTGGCTGGCCAAAGAGTCTCAATACGAGACCGCCGTCGAGAAGCTGTACGGCCTTGCTGATCATTATGTCGACGATTTGGCGAATCCGCTCAATCATGCGATTCATGAGTTTGTCTCGGGACAGGTCGTGAGTCAGGAGATGCTGGATGAGATGCTGTCCCTTATACGGATTCCCTATATAACGTATGAGAAGATCATATTGCAGGGTATTGAGCGCGGAGAATTGAAGCCCGATGAGACCCAGGATTTGATGTACGTCATCAGCGGTCTATTTAATGGCTTAAGCACGCTGTATTACGAGAAGGATCTGACGGAGATTCGCCGGCTGTACAGGAAAGGGGTAGACAGTATCCTGAAGGGGATCCAACGAGTTGAACCACGCAAGACAATGAAAGACTGATGCCGCTATCAGTTTTTCTTTTGAATTTGAATAGACCGAACGGTCGGTTTAAAAAGGGGTGTCCTATGAACCAGCTATTCAAGAACAAAGCCTTCCTTATTATTACAGGCTCTGATCTGCTTCAAAACCTGGCGATATGGGTGCGCAACATGGCGATTCTTTATTTCATCATGGAACAAACGCAAGGGGACCCTGTGGCCGTATCATTGATTACCGTGCTGGAGTATGTTCCGATATTTGTGTTTTCGATTATCGGAGGCGCGCTGGCCGATCGCTGGAATCCCAAGCGCACGATGATTACCGGCGATATTTTGAGTGCGTTGTCTATCGTCGCCATCATTGCCGTGTTGGCTTCAGGTTATTGGGTGGTATTATATGCCGCCACTTTTGTTTCTTCGATTGTAAGCCAATTCTCGCAGCCTTCGTCCGTGAAAATCATCAAGCGGAATGTCGAAGAGAAGCGCGTCCAATCCGCGATCGCGATCACCCAGAGCTCCCAGTCCCTGTTCCTGATTCTCGGCCCGATAGCAGGCACATTCATCTATACGGTTCTTGGGATTATGGCTTCCATGTATGTCCTTCTCGGTTTATTTCTCGCCTCTGCCTTCATCCTTACCTTTCTGCCCAAAGACGCGGCAAGCCGGGACACGGACAGTTCGCTGCTTGCCGACATCAAGGAAGGCTGGGGCTACGTCTTGCAATCCCGTTCACTGCGAATGTTGACACTTGTGTTTATGTGTCTCGGCCTGTCCTCCGGACTTATCAATCCGCTTGAAATTTTTCTGATTACGGAACGGCTCGGACTTGAGCAAACCTCGGTTCAGTTCCTGTCGGGCGCCTCCGGACTCGGACTGCTGGCTGGAGGAGGAATTGCCGCGGCCGTCAGCGGCAGATTGAATCAGAGCGCGACCCTCCTTTTCGGGACAGGTTTTCTGGCGGCAGCCACGCTAGGGGAAGTGCTCTCCGGCTGGTTTTGGCTTACTCTGGTCGCCAGCTTCCTCAGCTCGGTCAGCCTGGCTTTTGTCAATGTCGTCATCTCCACGTATTTAGTGGCCAGAATCGATGAAATGATGATCGGGCGAGTTAACGGAACGATCACTCCTCTGTTCATGGGAGCGATGCTGCTGGGTTCTGCTTCGTCCGGCGTGTTGATGAACACGGCTTCGCTGTTCGCGGTTTATGTTATTTCCGTGCTTGTTCTGCTTGTCAGCATATTGCCTGGGCTGCGAGTACAGTTCGCAAGCAATAAGGATGGCGCCGTAGCAGCGAATCGGGATCTTCCAGGTCAAGCATTAGAGTAAGAGGGGGAGTTTATGAACCGGATTCACCTTTTCTGTTTTCCTTATGCCGGCGGTTCGGCCATGATGTACTGCCGTTGGCGCAGCCTGCTTCCTGCATCTATTCAGATCCACCCGATTGAGTTATCAGGGAGAGGCAAAAGAATGAACGAGCCTTACTACCAAACGATGGAGCAGGCGGTGGAAGACGCATATTTATCGATACCCGTCCATGTGCTTGACGAGCCGATTGCTTTCTTTGGATATAGCATGGGAAGTCTTATCGCCTATGAATTAGCCTGCTATTTACAGGAAAAGCACGGAAAGGAGCCTGTTCATTTGTTTGCGGCCGCAAGAAAAGCTCCCCATATTCAGGGGGATGGACAAAAACTACATCGCCTCCCGGAAGCAGCGTTTTTGCAGGAAATCATCAAGCTGGGAGGAATGTCCGCGGAAGTGCTGGACAACAAGGAACTCATGGAGATGGTTCTTCCGCTGCTTAGAGCAGACATGCAGATTGTCGAAACATATAAGCGGCGCGCGTCCAGGGGCGCGCTCCGTAGCGATATTACGGTGTTGGAAGGCACCGGGGACATCATTCCCGCGGAACATATGCAAGCATGGAAGGAAGTGACGGCAGGGCGCTGCAACTTCATGAAGTATGAGGGAGATCATTTCTTCATCCACAAGCATTATGAGCTGATTGCGGAGCATATCGCGAACGTGCTGCTGCCAAGCCAAGAAGCGGTCACGGGACGATGAACCCAGCCCTTTCGCCTTCCTGACGGAAAGCGAAAGGGCTGAAATTTATTTTTGCATCCGTTTGAATGAGTCGCAAGCAAGATGTTAGCGGCTAAATAGAAAGGAGGTGTCCCAATAGTAGTAAATACCTGCAGGTGAGACAGTCCCCCTCTGATTCTCCAAGCTCGACACGCGAAAAAACTGCAAAATTGCAGCTTTCCTTTATGGCGTATACTCCGTTACAGGGATCCTGCCATACTGCATCAATTTCCAATTTCCATATAGATAAAAAGACAAAAGTCGCTGGAAATAATGTACTTTTGCAGGAATTTCATCTAATACCAGCCTAATTAACGTAAATTGCTGCATTGACGCAGGATTTCACTGCCCCTCATCCATCTTCCGCGGCTTTGTGAATAAAACATCGTGCGCTTCATAATGCCGCCCGAATATCATCCAGCAGATAGCGCTGGCTTACCTTCTCCAGGCGAGCGAACTCTTCCTCGAGCTGACTTTGCAGCTTGCTGTCGGGCATATATTGCGGCGTCAGTACCCGATGATGCTGCAGACTGCGTATTCTGTACGGTGTCGGCGGGTGGGTGGAGTCCAATTGAACCGCGGTGGAATCGCAAATTCGTTGGATTCGTTTCTGTTCGCTTGCGGGGACGGTCTCCATCTTCTGCCTGAATTCCCCGAACAAGTCCGAAGCGAAGCGGTAGCGGGCGATTCGCTCTGCCGTCAGCCAGAATACGGGAGCGAAGTGGCATTTGCTCAAGGCCGAGCATGCGGCATCGGTTCCCGCGATCTCGCCTGCCACTCGGTCCGCCAAATACTCGGCGCGCTGACTCTCATCCCAGACCGTAATGCCGAGACAATAATAGAGGACGAAAATCAGATTAGCCACCTGCAGCCGGGCATAACGAATCGGCGTGGAGATCGGCCCGAACTGCTCGCCCTCTTCGCAGGATGGAAGCACGAACTCGTACCAGGAAGCCATAATATGCCTCGCTGAGCCGATAAACCATGTCCGAGTCACATCCTTATGCGCATGATGGGCGGTCTCATGAGCGAGTATCGCAATCTTCTCCGACAGACTCAATGCGGAAAATAAGGGCACTCCAATCCCGATGATCTTGGTTCTGCGCCAGCCGAACTTGGTGAAATACGCATTGTATGAATTCGTCATTCGAATCTCGTCGATTGGCTGCGCTTGAACGGCTGCGGCAATGTCGTCCGCAAGACGATACAAACCGGGATATTCATCCCGCCGCAAAGGCTGGCCCGACAGCTTCCGCCTGTAAGGCAGCATCAGGCCGATAAACAGAAGAAACAGGACAAAGGCAAGCTGGGTAAACAATAACGAATTGCTATAAAAAAACCAATTCACCGCAATAATCGGTATGCTGAAGGTAGCTGGATACTTCCGGCTAACAGATAAGCGAGTGTTTTGCGCCAGGTCAAGGGATACGCAAATCGCTCGGTTTGCAAATTCTCCTCAAGCAATTGATGTGACCCTGAATTTCGAAAGTAACTGTGCCTGAAAAATGAAAAAAGGGCCCAAATCTTTGGTAGAATAGTGTTTGCGAAAACAACATCACCCAAAGAGAGGAGCACCTTTTAGGTGAAGTCTACCACACCCGTCAGCAAAATCAAGACTGAATTTTCCTTGCGTCACGCTTCCAGCGTTGGTGGAAGCAAAGTATTCCTGGAGTATCTCGAAAAAATCGAACTGGACAAAGCATTGCAGAACTTGAGCAACATCAAACACAGGCACTCCCTGTTCCCTGTTTTTCGCATCCTGCTCTACCTCATAATCGGCTGGACACTCGGTTGTGAACGCCTTTTTCATTTTCGAGCGTTGCAACAGGATGCACTTGTGCAACGTTTCCTCGGTGGACGCTGTCCACACCACACCTTGCTGTATAAAGAATTGAATCGGTTTGGTAAGCAACCAACTTTCACACTCGACTTGAGAAAGTTGAATCAGCAGGTCATCGCGCCTGGTTTGCCCGATGAACTCATCATGGATCTGGATTCCACCGTGGAAACCGTTTTTGGTCACCAAAAAGGCGCGGCCGTTGGCACGAATCCCCACAAACCGGGACGTAAAAGCTACCATCCGCTGTTGGCTTATGAAGGCCAATCTCGTTTGTGTTTAAACGCTGTTCTTCGTGCTGGAAATACGCATTCATCCACGAATGCCGCTGACTTCCTCCGCCAGACGTTCGAATTGCTTGGTGATCGTCCGGTGAAGTATGCCCGATTTGACAAAGGATTTGGCGGTGAGGACTTTTACGGCTTATGGGAATCCAAAGGAATCGGGTATGTAGGAAAATTGAAATGGACCCAGCGACTTCAAGCGGAAGTGCAACGCTGCTCCGTTTGGAAGCGATTTGTCGATGAGGAGTGGATCATCGAGGGCATTGTACTGGTCTACAAAGCCACCTCCTGGAAGAAAGCACGCCGTGTTGCCGTCATCCGCAAAGCACAGGTGTACGATGGGGATCAATCTCGGCTTCTTCTTGATACAGATTGGCAGTATGAAGCGATCGTCACAAGCCTTGAGTGGGAGCCGATTGACCTGTGGCATTTCTACAACCAGCGTTGCTGCATGGAAAACCACATCAAGGAAGCCAAGCGTGGCTTTTCCATCAACCGCATTTCGACAAGCCGCTTCACCGCGAATGAAATCGACTTGCTAATCAAGCTGTTAGCATACAACCTCTACGAACGGTTTAAACGCGACTGCTGTGAACCGGTTCATCACGGGTATACGATTGCCCGGTTTCGTCAGGAGTTTTTCCTCTGTGCCGCGACCATCATCCAGCATAGTCGGCAGGTGATTCTCAAGTTGGCGAGAGATTTCCCGAACCGCTACACTTGGCTACGGATCGCGACAAAAGTTGCTGCGCTGGAATGACCGCTTCCAAAAATAAACATGGAAATGCAATGCCTCTGTGGGATGGGGAGGGGGAAAATATGCCCTTCTTTTCGAATTAGCGCTCATGGGACTGGATATTTTCTT
>NZ_LDIG01000056.1 GCF_015845845.1 Paenibacillus dendritiformis
TTGGAGCAAGGTTTCGACGATGCTACGGCGGTAATGTCGATTCCAGAGAAGTACCGCAAGCGTCTGCGTACGACGAACAGCCAAGAGCGTTTGAATGAGGAAGTACGACGTCGTGAGCGTGTGATTCGTATCTTTCCAAACCGCGATTCTGCATATCGATTACTTGGAGCCTTGCTAATGGAGATAGATGAAAAGTGGAGCAATGGCCGAAAGTATCTGGATATGACGGATTATTTGGAGTGGCGAAAAACGAACGTAAAAACCGAATCCAAAATTGTGCGATAGTTAAAGGGGCGCGCGAGTTTTACTTGAGGGAATTTACACACAATTTTGGACTTGACCGGAATTTCCCTGTCTTGTAAGGATTAATTGTTGGTATAATGCTTATGAGTTGGAGTTCCGGCGCTCGGGGAAGCAATTTTCAGCGGCAGTGGGATTATAAATCCCGCCGAACGAGGGTGGCGGCGGGAGCGGCGATATTGTCAGCCCATATATACAAATTCTTTGTCAAGGTTTTCAAATCCAATTTCTTGATGTAAAACCTCTTCCAACTCGTCTAACGAAATCAGCCCTGATAAAGATAATTCGTTGCCATTCGGAATGTTGTATTTATAGTCAAACAAGTCCCGGTTGTATATTTCTTCTATTTTTGCGACTTGGCGCTGGCTTAAACACTGTTTATGAGTTCTCAGCATATTAAATAAATTCGTTTTCAAATCACCGCCTTCCGCTGCGCTTGAATACTCATCAATTTCAGCAACACATTCTAATAGTTTCCGAAAAATAAAATCTTGCAGGTTTTTGGCCAATATACTCGAATATACTCGCACTTTCATTATCGTGCGGAACCAATGTAACAGGAACATTTTCCCCACACTGTTTATCAAATTGGAATACATATAAGTCACCTCCGCCTGTCATCGCAAATGGAACAAATTGAAATTCAGGTTTTGTCGCTCTGTAATCTTCCGGGTCTTTTAACTCTTCAATCTTTTCTACTATTTGATTAAATTCAAGAAGTTCAATGTCATCTCCGAATAACAACAGTGGCGGGTTTCTTTTAAGTTTTTCCCAATAAGTAGCATGCCAATTGGGTCCATATTCTCCCCAATCAAGCATTCCATCGTCGTATAGTCTTTTATACAATTCAGGGTATTTGAAACCAAATCGTTGCTCTATTTGTTCTATTTGATTCATATGTTCTCTCCTTTAAAATATAAGTAATGTTCGTGCGCCTAATGTATGCTCAAAGGCACACAAAATATTTTTCTGTACATTATACAGGAAGCCGAACCGAATTAAACAATATTTTGGAAATTTTCATTCGCAACAGCCACTGCGGGCAAGCGGCAAGCCTACCCGTAGCGAAAGCTTTAATTACCCTGGCTGTTTTGCATTAGGAAATTGTGAATCTCCGCCGATTTTGAGCAAAATTCGTTTCGTCAAGCAGATAACTTCGCGCCCCAGCTTCCGTTCGGCCCGATCGGGCGCATGGTCAACATAATGTGGGCATGTGGATTTCCGTCTTGCTTGTCATGAATACAGACATCGGTGCACATGCCTTTTGAAACAAAATGCTCGTTGATTGTTGACAATCCGAGGCAGGGATGTTTTTTTCAAGTGAAAAATGCTCAATTTTGCAGCCAAAAGTGCCAAGGCACTTGCCAACCTCAAAGCTTACAACGGGATTCGTTCCATAGCTTGTTTGAAACGGAAGCTCTCGCCTGTAAACGAAAGAATATGTGCATGGTGCACCAAGCGGTCGACCAGCGCAGATGTAAGCTTGGTATCCCCAAAGATGGAGGTCCACTGGCCGAATTCCAAGTTAGACGTCACAATAACACTTTGCCTTTCATAGCAATCCGCAATTACATTGAACAGTAGTTCCGCCCCCGTCTGGCTAAAGGGCACATATCCGACTTCATCCAGGATAAGTAGGTCTACCTTTCTCAGTTTCTCCCGGAACCGGCTCACCGT
>NZ_LDIG01000057.1 GCF_015845845.1 Paenibacillus dendritiformis
TTGGAGCAAGGTTTCGACGATGCTACGGCGGTAATGTCGATTCCAGAGAAGTACCGCAAGCGTCTGCGTACGACGAACAGCCAAGAGCGTTTGAATGAGGAAGTACGACGTCGTGAGCGTGTGATTCGTATCTTTCCAAACCGCGATTCTGCATATCGATTACTTGGAGCCTTGCTAATGGAGATAGATGAAAAGTGGAGCAATGGCCGAAAGTATCTGGATATGACGGATTATTTGGAGTGGCGAAAAACGAACGTAAAAACCGAATCCAAAATTGTGCGATTAAGTTAAAGGGGCGCGCGAGTTTTACTTGAGGGAATTTACACACAATTTTGGACTTGACCGATAGAACCGTATCATAATCGAGAATATCTATGTCCTTTTCAATGATTCTCGAAAGCACTGAAAAAATACTTATACTTTCTTTATTCAGAAATTGCAATAAGATAGCAACTCTACGATAGTATTCAGCAATAAGTGTCGCATCCGAAGAATATTCTCCTTTTGACCTTATCTCATCATACCTTTCATTTGACAAATCAGAATATTGTTTTACATCTATATTGTTAATTCGATCAACTGCTTTATTAAAAAAGCTCATCAAGCTCTCCCCTTCCAGTATCTAAAATTTATTTTTCGCTGATTTCCGTTAACGTTCTTGTATTCACGAACCTGAGAACCTTAAGCCCCAAAGGGGCGACCGCGACGCGGTTAGGTTCGCAGGGTTGTCCGCTTGAATCCACTTCTCTGACTACCTCTTCTCGCGAACCAAGAGCAGAGCCTGTCGCGTAGATACGGTGTAATCTGACGTACTAACCTTCTTTGAGTAATTTCAAAAAAATCATTATTGTTCGACTTTTTATTGGTTCTGTTTTCTTTTATTTCCTAAATATTTTCTAATTGTTTTAATAGTAAAAAATGACAAAGGCAAAGAAGTAGGTGGTCCAATTACAAAAAGTGTAGTTGGTATGATTACATATCCAGCAGCCCCCTGATCAGCTTTACTATATTGAGCGAACCAAAGATTACATATGAGATCTACAATCGCAAAATAAAAAACTATACTTACTAACTCAAACTTCGCAGCTTGAAATAGGCAGGTAAGCCTTGAGATAGCTGGGTAAACCGGCGATCCATTGTTGAAGTTGACTTTTTATTAATTTTGAGAGTTTTTTGCTTGCCGTATTTGCTACTTCATTGATTAATTCGAGCAGTTGTTGTAAAGCGATCACCCAATCCATGGTGCTTACCTCATCGCATAGCAAATAAAACAAACCACCAAGAGTTCCCTGATCCGTGCTTTGACGATGCTGCCATGCAAGAAGAATATATCGAGAAAATACAATGGTCGTATGGCTAACAAGCAAGTCATAGGAGAGGCCTTGAAATTCCTTTTGCAAGCGCAACAAGGATTTCGCGCACTTAAAGAAAACCTCTATATCCCATCGCATGGAGTAGATCTGGATGACTTTTTCGACGGACAAGGTCAGGTCGGTTGAGAGAATGGCCAGCCACTCATTCTTTTTCGTGCGATGCCGAATAAACACCACGAGGACAGGAATGCCTGGAACCAACTCCGTCCGGGTAGAACGAAGGATGTCCGACTTCTTTCCTTCAACTCGCGGAGCCGCCAGATACAATTCCTTCAGAGAAAGCCGATTCCCGTTCACGAGGTATCGTTTATTGTCATTTTTAACCATACCAATGACATGATGTTTATTGCATACTAAAAATGCCTAGAATTGCAGCATAAAAATGCTCGAGTGGAATGCAATAACTCAAGACCAACATGAGAAGCTACCACTCGGCAAATCTATCCCAATAATCCCGATCATGAAACCAGCCTGTAGCTGCTTAAATGCTGCCGCTACAGGCTGGTTTTACACTTTGAATGTTCATGCACCCACATTCATTAATGCGTAAATATACAACATGCTGTGCAAATCCATTTTTCTCAATATTTTTGACGAATTATTCTCACTTACTGGGCAAAAAGTTTCACCTGTTATGCAGAATCACAATATATATCCCCTTCCAGTGGGACTATCGTCTATCTACGAGCAGCGGCTGTATCCGCAGTTCGCGCAGGTCTTGCAGCCCTCGACGTTCAGGAGCGAGGCGGTCCCGCAGGACGGGCACAGGTCGCGCGAGGCGGATGCGCTGCCGCTCTCCTTCAGCCCGATGACCGGGGCCTCGATCGTCGCGGCGATTGGAGCCGGGTCCGTCTCGGCGCCGAGTCCGAGCGCTTCCTGCTGGTGAATCTCCAACGCCTTGGCTACCGCATCGGCAATCGACTCGACGCGGTTGGCGCCGAAGCCGATCGCGCCGGAGCCGCCGATGCCCTTCAGGTGCTTGATGAGCAGCTCGACCTTGTTGCCGTGATCGCCGTAGCGGAGGAACAGCGAGCAGACGCGGCCGAGCGCTTCCGCCATCGCGAACACATCGGAACCGGCCTTGCCCACGTTCAGGAAAATCTCGCCCGGAATGCCGTTCATATCATTAATCGTAATATAGGCCATGCCGAACGGCGTGTTCACCTTGTAGGTCGCGCCGCGCAGTACTTGCGGACGGCGCTTGTACACATTGCCGCCCCCGCCGTTGTTCGGCGCGACTGCCTGTCCGGTCGCCGGAGCAGCCGGCGCTGCTGCCGCCTCTTCCGCCAGAGCTCCGGCTTCGGCCTGGCAAGCTTGCCCGTCTTCCTTCTTGTCTCCTTTGTCGGTCGACAGAACCTGGACGTCGCGGCTGCCGTCGCGGTAGATCGTCACGCCCTTGCAGCCGAGATCGAAGGCCAGCTCATACAGCCGCTTCGTCTCTTCCACCGTGAAGTCGTTCGGGCAGTTCGCCGTCTTCGAGATCGAGCTGTCCACCCAGCGCTGGATCGCCGCCTGCGCACGGATATGATCTTCGGCGGACAGATCCATCGCCGTAATGAAGTAATCCGGCAGTTCCTCGCCCGGATGCGCGTCCATCCATTCCTGCGCAATCGGCACGAACTGCTCGTCGAAGCCGAGTCGGCTTTGCCGGAAATACTTGAAGGCGAAGTACGGCTCGATGCCGGTCGAGGTGCCGACCATCGTGCCGGTGCTGCCCGTCGGCGCCTGCGTAATGACGGTCACATTGCGCATGCCCTGGCGGCGAATCGCTTCGCCGACCTCCGGATACACCTCAAGCATATTCTTCATGAAGCCGCTCTGCAGGTACGGCTCCGTCTCGAATGCCGGGAACGCACCCTTCTCGCCTGCGATCTCCGCCGACGCGAGATATGATTCGCGCGCGATGAAGCCGAACAGCTTATCGAGGAATTCCAGCGATTCCGGGCTGCCGTAGCGGATGCCCAGCTTGATCATCAGCTCGGCCAAGCCCATCGATCCCAAGCCGACGCGGCGCTCGTTCTGCTGATTCTCTTTATTTTTCTCGAAATGATATGGAGTCTTGTCAATCACGTTATCCAGGAAACGCACCGCATAGCGCGTCACGGTGGACAGTTCGTCCCACGCCACATCATGCTTCTCCTCGTCATAGAACTTGGAGAGATTGAGCGCGGACAGGTTGCAGACGCCCCACGCCGGCAAGCCCTGCTCCCCGCACGGATTCGTGCAGATAATCGGGTTGAAATACCAGCTGTTCGACATCTGATTGTAATATTCCATGAACACGACGCCCGGCTCGGCCGACTTCCAGGCCGACTCGATAATCGTATGCCAGATTTCCCGCGCCTTCACGGTTCGGTAAGGAATGACGGCCTTGCCGGCCTTCTTCCATTTTTCGAGGTCTCCGTCCCACAGCTCATCGTATTCCGGATCGGATGTATCCGGGAAGACCAGCTCCCAATCGAGATCTTCCTTGACGGCCTTCATGAAGGCGTTGCTGACGCAGACGGACAGATTGGCGTTCGTCACCTGGCCCATCGTCTGCTTCACCGTGATGAAATCGACCACGTCCGGATGCCAGTCATTCATCATCAGCATGAGCGCGCCGCGGCGGCTGCCCCCCTGCTCGATCAATCCGGTCGTATAGCTGAACAAGCCGCCCCAGGACACGGCGCCGCTGGAGGAGCCGTTGACCCCGCGCACGATCGCGCGCCGCGGGCGAAGGGACGACAGGTTGATGCCGACGCCCCCGCCGCGGGCCATAATCTCGGTCATCTCCGACAGCGTCTCCATGATGCCGCCGCGGCTGTCCTTCGGCGACGGGATGACGTAGCAATTGAAGAGGGTCAATTCCTCGCTCGCCCCGGCCCCGGCGGCGATGCGGCCTCCAGGAACCAGCTTCCAGTCATCCAATATATAACGGAATTTTTCCGTCCATTCCTGTTGTTTTTCCGGGGTTGGTTCTACCGATGCCATCGCAGCCGCCAGCCGATCCCACATTTCTTCCGGCGTCTTCTCTATCGTCAAGGTCAGCTTCTCGATCGTGGATTGAACCACCTCTCCGCTTCGCAGCTTGACAGAGACGAAGCGGCCGTCGCGCGCTACCACTTCTCCGACTTCCTTCGCCGGGAACTTCGGATCGTCTTTGGTCAGTACCAGGACGACATCCCCTACTTTGGTGTTGTTCGTGTCCGCATCCTTCCATGCGTACCGATCCAGAAATATTTTCTCGCTCAAGCCTTCCAAGCGCTGCTTATGCACCGTATTCAAAAGAACACAACCTCCTATATATTGATCGATACTTGAATGATTACCACCGCACACGACAATTGAAGCATTGTACAATGTATGTATTTTCCACAATATATTGTGTGCGAAAATCATTGTACTATACTACATATAGAATTTCTAATAAGAAAAAAGGAAATATGGCGAATGGATGAGAACCGGGGAACACCATGCTTCGTTTTTCTCTAGCAATCTCTCTATTTTGTCTCTTGCTTTTTCCGGAGGAAGGCATACTCGCCCTGCTCCCGCCCCTCTTCCAGGCTCCCCGCTCTCCGTCCTCTCCGTCTTGCAGCCGGTTATGAAAGCCTGCAATAACGTCCATACTACCTCTATAGAGGAGGTCGAGAGGATGAACAGACATCAGCAGCCGAATGATGGCATTGCCGGTCCGCCGCCATCGGTCCTGGCCGGCCCGGTCAGCCCGGGGAGCGGCCCGATCCTGCGCTCCGCCGGGAACTCCTGGCCGCTGTCCTCGCCCGCGATGTCCGGCTCGCTGCCTATCGTGACGGACCGCGGCTGGCTGGAGGAACTGTCGGCCCGCATCGACAAGAACGGCCCCTGGGATGACTGGACCCTGTTCCAGTTGG
The DNA here is from genome assembly GCF_015845845.1 of Paenibacillus dendritiformis. Classification (GTDB taxonomy): domain Bacteria; phylum Bacillota; class Bacilli; order Paenibacillales; family Paenibacillaceae; genus Paenibacillus_B; species Paenibacillus_B dendritiformis_C. Next base: position 5,246 of record NZ_LDIG01000057.1, read on the forward strand.
CCTATGAGGCGGAGCAGGCCAAGCGCATTCGCGCGTTCGACGAGCTGCAATGCCTGACCCATATTACGAACGTAGAACCGCTTCCCCATCAAGTAGAGACCGCCAAGAAGGTGCTGCACGAGATGCGCGGCCGCGCGATTCTGGCCGACGAGGTCGGACTCGGCAAGACGATCGAAGCCGGACTCGTGCTGAAGGAATATTTGATTCGCGGGCTCGTCAAGCGCGCCCTCATTCTCGTCCCCGCCTCCCTGGTGCTGCAGTGGGTGCGCGAGCTGCACCATAAGTTCGGCATCGCGGCGGTGGCCCAGAAGAAAAAATATCAATGGCAATCCGACATCGTCGTCGCCTCGATGGATACCGCCAAGCGCGATCCGCATAAATCGATCCTGATGGAGCAGGAATACGACATGCTTATCGTCGACGAGGCGCATAAGCTGAAAAACCGCAAGACGACCAACTACCAGTTCATTCAGCATTTGCGCAAAAAATATTGCCTGCTGCTGACAGCCACGCCGGTCCAGAACGATATGAACGAGCTGTACAATCTGATTACCCTGTTGAAGCCGGGACAGCTTGGCGGGCAGGGCGAATTCAGCAGCAACTTCGTCGCCGACAAGCGCCTTCCGAAGAACGAGGGGCAGCTTCAGGGCGAGCTGTCCAAGGTGATGGTGCGCAACCGGCGCGGCGAGGGCAGCGTGCAATTCACGCGGCGCATCGTCCGCAATGTGCCCTTGACGCTATCCCCGGACGAGCAGGCCCTGTACGAGGGGGTCACCCGCTTCATCAAGGAGCAATATCAGATGAACGGCCGCGATATCGGCAGCATGTTTTCGCTGATTACGCTCCAGCGGGAAGTGTGCTCCAGCCGCGACGCGGTCTTCCTGACCCTCGTCAACCTCGCGAAGAAGCTGCCCGAGGATTCGCCGATCCGCGATCATATCTGGGATCTGGTCGATCTGATCAAGGCGATTACGTCCAATACGAAGGCGGAAGCCGCCATGGACATCATCCGGCAGACGAACGAGAAGGTGATCGTGTTCACCGAATACCGGGCGACGCAGGAATATTTGCTGCAATATTTCCGCAAGGCCGGCATCGTGGCGGTGCCGTACAGCGGCGGCATGAACCGGGGCAAGAAGGACTGGATGATGGATCTGTTCCGCGGCCGCGCCCAGGTGATGATCGCGACCGAGGCCGGCGGGGAGGGCATCAATCTGCAATTTTGCCACCATATGATCAATTTCGACCTGCCCTGGAACCCGATGCGCGTCGAGCAGCGAATCGGGCGGGTGCACCGCCTCGGCCAAATGAACGACGTGCGCATTTACAATTTATCGACCCGCGGCACGATCGAGGAGCATATTTTGAATCTGCTGCATGAAAAGATCAATATGTTCGAAATGGTCATCGGGCGGCTGGATATGATATTGGAACGGTTCGAGAAGCAGGACTCCCTGGAAAAGAGCCTGACCCGCATTCTGCTGGAAGCGGGCAGCGACGAGGAGATCCGCCACCATGTCGAGCATCTCGGCGAGTCGCTGAACGCCATCCGCGCGGAAGTGGAAGCCGAAGCGGACGACGGACGAAAGGCGGCGATCGGACAACTGCTGGACCAGATCAGTACGGAAGCGGAGGCTTGAGATGATGAACACCGAGCAAGTGCGCGACTATGTGCTGCGCTATTTGGAGGCGACGGACTGCCACATTCTCGAAAAGTCGCCGGCCCATGTGACCGTGAAGCTGT
>NZ_LDIG01000058.1 GCF_015845845.1 Paenibacillus dendritiformis
TTGGAGCAAGGTTTCGACGATGCTACGGCGGTAATGTCGATTCCAGAGAAGTACCGCAAGCGTCTGCGTACGACGAACAGCCAAGAGCGTTTGAATGAGGAAGTACGACGTCGTGAGCGTGTGATTCGTATCTTTCCAAACCGCGATTCTGCATATCGATTACTTGGAGCCTTGCTAATGGAGATAGATGAAAAGTGGAGCAATGGCCGAAAGTATCTGGATATGACGGATTATTTGGAGTGGCGAAAAACGAACGTAAAAACCGAATCCAAAATTGTGCGATAGTTAAAGGGGGGCGCGCGAGTTTTACTTGAGGGAATTTACACACAATTTTGGACTTGACACCACTAGCCGCAATAGGTACGTCTCTATTTCTTTGAGCTAAATCACGAGCTCTTATGTTGTTTATTTCGTTTATGTTTTTTTGCCTCCTCGCTATACTGAATGGCTTACAGTCTGAATTATAGAAAAATAGTCAATACTGCTCAGTATTACGTTAATAGGAG
>NZ_LDIG01000059.1 GCF_015845845.1 Paenibacillus dendritiformis
TACAAACAAGAGTGTCGAAGCACCGACAAACAACTTTTGGGCTCGGTAGTCCAATGACTTATCTCGAGTGGAATTCACATGTAACCACTTTAGGCATTGACAAATGACGTTTTGATTCGGTACGTTATCCATAGAAATCTCCTTTGTTGAGCGTTTTATGGATACGCTGAGGGTAACTCAACAATAGGAGATTTCTTTATTTTTGTCCACGAATATAGTTCAATAAGTTACAAATATAGAGAATTATAGGGTGAAAATTTTCGTAAAAAGATTGATGCAACGCTAGTGTAAAAACCCGGGAAAATGCTGTATTTTTGCAGCATTCCTAGCAACGACGGCGCACCATAAGGCGAAATCCTTGCATCAACTTGCCCATCCGCGTAGAGAACAACTCATCACCCCCACCCGCACCACACCCGCCACAAGACCAGCTAGTCACCACTTACCTGTACCGCATCCGCCACAAGAACAACTCATCACCCCCACCCGCACCACACCCGCCACAAGAACAACCAGTCGCCACGCAATCGTACCGCATCCGCCCCGAGACCAACTAGTCGCCTCATACCCAGACCGCATTCGCAGAGGGAACAGGCCCCCACTCGATCCGGACCTGCGAACAGCCAAGAGTCGCCCCGCCTTCACCCTGCAGCAACCCGAACAAAGCACAAAAAATAGCCGAGGCCCGACTCTACGCCGGCCCCGGCTATTCTATTCCGTCAGGTCGAAAGGCAGATCTTTACGCCTCCGACAGTACGTATTCGGTAATGGTGCGGACCATGACCCCGGTAGCGCCCTTCGGATCGACCCCGCGGCCGCTGCTCAGGAAGGCTGTGCCCGCAATATCGAGGTGAATCCATGGCAGGCCGTCCGCGAACGTGCCGACGAACAGTCCGCCTGTAATCGTGCCTGCGCCGCCCGGAATGGCGTTGCGCACGTCGGCTACGTCGCTTTTCAGCATATCCCAGTATTCCTGGTGGGACGGAAGCTGCCACACATATTCGTTCGTGCGCTCCGCCGCTTCCCGGAAGCGGGCGAAGAAGGCATCGTCGTTCGTGACGACACCCGTAGAGATGCTGCCGAGCGCCACGCCTACGGCCCCCGTCAAGGTTGCCGCATCGATAAGCTTGCTCGCGCCCAGTTCCTTGGCGTACGTCATGCCGTCCGCCAGCACGAGGCGGCCTTCCGCATCCGTGTTCAACACTTCAATCGTGCGTCCGCTGTAGGAAGTGAGGACATCTCCCGGCTTCAGCGCGTTGCCTGCCGGCATATTTTCGGCCGATGCGACGACGCAGACCACGTTCACCTGCGGCTTCAGACGGCCGATAGCCGCCATCGCGCCCAACACGGCCGCGGATCCGCCCATGTCGCAGATCATCTCGTCCATATTGGCGGAGCGCTTCAGCGAGATGCCGCCGGTATCGAAGGTAATCCCCTTGCCGACGAGACCGCACACATCCGTCCATTCCGGCTTGCCCTGGTATTTCAAGGCGATCATGCGCGGCGGGTTGGACGAGCCTTTGCCGACGCCCAGCAGGCCGCCCATGCCCTTCGCCTCGATCTCCTTCTCGTCCAGCACATGCGCCTCGAAGCCGAACTGCTTCGCCAGCTCCATCGCCGTCTCCGCAAGGCGGCTTGGGTACAGCACATTGCCGGGCAGATTCGTCAGATCGCGCGCGAAGGTCGTTCCGTAAGCATAGGCTTGTCCGCGAACGGCGCCTTCGTTCCATGCCTTCGCATCAAGTCCTTCTCCGGCCAACGTCAGTGCTTCAACGCAATGAATTGGCTTCGCGTCTTTCTTGTACGTCACGCGCTGGTACGCTCCGAGCAAAAAGCCTTCCACCATGACATGCGCCATCGCGGCCGCCTCTTCGCCGGCTGCCTTCTTCAGCTCGTCAGGCACGATAACCGCGATGCGGGACAGCTTCAGCTTGACCGCTTCGCGCGCAGCTTCCGCCAGCATCAGACGCACCTGCTTCGTCGTAAGCGCCTCATCCTTGCGGCCGACCGCAATCAGGACGGGAGCCTTCTCCTGGCCTGTCGCCGCGACATACGTCTTGCAGCAGCCAGCCTCGAACAGCCCGGCCTTCACCGCGGCCTGGCAAGCCTCCGCTCCCGGGAACCCGGAAGCTTGCTCCAGCTCGGAGCGGGATCCGATGACGACGATGCCGTCCGCTTCAATGTCGGTTGCAGCCTTCGCTGCCGTCTGAATGGTTACCTTGTCCAGCCAAGCTACATTCGATAAGTTCACGTATGTATCATCCCTTTAACTTATAATGAAGTGCCCATAGTCTTAATAGTATCATATCTTCGATGATTCGGGCATGGCCATGGCGACTTTTTCTGCCAGCAACTGACCGGTGCCGCCGGAGATCCGATTCGGGTGATTACGGTGTGACCAAAGGAAGCTTGATGACGAATTCCGTCCATTCTTCCGCCTTGCTGTCTACGTCAATGATCCCTCCATGATTTTTAATAATGCGGTAACTGACCGACAATCCCAAGCCGGTGCCCTCCGCCTTCGTCGTAAAGAAGGGGTCGAATAAATGCTCCAGCGTCTTCTGCTCCATTCCGATTCCGTTATCCCGTATCCGGATGGCGACATACCTGCCTTCCTTTTCCGATGTGATGCGAATCCGGCCCTGCCGCACTTCCTGCACGTGGCCGATCGCTTCAATCGCATTGCGGATAATATTCAAAATGACCTGCTTAATCTGCTTCACGTCAATCGAGACGTAATGCGTATCGCCGTGCGGATCCTCTTCCAGCTCGATTTCGCAGCCTTTCATCAACGCTTCGCTTTCGGTAAGGAGTACGACTTCGCGGAGCAGGGAGGAGATGGGAACTTCTGAGGTCATTGGGGCGGATGGTTTGGATGAATTCAGAAATTCAAATATGATGTCATTCGCGCGGTCGATCTCCGCGAGAATGATTCGTGCATACTCTTCCTTGCCCAGATGCATCAGATGCGGGCGCAGCAGTTGGATGAATCCTCGAATCGACGTGAGCGGGTTCCGTATCTCGTGGGCGATGGCCGCCGCAATCTTGCCCAGTATCGCCAGCTTGTCGTTCTGGTACGCCGTCTGCTCTATCCGCTTGAAATCCGATACATCCTTGATGCTGAATAAAAAATCGCCGTCCATCTGATCCCCGTAAGTAACGGTAATCAAGTAATGCCTGTCATTCCGGTCAGAGAATTCATGATAGCGCTTACGCGTCAAAATGGTATCTTTGTACAATCGCAATATTTTTTTACGCTTGTCCTTTTTGAGCGAAGGATGGAACAGTAATTCCCGCAGACTGCAGCCGATGAGCGCCTTGCGGGGAATGTCGAGCAGCTTGGCGGCCTCCACATTGATAAACGAAAGAACGCCGCTGCTATCGAACAATACAATGCCGCTATCCATTTGCTGAAGCACACTTTCATATTTATTGCGCGCCATCTGGGTGGAGTACAATGCCTGTGCGGACCGAAACCAAGGTTCGCGAATCGGGTCTAGTACCAATGTGATCCCCTCCTTGCTTCCCTGTTCTGCCTTATTAGCCGTAATCCATTCCATGAAATACAGAAACGAACGATGCATCATTTTCGTAGCCTCATCCGTCTCAACATGGGACAGCACGGTAAACATAGCTTCCTCGTGAAAGCTCCATACAATCTCCGGATTCAGCGGAGCGGCACGGGCAGTCTCGCGTGCAAGGTTCAACTCCCTTATTCCCCCGCCGTACAGCATATAACGCCTGAGTCCTTTGACATATCGAAGCTTCCATTCCGACCGTTTACACTCTTCCTGTGCGCTTATCGAATTCATGCGGGACTCACCTCATTTACGGCAACCTGTTCCGTTCGGCAAGTTCAATTCCAACAGTTCCATCATAGTAAACTTTTGGCAAAAACGTCAACCCTAGATAATGTCGAAAATGTACTAAAAAACTCGTATCCCATAAAAGTAACTTAAAGGATGCGTGTCCGCGGCCCCATACTAAAAAAGGCGACCCGGCCAGGTATCGATGCCCCGTCATCGCAGTTGTTCCTGCGACGGTCCCGAACGACCGCGTGTCGCCTTCCTCTATATCGATCTCATCCATTAGGCTGGCTCCCATCCCGTTCTACTGCTTCATGAGCTGCGCCCTGCGACGGCTCATGAGAGCAAGTCGCCGCTTCAGCTGCGATTCCCATTGCGCATCCTTCCACTGCTTGGCCAATGCCAGCAAATCGAGCGCATTGTCGATTTGGTTGCGGACCAGTTCGAGCGGATCGTCATTCTCGTGATTAATGCAGTTCTCGAACAGTTGACTGTCGTCCGTAGTGACGTAATCCTTGAAATTCACCTCCTCCACCCCATCGCTTTGTGCGTACTCCGCCAAAATTTCGTACTCATTTTCCACGAGAAAATGCACCTCAATACGGTGGCACACCGGACACAGCAACAGGGGAACATTTTGTATGCGAGTGCGGTAATGCTGAAGCGTGCCCTTCGTTCCGATCATGCTTGCTCCACAACAAAAACTCATGTTCTCCCTCCTCGGCATCAATGCAAGGCTTCTGCATAAGCTCATCTCTCCGTCGTCTTGTTAGCTTATTCGATAAGGAAGCCGTTAATTCCTTCAACTACAGTGAAGTTCCTCCTAACGTCCCACGTCCGCTCCTCACGCCTGTCACGTCTAATCATCCGCTCTGCCGGCATATAGATGTGACACTAACGTTCTTCAAGGGGAGGTTCGCTGATGAAGCCTAACATGCTGTTCATTGGTTCGAAGCAGATTGACTATGTCCAGTATGACGAAGCAAACGGTCATCTCTATATTCATTACGCAACCGGGCGGACGGATGCTTACGGCTCCGTCTCCCCGCATTGGTATGAGCGGCTGCTCCATTCTGAGAATCGCTATGATGATGTTGTCCAGTTGACGGTTCGCTCGCGCACGGAATCAAGCGTTCAAAGAGCCGTATCTGTCGAAAGGGGCAGCAGATCAAAATAGGGCCCTTCATGTATGTATACCTTTTCGCCGCGGGAATGAAACACTTGTTTATGCTCTTTTTAATTTGGAATATTCTGGTTTGCAGTCGGATAGTATTAGGGTGTAGTCCGTTTGCACCCCGATATAACCGAAAGGAGGGCCATCTTATTTCTATCCGCAATGACCTTTTCCATTCGATCCGCGAACGCCCGTCCGCCATTCATCTGATGGTGAAGAACCCGGACACCCTGTTTGCGTACTGGCATATCTCCCCGCGCAGACGGGCTGCCGCGGAACGGCATTACGGGCGCCCCTGGAGCGAGATGATGAAGAACATCCGCCTATACGCCGCGCCAGTTCCTGAACGGCTGCAGTTCGGGAACGGGGATGCGCCGCTTCCTTATCACGATTGCCGCGATTCCAGAATCCAAAGGGATGAAGCGGCTTCGGCATATCTTCGTCCCGTGCTGCCCGGAGGAGCCCATGCGGCGGATTTCGGCATTCTGGATGACGACTCCCGATTCGTGCCGCTTGTCCGTTCCTCCATTCTATGCATCCCAATGTCCGCGCATGCCTATGCCCGTTCGGCCCGGCTCCATTCCGCATCATCCGGACTCATGGCGCCCAAGGCCGGCGACGGCTCTCTGTTCGAGCAATTTTCCGTATATACGCTATATTCCAAGCATGAAGGAGTCCAAGCATGAACACAACTGTTCCGCATTGCAAGGGTACCTACCCCGCTAAGACGGGGCAGATCGCTCTTCTTCTCCATGCCCATCTGCCCTATGTGCGCCATCCGGAACGGAGCGGCACGCTGGAGGAGCGGTGGTACTTCGAAGCCGTGATGGAGACGTATCTTCCGCTGCTGGATCGGTTCCGGCAGCTTGATCGGGACGGCGTCCCGTTCCGGCTCACGATCTCGCTGTCCCCCACTCTGCTTGCCATGATGGATGACCGCCGGCTTCACGAACGGTTCCAAGCGCATCTGGCTCAGTCCATCCGCCTCGCTTCCTCCGAAATGGAGCGGCTGGCGGCAGAGGATACGCTGCGGCAAGCCGCCGCCATGTATCTGGAGCGCTGGCGGCGGTACCAAGCGCTGTACCGGGATTGGGGAGGACGTCTCATCGACGGCTTCCGCCATTATATGGAGCAAGGCTATCTGGAGTGCATCACCAGCGCCGCGACCCACGCCTTCCTGCCTTACGTGAAGCGGGAGAAGCTCGTTCGCGCCCAATTGGAGGCCGGGCTGCAGGAAGCGGAGCGCCATCTCGGACGGCGGCCCGCGGGGCTGTGGCTGCCCGAATGCGCCTATTCGCCTGCCCTCGCGCCGCAGCTCCAGGCCTGCGGCATCCGCTACGTCGCCGTCGCGTACGATACCTGGGCGAAGGCGAACCCGGCTCCGCCCGCCCTGCCGTACGCGCCTGTCATGACGACGGGGGGCATCGCGGCCTTCGCCGGGGATCCCGAGTCGTCCCGGCAAGTGTGGAGCAGCCGCGAGGGCTATCCCGGCAATCCCGACTACCGGGAATATTACCGGGATATCGGCTTCGACCTCGGCTGGCATGATGAAGCGGAATGGAACTATATCCGCCCCTATCTGCTGGAGGACGGCAGCCGGCTCAATACCGGGCTCAAATATTACCGGATTACCGGAGCGCAGGCGGCCAAGGCTCCCTATTGTCCGGAGCGGGCGCTGGCCAAGGCGCAGGAGCATGCGCGCCATTTCCTCGACTGCCGGGAGCGGCAGCTCCGGGAAGCCGGAGCCGTCATGGACCGTCTCCCCGTCGCGGTCTGCCCCTACGATGCGGAGCTGTTCGGCCATTGGTGGTACGAAGGGCCGCTCTGGCTCGATGCCCTGTTCCGGGAGCTGCATGACCGGCAGTCGAGACAGGCGAGCGGCCTCGCCTTCGTCACGCTGGGGGAAGCGCTCGCCGAAGCGGAGCTGCCGCCGTCGCCCGAGGCCGAGCTTCCATTCGGAAGCTGGGGCCGCGGAGGATACGGCGAAGTATGGCTGCAGGAGCGCAACGATTGGATCTATCCGCTGCTGCATGAAGCGGAAGACCGGTTGCTGCAGGCAGCGGATCGGCTCCGCAAGCAGGCCGATCCGCGTCCGGTGCTCGACGGCATGATGAACCGGGCGCTTAAGGAATGGATGCTTGCCGCAAGCAGCGACTGGGCATTTATAATCGATGCCGGCACTGTGGCGGAATATGCGGCAGGGCGGACACGGGAGCATCTGCGCCGCTGCCGGACTCTGCTGGACGCCATCATGGCGGGACAGGAGGAAGCGGAGCTGCTTCGGCAATGGGAAGCGGACTATCCGTGCTTTCCCGCACTCCATTACCGGACGCTGCTCGGCGGGGAGGCAAACGATGAAGGGGGGAGCGCCGCTGCGCAGCGCTTCGTCCGGGCGGACGCCCCGGCTCCGGCCGTGCGGGTGCTGATGCTCGCCTGGGAGTTCCCGCCGCTCGTCGTCGGCGGGCTGTCGCGCGCTGTCTATGACCTGTCGCGGCATCTGGCGCGTGAGGATTGCGAGGTGCACGTCCTGACCCGCGATATCCCCGGATCTCCGGCGTACGAACGGATGGACGGCGTCCATGTCCACCGCGTGGCAATGCTGGCTCCGCTAACCCCTCCCGCGTTCATGGATTGGGTTTTCCAGATGAACGCCGCCCTGAGCGACGGCGCGGATGCGCTCGTGCGGGATGGCTTGCGCTTCGATTACATGCATGCGCATGACTGGCTCGTCTATCCGGCGGCTCACGATCTGAAGGAGACCTACGGCTGGCCGCTCATCAGTACGATCCACGCGACGGAATACGGGCGCAATCACGGGCGGATCGAGAACGGGCTGCAGCGGCGGATTCACGGCATGGAGCAGCGGCTGGCGGCGGAATCCGATCATGTCATCGTCTGCAGCTCGGCGATGCAGGACGAGGTGCAGCGGATCTTCGCTCTGCCGCGCAGCCGCATCTCGATGATTCCGAACGGCGTCGCCATGGCAGAGGAGGACAGTGAAGCGCCTGAAGCCCCGGCCATGCAGATGGAGCGGACGGCGTTCCCTCCGGCGGATGAAGCGGAAGCCTACGGGCCGATGCTGTTCTATGTCGGCCGGCTCGTCTACGAGAAAGGCGTTCACATCCTGATCGATGCGATGCCGCAGATTCGGCAAGCCGTGCCCGGGGCGAAGCTCCTCATCGCGGGAACGGGTCCGATGAAGCAGGATCTGGCCGCCCGGATCGAGGCACGCGGGCTCGCGGGGGAGGTCCGGCTGCTCGGCTTCGTGGACGATGAGACGCGCGACGCGTACATACGGGCAGCCCGTGTCTGCGTTTTCCCCAGCCTGTACGAACCGTTCGGCATCGTCGCCCTGGAAGCGATGCGCTTCGGCACCCCGATCGTCGTCTCCGACACCGGCGGGCTCGCCGAGATCATCCGCCACGGGGTCGACGGCTACAAGGCGCTGCCCGGACATGTCGAATCGCTGGCCTGGCATGTCACCGATCTGCTGCTTCACCCGGAACGGGCCTCCCGCATGGCCGCGGAAGCCGTCCGAACCGTGCGCCGGCATTACGACTGGCGCGCAATCGCCGCATCGACGAGAGAAGTATACGAAGGAGTGAGTCCCTGATGAAAGCCGTAATTATGGCCGGAGGCAAAGGTACCCGGCTGCGCCCGCTCACGCTGCATACCCCGAAACCGATGGTTCCGCTGTTGAACCGGCCCTGCATGGAATATGCGCTGGATCTGCTGCGGCGCTGCGATATTTACGAGATCGGCGTGACGGTGCAGTATCTTCCCGAGGTCATTCGCAATTATTTCGGCGACGGGGCTGACTTCGGCGTGAACCTCCGCTACTTCGAGGAGGAGAGTCCGCTCGGGACCGCGGGCAGCGTCAAGCATGCCGCTTCCTTCCTCGACGAGACGTTCCTGGTCATCAGCGGAGACGCGCTGACCGACTTCGATCTGCGCGACGCGATCGCGTTCCATCGGCAGAAACGGGCGCTCGCCACGATGGTGCTGGCGCGCGTCGCCTCTCCGCTCGAATACGGGGTCGTCATGACCGACGAGGACGGGCGGGTGACCCGCTTCCTGGAGAAGCCGGGCTGGAGCGAAGTATTCAGCGATACGGTCAATACGGGCATTTATATTTTGGAGCCGGAACTGCTGGATCGAATCCCGGACGGCGTCAGCTACGACTTCAGTCTCCAGCTCTTCCCGCGCCTGCTGGAGGAAGGGCAGCCGCTCTACGGCTACGCGGCGGAAGGCTACTGGTCCGACATCGGGACGCTCCAGCAGTACCGCCAGACACAGTACGACATGCTCGATCGCAAAGTCGCCGTCCGCATTCAGGCGGCCGAACCGATGCCGGGGCTGTTCGTCGAGCAGGGCGTGCGGCTGCCGTCGCGCATCCGGCTCATCGGCCCGTCCTACATCGGCGCGGGCTGCACCCTTCACCCTTCCTGCTCCATCGGCCCGTATACGATTCTCGGTTCGGGCAATGTCGTCTACCCGAACACCGCCCTGGAGCGCAGCATCGTGTGGAACGGCTGCAGCATCGGCAGCCGCGCCGAGCTGCAGGAAGCGCTGCTGATGGATCGGACGCAGGTCGGGCAGGATGTCCGCATCCAGGAAGGCGCGGTCATCGGGAGCGGGTGCGCGCTCGGCGACAAGTCGATCATCCGGCCGGAGGTCAAGCTGTGGCCGGGCAAGCGCGTCGACCGCCTGCGCACCGTCAACGCCTCGCTGATCTGGAGCGAGGACGCGCCGGCCTCCCTCTTCCGCGGGAGCCGCGTCTGCGGCGCGCCGAACGCCGATCTGACGCCCGCCTTCGCGGGAGAACTGGCTGCCGCCTACGGCTCGGTGCTGCCGGCGGGAGCGTCCGTCGTGCTGGCCCGCGGCCCGCATGACTTCGATGCGCTGCTCCAGACCGCGTTCGCGGCCGGCCTCCGCTCCGCCGGCGTCCATGTCACCGACATCGGCGAAGTGTCGGCGGCCTGCGCCCGGTACGCGGTCCGGAAGCTCGGCGCAGCCGGCGCGGTGCATATCGGGCTGCGCCCGCCGCCCGCAGGGGGAGGTCCCGAGCGGGGCGTCCTCTGCTGGATGGATGCCGAGGGGCGGCCCCTCTCCAGCGCCGCCGCGCGCAAAATAGAGCAGGCCTACTTCCAGGAGGATTATGCGCGAGGCGCGGTCGATCGGCTGGGCAGACTCGAATCGTATGCCCACGCCCGGGCGGATTATATCGCGGCGCTGCAGCGCGAGCTCGATCTGGAGTCGATTGCCGCGGCGAACTACGCCTTCGTCCTGCACGCCCCTGCCGCCCACGCGCCCGAAATCGAGGCCTGGGCCGTCATGCTCGGCGGGACCCGGATCCATATCCGGGCGGAGACGTCCAGCCCTGCCGTTGTGCTCGAGCGGGTCCGCCGACTGGGAGCCGATTTCGGCATCGCCTGGGACGCGGACGATCGGCTGCAGGTCATGACGCCGGACGGCGGCCTGCATGAGCCGGAAGCGCTGCTTCCGCTGATGGTGCGGGCACTGGCGCGGCGCGGCGTCCGTGCTTCCCTGGGCATGCCGGTCAGCGCGCCCGCCGCCGTCGAATCCGCGGCGGAAGGAAGCCTGCTGCGGATCGTGCGCACGAAGGAGGATCTCCACGCGCAGATGGAAGCCACCTCCGGCCTGCCCCTTCACCCGGGGGCGCATCCGCTGTATGCGGCCGGCCTGCTCATCCAATGCGCCGCCGCCGAAGGAAGAACGCTCTGCGAGCTGCAGGAGCAGCTCCCGTCGCTGTGCATGGCGAAGGAAGAGATTCTGTGCCGCCGGGAGGAGACCGGACCGCTGCTGCGAGGCATGACCGAATGGGTGCAGAAGGGGAAGCACCGGGCCGAATTGCTCGACGGCATCCGGCTTCAGGCCGAGGACGGGTGGGTTCTGATTTTGCCTGACGCCGAGGAGCCCCGCTTCCAGATCGTCGCCCAGGCGGACTGCATGGATACCGCGCGCCGCCTGGCCCGGCAGTATGCGAACCGGCTGGCGAAGACGCAGCTTCTCATAAGGAAGTGATACGATGCCGAGACCGCTTGTCGTAGGGAACGGCAAGTTCCTTGTCAACCTGGACGATCGATGCAATATCCGGGATATCTATTATCCGTATGTCGGGCAGGTCAATCATGTCGGCGGCTACCGCTGCCGCACCGGCCTGTGGTCGGACGGCCGGTTCAGTTGGCTGGAGGATGACGCCTGGCGCATCAGGCCGGCCTATGCCGAAGACTCCCTCGTTACCGAGGTGGAGGCCTGCCATGACGGCCTCGGCTTGACGCTGCGGATCAACGACGCCGTCCACCAGCGGGAAAACATCTTTCTGCGGCTCATTCAACTGCGGAACGAGTCGGATAAGGCGCGGGAGATTCGGATATTTTTCCATCAGGATCTGGCCATTAACGAGACCGAGGTGGGAGATACCGCCGCCTTCTACCCGGATAACCGGACCCTGTTCCACTACAAAAAGGACAGCTACTTCATGTTCAACGGCTTCTCCGCCCAAGCGGAGGGAACGACGGCCGGAATCTACGAGTATACGACCGGGATCAAGCGGTTCCATCAGGCCGAGGGAACGTGGAAGGATGCGGAGGACGGTCATCTGATGGGCAACCCGATCGCGCAAGGCTCGGTGGACAGCACGTTCAGCCTGCGCCTGATCGTCCCGGGCGGCGAGACGCGGAAAGCTTATTACTGGTTCAGCGCCGGCAGCCGGCTCGAAGAGGTGAAGCGTCTGGACCGCTATGTGGCCGACAGCCACCCCGGGAGGCTGATCGATCGGGTGCGGACCTATTGGCAGCGCTGGGCGAATAAGCGGAGCAAGCCGTTCGCCGATCTGGAACCGGATCTGGTGCGGCTTTACAAGCAGAGCCTGCTGGCGGTCCGCAGCCAGACGGACGTGAACGGCGCGATTATCGCCGCCAATGACACGGACATCATGCAGTTCAACCGGGATCATTACAGCTACATGTGGCCGAGAGACGGCGCGCTCGTCGCGCAGGCGATGTCCGCCGCGGGCTATCACGGCATGATCGCCCCCTTTTTCCGCTTCTGCGCGGACGCATTGACCGAGGATGGTTATTTGCTTCATAAATACAATCCGGACGGGACGGTCGGCTCCAGCTGGCATCCGTATTTGCATGACGGCCAAGAGCAGCTTCCCATTCAGGAGGATGAGACGGCGCTCGTTCTGCACGCGCTCTGGCAAGATTATGAGCTCCATGAAGATATCGAATTGCCGCAATCGCTCTACCGCACCTTCATCCGCAAGGCGGCGCGCTTCCTGCTCGAATATTGCGACGACCGCCTCGGCCTTCCCCGCCCGAGCTATGATCTGTGGGAAGAGCGGTACGGCATCTTCACCTTCACCTCCGCCGCCGTGTACGGGGGGTTGACGGCGGCTGCCCGCTTCGCCGCCCTGTTCGGCGATGACGAGCGTTCGGACGCCTATGCACGGGGGGCGGAGGAGATCAAGGCCGGAATGCTGCGGCATCTGTGGAACGAGGAACACGGCCGGTTCGCGCGCGGTCTGCACCGGGTCGACGGCCAGTGGCGGCAGGATATGACGCCCGAGAGCAGCATCTTCGGGATCTACGCCTTCGGCGTGCTGCCGCCGGGCGATCCGCGCGTCGCCTCGACGATGCGCTCCTTGAGGGAGGCCTTGTCGGTGCGCAGCGCCACAGGCGGAATCGCCCGCTACTGGGGCGACTACTATTTCCAGCGCTGCTCCGACATGGAGGTGGCGCCCGGCAACCCGTGGATCATCTGCACGCTCTGGTTCGCGTGCTATGACATCGCCATCGCGACCTCGCTCGAACAGCTCGCGTCGGCGCGCCGCACGCTGCGCTGGGTGGCCGATCACAGCCTGCCGAGCGGTCTGCTGCCGGAACAGCTCGATCCGTACGACGGCAGCCCCGTGTCGGTCGCGCCGCTTACATGGTCCCACGCGACCTATATCGATACGGTGCTCAAATATGTGGCCAAATACGAGCAGCTCCAATCTTCGCAAGCGTGATCCGGATCCGAGTTTGCGCGTATTGCGCGTATATGGAAAAGCAGCCTGACGGCGGAGTGTTGTCTCCCCTCCCGTCAGGCTGCTCTGCCAATAAGACATGCTTGTTTCCCGCATGCTGAGGTCCCGGCGCGCCGGTTCAGTCCGTGAACTCCGATTGCAGCAAGCCCATATGGATAATATGATGCCACGCTCCATCGCGGTACAACGCCTCCCGGGAGACGCCTTCCCGGCGGAAGCCCATCTTCTCGTACAAGGCGATGGCTCTTGCATTGAAGCTGAACACCCGCAGCGACACGCGATGGAGATTCAGCTCGCGGAAGGCGTAGCGCAGAAGCAGCGAGAGCGCCTCGCGTCCGTAGCCCTTCCCCCAGTACTCCGGCTCGCCGATATCGATAATCAGTTCGGCATTTCGGTTCTTCTCATCGATGGCGATAAGCGAAGTGACGCCGATCGCCTTGTCATCCGCCGCGTCCGCGATGATGTATGTTTTGGAACCCGGGGAACCAAGAATGACATTTCTCACGAACCCCGCCGTCTCCTCCTCGGTATATACGTCCATGGCCGGGTTCGTCCAATATTTCTCCACTTATGATAGACGCTGATGTCCTGCTCCGTCATTTTGCGGAGCTTGATCCGTTCTGTTGCAAACATGTCCGCTCTCCTTTCATCCCTCGTAAAGTACAAATGGCACAAACCTGCCCCTCTATTATCTCCTTTGTCAAAAGCGGAAAAAAGGGTATAACCATGATTCAAATGTCCCCTTTTGCAACCGAGGTGAAACATGAACACCGATTATTTGGAGATGCGAGCCCATTTCTACCCGCGCGAGTCGGAGCGCCGCATCCGGCTCAGGCTGGACGAGCTGGCCGAAGTATGGAAATGCAGCAGCAAGCAGGCGAAGCGCAAATTAAAAAAACTGGATGAAGACGGCATCTGCTCCTACACTCCCGGCAGAGGGAGGGGCCATTGTTCCGAGATCCGGTTCCGGACCGGTTTTCAAGACGATCTGAACGAGGCGATCCGGCACAGTCTGCTTGCCAAAAATATGGAGCGGTTAATGCATATTCTCCAGCTTCCTTGCCCGAAGCAGTGGAACGGTCACCTCCTGCGGCCCATTCAAGAGCTGCTGGGGCTTCAAGCGCCGGACCCGATCACCGATGTGCTGCAGGCGATCGCGGCCTTGCCCGTAACCAATCTTGACCCTGCTCAGGCCTCGATTACGTACGATCTGATGCTCGTCTCGCTCATCGGCGATACGCTGCTGCGGTATGATGCGGCGCGGGACCGGCTGCTTCCTCATCTGGCCGCCGCCTGGGAGACGGATGCGGACTTCCGGACGTGGACCGTCTATCTGCGGAAGCAGGTCCGGTTCCATCATCGACGGCCGCTGACCAGCGGCGACGTGAAGTTCAGCCTGGAGCGGTTGATGCGCCCGGACTGCGCCAATCGGTGGCTGGCAGAGGATATCGATGCGGTGGACTGCTTGAACCCGCTTGCCGTCCGGATTGGTCTGAAGCGCCCGAACCCGCTGTTCGGCCGCTTCCTGGCAGCGGCGCCAACGACGATCGTCGCGGCGGACGCCCCGGTTCATGCCCGGCATTTCATCGGAACCGGTCCGTATATGCTCGCCGAATGCAATCGGCAAAAAGCCGTGCTGGAAGCGTTCGATGATTATTTCGGGCTGCGGCCTTATATCGATACCGTCCAATTTTGGCATGTGCCTCCGGATGCCGCCCGGCAGATCGGCTACCGTCTGGCCGGGAGCGGCGAACAACCCGAAGCCATGAGAGGCGGCGATGAAGACAAGGAGATGGAGCATGCGTCCGTCGAAGAGCGGGTCGAGCAAGGCTTCCGCTTCCTGTTGTTCAATACGAGGCAGTCCGGGCGGATGCGGGATCGGGCGCTGCGGCACGCCATTCAGGAGCTGTGCGACGTGGAGGCGATGTGGCGCGATCTGGGCCGAACCGGGCTCGTCCCGGCTTCGCATTTTGTTCCGGGGAAGAGCAAGCCGTTCGCACGGAGCCTGCGGCAGGCGCGGCATTGGCTGGCCCAGAGCGGCTATACGGGCGAGGAGGTTCATCTCTCCCTGCTCGATCTGCCTGCGGCATGGGAGGAGGGGGGCTGGCTGAAGCGCCGGGCCGCACGGATCGGGCTCAAGCTGGTTCTCCATCCATATGCCCTTGACGAGCTGTATCACCGATCGGACGAACAGCGGATGGACTTGATTTTGTCCGGATACGTCTCGTCGCTTGATCCGCTTCTGTCGATGATGGGAGCCTTTCAGAATCCGGTGCTTCCTTTTCGGAAATGGATGGCTGACGAGCATATCCAACTCATCGACGGGCTGCTGGAGCAGATGAAGCAAGCGTCTCCTCTTGCGGGGGAAGCGGTTGGCGATGAGATTATCCGCTATATTCATGACAACATGCTGCTCGTCTTTCTGTATCATCCGCGGCATCGGCACCGCTTCGATCGTATGCTGCGGGATATTCAATTCGATCCGTTCGCCTTTCCCGATGTTACGGCCTTATGGGTGCGGCCGGCGTCGATGGCGGAGGGAAGGCGGCAGCCTTAACGGCAGGATGTTCCGGGCACAAGCGCTGGAAGCGGGTATCAAGCCCCGGCGCTGGAGCTCCCGGCGGCACCGATGCCCTAACGATGAAAAAAGGCCAACCCGTAATCTCCGGTTGACCTAATAAGATAGCGGGGCTGTCCCTTTATAATCTCCACGAGACAGCCCCATCTCCGCTTCTCCCGGCTCGACTGGCCCAAAAAACTGCGAAAATGCAGTTTTTTCTTGTGACGTGTGCTGCGTTAGAGGACTTCCTGCAAAACGGCATCAATTTCCGGATATCTCATGGATATTAGACAAAAATGGATGAAAATAATGTATTTTAGCACTAGCGTTGCATCAATCTTTTTACGAAAATTTTCACCCTATAATTCTCTATATTTGTAACTTATTGAACTATATTCGTGGACAAAAATAAAGAAATCTCCTATTGTTGAGTTACCCTAAGCGTTATCCATAAAACGCCTCAACAAAGGAGATTCCTATGGATAACGTACCGAATCAAAACGTCATTTGTCAATGCCTAAAATGGTTACATGTGAATTCCACTCGAGATAAGTCATTGGACTACCGAGCCCAAAAGTTGTTTGTCGGTGCTTCGACACTCTTGTTTGTA
>NZ_LDIG01000060.1 GCF_015845845.1 Paenibacillus dendritiformis
TAATTAAACTAACATTGGACTGTAATAAGTCGACATGGGATCTCCTTCAGTTGATTCGCATCTATGCGGAAAAACCATGGGAAAATTTGATCGCTGCACTCAACCGCAAGCCGACCCGAACATCTAGGGGACGACCAAAGCGAAATGGGAGACGTCCGAAAAAGGCAACGAAGTCGATGAAGCCGAAACTGATTGTGAGGTAATGACAAACGAAAAATACTTTTACATATAATGGATAACGCGTAGGGTCTATTTCCAGCTCGACTTTTTTAGACTTAGCGCGGACATTGCAGATGTAAATATATATCATATATTGATGTTAATTGAAATTAGATTATGAACTAACCGCTCGATGCAACGCTAGTGGAGATTGGCACCGTAGGCAAGCAAATGCTGTTTCTCCTTCGGTATAGAGTTGGCCATCTCCATTTCTGCTTGCGATTTTTTATTCTTTTTCTCAATTCGCTTGCTCGCTGTAATCAAACCCACGATAAGTAAAATCACAATCGCCGCAATAATTCCCACAATAATTAGAAAAGTCTTCAAACCATCACGTTCCTCTCGCTGTTTTTATTTGGCGCAGCTTACAGGCATTGTGCTTATAAACACTTGTTCTGTACAAGGGAAGACAACGCTATCTTTGCCAATCTTGCAAGCGCACCTTTAAGATTTAACAAAATACCCCATGATATTGTATCACAATAATTTTTGGTTTCAACTACCAACTAAGAAAACATTTTCTTCGATTTCTTGTTTCCAAGCTGTTCGCAAAACGTACCGAAGAGGCTGAAAAGAGGTCATGACCTTTTAAATCATGACGTTCAAGCATATGATTAGTTATATGACGTGAAACATTTATATAAGAATTACCTAGCCGGAGGAAGATCGATGAATCAGCACAAAATACTGGTTGTTGAAGATGATTGTGATATTCTTAACCTCATAACGAGATATCTGCAAAAACAAAATTATTGTGTCCATTCTGCATTTAATGGAAAAGAAGCGTTGGAATTATTTGCTTCCAATGATTATCAGTTGATCATACTAGATCTTATGCTGCCTGAAATAAACGGTTATGAACTAATAGAAATCATCAGGAAGCAAAAAAATGTGCCTGTATTGATTTTGTCTGCAAAAACCGATGAAATAGACAAAATTGAAGCGTTGGATTTGGGAGCAGACGATTATATTACCAAACCTTTCACAGTAGGAGAGCTGCTGGCCAGAGTAAATGCGCAAATACGCCGTTTTGTACTTTTCAATAGCTCAAACCAAACAACGAACAATATTCTGAAATTTAAGGACTTACGGCTTAATGTAGACACCTTTGAGGCATCCAAAGATGATATATCAATCTCCCTGTCAGTTAAAGAGTTTGAAATCCTGAGACTATTTATCGAAAACCCTAATAAAATCTTCTCGAAACCTCAGATCTACAGGGAGATCTGGAAAGATGATTATTATGGGGATGATAATGTTATCATGGTACAGATTAACCGTCTGCGTTCGAAGATCGAAGATAATCCATCGAACCCCACTTATATTCAAACCGTCTGGGGTATCGGTTATAAACTCAAAAAGGATTAGGTTTTTGAATTCTTGTATAGGGAGATATTTTATGGAACTGGAGCTTTTATTGATTATAGTAGGTCTTTTACTCATAGGTTCTTTATCTTTATGGTTCTGGACTGAAAGAAGGCTAAAAAAGATAAATCATATTTTAATAGAGGTTTGTTCCGGAAACTTCAATCAATATTTTCGTGTTGAACCTGCCTCAAAAAGTATTAGAGAACTTTGTGCTTCTTTAAATAATCTCACGCAACAAGTACATAACCTGGAGGTAAAAACAAAGCGGACAGAAGAAGAAAGAAGAAAGATGATTTCTAATATATCTCATGATTTACGGACTCCTTTAACCTCTATGTTAGGATATATTGATGTGTTACAGAATGATACGCTATCGGAAAAAGATCGAGAGGAATATGTAAACATTATCCAACGAAAAGGTAATGATATATCCAACCTGATAGAATATTTCTTCGAACTTGCAAAAATAGATGCAGAAGATATAGCTATAGAAATAAGTCGGATTAATTTATCGGGAGTTGTCCAAGAAACTCTGCTTGACTTTTATTATGATTTTGAAAAAGAGGATATAACCCCCAAAATAAATATCCCTGATTATCCGCTTTATGTCCTGGGTGATCCGATGAGTATCAGGAGGATACTAAGCAATTTACTCTCCAATGCATTACGTTACGGGAAAGAAGGAAAAATAGTAGGTATTGAACTAAGAGAAGAAAAAGATTGGATTTGGTTGGATATATGGAATAAAGGGACAGTAATAAGTAAGAGTAATATTGAACATATTTTTGAAAGGACTTATACCGGAGAATACTCACGAAATCCAGTCCTCAAGGGGAATGGGCTGGGTCTTGCTATCGTAAAGAGGTTAGTGGAATTACAAAATGGAAGTATAACGGTTACAAGTGAACCTGAAGATAAAACCGTGTTTTCTTTTTCTCTAAAAAACGCCAATGAAAGCTCTGTAAGAAAAATGTAAGTCTTTTATTAAAGCATAGAAAGATTTATTTGGTATAGTTACCTTCGTTGAAAGGAGGTCACTAAATGTGGACTATATCTTAAAGACCTATAATCTAACAAAGAAATACAAAGATATTACGGCCGTCGAAAATGTGACTATGTCGATTAAGAAAGGTGATATTTACGGGTTTATCGGAAAAAATGGTGCAGGGAAGACTACGTTGATTCGTATGATTACAGGACTGATCAATCCTACATCCGGAACTGTGGAGATGTTCGGACAACCAATTTCCAGAGGGAATAAAGACTTTCTTGAAAGGATAGGCACCATTATTGAGTTTCCTGGCTCTTATCAGAATCTGACCGCACGGGAAAACCTTGAAATGCATCGCAGACTAATGAGAGTAACCGATAAAAAAAGAATTGACGAAGTATTGGAATTGGTAAATCTGCAGCATGTTCTTAACAAAAAGGTAAAGGGTTTTTCGCTTGGTATGAAGCAAAGATTAGGGATTGCTCGCGCGCTGCTTCATAAACCTGAATTTTTAATACTGGATGAGCCGACAAATGGCCTTGATCCAGTGGGTATTAAGGAAATAAGGCAATTAATCATAGATTTGGCCAAAACTCATGGAATAACGATACTCGTATCCAGTCATATCTTAAGTGAAATTCACCAAATGGTAACCAGAATCGGGATTATCAATAATGGGCATCTACTTGAAGAGGTAGGGTATGAAGCCATACAGGAAAGAAGCAGGCACTTCATAGAAGCAAAAGTAAGCGATGATAAAAAAGCCGCTTATTTATTGGAGAATCATTTTGCTATTGAAAATTATTCTGTAATCGAGCCAGGAATCGTTCGGATTTACGAAAGTCTGGACAATTCCTCGATCATTAACAAAATATTTGTGCAAAATGACATCGATGTCACTGAAATAAGAATCTCTAAAGATACCCTTGAGGAATATTTCTTGAAATTAACAGGGGGTGAGAAGTATGCTTAGCATTTTATATTCTGAAATCGTTAAACTTAAAAGGTCGCTTGTATTTATCGTTATCCCGCTTGCTGCGTTAATAACTGCGATACTAAGCGGGTTTAACGCAAAGGACTGGCATACAGCTTTAATTAATAATGCAGTATTCTGGTCGGTCTTAATGGGACCGGCGATCGCATCCTTGTTCACCGGTTATGTTTTTGCGAGTGAATACCTCGATAAAACGATCAACAATTTATTTGCCTACCCCTATGCAGCCTATAAATTTTTTATCGGTAAAATGTTTGCAATCCTTATGTTGATTGCCACATCGATAACAGTCTCGTTCATTTTTACAATAATATTTGGTTTACTAACGAATGTTCCCGGCCTACATATGGATATGGTAATTAAATATATTCATTTCTATGTTATTTTGATTATTATGGAATTTGCATTTGTGCCTATTGCCGCTTTCCTTACCATTTTAAGCAAAAATTATATTTTAAGTACGGGATTTGGAGTTGCTACCGCACTAATAGGCGGAGTATTGGCAAGTTTCAAACTCGGGCACCTGTTTCCCTCTACTGCTGCCACTTTAACATTGCACAGTATAGCAGACCAGTGGTTTAGGTTTTCAGAATCCGGTCTCCCATTATCTATACCTTCTGTTCTCTCGTTAGCTGTCTATTTCGTCGTTCCATTGATTGTTGGTGTTTTTTATTTCCAGAAGATGGATGTTCATAGTGGATCATAAGACTACAACTATATCGATACGAGCCGCGTAATTCGCGGCTTTTTCATTGTTGGCGCTAAGGGTTTAGATGCAGTAAAACTCCCTGTCTCTAACAAACATGGTTAATTCCCTTATTTTTACATCTCAATTTGCTATTGACCCGGTCACTCGCCTCAATCTTATGGGCTTTCGAAATTTAGGTTTAATTTAAAAGTCCGGTGAATTAGTGCAGTTGTAGCCGTCTGATGGACATGCAAAACGAGTAAAACAACTCAGCCAGCGCTGAAATGAGTAGGCGTGACAACGCCTCTGTCATCACGGATTTCGTTTTTTGGCATGCCGACATACCAGTTCGAGATCGCTTTTTCCCAAACCGGCATAGTCTTTTCAGATTTTGAACGATCGCCGTCAGTAGCGCCTGTTCTTGCATGCAGTCGAGTCCGCGGCTCCGTGCACGATCCATGCCATGCGCAACTTTGCTTTCAGCAAACACATGCTCACAGCGGGTTCGTAACTTTTGCAGATGACGGTAAGAACCCGTTAGCTGAATCCGTTTAGCTCTGTTTCGG
>NZ_LDIG01000061.1 GCF_015845845.1 Paenibacillus dendritiformis
TAATTAAACTAACATTGGACTGTAATAAGTCGACATGGGATCTCCTTCAGTTGATTCGCATCTATGCGGAAAAACCATGGGAAAATTTGATCGCTGCACTCAACCGCAAGCCGACCCGAACATCTAGGGGACGACCAAAGCGAAATGGGAGACGTCCGAAAAAGGCAACGAAGTCGATGAAACCGAAACTGATTGTGAGGTAATGACAAACGAAAAATAATTTTACATATAATGGATAACGCGCAGGGTCTATTTCCAGCTCGACTTTTTTAGACTTAGCGCGGACATTGCAGATGTAAATATATATCATATATTGATGTTAATTGAAATTAGATTATGAACTAACCGCTCGATGCAACGCTAGTGCAAAAGTACATTATTTTGGTCGCCTTCTGCTTTATATCTCTTGCATTTGCTGAAAATCCTGCGTTTTTGCAGGAATTCCCGTGGTGAAGCAAACGTTAGAAGGGAAAACTGCGTTATTGCAGCTTTTTTCGGCAAGCCGAGCCGAGCTTTGAGAAACAGGGGGGTGTCCCACGGTAGCGAGAACTACTTATGGGACAGCCCCCTGGGTGCGCTTGGAGCGTTCGGGGCAGCTTCGGAAGCTTGCTGCAGGCCTTGAACGGCACCTTGAACAGGACCTCGGTCGGGATTAGGAGCGGGACGATGGGCTGGCGATACGCGAGGTGTCTCTTCACTAGGGCGCGGGCATGGGAAACGGGCTTGCGCTCCCGCTTCGCCCCACCCGAAGCGAATAGATAGAACAACCACCGTTGGAGTTATCTCTGACGGTGGTTGTTTGTTTTTATTCGGCCTAATGGGCTGCCATCCTTACTTCCGTGGCGGAGCCGTAGAGTCGCGTACGATAAGCTTGGTCGGCAGCAGCAGTTCGGTGAACGGCTCATCCTTATGCTCCATGCGCCAGAAGAGCTGCTCGACGGCTTTGCGGCCGAACAGGTTCAAATCGACGGCCATCGTGGTCGTCATCGGCGTGGCCAAGCGGGACAACTGCCCGTTATCGAAGCTGCATACCGAGACGTCGTCCGGCACCTGGAAACCTAGCTGGTGGAGCGTGGAATTGACGAGAAACCCGAGTCCGTCGTTCACGCAGAACCAGGCTGTCGGTTGAGCGCTCATCGCTTTCATCGTCTCCATGACATAGTCTGCCTGTTCAACGGCATCGGTCACGACCCATTCCGGATGGGCTTCTATTCCCATATCGCGGAGGGCAAGCCGGAATCCTTCCAGCCGTTCATAATAGCTCGGCGAGAAATCGATATTGCCGATATAACCGATGCGGCGGTGCCCCAAATCGCACAGGTGCCGAACGGCCTCATAGGCACTGAAGCGATTGTTCGTCAAGATGCAGTCCGCATGAATGGCCGGATGATGGTGATCTATGAGCACGGTCGGTATTCCGGTGCCGATCACCGCATTCGTAAAATCCGTGCTCAAATGGGACAGAATCAGAATCCCGTCCACGTCTTGATTCTCCAGAAAAGACGGCAGGGCCAGGTCAAGCTCCGATTCTTTGTTGATGGATTGGATGAGCAGGTGTTTGCCGCGTCTTCTCGTCTCTTGCTCCACACTCAAATAAATTTCCCCGAAAAAGCTTTTTTGCGCGAACGCGAAATCCGAGGCAATCAAGGCGATGTTGCCGGATGGCTCGGATGCTTTCTTTTTCCGTGCGGATGGGTAATTATATCCCATTTGTTTCGCTGTCTCGAGGACAAGGCGGCGCGTCTCTTCGCTTACTCCGTCCTTGCCCGAGAGGGCTTGCGATACAGAGTTTTTGGAAATATGAAGCCGATCTGCAATGTCCTGCATTGTCACTTTTGCTTTCATCAGCGACCAACACCTCCTTTCAAGCTTGCGTGCTCCCGTAGGCATATTTTGGAATAAGAACCAGTTGAATATTGCATACTACCCGAAGCGGAAATCTTATCCGCTCTGTAAATCGGTTTATATCGTAATTATGCCAGAAAAGATAGAATTACAAAACAACATTATAAAATAATAATAACGTTACATTCGAAAATAGTAAAGCTGTTCAAATTCGTGACGAAAAATGTCGAAGAATTGGGTTTTCGTGAAGAAACAGATTGACAACGAACGTATAATTGATTAATAATGTGATTACAAACGCTTTCAATGTGTTTAGTAATTTTATTTGTAACGTTACTAAATTAGTATTGTCATCTTAAGGTTCAGTCATGTCATTAGGAGGAGGGCTTTTTCCATGAAAAAGAAACTGTCAATTTTGCTCATTCTTACGATGGTCTTCTCGCTGTTGGCTGCTTGCGGCAAAGGGGAAGCGCCAAAGGAGTCGGCAGACGGGGTTACCACCATCGAATTTTGGGCGGCGCCGAATCCGCCGCAGCAAGCGTACTGGATGGAAATGGCCAAGGCATACGAGGCCGTAAATCCGAAGGTCAAAATCAATGTCAGCGCCATTAAAGAATCGCCTAGCTCGGAAGCGAGCATCCAGGCGGCGATTGCAGGCGGAAGCGCTCCGGCTATCTCGGAAAATATCAACCGCGGGTTCGCCGCGCAGCTGGCCAAGAGCCAGGCGCTCGTTCCGCTTAACACGCTGCCGCAATTCAATGATATCGTGTCGAGCCGGAATATGAGCAATACGCTCGAGCCCTGGAAGTTCGCTGACGGCAATCAATACGTCCTGCCGATCTACTCCAATCCGATGCTGTTCGGCTGGCGCATCGACATATTGAAGGAACTGGGTTATAACGAGCCGCCGAAGACTTACAGCGAAGTGCTGGATGTCGCCAAAAAGCTGAAAGCGAAATATCCGGATAAGTACGTATGGGGCAAGGGCGCGGATCTGGTTGACCCGACGGCATGGAAGCGCTGGTTCGACTTCTTCATGCTGTATAATGCCGCATCGGACGGCAACAAATTTATTGACGGCGACACGTTTGTCGGGGACGAGGCAGCCGGCGTGAAGATGCTGGAGTTCGTCGACAATCTGCGCAAGGAGAATGCGATTTTGGCGAAGAACGTAACCGATCCGTTCGAGTCGGGCATCGGCATCTTTACGGATCTTGGCCCGTGGACGTTCAACTACTGGGCAGAGAAATTCCCGGAAATGAAATTCAACGAGACGTACACGCTTTCGCTTCCTCCGGTGCCGGACGGAATGAATCCGGCCGAAGCCAAGACATTCTCCGACGCGAAGGGTCTCGTCATCTTCTCCAGCGTGCCGAAGGAACAGCAGGAGGCGGCAGCCGAGTTCATCAAGTGGGTGTACTCCGATGCGAAGAACGATGCGGCATGGTTCGAGAAGACGAACTTGCCTCCGGCGCGCGACGATTTGGCCGAACTGCCTGAATTCAAGGCTATCATGGAAAAATCGCCTGAGCTTGAATTGTTCGCGAAGTCCGTTCCGCTCGGAATTCCGGCGATTGACAATGCCCGCTACAACGAGCTGCAAACGCTGATCGGCCAAGAGGCGTTCAACAAAGTGGTCATGGGCGAAATCGATCCGAAGACGGGCTGGGACAACATGAAGAAGGCGATTGAAGGGGAACTTCAATAATGATAAATAAGAACAACAATCGGTTGGGCTGGTTATTTACCAGTCCCTACCTGATTTATTCGCTTATTTTCTTTTTGGGTCCGCTGATTTGGTCTTTCTTTCTCGCATTCACGAACTGGGACTTAATTGCCCCGGCCTATGACATCGTAGGGTTGAAGAACTTTATGAAGGCTCTGTCTTCGCCTGGCGTGCAGTCGGCCTTCTGGGTAACCTACAAGTTCATGCTGGTATTCGTGCCGCTCGTTACCATCATGTCGCTGGGCGTGGCGGTGCTGGTGCAGGGACTGCCGAAGTTCCGCAGCTTGTATCTGATCGGGTTTTTCCTGCCGTATCTGTCGTCCGGCGTCGTGGCATCGCTTATCGTGAAGGGCTTCCTCTCCTTCAACAGTCCGGTGAACGCCTTCCTCCGCGATACGTTCGGGCTGGATATCAACTGGCTCGGATCGCCGCTGTCGGCGCTGTGCATCGTGGCGCTGATCATCGCCTGGAAATTTACCGGCTACTATGCGCTTATTTTGACGTCCGGACTCGAGAGCATTGACAAGGAAGTATATGAGGCGGCGGCGATCGACGGCGTAACGGATCGCCAGCGCTTCTGGAAAATCACGCTTCCTCTGCTGTACCCTGCGTTGTATACGACGCTCATCCTGTCATTCGGCGTCACCTTCGGCATCTTTACGGAGGTCTACCAATTGACGGGCGGAGGGCCGAATTTCGCCACGAACACGTGGCAGATGGAGATTTACAACCAGGCGTTCAAAAACCTGCAGGCGGGGTATGCTTCCGCTATAGCGATCCTGGCGTCCGTTGTCACGTTCATTTCCATCTTCATCATCAAAAAATTGCTGGAAACGTGGGGTAAGCGAAATGGTTGGGTCTAAGCAAAACAACAAAGTCCGTTTGACGGTCCGGTATATCGTTGCGACGCTCCTGCTTCTGGTTATGGTCTACCCGTATTTGTACATGGTCTTGAACTCGTTCGCCGACTGGTCGGAGGTCGACCGTAAGCTCGTTCCGGCAAGCTTCTCCCTGAAATCGTACGAGTGGCTCTTTACCGGGGGGGAAGCGGGCATCCCTCGTCCATGGCTGAATGCGTTCCTGAACAGCATTGTCGTCTCGGTCGTGTCGACGGCGTTGATGATGCTCTTTGGCGTCATGGTCGCTTACGCCTTGTCGAAGCTGAATTTCAAGGGGCGGGATACGGTGAACAATTTCGTCCTGTTCCATATGTTCTTTCCGGCGGTAATTCTGCTCATCCCGAACTTCCTCGTGATTCAGAAGATCGGCTTGTACGATACGTACTGGGCAATGATTATTCCGAAGGCCGTCAGTCTGTGGGCGATCTTTATGTATACGAACTTTTTCAAGGCGATCCCGACGGTGTTCATCGAGGCGGCGAAGCTGGACGGGGCGTCCGATTTCAAAATTTTGTACCGCATCATGATGCCGATGTCGCGCTCGATTACGGCGGTTATCTTCCTGTTCCTGCTGATGGAGCGGTGGACGGAGCTGCTGTGGGACATGATCGTCGTGCGCAGCGACAATATGCTGACGCTGAACGTGCTCTTGTCGCAAATGTTCGGGCCTTACGGCGGCTATCCGGGTCCGCTGTACGCGGCATCGGTGCTGCTGACGCTTCCGATTATTATCATGTTCCTGGTGTTCGGCAAAAAGTTCAAGGAAGGCATGCAGTTCAGCCTCAAGTAAGGAAATCGCGAGGATAAGCAATGGGAGTGGAGAGAATGGAAGCACCGTGGTGGAAATCGGCCGTTTTCTATGAAATCTATATGCCGAGCTTCTGCGACGGCAATGGCGATGGCATCGGCGACTTCGCCGGCATGGCGTCGAAGCTGGATGAGCTGGCCGAGCTGGGCGTGAACGGCATCTGGCTGACGCCGTTCTATCCGTCGCCCAAGGTGGATAACGGCTACGATATCGCCGACTATACCGCCATCGATCCCGATTACGGCACGATGGAAGATTTCGAAGCGTTCATACGCGAAGCGCATGCCCGCGATATCCGGGTTATCGCCGATCTCGTGCTGAACCATACGTCGTCGGAGCATCCGTGGTTCCGGGAATCCCGGTCGTCGCGTTCGAATCCGAAGCGCGACTGGTACATCTGGAAGGACCCGGTGAACGGCGGGCCGCCGAACAATTGGGAGTCCTTCTTCGGCGGTCCGGCTTGGGAGTTCGATGAAGCGACCGGACAATATTACTATCATGCGTTCGCGAAGGAGCAGGTCGACTTGAACTGGACACATCCCGAAGTCCGCGCCGCGATGAAGAGTGTCATGGACTTCTGGCTGGATCGGGGCATTGACGGGTTCCGGCTCGATGTTATCAATTTTTTGAAAGTATCCGGGACCTTCCCCGACAACCCGTGCGATGCGGAGACGGGCGAGCAGCAGCATGTGCATGACAAGGATCAGGAAGGCATCCTGGATGCCATCGCGGAGCTGTCCGCCCACGCGCATGCACGGAAGGGGACGTTCATGGTCGGCGAGGTCGGCTCCGAGGATATGGATGTGCTGCGCCGCTATAGCGGGACGGGCTTGCTGGACGTCGTGTTCAACTTCAACCTCGGCAGCCAGGAGACGCTCTCGCTCGAACGCCTCTATGGCGAATTGAAGAAGATGGAGGAGGCGCATGCCCCCGGCCAGCTTCCGACGCTGTTCTTCAGCAGCCACGACATGCCGCGTCATATTTCCCGGTTCGGGGAAGGCGATCCCGTGCTGGAGGAGCGGCGGGCGAAGCTGATCGCCGCGCTGACGATCACCGCGAAGGGCGTGCCTTTCCTGTATTACGGCGAAGAGATTGGCATGCGCGACTTCGTGGCGGAGACGATCGAAGAGATGCGCGATGTGCAGGGGCTGACGGCTTACCGGCTCGCGCTGGCGGAAGGCTTGGAGCCGGAGGAGGCCCTGGAGAAGGCCTTGGCGAAGAGCCGGGACAAATCGCGGACGCCGATGCAGTGGACGGACGAGACCTATGGCGGCTTCTCGGATGCGGCCCCGTGGATCGGCATGGGCCCGCGGCATGACGTGCTGAATGTGCGGACGCAGCGGCGGGATCCGGATTCGCTCTATTCGTTCTACCGGCAGCTTATCGCGCTCCGGCATCGGCATCCGTCGCTGCACAGCGGCGATTATGCGCGGCTGGAACGTCGGGGCGATGTGCTCCTCTACGTGAAGCGGGCCGCCGGGGAAGCGGCGCTGGTCGCGCTGAACTTCGGGACGGAGCCGTTCGCTCTGTCTGTCGGAAGCCTGCTGGCTTGGCCGTTCCGCTTCGTCTTGTCCAGCCGCCGGGAGACGGACGTCGTCCATGAACCATTCCTCCTTGGTCCGCAGGAAGCGGCCATTTGGATCAGCGAGAACTCATCAGTGAAGGAGACGTGCCATACATGACAGAGAACCAAGGCAGCGCAATCCCATGCGCGTCGCTGCTGGAGCAATATATGACGCGTAGCCCGATGGCGGCGAACGCGGAGAAGTTGAAGTTTACCGGCGTCGGCAGCAAGGATGTATACAATATTACCGCTCCGTTCGAAGACGAGGGGGAGCCGGTTATCGCCGGACGCGTCGAATCGCGCGACAGCGAGCATTCCGAGGTCTATTTCTTCGTCGAACGGAACGGCGAATGGGCGCCGCGGGAAGGCGCGCCGACGTTCGAGCTGCAGGACCCGTTCCAGACCCGGATCGGAGGCGAGCTGGTGCTCGGCGGCGTGCAGATTTATCCGCACCCGACACAGGCGAACGCGCTGATGTGGCGCACGGTGTTCTACAAAGGGAAGCGCATCGCCGATCTGAAGCCGTTCTTTACCGGCCCGGACGGCATGAAGGATTTGCGGCTGGTCGAGCTTCTGGACGGAAGCATCGCCGTCTTTACCCGCCCGCAGGGAGAGAAGGGCGGCCGCGGCAAAATCGGATTTACCCGCGTGGAGCGGTTGGAGGACTTATCGATTGAGCTTATTGACAACGCTCCGCTGCTGGAAGGGCAATTCATCGACGAGGAATGGGGAGGCGCGAACGAAGCGCATCTGCTGAGCAACGGCCGCATCGGCGTGCTGGGACATATCGCGTGCTTCGATGAACAAGGCGGCCGCCATTATTATCCGATGGCGTTCGCGCTCGATCCGGCTACCGGCGAGCATACCGCCATCGAGCTCATCGCCGTGCGGGAACGCTTCCTTCCGGGCGCGGCGAAGCGTTCCGACCTCGCGGACGTCGTATTCAGCGGCGGTCTCGTGCGCAACGAGGACGCGACGGCGGTGCTCTATGCGGGCATAAGCGATGCGGAGGCGCATCGGCTGACGATTGCCGATCCGTTCCTGAAGTTCGAACAGGCATAATTCGCAGATACTATTTTACAGCTTAAGGAGTTTACAGCATGAATATTTATCGGTATGAAGAAAATCCGCTCATTACGCCAGCCGATGTCAAGCCGCATCGCCCCGACTTCGAGGTGATCGGCGCGTTCAATGCGGGCGTCGCGACATATAACGGCGAAGTGCTGCTGCTGCTCCGCGTAGCCGAGCGTCCGATCAGCACCGACCCGAACATCGTGAAGGCGCCCGTGTTCAACCCGGAGACGAAGGAGCTGGACATCATTGAGCTTCGCGCGGACGACGAACGTTACGATTTCTCCGATCCGCGGGTCATCCGCAACAAGTCGCAAAGCGCGACGTTCGAATATTTGACCTCCATCTCCTATATTCGCATTGCCCGCAGCAGGGATGGGCACCGCTTCACGGTAGATGAGGCGCCGTTCGTCTATCCGTCAACGGAATTGGAGACCTTCGGCATCGAGGATCCGCGCGTGACGCAGATCGGCGATACGTATTACATTTATTTCTCGGCCGTATCTCCGGTCGGCGTCGGGGAATCGATGGTCTCGACGAAGGATTTCGTGAATGTGACGCATCATGGCATGATTTTCAGCCCGGATAACAAGGATGTCCTCATTTTCCCGGAGAAAATCAACGGCAAATATTATGCGCTGCACCGCCCGACGACGAAAAGCATCGGCAATCCCGAAATCTGGATCGCCGAATCGGATAACTTGCTCTACTGGGGCAATCACCGGCATCTGCTTGGCTTGCGTCCGGGCATGTGGGACAGCGGGCGCATGGGCGGCGGAGCCGTGCCGTTCAAGACGGAGAAGGGCTGGCTCGAGCTGTACCATGGCGCGACGAAGGAGCACCGCTACTGTATGGGCGCCGTGCTGATGGACTTGAACGATCCGGGGAAGGTCATCGCCCGCTCCGAGCGGCCGGTGATGGAGCCGGAAGCGGATTACGAGAAAAACGGCTTCTTTGGGGATGTCGTCTTTTCTTGCGGCGCCATCGTGGAAGGCGATACGGTCAAGATGTACTATGGCGTAGCGGATACGTCGATGGCCTGCGCGGAGCTGAGCATCAAGGAAATTTTGGAGAGCTTGACCTATATCGATAACTAGAATGCAGGTAGAGACAGGGAGACGCCAAGGCCGGGAGGTCTTGGCGTCTTCTGGATAGGAGCGCGATATGAGACTGAACGAGAACTGGAAGCTGCGCGATTTCAATATTGGCGAGGCGCGCGATTTGGAGGTGGCATCCCCCGAGTATATCGATTATTTCTGGATGACGGCGAAGGTGCCGGGGGATGTGCATACGACGCTGATCGAGAAGGGCATTATCGAGGATCCGTTCTACGGGCATAACGATCAGAAATGCCGCTGGGTCGAGGAGAAGGTGTGGTGGTACCGGACGACGTTCCATTGGGACGGGCCGTTGGAGGACATGGAGCGGATGGAGCTTGTGTTTGAAGGGCTCGATACGTTCGCGACCGTGTATTTGAACGGGGTGGAATTGGGCTCGACGGACAATATGTTCATCCGCCATTCGTTCGAGGTGACGCGGGAGCTGAATAAGGGCAAGAACGTCCTCGCGGTCAAGCTGGATCCGGTTCACCTGCATGTGCAGAGCAAGATGCAATATTATTGGTCCGGCTTCAGCAAAAAAAGGATATGGACGCGCAAGGCGCAAAGCCATTTCGGCTGGGACTGGGGGCCGCGGCTCGTCTGCGCGGGAATCTGGAAGGATGTCCATCTCGTGAAGCGGAGCCGTGCGTATCTGGAGAATGTCTTCGCTCATACGGCGGAGGCGAAGGAAGACGAAGCGATGGTCGAGGTGGCGGTCGAGGCGCGGGCGTTCGACCGCAGCGAAGCCTGCATCGCGGAGGTGGCCCTGCTGGATGCCGAAGGCCGGCGGGTGGCGGGGGAGGCGTTCCCGCTTAATCGCAGCCTGGGCTTCGTGCAGGACGGCGCAATCTGTGCATATGGCTTCTCCGGCCGGGCCTGCCTCAGGGTGCCGAATCCGCGCCTCTGGTGGACGCATGATCTGGGCGAGCCGTACTTGTACAGGCTGGAAGTGACGCTTCGGAGCGGCGGCAAAGCGGTGGATGACTGGAATCAGCGCTTCGGCATCCGGACGCTGGAACTGATGCTGCATGACGAAGAAGGACAGGATGCGTTCATCTTCGTGCTCAACGGGGCGAAGCTGTTCGCCAAGGGCGCGAACTGGATTCCGATCGACAGCTTTATTGCGGCGGTGCCGGACGAGCGCTATTCGCGGTACATCCGGATGGCGCAGGAAGCCAATATGAACATGCTCCGCGTCTGGGGCGGCGGCATCTATGAGCGGGATATTTTTTACGAGGAGTGCGATCGGCTCGGGCTGCTGGTCTGGCAGGACTTCATGTTCGCCTGCGCTCTCTATCCGGACTATAACCGCAACTTCATGGATAATGTGCGGCGGGAGATCGAGCAGGTCGTCAAGCGGCTGCGCAGCCGGACCTGCCTCGCCCTCTGGTGCGGCAATAACGAGAACGACTGGCTGTATGAAGCGCTGCATTCGAGCGGGGACATCCCGCATCCGTTTTATGGGGAGAAAATTTATCACGAGCTGATGCCGGCCCTGCTGGAGACGCTCGATCCGACGCGCATGTTCTGGCCGAGCTCGCCCTACGGGGGCAATGATCACAATTCGCGCGAGGTGGGCGACACGCATAATTGGCAGGTCTGGCATGGCAACATCGAGCCGCGGGTCTTCGGCGAGCCGCAGGTTCAGGACTATAGCGCCGAAGGGCTGTCGTTCAAGAAATTCAAGGGCGACACGACGAAGTTCGCCAGCGAGTTCGGCATGCACGCCTCCTCGAACCGCTGCACGCTGCAGCGCAACATACCGGAGAGCCAATTCCGCTGGGGCAGCGACGAGATGATGTACCGCAACAAGGATATCCATCATCCGAAGGGCATCTTGCTGATGGAAGGCTATACCGGGGTGCCTTCGGATATGGAAGAGTACATCAATTTTTCGATGCTGACGCAGGCCGAAGGACTCAAATACGGCATCGAGCATTACCGCCGCCGCAAGCCGGATACGAGCGGCGCGTTGTTCTGGCAGTTGAATGACTGCTGGCCCGGCACGAGCTGGTCGGTCATCGACTATTACGGGCTGCCGAAGGCGGCGTATCATTACGCGCGGAAGTTCTATGCGCCGGTGCTACTGACGGCGGATCACGATCCGGGACAGGCGCTGCATCTGTGGGCGCTCAACGACCGGCTGGAGCCTTATGAAGATCAGGTCCGGCTGGCCGTGTACCGGATGGATGGAACGAAGCTGTATGAGCGCGACTATGAGGTATATCTGGAGCCGAATGGCAAAAGGGAGCTGGATGCGCTGTCCGAAGCGGAGCTGACGAACGGGGCGGATCCGGCGGAGGCGGTGTGCGTCATCTCGTCCGGAAGCGGCCTCGCGGAAGATAACTATGTCTACTTGCGCGACTATAAGGAGATGCGCTTCGAACCGGCCAACCTGCAGATCGTCGTGGATGAGGAGGCCGGCATCATCCGCATCGAGACCGACCGGGCGGCCCGCATGGTCAAGATCGAGCTGGATGAAGCGTGGATTGCGGCGAGCGATAACTTCTTCGATCTGCTGCCGGGGCGAACGAAGGAGATTCGGATCTCGCAGGCGGAAGGCAAGCCGATTCCGTGGGCGACGCTGCGCGTTACGGCCTTGAATTCGTCCGGCAGCCGTGAACGGTGAAGGGGGAGAGACGCGGGCTGCCGGGGAGCCATCTGCGATCAGATGGAGGATTAGTCGCGAGCGGCCGGGGGATAGAGAAGGAGAACAATCATACGGGAAAAGGGATGAGGAGCATGAAAGCGGCAGTTCTGCGCGGAACGAAAATGATGGAGGTAACGGAATGGGCCGAGCGCCTGCCCGGCCAGGACGAGGTGCGGCTGCGCGTCGTTTGCTGCGGCATTTGCGGCACAGACCAGCATATTTACCACGGCCATCCGGGATCGGCGGAGGTGAAGCCGCCGATTGTGCTTGGCCATGAGCTGGCCGGCATCGTCGACGCCGTGGGGGAGGCGGTCACGGATCTGCGCCCGGGCGACCGGGTGTCCGTCGACCCGAATATCTATTGCGGGGCATGCGAATATTGCCGCGGCGGCCGCGCTCACTTGTGCGATCGGCTGCAGGCCGTCGGCGTGACGAGGGACGGCGGAATGGGCGAATACTGCGTGGTGCCGGCGGCCAACTGCTACAAGCTGCCCGACCAGGTGAGCTGGGTGGAAGGGGCGATGGCCGAGCCGCTTGGCTGCGTGCTGCATGGATTCAAGAAGCTGGAGCTGCGGGCGAATCAGCATGTGCTGATTATCGGGGGCGGCTTCATCGGCCAGATGTTCCTGCAGCTCGCCGCGGCCGCGGGCGTCGCTCGCATTACCGTAAGCGAGCCGGCGGCGCACAAGCACAGATTATTGCGTGAGTTGGGCGCCGAAGCCGTCGTCTCGCCGCTGGATCCAGGCGCAGCGGATGAACTTCGCAGCACGGCCGATGTCGTGATCGAGTGCGCCGGCCGCCCGGAATCCGTCGAGCTGGCCTTGGGGGCGGCCCGCAAGGGCGGACAGGTTCTGCTCTTCGGCGTCGCTTCTCCGGAGGCGCGGGTCAGCCTGTCGCCATTCGAGGTGTTCAGCAGGGAACTGCGCATCATGGGCTCGTTCATCAATCCGTACACGCATGAAGAGGCGATCGCTTTGCTCGCGCAGCATATCGTATGTATCGAGCCGCTGATCAGCCATCGTTTCCGCATGGATGAACTGCCTGAAGTCATGGCGCGGTACGCCGAGCTGAAGGTCGCCAAAGCGGTCGTCATGGAGGAATAGGGGTAATTTTCAATAAATCGTCAATAATCGCTCCTGCCGTTTCCGTTTGTGTCAATTTGGTGACAGGGGCTGGCAACGCTTGCATCCCGTATTGGGTCGTGTTAAATTAAGCGTTGTCATTTACACTGCAAGCAGCGTGTTACTAGTACGACTAGGCATGAGCTAAGCGGCCGTTCACTGCGTGAACTGGCATGCTTTAGCTCATGCCTTTTTTTGTGCTGTGCAGACGACGCGGCAGGGATTCCCGTCATGGGTTCCAAGCCGTGCTGCGGCTGCTTTGCACGGTAAGGCATCACCAGCACATATTACGAGGAGGAAGGCATGTTTGGACTTGGCGCGAAGAAGAAAACGAAATTCTCATCATTCCCTCGTGCTCAGGCATGAATCGGGCTTGATGACTAAATAGGGGTGTAACGAAGAGGAGGCCAATCATGGAAAAGCAATTTACGATAAAAAATCCGCAAGGCGTGCATGCGCGTCCGGCGGGAGCCATTATGAAAAAAGCCGCCGAGTTCCCGGATTCGCAAGTGTCACTGGAGTTCAACGGCCGCAAAGTAAGCGCAAAAAGCATCACGGGCGTGTTGACGCTCGGCCTGAAGGCCGGCGACATCGTTACGGTGTCGGCGGAAGGCGGCCAAGCCGGGCAGGCGATTGATGCCGTGGGGGCGGTGCTGGAATCCGTTCTCGATTAATGCCCGGAACCGTCTCCAGGGCTCTTGGCGTAACTACGCTTGGTATTCGGGACCATGGCGCGGGGCGTTTCCGGATGCAAGTCCCCTTGTATGCATAGTGCGGGAACTGATTGGAAATGGTAACAACAGGTTTTTCATGCACTTTGCTCATCTGTACATCGATAGGAGTTGACTTCCATGCTTAACATGTTTAAATCCATATTCGGCGTTCTGCAAAAGGTCGGCAAGGCGCTTATGCTGCCGGTCGCCATTCTGCCGGCGGCCGGCATCCTGCTCGGAATCGGCAACGCGCTGGGCAATCCGGATCTGATCGCGCGCTTTCCGGTGCTGGGCACCGGCGCTGTCAGCCTTATCTCCAGCGTGATGGAGCAAGCCGGGGGCATTGTATTTGACAACCTGTCCCTGCTATTCGCCGTCGGGGTCGCCATCGGTCTCGCCGGAGGGGAGGGGGTCGCGGGGCTTGCCGCCATCGTCGGTTATTTCGTCATGAACGTGACGATGAAAGTGATGATGGATGTGACGCCGGAGATGGTGCAGACCGACTTCGCTTATGCCAACGTTCAAGGCGTGCCGACGCTGCAGACGGGCGTTTTCGGCGGTATTATTATAGGTATTACGGCGGCAATGCTATATAAGCGCTTCTTCAAGATCGAGATGCCTTCCTATCTCGGCTTCTTTGCGGGTAAGCGCTTTGTCCCGATTATTACGGCCGTCACCTCGCTTGTTATCGGTATTCTGATGGTGTTCATCTGGCCGCCGATCCAGAGCGGCCTGAATGCATTCTCCCACTCGCTCATCGACTCGAACCGATCGCTGGCGGCCTTCATCTTTGGCATCTGCGAACGGGCGCTGATTCCATTTGGGCTGCATCATATCTTTTATTCGCCCTTCTGGTTCGAATTCGGGGAATATGTGAGCAAGGCGGGCGATCTTATCCGGGGGGATCAGAAAATCTTCTTCGCCCAGCTTAAAGACGGCGTTGAATTAACGGCAGGGACGTTCATGACGGGGAAATACCCATTCATGATGTTCGGTCTGCCAGCGGCTGCCCTAGCCATATATCATGAAGCGCGCCCGGAGAATAAGAAGCTTGTAGCCGGGCTGATGGGATCGGCCGCCTTGACGTCCTTCCTGACCGGCATTACGGAGCCGCTGGAATTTTCCTTCCTGTTTGTGGCGCCGCTTCTCTTCGCCGTGCATGTCGTGTTCGCGGGCTTGTCCTTCCTGACAATGCACCTGCTCGGCGTCAAAATCGGAATGACGTTCTCCGGAGGCTTCATCGATTACTTGCTGTTCGGCGTGCTGCAGAACCGGACGCCGTACTGGCTCGTCATCCCGGTCGGATTGGTGCTGGCGCTGATTTACTACTTCGGCTTCCGCTTCGCTATCCGCACCTTCAACCTGCGGACGCCGGGAAGGGAAGCGGGCGCGCCGGCGGCCGCGGCCAAGACGGAAGCGGCGGCAGGAGAAGAATTGCCGCGCGGTATCCTGACGGCGCTTGGGGGCAAAGCCAACATTGCATCCCTGGATGCCTGCATTACGCGCCTGCGCGTGCAGGTCAAGGATAAGGGCAATGTGAATAAGGAGCGCTTGAAGGAACTGGGCGCCTCGGGCGTGCTGGAGGTCGGCAACAATGTGCAGGCCATCTTCGGAACCCGGTCCGAGACGATTAAGCATCAGATTCATGAAATCATCAAGCAAGAGGACATGGAACTGGACGGAGCCGAACCGGAGGAAGACAAGGAGTCCGGGAAGCGTACGGCCGGCAGCCATAATGAATAGAACGGACGTATGGAGAGCGGGCGTATTCACCGCTCTCTTTTTTTCAAGCGATGCCGAAGAAAGGTCTACAGAGCGTTTTGCCATAACGCCATGCGGTTCACGCTTGCCCTGAGGGCCGGTGCGGGCAGGGGTTCGCCATGACAGGACCGAGACGTATTCAGAACGAATAGTCTATTTCGATCCTTTGGTTCACTCGACCCTTCACTCAGAATCATCGGTACAGACATTACGGATGCATGGTTGTCACCCTCTCGTACAGCGTAATGATCTGCATCTTCCGATTTCGTTGTCCATTCCCCGCAGTTGAGTCGTACATGCAGGCTGGAACAATACCTATATATTAGAACCTGAACCATTTTTTATTTCTGGGCATATACCATTATATAGGTAGGTGGTTAGTACAATAAAAAACAACAGGAGGTTCCTTGGGAAAATGTGCGGCGAATCATGAAGCCGAGTAGGAGACAAGCCTGGGGAACGGGGGTGGCACCGTAGGGTTGAGAATGAGCAGTGCCAGCGAAGCTGACATCTGCCCATAAAATCAACTTATTCCTCTACGTTTTCTGCAAATTGCTTCTATTTCCACATCATGGTAATGCCAAGGCCGATGACCATAATGACGGCGGAGAACAGGAAAGGATAGTGAATGTTAACATCAAACAGCATTCCGGCCATCGCCGGTCCGGCGATATTGCCCAAGCTCGTATAGGTGGAGTTCATTCCGGCCACAAAGCCCTGTTCTTTCCCTGCCGCTTTGGACAGAAATGTCGTCAAGGCCGGCCGCAGCAGATCAAAGGCGAGGAAGATGAAGCATGTTACGGCCAGCACGATCCAAAATCCGGAGATGACGGTGGACACCACCGCCAAGATAGCCCCGGTAATCAAGCACAATTGGATCAGCTTCTTTTCCCCGAGTATTTCGACCATTTTACCGAACATAAAGATCTGCACGACGACTCCGAAAATGGAGCTTACCGTAATAATGACGGCAATATCCTTTGGCGTGAAGCCGAATTTATGATCGGAAAAGAGGCTGAACACCGTTTCGTATGCCGATAAACCGAAAGCGAGTACAAAGACGATAATAAATGCGATGCAGTAGATCGGTTGAAGCGATTTTTTCATATCGGCCAGAAAGCTGCTTTGCTTTGCGTTCGCGGATATCTCCGCAAGCTGCTCCTTCGTGAGCTGCTCTTTTAAAATAAACACGGATAAAATGCAGGCGAAAAAGGCGATTCCCGCCGCAAAGAAGAAGGGCATGCGTATGCCGTATTCGGCGATAAAGCCGCCGATGCCGGGCCCGATAATGAAGCCGGTGCTAATGGCGGCCGAGACATAGCCCATCGCTTTCGGCCGTTCTTGAATGGAGGTGATGTCCGCCACATAAGCCGTAACCCCCGGCGTAATAAAGGCGGCGCTAATTCCTCCCAGCAGCCTTGCGAAATAAAGCATCGCCGCATTCCCGGCCAACCCGAAGACGAGCTCGGACACGCTGAACAGGAATAAGCCGATGATGATAATCTTCTTGCGGCCGAAACGGTCGACCCAGCGCCCCGCAAGCGGCGACATCAGCAGTTGGGCCACGGCGAATACAGCGACCAGGTAGCCCATCGTTTTGCCTGACAAATGCATCATGTTCATGAAAGACGGCATGACGGGGATGACAAGTCCAATGCCCAGGAAGGCAATGAATACATTGCTTAGCAGAATCAGCAAGACCGCTTTTTGTTCTTTGATTGTTTTCTTCATATCATCAACCACTTTCTTTCTGTCAATCAAGGATGTGCAATTCCCCGCCAAAAGACGGTCCAGGAGGCCTCCACTTTCTCCTTCAGCCGTTTCTCGTCGTTGCCGCCGTACACAAGCTCCAGCATAATGGAATCGACGACGCCCAGGAAGGCGAGGGTTGGCGTTTTCGCCGCCTCTTCGACGATGGTTTTCTCATCGATCCAATCCTGAAATTTGCGTTCCAGCACGGCCCGCACCTTTTCTTCGATATCGATGACTTCCTGTTCGATCGCCTTGGCAAGATGAGCGGGCGGAAAAAAAGACATGCGCAGCCAAAACGTGAGCTGCTCATTTTTTTGGAAAAGATCGATGATCAGTTGCAGAAATCCATATAAAGCTTTCTCGGGATGCAGAGAGCCTATGCTGCTAAAATATTGAAGCTTGGAAGAGAGCTCCGTCTCCTTCGCGTCTCGCAGCACTTGCAGAAAAAGATCGTCCTTTCCTTTAAAATGGGCGTAGATCGATTGCTTCTTCATGCCGACCTCTTCCGCAATAAGAGAAAGGGATGCTCCCTCATAACCATGCATGGTGAAATATTTCAAAGCCGCATCCTTAATTTCTTCGCTTTTCAATCGAATCACCTCAATATTAACGAACGTTCGTCAGTTATACTAACAAATAAAGTTAATCTTAGCAAGCATGATCTGAAAATTTTACATCACTTTTAGAATTCACTGTTACATTCCCGTGTCGATGGTTCATTGTATAGAGTGAAAGGGGGGGGACGGCGTGGATGAAGCGGAGTTGCGTCCTATTTCTCTACTGTTATCATATGTTAGGCCATTATTCGGAAGTCGAGGACAGCGTCCCGCCAAGGAAGACAGGGAACCGGATGCTTGCCGCGGCGGGAGCAAGACAAGGAGGGCGGGCATCGGCAAAAAAAGAGAGCGGAACGATGTTGTTCCGCTCTCTTTATTGGCAAAGCAGACGGAGGGGATCAGGAGGCTTGCTTGCAGGCGCCAAGATAGGGAGTCAACCCTTTGGCAATAAGCCGGTGCCCTTCATCATTGGGATGGATGGGGAGGAACCCGGTCAAGGCGTCTTCCAGCCTTCCTCTTCGATATCCATAGATAAGTTCGGCTTGCTTGCCCTCGAACCACGTATGAACGGGTGCGACCGTGGCGCCGCAGCTTTGGGCCACTTCTTTGGTCGCGGAATTTAGCCGGTCTATCGACATGATGGAAAGCGGGCTGTTCGGAAACGGATTATATTGCGTGCAGCAAATGACCCGGGCATGGCTGATGTCTTTGATGTGGGCCAGAATGGCATGAAGGATTCGCTTATAACGTCCCAAAATCAATTTGGCAGCCAAAGGCCGCCGGCTTCGAATCGCGGACAGCGCCGCATTCGCCAAATCGACCCCTCCGATCCATACGGAGACTACGTCAGAACGGCGAATCAGGGAGGACCCTTGCCATATCGCGGCATCCAATAAATCATAGGCGCTCCAACCGGGACGCGCCAGAATATATACCCGGTAAGGGCGGGACATCGATCCGGCCAATCGGGGATAAGCCTTTGCCGCTGAAGTTGCATTCTCCCCGAATGTAATCGAATCACCAAGAGCTGTATAGATCATAGGAAAAATCTCCACCTCCCCCTAATTATGCAGAAGAACCGTAATCGCACTTAAAGGCATGATATGGCAAACATCCACAGCTTGTGTGGACGCTTATCACCCGAACAACGGAAAAGAAAACGGCGTACAAGGACTTGTACGCCGTTCAGGCATCATTAGAA
This sequence comes from Paenibacillus dendritiformis, assembly GCF_015845845.1. Lineage (GTDB taxonomy): Bacteria > Bacillota > Bacilli > Paenibacillales > Paenibacillaceae > Paenibacillus_B > Paenibacillus_B dendritiformis_C. The sequence goes on from NZ_LDIG01000061.1 coordinate 18,769, forward strand.
ATTCATATAAATAAATTCCTGCGTTTCTCCGGAGAAGAACAAAATACCGAGCACGATGGCGATCAGGACGATGGCTCCGCCGAGCGCCGCTCCTACCATCATCAGCGCCCGTCCTACACGATGAGTGAGACGGCGGGCTTTCGTTTCGGCTAATCTGGCGCTACGGGGTTGTAATTCCATATTCCTTCAACCTCTTATACAAGATTTCGCCAAACATTTTATTACCTTTGTCAATAAGATGGGCCGGGTCGCGATAATATTCATGCGGGATCGTATTGTTCTTCTCTTTATTGAATTCGATATACGGGTAGCCTCTCGACTCTATCAGCTTCTGGTAAGCCCCCATCACCTTGGTATACTCGCTCCAGTTGAACAGCTTCTTCTTGGCAATATGCTCTTTATCCAGCGGAGCCGAATAGAATACGGCTTTCTTATTATGCTCCTGCAGCAGATCAAGTGTTTTCTCAATCATGAACAACCCGAAGCTGTTATCTTTATCGAAAGGCTTATTCCAGCGATAAAGCTCCTTGTAATGCTTATCGATGCCTTCCTTCTGGGCGTCTTTCAACTTGTCGTAGGCGGTATACATCGGGGTATAGCTTTCTTTAATCCCTTTTTTCTCATTCTCTTTCTTTTGGATTTCCCGGCGGATTTTCTCCATCGGCGTACGGGTCTTGAACAGACGGTAGCTGATCGCGTCGCGATCATGATAGAGGGTCCACTTGTTCAGGAAATGGGACGTCACCCAATTATGAGTGTCGCTCGGAAGCGACTGGCGGTTCTTGTCCGGGAAATCATCCAGCCAGCTGCGCGGTATGTTTTGGTCCAGCTTCTCGACAAGCGACGGATAGACGACAACATTCGGCTCATTATCCGAGACGACGGCGATGCCGTAGTTGATCTCATAGACGACATAATCGACCTTGTCTATCATCGAGGCGAGCAGGGCGTAAGTCTCCGTGAATCTTCCGCCGGCAATGCCCAGGTTAAGCACGCGGCTGTCTTTCATATGGACCTGAAGAACGCCGGCCGAGGTGTTCTCCCCCTTCTTCACGGTCGTGCCAAATACCGTGGAAGGCCCGAACATGCCGATGACCTTTTTGCCGTCATTCGGCTGCTCCTTCAAATATTCCACCCATAACGGCGTATAGACAATTGAATCGTATGTCGGAACGCGGAGTTCCTTTTTCGCATGCGTTACGACTTCTTGTCTCATTTGTTCGACCACTTGATCGGCTCCATTGCCTAGTCCGAGCAATCCGACCAAAGCGAAGGAGATAAGCATGACGGACACGGTCTTGTTCAGAAACAAATTAGCCATTATATCTCACACTTCCATTCCATCAATAATCGAAAATCGGTTAGCCTATCGCAATCCGAGCAGCCGGAGCATCAAATCCCATCCGTCTGCAATCGGCAGAATGAAAAACACCCGGCTGATCGTGACGCCAAAGAACGTAATCAAAATCGCGATGGTTGTCGTTCCCGGCTTGAGCCACTTCGGAACAGGTTTTAATGAAGGCTTGATCTGCTTCACGTAGAAGCGATGAATGCATAACATGACGCCGTGGAACATGCCCCAGACGACGAAATTCCATGCGGCTCCGTGCCAGAGACCGGAGACGGTCATCGTCGCCATCAGATTCAGATAGACTCGGGGAGCAGGGACGCGGCTTCCGCCGAGCGGGAAATATACATAGCGAGTCAGCCAAGAACCGAGCGAGATGTGCCAACGGTTCCAGAACTCGGCGATGCTGCGGGCCAAATAAGGGAAGCGGAAGTTCTCCGGGATGACGATGCCGAACAAGCGAGCTGTTCCGATGGCGATGTCCGAATAGCCCGAAAAGTCGAAATAAATAACGAACGTATAGGCGACAAGCGAGATCCAGAGTCTGGCGGTATCCGCCTCGGCTATGCCGGCCGCTGAGTAGACAGGCTGCGCCAGCAAATCAATGGAACCGGCGAGAACAAGCTTTTTGAACAGGCCGAACCCAATCCGGGTCACTCCGGTCAGCACGTGGTCAATGTGAAATCTCGATGTAAGCTGCGGATAAAACATCTGAAACTGCTTAATCGGCCCAGCCACCATCGTCGGGAAAAAGAATATAAACGACAATAGACCTTCCGGCCGATGGTCCGGCAAAGTTCCGCGTTTGCGTTCGACCAAATAATGAATCAGCTCGAACGTAAAGTAAGAAATGCCGAGCGGGAGCACAATCTGCTCTGCCTTAGGCAAGAAGGGCTGATGCAAAAACGAAAACAACTCATTTAACGTATCCAGCATCATATTGGTGTACTTGAAATAACCAAGCACGAGAATGGCGCCAAGAATACCGGCGGGATAAATCCATCGCTTGCTCCACTTCGCCGCGACCTTCACGACAACAATGGCAGCGACAACTTCCGCAAGCAACAGGAACAGGTAAGAACCTGCATAATAGTAGTAAAAAGCGACACCGGCGGCAAAGAGCACCCAGGGTCTGACACGATGCGGCATAAGGTGATACGTGACGACAGCCACGACCACGAACAGCCAATAAAACCAATCCGTATAAATCATAATTTCCGTTTCCACCATCCAAGTTGCCAAACTATCTATCTCTTAAACCTTTGTTCATCTTACAACATCTAGCAGTTAAATCATATGGAAACTTCATAAAGAACTATTATTTTTTTCTTAAAAAACGACATAAAAATCCCCGCCAGCAAGCTCTTTTTACCTTCTCTAGAATTAGATGCAAGAAACGCCCCGAAAGTTTTGATTTATTTAAAGGAAATTCACTATGTCAGCCTGTCATATATGTAAACCGATTGACGCCAATAAAATAGTTTACAAAGCCTTGTCGTCCTCCTGTCATTCTTGTAAAATGAATCGTTGTAACGTTAACTTGGGTTCAATTTATTTTGGTTTACGGAAAAGAGGAGAACGCTATGATGCCAGAAACACTGCCTAAACCGGTGAATCCGGCAGGCTTATTCGTGTCTTCAACCGGGACGGAGGTAGGGAAGACGGTCGTTGCTTCAGGGATAGCCGTTTACCTCCACTCGGTCCGGAGGCGCAAGCTCAGCCTCTGGAAGCCTGTGCAGAGCGGCGTAGGATTAGGATCTCCGGATGCGGACAGTTACCGGCTGCGGATGGGCAGCGGAATGTCCGAGCTCGCCGAGGAGGATATTGCGACATGGACGCTGCGCGAGCCGTTGGCGCCCTGGATGGCATCCGAACGGGAAGGGATTCGCTTTTCAGTGAAAGCCCTGATGGAAGAAGGCCGCCGGAGGCTGGAGTCGGACGCGTTCCTGGTGGCAGAAGGGGCGGGCGGGATTGCCGTTCCGTTTACGCGGGAGATGACGATGGCGGATCTGGCGCAGGGGCTGGGCCTTCCCGTGCTGCTCGTGGCTGCTCCCGGCTTGGGCACCGTGAGTCACACCGTAACGGCGATCTCTTATGCTCGTGAACGGGGCGTCGATGATATCGCCGTCGTGTTCAGCGGTCCGCCGGAGGCGGCATCGGAGAGAGAGAGGGAAGAGAACGTCCGCATGATCGAGGCGATGACGAATGTGCCCGTATTGGGGACGATGCCATGGCTGCCGCAGCCGGAAGGGATGCAGGCGGCTGATCCGTCCGCTTGGGCGGCATGGCGGGAGCGATGGCTGCAATGCACAATGCGCCTGTCCCGGCTGACGCAATGGCTGGCAGACCGGGAATGGGGAAAAGCGAAGGAGCGATGATGATGAGCGAAACAATGCAAGAGCGGCAGACCGATTGGCGGAAGCTGGCGGATAAGGCGTTGACCGGCGAAGGAATTAGCCGGGAAGAAGCGCTGGCGGTGCTGCGGGCGGACGATGCCGAACTGCTGGGGATCATGGATGCGGCTTACCGGGTGCGGCGGCATTTTTATGGGAACAAGGTGAAGCTGAATCTGATTATTAACGCAAAAAGCGGTCACTGTCCGGAAGATTGCGGTTATTGCTCACAGTCCCGGGTGTCCGATGCGCCAATAGAGAAATATACGATGCTGGAAAAGGAAGTGCTGGTGGACGGAGCGCGCAAGGCGATGGAAATGCAGGCCGGAACGTACTGCATCGTGGCCAGCGGGCGCGGGCCGACGCCGCGGGAGCTCGATCAGGTGGTCGCCGCCGTGGAGGAGATCAAGGCGACGATGCCGATGAAAATTTGCGCCTGTCTCGGCATTTTGTCGCAGGAGCAGGCGAACCGCCTCAAGCAGGCAGGCGTCGAACGCTATAATCACAACTTGAATACGAGCGAGGACCATTATTCTCATATTACTTCGACCCATACATACGCCGATAGGGTGCATACGGTGAATACAGCGAAGCAAGCAGGGATGTCGCCTTGCTCCGGTGTCATTATGGGAATGGGAGAGACGGATGAGCAGTTGGTGGACGTCGCATTTTCGCTGCGGGAACTGGATGCGGACTCGATTCCGGTCAATTTTCTGAATCCGATTCCGGGGACGCCGCTCGGCCATCTGCATGATCTCCACCCGCGGCGCTGCTTGAAGGCGCTCGCGATGTTCCGCTTCGTGTGCCCATCGAAGGAGATCCGCGCCTCCGGCGGGCGGGAGGTCAATCTCGGTTCGCTGCAGCCGCTGGCGCTCTATGCGGCCAATTCGGTGTTCGTCGGCGATTATTTGACGACGGATGGGCAAGAGGCGACCGCCGATCACCAGATGATCGCGGATCTCGGGTTCGAAGTCGAGCGGTGCGCCTTGTGATGGAGCCGATGAGGGCTGCGGCCGATTCAGAGCAGCGTTGGCATTGGATGCGCGCCGAGCTGGACGCCTTGGAAGAGGCGGGCCGTCTGCGCAAGCTGGAGCCGGCGGCGTGGCTGGAGCACGGATGGATCGAGCGGGGCGGCAAGCGGCTGCTTCATCTCGCTTCGAATCATTATCTTGGCTTCGAGCCATGGCTTGATGACGATGGCTGGGCGGGGCTTGCGGCGGAGTGCCGCCGCCTCGGCGAGCCGGCCGTACGCATCGGCTCCGGGGCTTCCCGGCTCATCACGGGTCATGATCCGCAGCATGACGCGCTCGAGCGGGAATTGGCCGCCTTTAAGGAAACGGAGGCGGCGCTCGTGTTCAGCAGCGGCTACATGGCGAATGCCGGCGTCATTCCGGCTCTGGTCGGCCGGAGCGGCGTCGTCTTCAGCGACCGGCTGAATCATGCGAGCATTACGGACGGCATCATCTTGAGCCGGGCTCAGCATATCCGTTATCCGCACCGGGATATGGACCGGCTCGAAAAGGCGTTAAAGCAGTGGCACACCGGAGGTGCGGGCGTCCCGTCGCGGCGGGCGCGCCTGCTGATCGTGACCGACGCCGTGTTCAGCATGGACGGAACGGTGGCGCCGCTTGCCGATCTCGTGGCGCTGAAGGAGCGCTACGGGGCGATGCTGATGGTCGACGAGGCGCACAGCGGCGGCGTGTATGGACCCGGCGGGCGCGGGCTGTGCCATGCGCTCGGACTGCATCAGAAGGTGGATATCATCATGGGCACCTTCGGGAAAGCTTTTGGCGCGGTCGGCGCTTATGTTGCCGCAGACGACATCGTCGTCCGCTACCTTATCAACCGGGCGCGGACGCTCATTTATAATACGGGGCTGCCGCCGCTGGTGGCCGCGTTCATTCGGCAGCGGCTGCTCGACGTATGCGCTGCCGACTTCGCGCGCGCCGAATTGATGCGCAAGGCGGCCTTGTTCCGCGCGCGGCTGCAAGCCGGGGGGCTGGACACGGGCCCCGGGGAGAGCCATATCGTGCCGGTCCTGTGCGGCACGGATCAGCGCGCGGTCGCGCTCAGCGCCGCGCTTGCGGAGGCGGGCGTCGCCGGCGTGGCGATTCGCCCGCCGACGGTGCCCGAGGGGACGGCGCGCATTCGCTTCGCGCCGACTCCGGCGCACCGCGACTCCGACCTGATGCAGGCGGCGGATGCGGTCGTGCGCCTGGCCGCGGAGGCGCGGCCATGAGCGGGGCGCTCGGGCGGCCCCGGCCGCCCCAGCAGGCGAAGCTGCTGTGGATTCACGGCTGGGGCTTGAGTGCCGAGGTGTGGCGTCCGCTCGCGCAGGACTTGCCGATGTTCGCGCACCGGTACGTGTCCTTCGCCGCGTGCGAGACGGCGGATGACCTGCGGGAGGCGGTGCGCGCTCCGCTCCGGCAGGAACCGGACGGTCCGTGGCATGTCGCCGGGTGGTCGCTTGGCGGCATGCTGGCGATCGAGCTGCTGGCCGGGCGCGCCGCCGGGAACGGCGAATGGGCGGATCTGCCGCGCATTGAGAGCGCCCTGCTCGTCGGCACGACGCTGCGCTTCGCCGACGGCACCGGGCAAGCGGGTTGGCCGCCGCGCGTGCTGGCCCGCATGCGGCGCCGTCTGGCGCAGGCGCCGGAGGAGACGCTGCTGGCGTTCCTCGGCCAGCTGGATGCGGGCCCGGCCAGCCCCGGCGAGCCGCTGCTGGCGCAGAAGCTGTGGCGCCAGTTGGCCGCCGCTCCCGGATTTACGCCAGCCGGGCTTGATGCGGGGCTCGCCTATTTGGAGGCGGCGGATCTGGCCCCGGAGTGGGCGCGCATCGCCGCGCTCCCCGCGGCGGAACGGCCGCGCCTGCTGTGGCTGCACGGCGCGAACGATCGCGTGTGCCCGCGTGCCGCGATGAAGCGGGCGCAGGCATCGTTCGGTCACGGGCTGCGAACCGTCCTGCTTCCGGATGCGGGGCATGCGCCGTTCCTGTCGCATCCGGAGGCATGGCGAGAGGAGGTGAGCGCGTGGTATGAAGCAAGCACAGACAATGCGGCCCGGGACGGAGAATGATCCGATAGCGGGCAGTGTAGGCGCTCAGATCGATAAGAAGTTGGTCGCCCGCCGCTTCGGCAGACATGCGGCGGAGTATGACGGCTACGCGGAAGTGCAGCAGGCGATGGCCGCAGGCTTGACGGAGCGGGTGCGGCAGCATCATCAGGGGCCTGCGGCGCGCATCGCCGACATCGGCTGCGGCACGGGCGGCTTGGCCGTCCGTCTCTGGCCGCATTATCCTGCGGCGGAGCTGACGCTGCTCGATCTGGCCCCGGCCATGCTTCGCCAAGCGGAGCGGAAGCTGCGCCGCCACGGCTGCTCCGGCGGGAAGCTGCGGGCGGTCACCGCCGACGCCGAGGCGTGGGCGGCAGCCCAGCCGGAAGGCGGCTACGACCTGATCGTGTCGAGCGCCGCCTTCCAATGGTTCAACGCGCCGGCCGCGACGCTGCGGCGGCTCGTGCACCTGCTCCGGCCCGGCGGGCTGCTGGCCTTCGCCACGTTCCTGCCGGGCACGCTGCACGAGCTGCATGCCGCGTTCCGGCAGGCGGACGCCGAGCAGGGCCGTGCGCCCCGTCCGCGCGGGCAGGCGTATCCCTCCGCGGCCGATTGGCACGGCTGGGCGCGGGCTGCGGCCGGGCCCTTCCTGCTCTGGGAAGAGGCGAACTGCCGTTATGAATACGGCAGCGTGCCGGAGATGCTGGCCCAGGTCCGCCGCATCGGGGCAGGCAATGCGCTGGAGGCGGACGCAGCGGGCGCCTCCGGCATGAGCCCCTCCCTGTACCGCCGGATGACACAGGTGTATCAAGAGCGCTTCGGCGGCCCGGGCGGGCGGATTCCGGCCACCTATGCGTTCGTTTATGCGCTGCTGCGAAGGAGAAGGAATGAATAGCAGCCGGAAGCGAACAGGCCGCCTGCGGTGCATCTTGCACGACAGGCGGCCTGTTGCGGTTTTATCCGATCCGTTCGACTTGGATTTGGGTGCGAAGCGACTCGACATCGTCCAGCCGCACTTGCCCGGCGGAGGGCATCAGCGCGTTGGCCGTCCCGCAAGCGGCGCCGAGAATCAGGCCGTCTTCGGCAGACAGGCCGCGCTTATCGGCCACGACAAGCCCGGCGACCATGGAATCCCCGCTGCCGACGGGATTGATCGCCTTGACCGCAGGGAGGGACACGCGGTAGAGAGCGCCGCCGACACCGGCCAGTGCGCCGCGGGCGCCGAGCGAGACGACAACCCGCTCGATGCCGGAGGCCATCAGCCGCCGGATGGCCGGCAGCACCTCGTCCTCGGAGGCGCCGGATTCTCCGCCGGTCAGCTTGCTTACCTCATGCTCATTCGGCTTGATCAGCGCGGGCGCGCTCTTCACGCCTTCCTCCAATGCCGCGCCGCTCGTGTCGAGAATCGGGAGCGCGCCCGCGCGGCGCGCAATCTCGATCAATTCGGCGTACAGAGCGGGGGCACAGCCCTGCGGCAGGCTCCCCGAGAACACGATGTGAGAGGAGCGGGCGGCGAGCGCCGCCACTTTGTCCCGCATCGCGTCGAGATCGTCCGGAGATACGGAAGGGCCTTGTTCCAGCAGCTCGGTCTGCGTGCCGCGTCCCGGATCCAAAATGTTGAGACACACCCGGGATTCGCCTTCCACGGGAACGAAGTCGGAGGAGATTCCTTCTTCGTTCAGCTTGTGCAAAATCATCTGCCCGTGGAAGCCGGCGGCGAACCCGGAGGCGGTCACTTCTTCGCCCAGCGCATAAATGACGCGGGCGACATTGATCCCTTTGCCGCCTGCGGTGGCGGTCATCTGCTCCACCCGGTACAGCTTATCGAGCGCGAAGCCGGGTACGATATAGGTTTTATCGATCGCCGCGTTCAGCGTCACGGTCGTAATCATGTCGCTTCTCCTTTCAACAATTGGGCTTCTGCAGGGAATCCCGTTCCGTCCGCTCAAAAGATGGCGAAATGGCGGATACGTCTGGGCTGCAGCGGCAATAAGCGGGCGGGTATCGCGCTATTCTAACCAGATAAAAGTGGACGGCGATTCCGCCGCCGTGAAGTTCCCTTGAGTTGGCCCGCGAGATTAGCGGACGGCGTTCGCCTGGCCGAGGCAGCCGGCCATCTCCATTTTCTGAATCGCCAGCGCCTTCACGGCTTGCTTGGCAGGAACCATATATTTCCGCGGATCGTTCTCATCCGGATTGGCCGCGAATACCGCTTTAATGGCATCGGAGAAGGCGATGCGCAGCTCGGTCGCGACATTCATCTTCGCCATGCCGAGCTTGACGCAGCGCTTTACCTGATCCTCCGGAATGCCGGAACCGCCATGAAGGACAAGAGGGACCGGGACTTGCTTCGCGATCTGCTCCAGCCGATCGAAGGCGATCTTCGGCTCGCCTTTATAGATGCCGTGCGCCGTTCCGATCGCAGGCGCCAGCGTCGGCACGCCGGTCGCGGCGACGAAGGCGGCGCATTCCTCCGGTACGGCCAGGCGGGCGTCTTCCTCCTCGACGACGATATCATCCTCCACGCCGCCGACCTTGCCCAGCTCGGCTTCGACATTGACCCCGGCCGCCAGGGCGACGCGCACGACTTCCTGCGTCATCCGCACATTGTCTTCATAAGGATGCATGGAGGCATCGATCATGACCGAGGTGTAGCCTACGCGGATGCAGCGGACAATCAGATCGTAGTCGGTGCAATGATCCAGGTGGAGCGCGATCGGGACCGAGGAGACCTTCGCCGCGGTCGTCGCCGCGGCCACGATATATTCCGGACCGAGATGCTTCACGGTGCCGACCGTTGTCTGCAAAATGAGCGGAGATTGGGTGTCTTCGGCCGCTTCCACTACCGCCTGCAGCATTTCCAGGGTGTGCACATTGAATGCGGTAATTCCGAAGCCTTGCTCGCGGGCGGCCTGCAGCATTGAAGTTGAGCTGATGAGATGTCCCATAATTGTAACCTCCAGCAATTGATGATTGATTCAATCAAAATTTTGATTTATAATTTCATTTAAGATGATTATAAGGGAGGAATTTGGGAGATGTCAATTCAAGATACGCATACGTACCGGGAAATCGGCGAGCAGGCTGCCGCGCTTCAAGACGCATGGAATCAACTTCAGTCCCAGCGCGGATGGGTAGATAAATATGTGGGGAATGCGCAGTTCGAGGAGATTGTATTTATCGGATCCGGCTCATCCTGGTACCAGGCGATGACGATGGCGGCCACGTACCGGGCATGGACGGGCAAGAGCGCGTCCGCCATCCCTTCCTCGGAGCTGTTTTTGTTCCGCAACCAGACCGTGACCCCATCCAAGAAGACGCTGCTGGTCGGCGTATCCCGTTCCGGCGAATCGCATGAAGTCATTTTGGCGCTTGAATCGGCCGCCGATTTGCCGAACTGGACGACCTGCGGCATTACATGTCATCCGGAGAGCAAAATGGCGAAGATGACGGAATGCCTCGTCTCTCCGTCGGGAGCGGAGAAGAGCACGGTCATGACCAAATCGCTCAGCAGCATGACGTTCCTCATGCAGGCCGCCATCGCGCTTGCGTCCGGCAATGAAGCGGTTTATCGCGAGCTCGAAGCCGTATTGCAATCTGATGCGGCGTTGGTTACAATGGCGGATGACAAGGTGAAAGCATGGGTCGAAGCGCATCAATTCGACAGAACGATCTATCTCGGCATGGGCGCGCTGTATGGCTTGGCGCTGGAAGCCTGCCTCAAGCTGAAGGAAATGACGTATACATGGACCGAAGCTTACGGCACGTTGGAATTCCGCCACGGCCCGAAGTCGATCGTCGATGCGAACACCCAGATCGTGCTTCTGCTGTCCGAACAAGCCCGCTCCTACGAGCTGAAGGTGGCGGAAGAGATGAAGCAGTACGGCGCGACGATCGTGATAATTACCGCTCAAGCGGGAGCGGACACCGCATTTGCCGATCTCGTCTTCGAGGTGGGGCATGGAGATGCGAGCGATGAAGCGCGGGCGGTTTTGTATTTGCCATTTGTACAATATAATGGTTATTATACGGCGGTAACCCGCGGCTTGAACCCGGATGATCCGCGCAACCTGACCCAGTTCGTAGCCATTGAATAGAAGCGATGGCGCCGGCTCCGGGCGGGGCAACCATGGCTTGTGAGCCGGCCATTTCGCGTTGCGGTTCCCTTCAGGAGGCGGTGGGGCGGATATCGCGGGAGAGAGCTCCCGTTGTTTCTTAGGGGACCCGGCCTGTCCCTGAGGCGGGGAGTCATGATAGGAGTGTAATGAGGAATGAGTGAGACGTTATCCAAAGGCGAGCAGCGCCGCAGGCAGATTTTACAGCGGTTGAAGCAGAATGGCCGCATTACGATTCCGGAGATTATCGAGAATTTCGATTGCTCGGAGGCGACGGCCCGCCGGGATTTGGACGTTTTGGAGCGGAAGGGCGAGCTGATTCGCACTATCGGGGGAGCGATATTCGAAGGAGCGGGAGCAATCCGTGAAGTCCCGTTCGTCGAGAAGCGCCAGTTGTTGTGGCTGGAGAAGGAAGCCATCGCCAAGCGGGCGCTCGACTTCATTGAAGAAGGCGACAGCATCTGTCTAACCGGCGGCACGACCACCTTCCTGATCGCGAAGCAGTTGAAGGAACGGCAAGGCATTACCGTCGTCACCAACGCCGTGAACATCGCGATGGAGCTGTCGGACTGCGACGGCATTCAGGTCGTCGTCATCGGCGGCGTCATGCGCAGCAACAGCTTCGAGCTGTGCGGACCGCTAGCCGAGCGCACGATCGAGCATCTCAACATCGAGAAGCTCTTCATGGGGATTGACGGTTTTTCCCCGGCGAAGGGCATTACGACGTACTCCGAGCTGGAAGCGCAGACCGCACAGATGCTGATGCGGCAGGCCCAGCAGACGATCGCCGTATTCGATCATACGAAGGTTGGCAAGGCCTCCCTGTTCTCGGTCGCCTCCATCGAGGAGTTGACGGCGTGCATTACGGATCACGAACTGCCGGAAGAGATGGCATCGGCCCTCGAGCAGGCAGGAATAGCTTGTTATTATGCCCAGCTTCCGGATTGAGAGGCGGGCTTTTTTATTTTGGCGGAAAGTAAGAACTAAAGGCGGACCAAAGCTGCAAAAGTACAGCATTTCCCGCCCTTAGAAGCGATCATTGGCGGAAATGCTGCAAAACTGCATCTTTTTATACCAACTTGTCACTATTCTAAGCCCCAACGCACGTTATTCCTGCACATTTGCAGGATTTCCCAAGCCTAGACCCGGTGACAATCATATTCCTGCAGTTTTGCAGGATTCCCGGGCCACAATCCGGCAGCAATCACCATGCTGCACATTTGCAGAATTCCCGGAGCTTCCATCCGCAGACACCGCCCCCCTGCATTTACAGAATTAACCCCTCTCCTAAATCCGTAGGCCCCCACATTCCTGCAGTTTTGCAGGATTTCCCAAGCCTCAACCCGGTAACCGATCAAATTACTGCATAGATGCAGCATTGGCGGACCCAGCCGCATGCAAAAGGCGTTGCAAGACCGACAGGGGGAAGAGCGTAAGCGACGGGAAGATATGGACCTCTCGTGATTTACATAAAATGGAATCTATAGGCGCGGCTTCTTCCACTATACACAAAGCGGGGGCTGGGCCGCGGCGGCAGCAACCGCATAGTTGCGCTGCGTTTTCCCCGTTTTGGAGCGGGCCGTTCAGGTCATCGGTATGATTTTATTCCGGAACGCGCATCTTAATGGATAACCGCCCATTTACAGCTCTTGGCGATTATGTCATTTTGGTAACAGCAGTTTCACACGCTTGCATCCCGTATGCGCTCATGTTAGAATAGTGTTGACATTTACACTGCAAGCAGCGTGTTACTAGTACGACTAGGCATGAGCTAAGCGGCCGTTCACAGCGTGAACTGCGTGCTTCAGCCCATGCCTTTTTTGTTATGTACGATAGATAACGACATTGCAGGGATTCCCGTTATTTGGTCCTATTCCGTGCTTCGGCTGCGGATGCGCGGCAGGGCATCATCAGTGCTTACTACGAGGAGGAATTCACATGTTTGGATTTGGCAAGAAGAAGAAAACGATATCGGTCGTTGCACCTATAACAGGCAAAGCCGTGTCTCTCGAACAAGTGGAGGATCCGGCATTCGCCCAAAAAATTATCGGAGACGGGGTGGCGATTGAGCCGGAGCAAGGAGTGCTGGTCGCTCCGTTCGACGGGCACATCATCCATCTGATTGATTCCCATCATTCGCTCGTTCTGGGGCATGAATCCGGGCTGGAGCTGCTGTTCCATATCGGCGTGAATACGGTGTCTTTGAAGGGCGAGCCGTTCACCCCGCATGTGAAGTCGGGAGACAAAGTGAAGCAGGGCGATGTCTTGATCGAGTTCGATATGGATAAGATTCGCGCAGCCGGCCTTCCTGTCATCACGCCGGTCGTCGTCGCGAATGGCGATGCCGTCGATGAATTGAAGGCGAAGCTGGGGCCCGTCAAGGCGAATGAGACGGAAATTATGGAAATCGTCATGAAAAAATAGGTTCATTTGAAAGAGGAGGCCATCATGGAGAAGCAATTCACGATCAAAAATCCGCAAGGCGTGCATGCTCGTCCGGCGGGAGCCATTATGAAAAAAGCGGCCGAGTTCCCGGACGCGCAAGTGTCGCTGGAGTTCAACGGCCGTAAAGTAAGCGCAAAAAGCATCACGGGCGTCCTGACGCTCGGCATGAAAGCCGGCGACGTGATTACGGTGTCGGCCGAAGGCGACCGGGCCGAGCAGGCGATTGATGCCGTAGGCGCGGTGTTGGAATCGGTTCTCGATTAATTCGCGCGAGATACGGTTATAGATATGACGAACGGCCAAGATATGCCGATACGACAGAATAGACACGATACAGACGGGATTGAGAACAGAAGGAGTGGAGGAACCGTCATGCTGCTACAAGGGATTGCCGCCGCCTCCGGCTATGCTATCGGGCAAGCGTTTGTCCTGCAGGAGCAGGAAGCTTCGGTGGAGCGGATAGACATCGCTCCCGGCGAAGCGGATGCAGAAGTGGAGCGGCTTCAGAATGCGGTTGCACAGTCGAAGGATGAACTGGAGAAGATAAAGACAAGCACGGCGGCCCGGCTCGGAGAACATGAGGCGGAGATTTTCGCCACGCATCAGCTCCTGCTGGAGGATGAGGAATTCATCGGGCAGGCGATCGCGCAGATTCGGGACATGAACGTGAACGCCGAATATGCCCTGCATGAGGTGACCGAGCAGTTGGTCGCGATCTTTGCCGGCATGGATGATGAATATTTGCGCGAGCGGGCAGCCGACTTCCGCGATGTCAGCAAGCGGGTGCAGCGCCATCTATCCGGGGCCAAGGCGGCTTCGCTGAACGATTTCGCCGAGGCGGTCGTCCTGTTCGCCAATGATCTGACGCCATCCGATACGGCCCAGCTCGATCGGTCCAAGGTGGCCGGATTCGTGACGGAGACAGGCGGACGCACGTCGCACTCCGCGATTATGGCCCGCTCGATGGAGATTCCGGCGGTGGTCGGACTGACGGACGCGATGAGCAGCGTCAAGACAGGCCAGATGGTCATTGTGGACGGCTCCAGCGGCATCGTGCTGATCGATCCCGATGCCGAGACGTTGGCTGCTTACCGGGAGAAGAAGGAGAAGTTCGAGCTGCGCCGGGAAGAGATGAAGCAGTACAAGGATCGTCCTTCGGTGACCGCGGACGGCCATCGGGTCGAGCTGGTCGCCAATATCGGGAACCCGCAGGATGCCCTGGGCGCGCGGAATCACGGGGCGGAAGGCGTTGGCCTGTTCCGCACGGAGTTCCTGTACATGGGCCGCGACAACTTCCCATCGGAAGAGGAGCAGTATCATGCTTATACGGCGGTCTGCCAGACGATGGGACCGGAGAAGCCGATCGTCATTCGTACGCTCGATATCGGAGGAGACAAGGAATTGTCTTATCTGGAGCTGCCGAAGGAGATGAATCCGTTCCTCGGCTACCGCGCGATTCGGCTCTGTCTTGACCGCAAAGATCTGTTCAAGACGCAGTTGAGAGCCATTCTCCGTGCCAGCGCGCACGGCAATATCAAGCTGATGTACCCCATGATCGCGACGATTACCGAGCTGCGGGAAGCGAACGAACTGCTCGCCGAAGCGCGGAAGGAGCTGGATGCCGAAGGCGTGGCTTACAACCGCGAGATGGAAGTCGGAATTATGATCGAGGTGCCGGCCGCGGCGATTGCCGCCGACCAGTTGGCCGAAGAAGTCGACTTCTTCTCCATCGGCACCAATGATCTGGTTCAATATACGATGGCTGCCGATCGCATGAACCAGCAGGTCTCGCATCTGTCGCAGCCGTTCCATCCGTCCGTGCTGCGGTTGATTAAGATGGTCATCGACGCGGCGCACAGCCGCGGCAAGTGGGCCGGCATGTGCGGAGAGATGGCCGGCAATCTCAAGGCGATTCCGCTGCTGCTTGGCCTCGGTCTGGATGAGTTCAGCATGAGCGCCAGCTCGGTTCTTCCGGCGCGCGTGCTGCTGAGCAAGCTCGACCGGGAAGCGATGAAGCCGTTGGCCGAGGAAGCGCTGCGGCTGACGACGGCCGAAGAGATCCAGTATCTTGTCGTCGAACGCATTCCGGCGATTCAGGAGTTGACGATATAATGAGACGCTAAGGCAGCTTGGGCAGGCTTGAGGGAGGAAGAATAGGGCATTCTCCCTCAAGCTTGACAATTTTCGACATTGTTCATCAAAATCTTGACTTTTTTTTATTTTTTATTGAAGCTAGCTGCATGTTGCCCTACAATAAACTTACAGAGATGACGATTTTTTCGTAACCGTTTCCATTTTCTGCTCGCAATCACCCATCTGATGAGAAAGGAGCTTACCGTTGTCTAGCGAACGCCGCTTTGAGATTATTCGGGCCTTAAGCAACAATGTTGTGCTGGCGAAGGAAGTGCTGACGGACAAGGAAACCATTCTCATGGGAAAAGGAATCGGGTTTGGGGCGAAGCCCGGGCAGCCGATATTTTCCGGCGATACGCGAATTGAGAAGACGTTTTATTTGGATAATAAGCAGAATCTCTCGCAATATCAGATGCTGTTCGAGCAGATTGATCCAGAAGTGATTGACGTATCGGAACAGATTATTTCCCTGGTGGCTTCCGATCTGACTCCCGATCTGAATGAGCATATTCATCTTGCGCTGCCGAGCCATATCGAGTATGCGCTGTACCGGCTGCGGCATCAGATTGAGATCGAAAATCCTTTCCTATGGGAAATCCGGACGCTGAACCCGAAGGAATACGAGCTCGCTTCCCGTGCAGCCGAGATTATTGGACATCAATTCGGCGTCGAGGTGCCGGAGGATGAAATCGGGTTCCTGACGATCCATATTCAATCGGCCGTCGCCCATGTCCCTGTGAACAATGTAGTCCAGCACAATCATCTGCTGCGGGAACTGGTCGGCCTTATCGAGGCGCGGCGGGGCAGTCCGATTCCGAAGGACAGCATCGATTATTTGCGGCTGGTCACCCATCTGCGCTTCGCGATAGAGCGTATCCGCCAAGGCCAGCATTCCCGGAATCCGTTCCGTGACCGGATGCAGGAGATGGCTCCTTATGAATACGAGGTCGCCGGAGAATGCGCCAAGCTGATGAGCGCTCAGTTGAAAGCGCCGGTGTCGGAAGACGAGACCGCCTATATTGCCATGCACTTGTACCGTCTATTCCATCGGGATGCCGAATAACATACAGCAACATATCGAATCAAGCGTGTTACTAGTTCGACTAGGCATGAGCTTGCTCGGGACCATCCGCTTGCGCGGGTGTCGTTCTGCTGCAGGCTCATGCCTTTTTTCGCGGGCCGTCGCGGCGGCGAAGCGAGGCGACGAGAGACTGGAGAATATTTCTTCCGCCTTTAATCCATACTTGTAGTGATTTTACGCCACGATATCTTTGAGTCATTGCGGTTCATTAGCGGGAACCTGATCGCAATTTCACACCACTCCCAAGAAAGCAACTACATTTTGCTGAAAGAGGGAAAATAAAGATGAGCAACTTCTTTGAGAAAGCGCAGCGATTTGGCAAATCATTTATGCTCCCTATTGCGGTCCTTCCTGCTGCAGGACTTTTGCTGGGTATCGGCGGGGCGCTGTCCAATCCGAATACGGTGAGCACCTATCGGTTCCTGGATGTGCCTTGGCTGCAGCACGTCTTTACGATCATGAGCAGCGCGGGCAGCATCGTGTTCGCCAACCTGGCGCTGCTGTTCGCCATCGGCGTGGCCGTCGGCCTGGCCCGGGCGGACAAAGGAACGGCAGGTCTCGCGGCCGGGCTTGCTTATCTGGTCATGAACGCGACGATTAGCGCCATGCTCGTCATTACAGGCAACCTGGCGGCGGATAATCTCGCTTCCGTCGGCCAAGGCATGATTCTGGGCATCCAGACGCTGGAAACCGGCGTGTTCGGCGGCGTCATTATCGGTCTGGCCACCTCGATTCTTCATAATCGTTATAATAAAATTCAATTGCCGCAGTTTTTGGGATTTTTCGGCGGGTCGCGTTTTATCCCGATCGTGACCTCGTTTGCCGCGATTTTCGTCGGCGTCGTGATGTACTTCGTCTGGCCATTGATTCAGTCCGTTATTTTCCAGGCGGGCGGGCTGGTGGAAGCGACCGGCTATATCGGCACATTGTTCTACGGGTTCATCCTGCGTTTGCTTGGTCCGCTCGGCTTGCATCACATCTTCTACATGCCTTTCTGGACGACGGGTCTCGGAGGCTCGATGGAAGTCGGCGGGCAATTGGTTGAAGGGACGCAGAAAATTTTCTTCGCCCAGTTGGCGGATCCGAGCACAGAGAAATTTTTCATTGGTACGGCGCGGTTCATGTCCGGCCGCTTTATTACGATGATGTTTGGCTTGCTGGGCGCCGCATTGGCGATTTATCACACCGCCAAGCCGGAGAAAAAGAAAGTGGTCTTCGGTCTGATGCTGTCCGCCGCGCTGACGTCCTTCCTGACGGGAATTACGGAGCCGCTGGAATTTTCGTTCTTGTTCATCGCGCCGTTCCTGTACGTGATTCATGCGTTTTTTGACGGCCTGGCCTTCATGCTGGCGCATATTTTTGAGATTACGATCGGGCAAACCTTCTCCGGAGGCTTGATTGACTTTATTCTCTTCGGAATGCTGCAGGGTCAAGCCAAGACCAACTGGTTGATGGTTCCGGTCATCGGCGTTGTCTGGTTCTGCTTGTACTATTTCACGTTCCGGTTCCTGATCGTCAAATTCAACTTGAAAACGCCGGGCCGCGAGGAAGAAGCGGAGGGCGGAGCAGCCAAGGACGGGGATGCGTCCGCGGAAGAAGCGTCTGCCGGAGAGGCGAGAGCCAAGGCCGTCGTTCAGGCGCTTGGCGGACAGGACAATATTAAAGATTTGGATTGCTGCGCCACCCGCCTTCGCGTCTCGGTATTCCAGGTGGATGGCGTTCAGGAGGATAAGCTGAAGGAAACCGGAGCCAAGGCGGTCATTGTGAAAGGCAACGGCGTCCAGGTCATTTACGGGCCGCAGGTCACGATTATCAAAAACGAAATCGAGGAATATATGGGAGAATCCTAAGAACTCCTAACACCGTAGAATAGCCCAGGGAACCTCAACCGGAGTGCTCCCGGAAGCCAATGCGGCCCATAGCGCGCTGCGGGTGAATCGTCTAATCTGCCGGGATACCGAATAGGATAGAACATCATAGCGTCTCAAGCGTGTTACTAGTTCGACTAGGCATGAGCTTGCCCGGGACCATCCGCTCGCGCGGGTGTGTCTTGCTGCAGGCTCATGCCTTTTTTCGATGCCGGGCCTCCGGCGTGGCGATTTGCGGTGATGACGGGTTGGAGAATATTTCTTCAACCTTTAATCCATACTTTAACTAACTCTCTAAAGGAGGATACCTTCCATGCTAGGCTTTTTGCAGAAAATTGGCCGTGCCCTCATGCTGCCGGTCGCAACACTGCCTGCAGCATCCATCTTGCTGCGCTTCGGCGCCATCGATTATGTCAATGAGTTTCATTTTGGGGCGAAGGTCGGCGGCTTCATGAACCAATACGTCGCGCCGTACTTGCTGGCGGGCGGCGACACGATCTTCAAGCAGTTGCCGCTCATTTTTGCCGTGGGCGTAGCGATCGGTCTGGCCGGCGATGCGGTTGCGGCCTTGGCTGCCGTCATCGCGCATGTTATTCTGCAGCAGGTGTTGGCCACGACGCCGAAAGTATTCGCATTTATTCCGGATGAATTGGTGCTCGATATGGGCGTGCTTGGCGGCATCTTGACAGGATGTCTCGCGGCGTTCATGTACAAACGGTATCATGATATCAAGCTCCCGGATTGGCTTGGCTTCTTCGGGGGCAAACGTTTCGTTCCAATCGTTACTTCTCTGTCGATTCTCGTGATCGGGATTCCGGTAGCCATTATCTGGGGGCCGATTCAACAAGCGATCGACGCGTTCGGGAACTGGGTCGTCAGTCTGGAAGCGATCGGTTCCGGTATCTTTATGGTTGTCAACCGGCTGCTCATTCCGACCGGCTTGCATCATATTATCAATAACGTCGCCTGGTTCCAAATTGGATCGTTCGAGTATGCCGGAGAGGTGTACCGTGGGGATATTGCGCGCTTCTTCCACCACGATCCGACAGCGGGCTTGTTCATGACCGGATTCTTCCCGATTATGATGTTCGCATTGCCGGGCGCCGCGCTGGCGATTATTCATACGGCGAAGCCGGAACGGCGCAAGCTGGTGTCTTCCGCCTTCGTCAGCGTCGCCATCGCTTCGTTCTTGACGGGTATTACGGAGCCGATAGAATTCGCCTTCATGTTCGTGGCGCCGGTGCTGTATGTGGTGCATGCGCTGCTGGCCGGCTTGTCCGGCGTCATTACGGCGGTCCTCGGCATCAAGCACGGATTCGGCTTTTCGGCCGGCTTTATCGACTACGCGCTGAACTTCGGTCTTGCGACGAAGCCGCTGCTGCTCATTCCGATCGGTCTCGTCTACTTCGTCGTCTACTACTTCCTATTCCGCTTCATGATCGTGAAGCTGAACCTGAAGACGCCGGGACGGGAGGATGACGCCGAGGCGTCCGAGGAAGAAGAGAAGGGGGCGGCGAATTCGAGCTTGCATGACAAAGCCGTCAAAGTGATGGAGCTGATCGGCGGCAAGGATAACATCACTTCTCTCGATGCCTGCATCACTCGCTTGCGGCTGACGCTGAAGGATGAGTCGCTGGTCGACGAGAAGGGGCTGAAGGGGCAAGGCGCCGCCGGCGTCATGCGCCTGGGCAAAGGCAATGTGCAGGTCGTCTTCGGCACCCAGTCCGAGCTGCTGAAGGAAGAAATGAAGAAGCTGTAAAGCTGCGATTGAATCAGGTCTCCCGCTGAAGGGAGGCCTGATTTTTTTATATCCAAGCAAGGAAGAAATCTGGTAACATAGATCCGCTTGATGGAAAAGGCGACAGGTTGGAAGTCAAGCCTTCATGGCCGGCAGAAGCCTGCCGATGATGAACTCGTCCTCATGAAACGGACTTCGCTGTCATGAGCAAAAGGTGGTCCATCACGTGAAAAACTGGAAAAATATATTGCTGCTGGCGATCCCGTCGCTGCTCTCCTTCGCGACGCAGACCGTAGTCGGCACGATCAATCTGATTATGGTTGGCCATCTCGGCGCGATGGTCATTGCGATCGTCGGGGTGGTCAATATTATCATTTACAATGCGTTTGCCCTGTTCTCCGGCATCGGGCATACGGTCAACTATCTCGTCGCGCAGAACTATGGCGCCAATGATATGCGTAACGGCATCCGGCGCACCTATATCGCGCTCTACATCAGCGCGTTGGTCGGGCTGCTGCTGCTTGTGATCGGTATCTTTTTCTCCGATCAAATTCTATGGCTCACGACCGGCTCGAAGGAGATTGCGGATCAGGGCACTTATTATTTGCAATTGCGGATTATCGCGCAGGCCTTCGGCATCGTCTCGTTCGCGCTGCACGGCTTCCTGCGGGGCGTAGGGGACACCCGCACATCGATGATTCTGTCCATCGTCAGTAATGTGACGATAGTCACGCTCGTCTACGCGCTGACGTTCGGACATTTCGGCCTGCCGGAATTGGGGCTGAACGGAGCGGGATATGCGATTCTGGCCGGGGAGGCCGTCGGCTTCGTGCTGGCGCTGTTCGTCTTCTTCGTCGCGAAAAATAAGCAGTTCCATACGCGGATCGGGGTACGCCCCCGCGCGTCCGAGGTGAAGGAGCTGGGCGGGGAGAGCTTCAAGCTGGGCCTGCAGGAATTCTCGATGAGCCTCTCGATGTACATCTTTACGATGTTCGTCGCCCGGCTGGGCACGACCGCCCTGGCGGCCAACGAGATTGCCTTGAACGTGATGGCCTTTGGCTTCATGCCGGCGTTCGCCTTCGGCGCGACGGCGACCATAATGGTCGGACAGGAGGTCGGGCGCGGGGAGCCGCTCAAGGGCCGGCGCGCCGGAACGGACGTCGCGGTGATGGGCTCGATCTTCATTCTGCTGCTGGGCGCGGCCGAATTCGTCTTCGCGGAGCCGATCGCCCGGCTGTACAACAGCACCGAACCGGAAGTGTTCCATCTGGCCGGAATTCTGATTATGACGTCGGCGTTCCTGCAGTTGTTCGATGCGCTGTACAATTTCTACGCCGGCGCATTGCGCGGAATCGGGGACACGACCTTCCTGATGCGCGCGTCGCTTGTGACGAGCTGGCTCATTTTCGTCCCGCTGGCTTATTTGTTCATTTATGTGTTCGAATGGGGCAGCATCGGCGCATGGCTGTCGCTGTACCTGTATTTGATGGTGCTGGGCATCTCGCTCATGGTTCGGTTCTACCGTACCGATTGGAGCGGAATCAGGATCCGGAAGTCCGCATCGGCCGAGCATTCCGGGGGAATGTAAGGATTGGCTGCCGCCGTCTCCTCGAAGGGGATGGCGGCAGTTGTCTATTGCGGATTATTGATCGTGGGAAATTATCCCTCCTTTATACAATAATATCCCTGCCAAACGCGGAAGAAAGAAATATAATGGGATCGCCGAGACTCGCCATGATCCCGGGCTTCCCGGCAGGCTCCGTGAGGGAGGTGAGAGCACCGATATAACCGCCGCTGTATGCCGTTCTCCTGGCAGTTCAACCTTCGCCGCGCTTCTAGCAGCACCGCACTAGCTGTACCGCACATCTTCTGCCGCATCCATTTTCCACCATGTTCAACCCGCATTCGTGATTGTTCAGGCTGTGCCTGCATGCTGGAATCACAACGCCTATGGGGGTGTAAAAAAATGAAAACGCTTAAATGGGGCCGTGCCCGAAAATTGATGGCGCTCATGCTGGGCATTGTCATGACCTTGTCTTCGGCTGCCGCGGCTTCGGCTGCGCCGGATCGCGTTCAAGACATCGAGGGTCATTGGGCCGAAAAGGCGATGACGGAGTGGAAAGACAAGGGACTGCTTCGCGGCTATGCCGACGGTTCCTTGCAGCCGAATAGGGCCGTATCACGTTCGGAGTTCGTAGCGCTGATGAACCGGGCCTTCCAGTTCACGGGTATAGCGGACATTTCGTTTTCGGACGTTGCCGCTTCCTCCTGGGAATACGATGAAGTGAGGCGGGCAGTCAAAGCCGGGTTCGCGGCAGGCTTCCCGGACGGTACATTTCGTCCCGCTCTCCCGGTCAGCCGGCAGGAGGCGGCGGTTATGCTGAACCGGCTGCTTCCGGCCGATTCACCGAAGGGAGATCTCAGTTCCTTCACCGATCATAAGGAGATTGCGTCATGGGCCAGGGACGCCGTGAGCGTGATGGTCGCCGCCGGATGGCTCAAGGGGTATATCGACGATACGATACGCCCTAAAGCGAAGATGACGCGGGCCGAGGCGGTCATGTTCCTGGATCGCGCATTGCAGAGCAAGCTCAGAGGAGGCGAGGAGCAGCCGGAATCAGGCCAGGGCACGGAAAAGGAAAACGATAAGGAAAAGGAGGGAGATAAGAAAAAGGGTCCGGTCAGCACGACGCCGGACTCGGGAGGAGGCAGCTCTTCCTCGGGAGGAGGCTCCTCCTCCGGCGGGGGTTCCGCTCCCCCGGGGGACAGCAGCGCACCGGCCGCGCCGATCGTGACCGGCGTAAGCGAAGGGCAGACGTATACGATCGGCGTTGTGCCGGCCTGGAAGGCAGAGAGCGGCACGAGCGTAAGCGCGACCTTGAACGGAGCGGCATATGCGAAGGGCGCCGCGATCAAGGAGGAGGGCGAGTACGCCTTGACCGTAACCGCGACCAAAGCGTCGAACGGCAAACAGGCAAGCACGACCGTCCGGTTCAAGATCGAGCATGCGAAGCGGCTGATCGCTTACGTGCCGGGTTGGGTAGACTGGTCGGAGGCGAACCCGATCGATGCGTCGAAGCTGACGCATATCTATTATGCCTTCGCCCACATCAAAGACGGCAAAGTCATTCATATCCCGGATCAGAACGACGAGGAGAATCTGGCGTACTTCAGCCGATTGAAAGCGCAGAATCCGCATTTGCGCGTCCTGATCTCGATTGGGGGCTGGGGAGCGGACGGCTTCTCCGATGCCGCCCTGACGGAGGAATCGCGCGCCGCGCTCGCGGGGAGCGCCATGGCTTGGGTGGAGCAGTATCAGCTTGACGGCGTCGACCTCGATTGGGAATATCCGACGCAGAGCCCTGACGGCGTCGTGAAGGCAAGGCCGGAAGACAAGCAGAACTTCACCCTGCTGCTGGAAGAGTTCCGGAAGCGGCTCGACGCAAAGGGGGCGGCCGACGGCAAATATTATGAGCTGGCTATCGCGGTCGGATCGACGCAGACGTATTTGAACGGCGTCGAGATCGAGAAGATTCATCCGCATTTGGACAGCATCATGCTGATGACGTATGATTACTCCGGCGGCTGGATGAACACGACGGCGCATCATACGAATCTGTACGGCCCTGGGCTGAGCGGGGATGCGACCGTGAAGCTGTATCTGTCCAACGGGGTGCCGGCCGCCAAGCTCGTGCTCGGAGCGGCGTTCTACGCCCACATGTGGACCGATGTGCAGTCGGCGGAGAACAACGGCCTCGGGCAGCGGGCTGCTCCGAGCTGGCTGACGCCGAGCTATAGGGAAGTGCTCACGGAATATACCGTCACGAGCAGCACCTACGGAAAGCTCGCCTACACCCGGTACTGGGATGAAGCGGCCCAGGCGCCGTATCTGTTCGACGGCAGCACGTGGCTGACGTATGACGATCCGGAATCCGCGGCGGCCAAAGGAAAATATGTGCTGGAGCATGACTTGGGCGGCGTCATGCTGTGGGAATACAGCCATGATCCGTCCGGGGTATTGGTCGATGCGCTCTACCAATCGCTCAGAGGCGCTTACCAATCCGACACGACCATGCCGGATGCCCCGGCCGTCACGGGAGTCGAGGATGGGCAGACGTACACCGGACCGGCAGCCGCCGAGTGGGCGGATGAACCGGGGACGTTCCGCGTCGGCAAGCTGAACGGCGAGCCTTATGTTCGCGGCACCGCCATACGCGAGCCGGGGAATTATGTTCTCGTCGTCGCGGCGGTCCATCTCCGCAGCGGCAAGGCCGTGACGACGACGATCGAATTTACGGTGAAATAGGCGGATACGCCTTCGATAACGGAAGGGGCTGTCCCATCCGTAGCGTTAACCTACAGTGGTGACAGCCCATCCTGCTCCAGACCGCGCAGCTTTGCAAAAAAGCTGCAAAACTACAGTATTCTGCTTGCGACATTTCCTCCGTTATCGAAATCCTGCAAAACAGCATCAATTGAAGCCCTCCCTAGGGATGGGGAGCAAAAATCGGCGAAGATGATGCACTTTTGCAGGAATTTCATCGGAAATGGGTAGAAACGATGCAAAATCCTGTATAAATGCAGGATTCACCGCCTCGGCTGGTCGCCGCCGGTGGTTTCGCCGCCGCTGCCAGGGTCACTGCTGGTGCCGCTGCCAGGGTCGCTGCTAGGGTCGCTGCTGGTGTCGCCGCAGGTATCGCGCTGATCTTGCGCTGGTTTCACCGCTGGTGTCGCCGCTGGCTTGCGCCGGGCCGGCCACCTCTCCAGCAAGCTATAAGCTCCATCTGCCTCCTTGCTGCTGCACGACCTGCCCCGCAATGTCGTTGCCGAGCAGACAGGCCTCCCGCAGCGGCCAGCCGCTGGCGAGGCCAGCGATGAAGGCGCCCGTATGCGAATCGCCGGCTCCGATCGTGTCGACGACGGTTACTTGGCCGGCCGGCAATATTTCGCTTCCTTCCGAAGTGCAGAGCAGCGTGCCGTCCTGACCCAGCGTCACCACGACGGGCTGGCCGGTCTGACGGTACGCTTCCCGAACGGCGTCATGCAGATCCTGTACCCCCGTTAATCCGCTCAGCTCCGCGCGATTCAAATGCAGGATCGTATTCATGGCGAGCACGCGCCGCAGGGTCTCCCGTTCCAAATACGCCACTCTAGGGCTCGGATCGAATATGATCCGGCAGGATGCTTGTCTGGCGGCCAACGCGTCCAGGATGACGCGGCCGGAAGGCCCCTCCAGTTCGTAGCCGCTCAAGTAGATATAATCATATTGCTCCAGGCTGTGCCGCTCGAACCAAGCCGGCTTCCATTTCGTCTCGATTCCGGGGATCGTAATGAACGTTCGTTCGCCATCCCGCTCGACAATCGACAGATTCCAGCCGTTATCGCCGCTATCCTCTTCGATCAGCAGCGGATAGCCGTCGGCCTGCATCTGCTTCCGGATCATATCCGCATAGGCGCCTGCCCCTACGGGGACGAACAGATCATGAGCGACCCGCAATTGCTTCAGAATATGGGCCACGTTGTAGGCGCACCCGCCGACAAGGGTTTCCCGGTGCTCGGCCGCGACATCGTCTCCGGTTCGGGGCAGCGAATCCAGTTGGATAATCACATCGATGACGGCGGCGCCGAGCACGAGCACTTTTGCATCGCTCCGCGTATTCTTCAGTCGAGATATCCGATCAGCCATTTCGATTCCCTCCTATTTCCGGGCGGTAACGGTTAACAGAATAGAATAGACAATCGCGCTTGCGGCGAAGGCCAGAAGTACGCCCAGACTGTTGTCCTGGAACATGCCTTTGGCAAAAGACCCGTCGAAAAACGGGGAATTCGTGAACAGGAACCCGACGAGCACCCCGGCCAGCCAACTGAATACCCCGCCATAATTAACCTTGTTGTAGTCCGGATCCGTGAGCAGGCGCGGGTCGTACCCTGCTGTCTTTCTGATTTTGACATAGTCGATGAGGAAGATCGCCGCCCACGCCGCCATGCCGATGCCGAGCAAGCCCAGGAATGTCTGGAAGTTGCCCATGAAATCCTCGGATACGAACAGCGTGTATACCGGAATCAAAATCAGAAACAGCGAGTGTATGATAATCGATGTGGACTCTTTCACTCGAATATTTAAGGTTTCCAGGTTGACCCGCGCCGACTTCAAACCGATAATGCATTGCGGAATCAAGCCGCCCAGAGCGGTGACAAAGTAAACCACCGTCATCCAGCGCGGCAGCGCCTGGCTAATGACCTCGATCGGGTTGGCCGAGACCGCCAAGTCCGGCACCGATGTGCTCATCAGCACGCCGACGCTCATGATGACGAACAGCGGAATGAATGCCCCGAACGTGACGCGGGCGACGATGGAGCGGGATGATTGATCCGGCTTCTGATAGCAGCTATAGTCGGCGGAAGCGATCGACCAGCTAATCCCGGTGCCGGCCATAATGATCGATACCGCGGGCAGGAAGCCCGTTAACCAATTGCCATTGCTCATATTCATCAATTCGGTCCAATTCGTTTTCGGAATCAGGATCAGCAGGACGAGAAGCGTCAATCCGCCAAAGACATAGGTGAAAAAGGTTTGGATTTTGACAAGCGCTTCTTGGCCGAACATGCTGGAGCCGATGATGAGAGCGGCGAAGGCCAGCAAACAGATCAGCGTCAACAATGGATTGGAACCGATGCCGAACACGCTGAACAGCGCCAAGAGCGTCAATGTTCCGGTCACGACGCCGACCGCGAGCCAGCCGACCAGGTTAATCCAGCCCATAAATGTCGGAATATAATTGCCTCTGAAGCCGAAGGCGGCTCTGGACAGCACGAAGGTCGTCGTGCCCGCATCTCTTCCGGCCAAGCTTAGATAGCCTACCAAGGCGAAAGAGAGCGCCCCTACGGCCGCCGCCAGCAGAGATTGCAGGAAGCTTAATTGAAACCCGACAATCATCGCGCCATAGACGACGCCCAAAATTCCGATGTTGCCGGCAAACCAAATGAAAAACAATTCCTTGGGGGTTCCTTTTCTGTCCGAAGCGGGTATAAATACCGAAGATTCCGGCGTGTTCATTACTATTCCTCCCATGGTATGCGATGTTAGTCTAGCATGGATGTGCGTACTTCAGTTCCGGTGTCTATGGGAAAGAAGCTGATTCGCGTAATGATGCAAATCGACGGAATTGCTCTCGTCGATCCGCCCAATCCACAGCGGATCGATCGCATCGAGTCCGGCCTTGGCCCCGCAAATGGCGGTCGCCATCGCCCCGATTGTATCGGTATCTCCGCCCAGATTCGCGCATATCAGGCTGCAGCGATGAGGGTCCTTGGCGTAGTAAGCTATCGCCAGCGCCGCAGGCACCGACTCGCTCGTCAAGACGCCGCTTCCGATCACGTCGTATATTTTCTGGGAGAACCGCTCTTCATCGTGCTCGTACTGCTTCGCGTATTGAAGCGCCAGCTTCAGACGCTCGGCCAGCGATGCGCTATAGGTGGCGGCTCCGAGGTGACGCGCGATATCGTAAGCTTCCAGCGCATCCTGCATCATCGTATCCCAATCCTGATCCTCCAGGGCGGAGCTGACGGCCGCGGCAACCATCGCCGCGCCGCTCACGGCGATATCGGTCGTATGCGTCACTCGGCTGATGTCGTATACATATTGAGCCAATTCGGCCTTCCGATCCCGGCTGAACAGGCATCCGATCGGAGCGATGCGCATGGCCGCGCCGTTCGTCTCCGCCCTGGACGTGAAGGGCTCGGGGTCCCGGCCCTCCTTGATCGCCCCCAAGGCCGCCTTGGAGCTCGGCCCGAGAATATTGTTGTCGAAGGCGCCGATGCGATCCGCCCAGTCCAGCAGATGCCGGGCGATAATGGAGGTATCGGGAACAAACTCATTTTCAATGAGAGCGTCCAAAATCAGTAACGCCTGCGCCGTATCATCCGTATACTGCCCTTTCGTAAAATTGCAGGCCACTTCGTTTTCCGGCGGCCCGTCGAGAAAATCGGTAATTGTGCCGAAGTACTCCTTGACCTTGCTTCTTGCCCACAGCTCCGAGGGCATGCCCATCGCATCGCCGATGGCCAATCCGTATAGAGCGCCGGCAATTTTTTGCTTCATCATTACGATCTCCACCTCACTCTATTCACACCTGCACCTTATCCGGTTATACGTACAAGCCGGAACGAAAAAGAGTTCTGCTTGTCCCTCGCACACGGGGAAAGAGCAGACGAAAGGTCTGTCCGTCCATGTTCAAATGCTGGCGACAATTTTAAAATTCATATGGGGCCCATAGATGACCTGAACCCGCTCGATCTCGGCCTCGTCTTCGCTGATAACGGTTCCATTTGCTTGCAGCAGCGGGATATCTTCTTCGTATGCCAGCAGTTCTTGGGTTCTCTTGTCTCCCTTAATCGGTTCGAGCTGGAGAAGCGCATGCTTGGGAACCGTCTTGTATTGCTGCTTCATTATGCTATAGAGCGATTGCCGCGAGAAATCATACTGATCAATGCCCGGGAAAACGGACAGCGGAACCAATGACGTATCGATCGTTAGCCAGAGGGTGGACAGCTTGTTCTTGATTCCTCTTAGGCGAACCAGCTTCATCCATTCCCGTCCATCCTGCGTTAGGATGCGTTTCTCGACTACTTTCGAGACGGGAGTCTCATTCTTCTTCGTCACATAATCGGTAAAGCCGCTGAAGTTCCAAATATTATGCTTCACTTCCCGGAGGCATACGAAGTTTCCTTTTCCCTGTACCTGCCTTAACAGACCCTCATTGACCAGATCCGATATCGCTTTGCGGATGGTTGTTCTTGTGACGCCGTATAGCTTCATCATTTGCGCCTCGGAAGGTATCATGTCCCCTTCCTTATACTTCCCGCGAATAATATCTTGTCTGATGATCCGCTGCAACTGCACATATAGGGGAGTATAGTCATTGCGGTTAAGCATGCAAGCCTCCTTCCTCTTGTCCGGTTGTACGTACAAGCAATGTATCATGACGCAGCGGGTTCGGCAGTTACATTTGTCTCCACGCTGGCGGCCATATTATCGAAACATAATATAACAATCCTTATTTTATATTGGAAGGAAATTTATGTTATTGTGAAATTATGTTCACGGGGGAGGCGCAAATCATGAAAAAAATAGAATGAGAAGGATGGGGGCAAGGTGCAGCCATTGCAGCAGATAATTTAACTTTGTAAGGATGGGGAGATGATCTAATGAAGGCCAAAATAAAACTAATAACCGCAATGATGATCTTAAGTGTATCCGTTCTAATGCCGACAGGGAATATTTCCGCAGCCGGCGCCGAAGCAATGAACGCAAATAACCAAATCCGATCGTCCAACTACCAGGCGGTGCAGGTTGTGAATATCGCAGAATCAGCGAGAAAAGTGATTCCCAATTATGTCCGCTGGATTCATAACGGACTGCATCCCAGCGTCAGAGTGGACGTGCTTGACGTGAAACTAATCAATGTGGAAGAACAAGGCGTTGTTCCGGACTTTAAGGGTGAATTGGATCTGGTGCAAAGAGGGCCGGAGAAATTGATCCAAACGTTACAGCATGATGCTTTTAATCCGAGTTCCGACAAAGAACTGACGGTATCGCATAATTTTACGCATACCGTGTCCAACGCTTCCACGCTGACGAAATCGATTACCCATAGCCATAAAGCCGGCGCTAAAGCTACGTTCAAAGTAAAAACAAGCTTTTTCGGGAATGAAGCTGAGGTCGGGGGCGAGCTATCGTATGAATATACGAATTCCAATCAAAGCGGGACGTCTGATGCCAAAACGGTAACTTTCTCCACCAACTCATCCGGATCGGCCAAATTGCCGCCCATGTCAAAAGGGACGTTGATTTCCCATGTGTATGCATCCCCTGCCGTTTATAAAATCAAGAGCCAAAGCTATTTTACGGGAGATGTTCAATTCTCTTATATATTATCCACTGATGCTCCGGGAGCCGTCCGGACGTTAACGGTTCCGCTGCATGATTTATTTTTCCGGGGCGATGAAAGCAACGAGGTTGCGTTTCAAGATAATTTGTGGGCCGGTGCGGTATGGGATGTCACGGGCAGACCGACAAAAGCATTGATTTTTGAAGGTCTTTCTTTCTTGACATTAGACGAACAATACCGAACGGAGACCTACCTGAAAGATATTTAAGAGGTTTTCATGTTAAGTTGAATAAGATATCTTGATGCGCAATGGCCGCCCGGCGAAGAGTCCGGGCGGCCATTGGCGTTCCGGCGGATGCTGTCTTCGACGGGAAGTTGGCGGAATCCGGTATGAAATCCAAGCTTACGCATCCAATATGGAGGCCGTTTGCGGTATGATTATAAAGAATGTTTAAAAATAAGAAGCCGTTCGTGCCAGAACGATATACTTACGGTAAAGCAAGAAGGCAAGGAGAGATGGATATGCCAGCGCACCTGCTGCTTGTTGAAGATGATAAAGAGATTGCGCGCATTGTTCAGGATCATTTGCGCAGACAAGGCTATAAAGTAACCTGGTCCTCCACCGGGGCGGAAGGGTGGGAGGACTTCCATACCGGCTCGTTCGATCTGATTCTGGTCGATCTGATGCTGCCGGAGATGGACGGCTTTACGCTGTGCCGCAATATCCGCCTCAGCAGCAATGTCCCGCTGCTCATCATAAGCGCCCGCCAGGAGGATGAGAGCAAGGTGCGGGGATTGGAGCTGGGCGCGGACGATTATATTACGAAGCCGTTCAGCTTGTCCGAGCTGTCGGCCCGCATCAGCTCGCATCTGCGGCGGTTCCGCCGCTACTCGAGCGAAGGGGAACTGCCCCGTCTCAAAAAGTATGAGGGGGGGCTCGTCATCGACGAGGATCGCCAGCTCGTCACGCTGGAGGAGGAGCCGATTTCGCTGACGGCGAAGGAATGGGCTTTGCTGCAGTTGCTGGCTCAGCATCCGCAGCGCGCCTTTTCCAAGAAGGAATTGTACGAGCAGGTATGGCATCAGGTCAATATCGAGGGCAACAACACGGTATCGGTTCACGTCAAAAGCCTCCGCACCAAGCTGGGCGAGGATATTCGCGAACCGCGGTATATTCAGACGGTATGGGGAACCGGGTACCGCTTTATCGGTGAATTGCTGCCATGAAGATCAAGCATTGGCTTATGCTGTGCTTTCTCGTCGTCATGCTGCTCCCGGTCTTGGCCGGATATGTGTTCTATCAGCTTATTCATACTTATGATGAACGCCAGGAGCTGAAGGAATATATCGAAATGACCGGCCTCCTGGCCGAGCTCGAGCCGCTGCTGCAGGATGTGTCGCTGTACCGGGTGCAGCCGGACGAACGGTTCGCCGCGCTGCAGCGGGAGGCGAGCGACTCGCTCAAGATTACGCTCTACCGGGCAGACGGCGTCACCGTATTTTCATCGATGGCGGACAGTCTGACGCCGAAGCTGTACCGGGTCCGGCCGGAGGTGCTGTACGAGCATTTGTATGACATGCGCAAATCCCATCGGGCCTACACGCTCAAAAAGCCGGTCTTCGACCAGGAGAAGCTTGCCGGCTTCTACGAGATAACGATCGTCCGCGATCAATGGCTGGCGGCCTTCCAGAACCGGACGCTGATCGTGGCCGGCGGCTGGGTTCTGTTCTTCCTCCTGCTGTATGCGGCTGCGATCTTCGCTATCCACCGCAAGCTGATTCGTCCGATGCAGGGGCTCATGAGGCAGATGGCCGCCTTCGCGAACGGGGAGGCCGTGCCGAATCCGGTCCATCGGGCGAAGGATGAGGTGGGAGAGCTTATCGGCCGTTTCCAAGAAATGCGCGCCCAGATCGAGTGCGCCCGCGAGCATATTGCGGAAGAGCAGCGGGAGCGGGAGTATATGGTCGCCGCGCTGTCCCACGATCTGAAGACGCCGCTGACCTCGCTTCATGCCTATGCCGAGGCCTTGCAGCAGGAAGGGGATCTGTCGGAGGAGGAGAAAAGCGACTATTATGCCGTTCTCTTCGACAAGATTGCGCATATGCGGCGCATGCTGGACAATCTGACGATGTATACGGCCCTGAAATCGTCGGAGAAGCTGGAGGAGCGGGTCGAGGTCGACGGGGATGAGCTGTTCGAGATGCTTTTCTCGGGCTATGACGGATTGTGCGCCCAGCGCGGAATCCGGCTCGTGACCGACTGCGCGGTCTCGGGCTCCTGCTATATGAACGCCCAGCAAATGATCCGGCTGGTCGATAATCTGATGGGCAATGCCATCCGCTATACGGACGGCGGGCGCTCGATCTGGCTTGGAGCCTATTCGCCGTCTGAGCCGCTGCCGGACTGGATTTTTCCGGCGATGGTGGACGAGGTGCAGGCTTGGCGGGGGGAACGCCTGGTTCTGTTCGTACAGAATCAAGGGGCGGCGATTGCGGCCGATCAACTGGAACGGCTGTTCACGCCCTTCTATCAGCCGGATTCATCCCGGACGAAGGCGCATGCCGGCAGCTCGGGGCTGGGTCTGAGCATCGCGAAGATGATCGTGGAAAAGCATGACGGAGACATTCGGATATGGTCAGAGGCATCGTTCGGCACGCTTGTGGCTTGCCGGTTCCGATAATGAGGAGGTTCCGTGATGAGGATAATTCGCACCGGATTATGTATATTGCTCGTCTGCAGCTTCCTGGTGAGCGGGTGTCGGAGCAATCTGGGGTTCAACCTGTCTGGAGAACAGATTGTGGACAAGATGCTGGAGAACGGGAAGGAATCATTCTCCTATTATGGGGAGAGCCTGAGCATCACTTATGAGAATGGGAAGCAACAAGACAGCTACCTGATGAAGGAATGGCTTGATGGGGAGACCGATCGGATGCGCCTCGAGGTGACGTCGGCGAAGGACAGCACCGTTACGGTGAACGACGGGCATCAGTTCATCGTATGGGATCAGACGGGAGGCGAAGCCTTCCGCATGTCGGTGCGAGGGGACAGCCCGCCGCTGACGCAGCGTGAGCAGATGAAGCAGATGCTGGAGAAGCTGCAAGCCACCCATGATTTCGAGACGGTGGGGGAAGAAAAGGTCGGCGAATGGAATACAATTCATTTCAAGGCGGTTGCGAAAAAGAAGGGCGATCTGTTCCAGCGACTGGAGCTGTGGATTGACCCGAAGACATGGATGATGCTGAAAAGCGTCTTCGAAAGCGGGCCGCTCCGCACCGAGTCCGTCTATACGAAGCTGGACATGTCCCCGCGCTTCACCGAAGAGACGTTCACTCTGGATATTCCGGACGATATTCCCGTGCGTTATCTGGACGACTCGATGATGACAAAGACGGTTACGCTTGAGCAGGCGGAGGCGGCGCTAGGCGGCACCTTCCTGCAGTGTCGGGAGGACGGCGTGAAGCTGATGGAAGTCTACATGTACGACCTGCAAGAAAACCTCGATCGGACCGAAATCTCGCTCAATTATTGGAAGGACGATAAGCCGTATCTGACGCTCAGCGTCTCTACGTCACCGGAGGGAGCGGGCAGGGAACCGGAGTACGGGATGGAGAAGGTCCAGGTTCGCGGACAGGCAGGGCTATACGACGACTCCCTTCATTCGCTCTGGTGGGATGAGGATGGCCTGCGGTACACCATCATTCCGGAGTCGGAATCCATGACGAAGGAAGAGGTGCTGTCGATTGCCGCGCAGCTCCGATGATGAGAGTACAGGCGACAAGGAGGAGGATTGTGAACGAAGCATCGACCAGACGGCTGCATCCGGACTTCATGAAGGTGGCCCGTATTCGCGCATGCGCGGCTCATCTTGTTCTCTTTGCGATGGTCGCCGCATACGCCATCGCGGCCCATATCCAGGGGTGGGTGAAGTATCCGGGCTGGATTGCGTTCGTTCTGTTTTTGGCGACGGGCGTATGGTACATTTTCCTCTCGCCCGTGCTGACTTTTCGTTATTTTAGCTATGATGTTCGTGAAGAGGAAGTGGAGATTCATTCGGGCATCTTTTTCCGCAAACATGTGCTTGTGCCGATGACCCGCGTGCAGCATGTCGAGAAGGCTAGCGGCCCCGTGCTGCGCAAGTTCGATCTGGCCCAAATCTCCATCGTGACCGCGGCCACGACCCATGAGATTCAGGGCTTGAAATCGCTGGACGCCGAAGCGCTGAAGCAGCGCATCGCCGTCCTCGCCAGGGTGGAAGACGATGAATAACGATCGGGAGAATCGCCTTCATCCGCTGTTCATCGTGTTCTCGTTGGTGAAGACATTGAGGAATCTATGGCCGCTGCTGCTGATCTTGTTCTTCAAAGGAGCCCAGCATCCGCAGCGTTATCTTATCATTGGAGGGGCCGCCTTGCTGCTGTTCCTCGCGGCCGACATCATCAAGTGGCGCCGCTTCCGATACCAGGTGGAAGCCGACAAGCTTCTTATCCGCCAGGGGCTGTTCTTCCGGGATGAGAAGACGATCTATTACAGCCGGATTCATTCGGTGCAGGTGGAGCAGCCTTTGCTGCAGCGCCTCTTTGGCATGGCGCAGCTAAAGATCGAGACGCCGGGCGGAAGCGGCGAGTCGGATGGCGTCCTCCCTGCGCTGTCGCTGGAGAGGGCAGAGGAGCTGCGCAGCCTGCTCATGCAGCGCAGCCAGGGGCGCGAGCGGCCGGAGGAAGCCGCGGCGGAAGGCAGCGGCGCCGGGTGCCGGCCGGAAGCGGGGGCCGCCCCGGCGCTCCCCCTCGTTCGCATGCCGGCAGGCCAACTGTTCGTCGGGGCGCTCAGCACG
This sequence comes from Paenibacillus dendritiformis, assembly GCF_015845845.1. Lineage (GTDB taxonomy): Bacteria > Bacillota > Bacilli > Paenibacillales > Paenibacillaceae > Paenibacillus_B > Paenibacillus_B dendritiformis_C. The sequence goes on from NZ_LDIG01000061.1 coordinate 53,663, forward strand.
ATGAATCCCGGGCTGGTGCTGGCGTTCTTCGCCGGGCTGCTCTCATTCGCCGATGACATTGTGAAGCTGATCGTACCGAAGCGAATCTCGGATCAACTGCTGCATGCCATCGAATCGAGCATATCCGGGCCGGTATCGATCGCGATCATGGGCGCCGGGGCGCTGCTTGGCGCCTGGCTGCTGTCTTCCCTGCTCTATATCGTCAAATATTACGGGTTCACGGCGGAGGAGCGGGACGGGAGCATCGTCGTCACCTACGGGCTGTTCGAGAAAAAGATGAATGCGATCAAGCCGGAGCGCGTCCAGGCGATCGTGGTGAAGGAGGGGCTGCTCCGGCAGGCGCTGGGCTACGCCGAGATCGAGGTCCGCGTCGTCTCGTCAGACATGAAGGAATCGCTGATGCTGCATCCGTACGTCCCGGTCCGCGACATCCCGGACCTGCTGTCGCGATGCCTGCCGGACTTCGAGCTCGGCTCGGTGCAGCATGGCGCGCCGCGGCGGGCCTGGTGGTATTATATCCGCTGCCACCTGCTGTTCCTTGCGCTTGCCTTCATTGGCGTATATTGGTTCCTGGGAGCCTATGCCTATTGGGTGCTGGCGCTGCTGCCTCCGCTGCTGCTTACCGGATGGCTGGGCTTCCGCGACGCCGGCGTCGGGCTGCGGGATCGGCAGTTAATTGTGCGGAACCGGATCGTCGCGCGCAAGACCTGCTATGTGCTGCGCCCGCAAATTGTCGCCCTGCAGATGGGGCGGACGTATTTTCAGGAGAGCAAGCGTCTGATGTCGCTCAAGGCTCATTTGCTGAACGGCAATGATTTCTCGGTGGCCTGCCTGGATGAACAGGATGTGCAAGAGATCTGGGCGTGGTACCGGCATAGGAAGAGAGTAAGCATCTCGGAATTTTTTGATCCGATGAGGGAAGCGATTATCGATGTATTTATGGATGAGTATACGAAGTTATCCGGAATTACCTATGAAGAAGTATATCCATGGCTTGTGCCTGTCGCTGCTCGAAAATTGTCGGCGGATGCGATCTCGGAAGAAGAGAAGAGCTTATTGGTTCAAGAGATTCGAAGAAGCTTGAAGGAGAAGCAGGGCGGAGGGGAGAGTCCATGTTAGAGTACATCAAAAGGATGCGGAGCCGAATTGGCCATGATCCGCTGCTGTTATGCGGCGCAAGCATTATTTTGTATAACGCGTCGCAGCAAGTGCTGATGCTCAACCGATCGGATAACGGATGCTGGTGTTTTCCGGGCGGGGCCATTGAGCTTGGCGAATGCGGCTCAAACTCATAATTTTAGGAGGGAACAACATGGAAGTTTTTGCAGAATATTTAGCGCATATTGATAACCCGCAACATCGGGCCCGGACGGAAGAGGTTTTGGCTTGGGTAACTAAGCAATTTCCAAATTTAATGCCAAAAATGGCGTGGAATCAGCCTATGTTTACCGATCACGGCACATTTATTATCGGCTTTAGCGTAGCCAAACATCATTTGGCTGTTGCCCCCGAAAGGGCAGGGATTAGCCATTTTTCTGGTGAAATTGTGAAGGCGGGCTATGATCACACCAAGCAGTTGGTACGTATCCCGTGGGATAGTCCGGTTGATTTTTCATTACTTGAGAAAATGATCGAGTTTAATATTGTGGACAAGGCAGATTGTCCAACTTTTTGGCGGAAATAAAAAATAGGATAGTCCTAGAGGCTTATATTTGCGTTTTATGGCCTTTTGGGTTTGTTAAAAAGGTAAGAAAGCAAGATGAAAAGATGTCAAAAAAGTTCAAAAGCCAGCCTTGTTTTGGCTGACTCGCTGCAATATGTCTGCTTATTATTATTTAGCTTTTCATTTTCGGATCAAGCGCGTCCCGCAGGCCGTCTCCCATTAAATTAAATCCAAGGACAGTCAACATGATGGATAGTCCCGGGAATAATACAGTCCACGGCGCTTGAAGGATGTAGTTCCGGGATTCAGCCAGCATGGTCCCCCACTCCGATGCCGGAGCCTGCGCACCCAAGCCTAGAAATCCCAATGCCGCACATTCAATGATAGCCGTCGCAATGGCCAGCGTTCCCTGCACAATGATAGGGGCCAGACTGTTCGGAAGAATGTGATGAAAAATGACTCTGCCGTCTTTCATGCCAATGGCTTTCGCCGCCGCAATATATTCCTCTTCCTTGATAGCCAGCACTCGGGAACGGACTAACCGGCCAAAGGTCGGGATATTGATAATGGCAATGGCAATCAATGCATTCCGTAATGACGGCCCTAATGTAGCCACAATGGCAATCGCTAGTAAAATACTCGGGAAAGCCAGCAATATCTCGAAGATTCTGGAGATGATCATATCAAGCCATCTTCCGTAATATCCCGCGATCAAGCCTAGAACCGATCCGACAAGGATTGACCCCGCCACCGAGACGAAGCCGACCCATAAAGACAGCCGGGCGCCATAAATGATCCTGCTCAGGATATCCCGCCCGTATTCGTCCGTTCCAAACCAGTGCGCTGACGACGGAGCCACATGCTTATCTGATAATTTTTGAGCATCATAGGAGTAGGGAGCCAATAAATCTGCAAAAATAGCCAAGAACAGAAAGAAGATGACGATGCCTACTCCGGCAATGGCGGCTTTATTTTTCCTAAAGCTTCTCCACCCATCCTTCCATGGCGAGATGGAGGGTTCTTCGTTCACGGGGGGAGCCGAGATCGGCGGGGGATTGCTGACGATTTGTGCCATGACAGTTCCCTCCTATTTGTACTTAATTCTTGGATCGATTGCCGCATACAGCAAATCTACGAACAGATTAATCATAATAAAGAGGAAGGCAATGACTAAAATACCAGACTGAATCACCGGATAATCACGATAATTAATCGCATTGTAAATATAAGTGCCAATTCCCGGCCAACCGAATATGGTCTCCGTTAATATCGCCCCTCCGAGCAGCATGCCTGTCTGCAGACCGATGACCGTCACTACCGGAATTAACGCGTTTTTCAAGGAATGCTTATACACCACCCAGAACATTCTCATCCCTTTGGCACGGGCTGTGCGGATAAAATCGGAACGCATCACCTCAAGCAGGGACGATCTTGTCATTCGGGCTATAATCGCCATAGGAATCGTGGCTAAAGCAATACCCGGAAGGATTAGGTGACGGATCACCTCGATAAATTGATCGAATCTCCTGTGCAACAAGGTATCAATTAAATATAAATTCGTGATCGCCTCCACGGGATCCCGGATATTATCCCGCCCGGTCGTCGGCAAAAGATCCCACTTCAGGGCGACGATGTATTGTTCCATCAAGCCCAGCCAAAAAATAGGCATCGATACGCCGATAAGCGCGATAATCATGGCCACATAATCGAACCATGAATTTTGGAACCATGCTGAAATAATCCCGGCATTGACACCAATGACAACCGCAATAATCATAGCAATGATGGCAAGTTCAATCGTTGCTGCTAAATAAGGCCAAATTTCCTCGGCGACCGGAGTTCTTGTTTTTAGGGAGACACCCAAATTTCCTGTAAACAACCCGCCCAAATATTCGAAAAATTGGATATACCATGGCTGGTCTAAGCCTAATTCCTTTGTCAATGCCGCCACGGCATCCTGTGTCGCCTGCTGGCCCAGTATAAGCTGTGCCGGGTTGCCTGGAATGGCTCGAATCATCATGAACACGATAAACGCCATTCCCAGAAGCACCGGAATTAAGGCTCCCAACCGTTTTATTGTGAAAGATAACAAATCTGTTCACCTCTTTTTCAAGCTGCTTGTAAAAAAGGAGGAGCATGATCCAACCATACTCCTCATTGTCCATGCTATGATCAGAATGCGCGCAATCCGGGCGTCCCTCGCTGCCGATTATTTGATCGATACGTTAATAAAGGATTGAGTTCCCGTTGGATGCGGGAAAAATCCTTGAATTTCTTTAATGCCTGCAAGCTGAGGTTTCGAGTGAGCCAGAGGAACCCAAGGCGCTTCCTCATGAATAATTTCCTGTGCTTTTTTGTACAGCTCATTGCGTTTATCTTCATCCGGGTTGGATTGCGCTTCGATCAGGATGTCATGCAATTCGTCATTGCTGTAACGCGAGTAGTTGTTCGATCCGATGTTGTCTTTATCCAATAATGTATAGATGAAGTTATCGGCATCTCCATTATCCCCGGTCCAGCCAAGCATAAATGCAGGAGCTTCTCCAGCTTGAACCTTCTCTAAGTAAGTGCCCCAGTCAAACGTTACGATATTGGCCTTGATGTTGGCTTCCTTCAAAGACGCTTGAATCGCTACTGCTATTTTTTGGCCATCCGGCATATAAGGTCTCGCCACAGGCATTGCCCACAGGTCCATTTCAAAGCCGTTTTCCAATCCGGCCGCTTTTAATAACGCTTTTGCTTTCTCAACGCTATATTCATAGTCGACAATGTCGTCATTATAGCCGCTGATTGATGGCGGCATCGGGTTTTTGGCGGGTTCTGCCGTTCCTTCGTAAAAGTTAGCGATCAAAGCTTCTTTGTTAATGAGATGGCTGATTGCCTGACGGACTTCCTTTTTATCAAAAGGGGGCATTTCCGTATTGAAACCAAAGTAGCCTACGTTCATCGACGGTCTTTCGAATAGCTGCAGTTTGCTGTTTCCCTTTACTTGATCCAGATCGCTGGGGTTTAGGCCATCCATCAAATCAAGCTCGCCTTTCATCAGGGCATTCAGACGGGCCGAGTTGTCGGCAATGACTTTGAACTTTACGCCGTCTAGCTTGGGAAGGCCGGCTTGCCAGTAATCTTCATTCTTCACAAGCTCGATCGTGTCATTCGCTTTCCATGATTTGAATTTGAACGGCCCTGTTCCCACCGGATTTTTCGTGAAATCATCCCCATATTTTTTTAGTGCATCAGGGCTGGCAATCGCAAACATGGTCATGGCCAGGTTTTTTAAGAACGGAGCTTGCGGACGATTCAATGTGAACACAACGGTATGCTCGTCTTCCGCTTTTACCTCTTTAATGACATGACCAGGATCACCTTCAAATCCGCCAAACATGGAAGAATAGTAGGCAAATTTTGCTTCGTCTTTACTTTGGGCCCAGCGTTGGAAGTTGGTTACGACCGCTTCCGCGTTGAAGTCCGTTCCGTCGTGAAACTTTACGCCTTTCCGCAGGTGAAACGTATACGTCAAGCCATCCTCAGTAACCTCCCATTTTTCAGCAAGTCCTGGCTCGATCTCCGTATTTTCTGTTTTATACTTTACAAGTGTTTCATAAATTTGCTGGGTAACAATAAATGATTCTCCTTCTGTGGTGATGGCTGGATCAAGCGCTGTGGAATCTGCTCCTCTTCCATAGATAAGTGTTCCGCCGCTTTCCGATTCATTGCCATTACTTTGGTTCCCGTTGTTGCATCCAGCGAGCACAACAGACAGGATCAGCATGCAAGTTAATAATATCCAACCAATTTTCTTCATAATATCCCCCCCATTAGTGTAATCGTTTTCAACTTATGTCTACGCGGACTTGTTCGTATAAGTGACAAGCCACGTAATGACCTGGATCAATTTCACTTAGCTGCGGGCGGGCAGCCGAACACGGTTCAAATGCCTTCGGACATCGGGTATGAAAGGGGCACCCCGTGGGCGGGTGAACCGGACTTGGCACATCGCCATCCAGAATAATCCTTTCCCTCGGGCAGGTAACATCCGCAATGGGAACGGCTGATAATAACGCTTGCGTGTACGGATGAAGCGGCTTGTCGTATAAATCTTCCGTATCGGATATTTCGACCAGTTGGCCCAAGTACATAACGCCTACCCGATCGCTGATATGGCGAACAACGCCTAAGTCATGCGCGATGAACAGATAGGTGAGCTTATATTCTTGCTGCAGATCCTGAAGGAGGTTCAATACTTGCGACTGGATCGATACGTCCAAAGCGGATACCGGCTCGTCGGCGATAATAAGCTTCGGGTGAATGGCAAGTGCCCTTGCGATGCCGATCCGCTGCCGTTGTCCACCGCTGAACTGGTGGGGGTAACGGGATGCGTGGTAGCTGCTTAGGCCAACGACGTCCAATAATTCCTTTACTTTTCGTTTTCGTTCCGACCTGTCCTTTACGCCATGGACAATGAGCGGTTCCTCAAGGATTTTTCGAATCGTATGACGAGGGTTTAATGAGGCAAACGGGTCCTGAAAGACCATTTGCATGTTACGGCGCATCTTCCTCAGGTCATTGCCAGACAGCTTCGTAATATCCTGTCCTTCGAAATAAATGCTTCCTTCGCTCGGCTCAAGAAGTCTAAGCAGCATTTTCCCCGTCGTGGACTTCCCGCAGCCGCTCTCGCCGACAAGCCCAAGCGTTTCTCCTTTGTTGATGTGAAAGGATACGCCGTCCACGGCTTTCACCGCGCCTGCGTTTTTCCCCAGCGGCCCCTTTTTGATCGGAAAATGCATTTTCAAGTTTTCAACTTGAACTAATGGCTGAGTCATGGATGTCTGCTCCTTTCCCGTCTTCGTATAACCAGCAACTCACCTTTTGTCCATTGTCGAAGCTCTGTAATGAGGGCTCTTCACTCACACATCGTTCCGATGCATGTGTGCAGCGCGGCGCAAAAGAACAGCCTTGCCTGTGAGAACCCGGCTTCGGAACCTGACCTGGTATCGAATAGAGTCTTTCCTTTTTCACTCGCATGTCTGGAACAGATTGGATTAGACCGATGGTGTACGGATGCTTGGGATGTTGGAAAATCGTTCGAACATCGCCTTCTTCCACAATCTTGCCGGCATACATAACGACCATTCGCTGGCACATTTCTGCCACAACGCCTAAATCGTGCGTAATCATCATAATCGCTGTCTTTGTTTCTTGATTTAGTTTCTTCATCAGCTCAAGGATTTGGGCTTGAATCGTCACATCCAACGCGGTAGTCGGTTCATCTGCGATAAGCAGTTCGGGCTCACACATCATGGCCATGGCAATCATGACCCTCTGCCTCATGCCGCCAGACAGTTGATGCGGATATTCATTGATTAAGGCTTCGGCTCTTCCGAGTCCTACCTGCTTCATCATTTCTATAGCTCTCGCCTTAGCTCGTTTTTTATCTGCTTTTTTATGAATTCGTAGTGCTTCGGTTAATTGCTCCCCGATTGTAAATAAAGGGTTCAGGCTGGTCATTGGTTCCTGGAAGATCATCGCAATTTGGTTACCGCGGATTTTCCGCATCTTCGCTTCCGATAATATGGGGAGTTTTTCTCCTTTAAAATGAATATCTCCGCTAACTTTTCCAGTCATTGCAGGGATAAGTCCCATAATCGACAAGGACGTTACACTCTTTCCGCATCCAGACTCTCCGACAATCCCCAATATCTCACCGGGATGAATATGAAAACTAACCGAATGGACAACGGGAACGACACCGTCATCCGTGTGGAAGCTTATACTTAACTTCTGGACTTCAATAATTGGAGATACCAAGCATTCTCCTCCTCTTGAACATGTGATTAATTACATCCATGACCTATGCAGTTGAAGTAGGTAATTGGTAATCTTGACTTTAAAGAAAACTTTAAAGAACTGCCCGAATAAGCATGAAGGAGGCATTGCGATCGACATATAATGTCTAATTAAGTAATATAATAATATTAAATACCATATAATGGATCTTTAACTAAATTCAGCGCTACCAATCGAAGGTTTAAGGAAGTGAATCATGAAGAATACTCGGGAGCGCCTAAGCAGATTAGGATGTTCTACTCAAGGCGATATTCCAGCCGTTGGCTGAAGCATTATCTAACATTCTGTGGGGTACATCGAAGAAGTATTTCCTAGGTTTTAACTTATAATCATAGGATTAATAGTAATTATTGCATTTTTCTGAAAGATTGACAATCTTTATTTTTGGATATTTTCAAGTTAAATAACAAAAAAAGGCGTCATTATGCCTCGAAAGGTAAAAGTGAAGCTGCATAAACGTAGGCTTACGGTATTTAGACGCCTCAATTGGTTATCTCTCCAGTTTGAGGGTCAGGCTTAAAGGTTGGGTGTTCCCCTTTCGCATAGGGAAAAGGGGAGCTCCGGCATTATGCCACGGCTTTTTTATCCACAGTCTATCCACAATATATCCACATATTATCAACATAGCGGCTGCTGGGGACGGATTGGGGACAGACTCATCGTCTATTGCGGATTGATTCCAAGTCAAAAAGAAAAAGCCTTATAAATTAAGACCCTTCGGAATAGACTCCAGTAGATTCTATTCGTATTATACTTTATGACAGTTACGGATATAACCGCATCCGGATTACTAAGGGTTCTGATTCCGGGGTATCTGCTATATCGTTCTATGGTTCGAATGGCGGTTTTGCCGGGGAGATAAATTCCTACCGGGCCCAGAATCAGCTGAATAGGGTGAACATAGGCACACATAACCATGGTAACTCCCAGAATCAAAAGTCGGTAAAAAGGTTACCGGCGAGTATGCCGTAATTGTGGACGGGAAGGAATTGCAAGATAAAGGTGCCGTAATTGATGGACGGACTCATACGATGCGGAGATTGCGAAGTATACCAAAGAGCTCGAACTGATTAACGAAGCCCTGGCTGCAGTTGAGAAAAATAACATACCATTCATGAGGTCTCGCCGCTGGCGGGGCCTTTTTGATTGGGAGAAGTTGAAAAAGAGTTCAGTCGACGATCCGACCAATACGACGCCTTCGCCAAGATGACGCAGGAGCAAGTGGCCACGCGTTATCCCTGCGTAGACAGCATGACCAACGTCAAGAACCCATACGCCATCGTAACGGGAGGCAATCTGCTGCCGCCGTTTTATTTTATGGGTCCAGCTCGCGGTGCTGAAATGGTAATAAAATCTGATTACGAAATGGATTTGATAACAAGAAGTCCCGATCAATTCGCTGGCATCGGGAGTATGGAAGCAAAGCATAAAACAAATCGGATTGAGTTCGATTCGGCAGGTACAGATGTAAGATGTTATTTCAACGAGTTGGCGGCCCCTTCTACAGATCCTATAAGGCAGCATGAAATCGATATATCAGGAGCAACCGTTACAATTGGAGATGATGCTAAGTATATCGGCGTATACTTTGGGAATAAGTTGTTTGCTGGAACATTTAAGGTTAGGAATCCAATACTCACCATAGGCTCAGAACGAAGCCCTTTGCTGCGGGACGCGACGATTTTTTTCAATCTGGCCAATGAGCTGCTGTCCATTATTGAGAACGGCGGATGTATGGGTGCGGGGCTGCCGCAGGCCTTGATTAAGGCCGTGGAAGTTTTGAAAGCAAAGGGGGGCGAAGAAAAAGATGACAATCGAAATTAAGCAACGGCTGTCAGATGGGGAAATAGCTTATCCTTTCAACGCATAAAGCCTAAATTTTTCAGTATGGGATATAGCCAAGTCATAATGAAAGCAACTTCAATACAATGAGTATGAACATAGCGAAAGGAGGTTGCTGCAATGAGTGAAGTTGGAGGCTTCTCATGTGGATTTGGAGGCTTTACTTCTATTGGTGTAATCTTGGTTCTGTTTATCTTGCTTGTAATTATTTCTCGTGCATTTATCTTCTAAGATTAACATGGTTGTATCCTGCGCTCATGGTTCACTTTAGAGAGGAGGTTGCCTTATGAGCGGTGTTGTTGGAGGTATTGGAGGCTTCTCATGTGGATTCGGAGGCTTTACTTCCATTGGTGTAATCTTGGTTCTGTTTATCTTGCTTGTAATTATTTCTCGTGGATGTATCTGGTAAGACCTGCGTCTATACCCATGGAGCAACTTCATTATATGCCCTGCCTCTTCAGCAGGGCTATTTTATGTGCGCCACGCATGGCGATTAACTAGGCGGTGAAAGACCGATGTGGGGGCATGTAGTGGCCAACCACTAGCCAAGAGCAAGGGTGTCCATCGTGAGATGGAATCTGAAGGAAGCTGGAGGCAAACTTCCGGCCCGAGGAATACGAACATCATCAGGCACAAGGAATGGGATGAGCTTGCATAACAAAGCAAAGTCCAATACACTACACGGACATTCCAGTGTAAATGGTGCGGGTAAATGGAAGGAAAGTGAATCGTCTTACCGTGGGAGGTCTCATGGACGCGAGGAGATACCTATTCAAATCACGGTTGAAACAAGATTTATCATGAGAAGTCAGCAGACGCCGTAGTACCGCATGTCGTCGACAACATGCGGGAAGGGCCGAACCTAAGGAGGTGTGGATCAATGAAAGTTACCGAAACAGGAGCAAAGGGCAGCCAACTCCCAAAGGGAGGCTTCGCGCAGAAAGATAGTGCGGAACACGAAGGATATGCGGAAGCGCACATTCCTGCAAGGATAACTGAAACGGATAACACCAATGCAGACTTGCCGAAGGATGGAATACTTGAGCAAATTGTGAGCAGGAACAATCTGAATGAAGCATTCAAGAGAGTGAAAGCGAACAAATGTTCTCATGGAATCGATGGGATGGGAGTAGATGAACTTCTATAATATCTCAAAGAGAACGGGGAGACACTCCGGCAGTCAATCCTTGACGGAAAATACCGCCCGAATCCTGTCCGAAGGGTGGAAATCCCGAAGGAGAACGGAAAGAAAAGGAACCTCGGAATACCGACGGTTGTTGATCGAGTCATCCAACAAGCAATCGCTCAAGTGCTCACGCCGATCTATGAGAGGCAGTTCTCGGAGAACAGCTTCGGTTTCCGCCCTAAACGAAGCGCTCATGACGCAATCAGAAGTAGCCAAGCTAACATACAAGAAGGGTACAAATATGTGGTGGATATGGACTTGGAAAAGTACTTCGACACGGTGAATCAAAGTAAGCTCGTCGAGGTATTATCAAGAACCATCAAGGATGGGCGGGTCATCTCGCTCATACACAAGTACCTGAAAGCTGGCGTTGTTGTGAAGCATAAGTTCGAGGAAACGGAAGTCGGCGTACCGCAAGGGGGCAATCTGAGTCCAATTCTTAGCAATATCATGCTGAACGAATTGGATAAGGAACTGGAAAGCAGAGGCCACAGGTTTGTCCGATATGCGGATGACCTACTCATCTTCTGCAAAAGCAGAAAGAGCGCGGAACGAACACTGAGTTGTGGACGAAGCGAGGAGGGTTAAATTTCTTGGATTCTCCTTCTACTCTAACAAAGGAGAAACGAGAATCAGAATCCATCCGAAATCCATCGCAAAGATGAAAACTAAGATCAAAGAGCTGACTTCAAGAAGTAACGGAATGGGGAACGAAGACAGAGCCATGAAGATTAGACGATATATCATAGGCTGGGTGAACTATTTCAAAATTGCCGACATGAAGAACCTGCTCAAAACGACGGATGAATGGATGCGAAGGCGAATTCGTATGATCTTCTGGAAACAATGGAAACGGGTGAAGACAAAGTTCGATAAATTGAAATCGCTCGGAATCCCGACACAGAAGGCATGGGAATACGCAAACACAAGAAAGGGCTATTGGAGAATATCCAACAGCCCAATCCTCTCAAAATCCCTCGGCAATAATACCATCAAAGGTTTTGGATTCCTATTCTTTACAGATTATTATCGACAAATAACTGCGTAAACTGAGGAACCGCCGTATACCGAACGGTACGTACGGTGGTGTGGGAGGTCGGCTGCTCAATACCCGATTTGGTATAATGTATACAAATCCGGAGGAACCGGTGAAAAGGAGCTAAGCTGGCATTGTGCTGCTGGGACTCTTTTTTTGCTGCAAATCAAACATATACGGGAAAAGCCCCGGATTATTCCGAGACTTTTTTCTTACGGGTAGACACGCAAGGTTCGACGCTCCATAAAATGAGTAATTAGCGTCTTCTACGGCGTCTGCACTCTACCAATACTTTTTGACCTCGGTGAAGAATAATAGTGATTGCTCTACGATGACGTCTCATTCAAGCCACCTCCTTTCTTAATATTACAATATGAGAGAGTGCTTTTTAATGCTTGTACTATAGCTGTAGGGAAACTAACATGAAAGTTGCGCCGTGGTGAAAAGAAGCACTGCTGGCATTGGCCAGCGGGGCTTTTTTAACTTAAATTTGACCGGAATATGGCCGGATGATAATCGGTTAAAGGATTTATAATCAAGATAACGAACAAATGTTTTTGAAGTTCATTCGAAGGATGTATTGAATTTATTTTTAGAGAGGATGCCGATCATCGGCATATGTAAAAGAGCCTTGAGGAAGGACTCCCACGGCTCTTATTTGTATCGCTTTACTGAATTTACTTTATAAAGTCTTATGAGAACTACAGGCCTTAGTTACTGTTAATTTGTAATTGTAAAATAATATACGATAAGTCTGTTAGGTGTTAAGGTAGACATTATAGACCCTTGTCCTGGTTTAAGTGCAAGAAAATTACCATCCACATCTAAAAAGTAGCTGGAACTATCACCACCAGTAGGCCAGAAACCATAGCCAGATAACTTCCTCCCTTCTCCAACTCGCAATTTTAATTCAACGGTTACCGTATCCATACTAGATCTATCCACATAATGGATGCTGGGGACAGAAGCCTTGGTCTACAAGGCTTTTCGGAATAGACTCCAGTAGATTCTATTCGTATTATACTTATGAGGAATAGAAATTCTCCACAAGAAGTTGAAACCGAGTTGATTTTTGCAGGACAAATGAGTGTTATTAGTTATTATCCAGATGGTATTCCCATAATGTAACCGGTATAAAGAGTTCATAGGAGGAAATGAATGGATGACGACGGAAGTAAGATTGGCCACGAACGACGATGCGGAGGCGCTCTCCGGATTGAATCAAGCTTTTAACGGCGGGGAGCGGCGGCCCGTATCAGAGATTATCGAGAGCATGAACAAGAGTGGCGAATTCATTGCGGTTGCGACCATGAACGGGAAAGTCGTCGGTTTTGCCTGCGCGCAACGTTTTGAATCGTTTTGTTACCGGGAAGCGCAAGGTGAAATCACGGAAATGTATGTGGAACCTTCGGCCCGAAGACAGGGGCTGGCCGTCTCCATGATTTCATTGCTTGAGGAAAAGCTGGCCGCCTGTGGGGTAAAGAATATAAAAATATTAACAGGCAGCGATAACGCCGCCGCCATTAAAACATATGAACGCTGCGGCTATGTACAGGATGATGAGCTTCTTTTGCAAAAAGAGATATAAGCCGGTGATGGGGGGAGTAGACATAACAAAGTGTACATTATTCAGGGATGATTTTGTCATTATCACCGGCGGCCCTGGCGCGGGGAAAACGATGCTGCTAAAGGAAATGACAGGACACGGCTTTCCGTATGTTCCCGAAGTCGCGAGGGAGATTATTCAAGCAGAGATGTGTTCCCATGGCGATGCCTTGCCTTGGCGAAACGCAATCAAGTATCGCGATATCATGTTGGAGAAATCTATCGTAATCGGAAATAGACGAAAGAAAGCCATTTCGAGGGAAGACTTCTCGATAATGGCTTTTTGTCAATGCTGGGGACGATGGCTTAATCATGTGACAGGAAAAGAAATTACGGAAACTGCACATACAGATTGCCAAGCGGAGTATCCCTATGCTGATAAACTTTGATATAGTCATCTTCTTGGGCTACTTGATAGGCAGAATGGTTATCCCTGTGAAAGGGTACGACATATACAAACTGTTCTTTGGATATCGTTGCCTCCCGAGTCTGGTATGCAATCATGCTGAATGTTCCATAGAGGGGAACAGGTCCGCTGGAATCTCCTTGCCAACCGAACCCTTTTCCTCCAAAGAAAAGCATTGGTTCGATATTGCCTTGAAACGATGCGTAATCTTCTAAATAGGCAAGTCTGCCATAGGCTCCTAAAAAAGCATAGGGCAGGTGGTTCAACGTGTCAGGCAATGGGCGCGACCACTCAAAGGAACCAATCAGCCGCGCTTCTGTAGGATAGGTTTGCCCGCTGTTATCTTCGATGATCAGATATAATGAAAGCCGATACAGTTCGTTCATTTTCTCTTTAGACAACGAATGAAATCGCTCTTTATCGATGGGAATTAGTTGATTATGTTTTTCATCATATGAAAAATAAAACTGTTTCCTTGTCGCCCGGGTCGACTGGATATCTAAAGAAGCCCATTCCTTCCTCAAGAAGGGGCTTACCCCATGAAAACTATGGTAAGGATCAAAGGGGGAGGTAAGCTGCTCCTCTTCGATAACATACTGAAATTGATTTTGATAGGATAATATGAATTCATCCTTTGTGAGTTTGTCTTCATCATTTGTTGTATCCGTTTTGCAGCTAGTAAGTACTATACATGCAAGCAGCATAACAAATATTGTAAGGCGGTGCATCGTATCACCTCATATATTATGTCAGTAATAAGAGAATAGAGCGATAATATTCGCCCTATTCTCTTTTATAATTTTATTTTAGTATTTAAAAGCAGCAACGGCTGCAACAGGTTCAACCTTTTCTGTTGTAGTCCAGCTAATGCTCCCGCCTGATAGTGAAATACCTAAGCCAGTAACAGTTGTAGTGGTGCTAGTGTGGAGATATTGAGCTGTCACATTGCCGGAACCATTTTTAAAACTTCCATCTCCTTTTTTTATAGTGGCTGAAATCCCTCCACTTTGAAGATACCAATTTGGAGAAAACCACCCTTTATCTATTGCCTCGCTAAATTCTAATGCGATTCCACCTGCTGGAGTAATATTAGAAGCGGATGGATATTCAGTGCCTTCATCGTATCTTAGTGAAGCATTGTATCTTAGAATTGTTAGTTCGCCATTCCAAGCAATAGCAAACCCATCCATGCTATTACCTTGGGCCAGCGGTGGTGTTTTTGTCCATTCAAAGTTTCCTCCGATTAGGAGCTCGCCGTTAGAATCTCTTTCTGACGTTACAGCAAATACTCTGATGCCGTATTTTTCACCTGAGCCGACATCAAGTGGGGAGATCTCGTTAACTTCTTTATTTGTCATTGGAACTAATTGTTGATTCGAGTCTAGACGGAAATATTGTTCCGTTTCGGTTACGCTTTGACAATTGTGTTACCAAAGGTTTTCTTCCAATATTCTTTAGTTTCGTCAGAAACATCAGAAAAAAGGGCAGCAAGGTCGATGCCAGATTCACTTTGGTACGTTTTGGAGGCTTGATAGATACTATTGTCATTTGTCGCTCCATATGCACTGACAATGGACAGGTTCAACACCATAAACATCATAACAACCGAAACCAAAATTCGAAGTTTTTTCATTTACTTCATCTCCTGTTTTCAAATTATTATGCTTTTCTTTTGATGTATTTTGTGATAACCCAACGCAATGAGTGCATTAATCACCCCCGTTCAAAATTCACTTTGATGACCAAGAAGCGAAATGCCGTATGGTGAGATTAAGCAACAGAAGTGTATGGAAATGGATTTTAGTAGCGCTGAGGCAGGATGATAGTTTATTCGATATAATAAAAGGTTTTATGTTATTCTGCCTGTTTAGGCTGCAAATAAGGAGGCCGGTAACGGTGTTTTTATATATTCAGCAAAATATATTCAGGAAATTTAGAAGTCCGGTGAATTAGTGCAGTTGTAGCCGTCTGATGGACATGCAAAACGAGTAAAACAACTCAGCCAGCGCTGAAATGAGTAGGCGTGACAACGCCTCTGTCATCACGGATTTCGTTTTTTGGCATGCCGACATACCAGTTCGAGATCGCTTTTTCCCAAACCGGCATAGTCTTTTCAGATTTTGAACGATCGCCGTCAGTAGCGCCTGTTCTTGCATGCAGTCGAGTCCGCGGCTCCGTGCACGATCCATGCCATGCGCAACTTTGCTTTCAGCAAACACATGCTCACAGCGGGTTCGTAACTTTTGCAGATGACGGTAAGAACCCGTTAGCTGAATCCGTTTAGCTCTGTTTCGG